>NZ_AP022842.1:1396000-2086500 GCF_011398925.1 Bacillus sp. KH172YL63
ATTGACAGAGGTTAATGTGAGCACCTTCTGTAATTTGAGACTGCTGAATAAAAAATTGCCATACCAATGAATCAAGGACAATGTACTTTAATGACGTGTAACCATACTATTCAGAAGATGAATAAGCAGTTAGTCCAGTGAATGTTTGGTTTTTATCTTCGATGGTTGATTGGAGAGGAAGATGCTCGACTCCTGCGGGAACTGATGGACAGTGCGAAAAGCGGAGGCGGCTCGTTCAGCCCTGACAAGCATAAGATGAATGGGCTGTGAAGGCGGTCTTTGCCTTCATGGACCATTTAGCTTATGACCTCGAGGGGCTAGCCGCCGTAGCTAGACAGGTGAGACCCCGCAGGACAAAGTCCGAGGAGGCTCACCGCCATCCCCGCGGAAAGCGAGCATCTGGAGCGGAAATCAACCGCATCTCGCTTGTATAAAAGTCACAATGTTTACGGAAACAGCCTTAAAGAACCATCAATCGATCTTATCATAGGTTTGATCTTTTTGTTCTTCCTTAAGCTGCTTCTCTTTTCCTTTATTCATTTTCTTCTTCGGTTCGTCAGGAGCATTCTCCGGATCCGTCTGTTTTAACGATTTAGGGATTTCTGGCATCAACCTTCCTGAAATATCAGAAAGCTCATTCATGATTCCTTGAACCGGCTCACCTCTTTGTATATCCTTGCTGATTTCTTTCAGGCGGGCGAAAAGATCAGGGTCAGCGATCACGATCGCTTCTGCACCGTATGGATCATGCTGAAGAGCTTCTGCGACAGAGTATTTGATTGAGCCTACCTGGGAGCGCTCGACATCTGCGTCGATATCAATCCCGACAAAAGCATATTTCCCGATGACTACTGCAGTGGCATCCTTTACGTCAGGTACACTCGTGGTCAGCTCAACCAGATGCTTTGAGATTTGTTGGCCGGACTTTCGTTTTACGGATTGAATATTACTATCCTGAACCGTAATCGGCTTATTATTTTGACTGTTCGCATCGTTCTTATACCCTACATCGTTTTTGTTGGCACATGCTGCTAAGATGACGGTGACCAATAGTAGAGAGATGAATTTATTCATGTGAGACCTCCCGGATTAAAATCAATATCTTTTCTTATTGTGTAATTTTCTTCTATCTTTATACGTTTATTCATATATTTTAAGAAACGGGCCGTCCTATTTGAGTAGCTGGGAATAACCGGAACAACATTGGCTACATACAATAGTAATAAGAAATCAGGAGCAGGAGGCATCGATTTGAAAAAAATTTATGTATTAGATACCAATGTCTTATTACAAGATCCACAAGCCATCTTTTCTTTTCAGGATAATGAGGTGGTTATACCTGCAGTCGTATTAGAAGAAGTGGACTCTAAAAAGCGTTATATGGATGAAATCGGAAGAAACGCAAGACATGTATCGAAACTGATAGATAATTTACGGCAAGAAGGAAAGCTCCATGAAAAGATCCCTCTCTACACAGGAGGATCACTGCGAATTGAACTCAATCATCGATCATTTCAGCAGTTGCAAGATATTTTTGTCGAAAAAACAAATGATAACCGGATCATAGCCGTCGCAAAAAACCTTTCTCTTGAAGAAGAAGCGAAAAAGGACGGTAAATCGGTGATATTGGTCAGCAAGGATACCCTTGTACGGGTGAAAGCCGATGCCTTAGGGTTGCAGGCGGAGGATTTCCTGAGCGACAGAGTCATTGAAGTGAATGATATTTATACCGGATTTATCGAATTATATATAGAAAGAGAACTTCTTGATAAATTTTATGACAAAGGGGAACTTCCTCTTACCGATATGACAAAGCAGCGATTTTATTCCCACCAATTCCTGATCATGAAAGATGCCCTTGGAAGCTCTGCTTCTGCTCTTGGAATGGTGGACGGCACCGGAATGAAAGTAAAGAAGTTAGTGTATGATCAAGAGCATATGTGGGGGATCAAGGCTAGAAACGTCCAGCAGACAATGGCGACGGAGCTGTTATTACGAGATGATATCTCACTTGTGACGATGATCGGGAAAGCGGGGACAGGAAAGACCCTTCTTGCACTCGCCGCAGGACTTTTGCAGACAGAGGATTTCAATAAGTTCAATAAATTACTCGTCGCCCGTCCAATCGTTCCGGTCGGTAAAGATATCGGCTATCTTCCAGGAGAAAAACAGGAAAAACTCAGACCCTGGATGCAGCCGATCTATGATAATCTTGAATACCTTTTTAATACGAAAAAACCGGGGGAACTGGATGATATTCTTGCCGGGATGGGCTCAATAGAAGTGGAAGCACTAACCTATATTAGGGGGCGGAGCATCCCTGATCAATACATCATCATCGATGAAGCACAAAATCTGACCAAACACGAAGTGAAAACCATCCTGACCCGGGTGGGGGAGCGGAGTAAAATCGTCCTGATGGGAGATCCGGCCCAAATAGATCACCCGTATCTTGATGAATACAATAACGGATTGACCTACGTAGTTGAAAAATTTAAAGATCAAAAATTAGCTGGACATGTCAAGCTGATGAAAGGGGAGAGATCCGGTCTTGCCCAACTGGCAGCGGATATCCTGTAACAAACACATTTATAACGTATGAAAAAAACGGTTCAGGGGTTCCTGAACCGTTTTTGCTTAATTTCGTCATTGCAGACGGAATGCTTTCACATCGGTGATTGGGTGATCCCGGTTGGAGCCGTCTTTGAAATAAATATGGACGGGCCCGTTATCCCTTAAAGGCTTTCCTTCCTTGGAAAATCCAATCAAAAGTTGATCTGCATCGGCGAGTTTGATTTCGTGCTCCCCGTTTGCGGTTTCGATGACGACTTTCGCCGCATCTTCTAAAGGTTCCGCGTTTTGAAGGAAGGGCAGGAACGGAATGGCGAATGTTCCATTGAGTACCTTTTCCTTTTCATATTTTTTTTCTGTTTTTAATGTAGGGGGATATGTGGCACCCTCTTGAATTTCCCTGGACCAGTGCCTGGAAACGGCTTTTGTGTATTCTTCCAATTCATCAACCGTTGCATTCGTTTCTTCGAAATATGTAGTTAAATCCACTTTGCGGTCATCGAATATCCACACACCTGCATCCAATGTGATGGTGAATTTCACTTTTCCGTTGATCGGTACGATACTTTCCACAACAGATTCCTCCTCTCGCTGTTACTATCAGTATAAATGTTCTCCTGAAGTTTGTCACATGGTGATGAAAGCATTTTCAGCGTTTTCAAATGTCGAAAAGAGGGAAACTATAGGTAAGACAGAAGGAGTTGATGGACAGGATGATTAAAACCCAGGAATTATTGGAAGAGCTCGTGGAGCGTGCAAGGCCTTTTGCAGCTGAGGGCAAGGTGGCTGATTATATCCCTGCACTCCGGGATCAAAATCCAAGCGATTTGGCGATCAGTATATACACGCTCGACAATCAATCATGCTATGCAGGGGACCATTTGAAGAAATTCACCCTTCAAAGTGTATCCAAAGTCATCACACTTGCCCTTGTATTGATGGATTATGGTGAGGAATATGTGTTTTCGAAAGTAGGGATGGAACCGACAGGTGATCCATTCAACTCCATTGCCAAGCTTGAAACCCATAAACCCTCTAAACCGCTTAATCCAATGATCAATGCCGGTGCCCTTGCCGTCACGAACATGATTAAAGGGAACACCGCCATGGAAAAATGGGGGCGCCTTATTGAGTTCATTAATCATATGACCGGTGAAACGGTTTCCTATAACGAAGATGTCGCGTATTCAGAATTGCAGACAGCGAACCTGAATCGCTCCCTTTGCTATTTCATGAAGCAGCATGGTGTGATCACAGGGAATGTAGAAGATCTCCTCGTCCTGTACACGAAGCAATGTGCTGTGGAAATGAGCTGTGTGGATTTGGCGAAGATGGGGGCGGTATTTGCAAACGACGGAGTCGACCCTGAAAGCGGGAGGGAAATCATATCGAGGGATGTGGCAAGGGTTTGTAAAACATTCATGGTCACATGCGGCATGTATAACTCATCTGGTGAATTCGCCATCAAGATCGGCATCCCTGCAAAGAGCGGGGTATCGGGCGGCATCATGGGGGCTGTACCAGGCAAGTGCGGGATTGGCATATTCGGCCCTGCCCTTGATGATGTCGGGAACAGCAGTGCAGGCTTGAAGCTTTTAGAAATGCTCAGTGACAAATACTCATGGAGTATATTCTGATGCGAGAGGATCGTCCCTCACAGGGAATGACCGGCTTACCCCGGGACTTGCATTGGAATGAAGAGGTGTAATGAATAAATCCCCCCGAAAAATGATTCGGAATATTGTCATTGAATCCTGTTGAAAACACTTATTTTTCTTGCAATTTGTGTGATTTAGCGATAAAATTTTAAGACAGGAATGCTATTTGTTCGGAATGGGGGGATCACTGTGGCGTCAGAAATGACAATCAATCACCGAGAAAAAGCCTATGAGCTGTTAAAGGCCGACGCAGAAAAGATTTTACAACTTATAAAAGTACAAATGGATAATTTAACGATGCCCCAATGTCCTCTTTACGAGGAAGTATTGGATACCCAAATGTTCGGATTATCTCGTGAAATAGAATTTGCAGTCCGCCTCGGGCTGGTAGATGACCAGGATGGAAAAGAACTGATCGATTCATTGGAAAGAGAACTCTCTGCCCTGCATGATGCATCTACGAAAAAGTAAAATAGTCATGACAACTCAAACAATGCATACATCTGTTGTTTGAGTTTTTTTGTTAGCGGAATAGGATTGGAAAATGATATAAAGATAAAAAGGATTGAATGTCATGATTAAAAAAATAGCAAAGTCATATGACTATTCATTGATCGCTGTATATGTGTTTCTTTGTTTGTTTGGCCTTGTGATGATTTATAGTGCAAGCATGGTCATGGCTGTGGAACGGTTCGGATGGGACAGTGATTATTTTTATAAAAGGCAGATGATCAATATCATCATAGGATTCGTTGCCTTTTCGGTTGCTGCCTGGTTCCCGTATAAAGCCTTCCGGGTAAACAAAATCATCAAGGGACTCATGTTTTTGATCATCGGTTTATTGCTCGGGGTGCATGTTTTCGGTTACGAAGTGAACAATGCCAAAAGCTGGATCAATTTAGGGTTCATGCCGATCCAGCCGTCGGAGTTTGCGAAGCTTGCCGTAATCATTTACCTTGGTTCTGTTTATTCAAAGAAGCAGGCATACATAGACGATTTTAATAGGGGGCTTGCGCCGCCACTGCTGTTTCTTGGTTTCATTTGTTTTTTGGTCTTCCTTGAACCGGATTTTGGAACGGCTGCCATCATTTTTGCCATCGGTGCGATCGTAATCTCCTGTTCCGGGATCAGTTTTAAGACATTTTTTAAACTGACAGGTCTGGGAATGGCTTTCTTTGTTGTCATCTCCCCGTTTATCTACCTTGCGAGGGGCTTCATTTTCACAGAGGAAAGGCTAAGCAGGATAGAAGCCTATCTGTCACCGTTCAAATATGCACAAGGAGAAGGATATCACCTTGTCAATTCTTATCTTGCGATTGGCTCAGGCGGTGTGAAGGGACTTGGACTCGGTCAAAGTGTACAAAAGCTTGGTTACCTGCCTGAACCGCAAACAGATTTCATCATGGCCATCATTGCTGAGGAGCTTGGTGTGTTTGGCGTAAGCTTTGTCATCCTTGGATTGACCTATATCGTCCTCCGGGGTATCTATACCGGTGTGAAATGCCAGGATCCTTTTGGTACGATGCTTGCAATCGGGATTTCTTCTATGATCGGCATTCAGGCATTCATCAACCTTGGCGGGGTATCAGGTTTGATTCCAATCACCGGGGTCCCGTTACCGTTCATCAGTTACGGGGGATCTTCTCTGCTGGTGCTGTCTTTGTCGATGGGTGTCCTTGTAAATGTGTCGATGTTTGTAAAATATGAAGAAAAATATAAAACAAAGAAGGAAAATGACATTCCTTCAGAGAATATGTCTAATAGCAAAAAAATATATGGTGTAAAAATGTAGGTCACTTTGATAGAGTATCTAAAAACTCTAAGTCTAGGGTCTGCCCCCTAAGATACTTCTTTATTATCTTTCGGGACAGCCCTTTTTTCATAGACTGCAATATAGGGAAATCAATCATGAATAGCCAAAAGGAGAGAGAGTATTGAAGACAATCAAAAAAGTATTAGTAGCAAATCGCGGCGAAATTGCCATACGTGTATTCCGTGCCTGTACGGAACTCAATATCAGGACTGTTGCGATTTACAGTAAGGAAGATTCCGGATCTTACCATCGTTATAAAGCAGATGAAGCATATCTCGTCGGGGAAGGAAAGAAACCCATCGACGCTTATTTAGATATAGAGGGCATCATCAGAATCGCGAAAGCTTCAGATGTAGATGCAATTCATCCCGGGTATGGTTTTCTGTCCGAAAATATCCATTTCGCAAGACGATGTGAAGAAGAAGGCATCACTTTTGTCGGCCCTCATTCAGAGCATCTGAATATGTTCGGTGACAAGGTAAAGGCCCGTCATCAGGCACAGATGGCAAATATACCGGTCATTCCGGGCACGGATGGACCGGTAGAGACGCTGGAAGAAGTCATCAGCTTCGGGAAAGATCATGGCTTTCCGATCATCATCAAAGCTTCACTTGGCGGCGGTGGACGGGGGATGCGGATTGTCCGGAACCTTGAAAGCCTGAAGGAAGCGTATGAGCGTGCTAAATCGGAAGCGAAGGCAGCATTCGGCAACGACGAAATATATGTGGAGAAGTTCGTTGAAAACCCTAAACATATTGAAGTACAGATCCTTGGAGATGCCGACGGTAATATTATTCACTTATATGAACGTGACTGCTCGATTCAAAGAAGGCACCAAAAGGTTGTGGAAGTGGCACCATCTGTCGCATTGCCTAATCAGCTAAGGGAAGATATCTGTGAAGCAGCAGTAAGGCTGATGGATAATGTAAAATACGTGAATGCCGGAACAGTCGAGTTCCTTGTGGCAAATGATCAGTTCTATTTCATCGAAGTAAATCCACGGGTTCAGGTGGAGCATACCATCACTGAAATGGTTACAGGAGTGGATATCGTACAGTCCCAGTTAATGATTGCAGAAGGACATGGCCTCCACAGTGAAAAACTTGGCATCCCGCTTCAGGAAGACATCAGGACAAATGGATTTGCCATACAGTCCCGTGTGACAACAGAAGATCCATTGAATAACTTTATGCCGGATACAGGTAAAATCATGGCGTATCGTTCAGGTGGCGGATTCGGCGTGCGGCTCGATGCCGGTAATGGATTCCAGGGAGCGGTCATTACACCTTATTATGATTCCCTTCTTGTTAAACTTTCTACCTGGGCGCTGACATTTGAGCAGGCTGCCTCTAAAATGGTCAGAAATCTTCAAGAATTTAGAATTCGGGGAATTAAGACGAACATCCCATTCCTGGAAAATGTCGTAAAGCATGAAAACTTTATATCCGGCCATTATGATACTTCATTCATCGATACAACGCCGGAACTGTTCATCTTCCCTAATCGAAAAGACCGTGGGACGAAGATGCTATCTTATATCGGAAATGTAACCGTCAATGGTTTTCCGGGTATCGAACAAAAGAAGAAGCCTGTATTCTCCAAGCCAAGAATTCCTTCTCGCGATGTAAGTAAGGAATTCAAGCCTGGTACGAAGCAGATCTTGGACCAGCATGGTGCAGACGGCCTTGTGAATTGGGTGAAGGATCAGAAGTCGGTGCTTTTGACAGACACGACTTTCAGGGACGCCCATCAATCATTGCTTGCAACCCGGGTGAGGACAAATGATCTTAAACAGATCGCACAACCGACATCACAATTGCTTCCGGATATGTTTTCGTATGAAATGTGGGGCGGGGCAACGTTTGATGTAGCGTACCGCTTTTTGAAGGAAGATCCGTGGGACCGCTTATTGTCGATGAGAGAAAGGATACCAAATGTCTTGTTCCAAATGCTTCTCAGAGCCTCGAATGCAGTTGGATACAAGAACTACCCTGACAATGTCATCAGGGAGTTCGTTGAAAAATCTGCATTCGCAGGAATCGACGTCTTCAGGATCTTCGACAGCCTTAACTGGGTGAAGGGGATGGAAGTGGCGATCGATGCAGTTAGACAAAGTGGGAAAATCGCAGAGGCAGCCATTTGCTATACAGGTGACATTGAAGACCCGACACGTACGAAGTACAGTATCGATTATTATAAAAACTTGGCTAAGGAATTGGAAGCAGGGGGCGCACATATCTTAGCGATCAAGGATATGGCCGGGCTCCTCAAGCCACAGGCAGCATACCGTCTGATTTCCGAGCTGAAAGATACGGTCAGCCTTCCTATCCATCTTCATACCCATGATACAAGTGGAAATGGGATCTATACTTACGCAAGGGCCATAGATGCTGGAGTGGATATTGTTGACACAGCGCTTAGTACGATGTCCGGCCTGACATCCCAGCCAAGTGCCAATACGCTGTATTATGCACTAAAAGGGACCGAAAGAGAGCCGAATGTCAACATCGACTCCCTGGAGACGCTTTCCCACTATTGGGAAGATATCAGGAAGTATTATACAGACTTTGAAAGCGGCATGATGTCCCCTCATTCAGAAGTCTATAAGCATGAAATGCCGGGTGGACAATACAGCAACCTTCAGCAGCAGGCCAAAGCTGTAGGGCTTGGTCACCGCTGGGAAGAAGTAAAAGAAATGTATGCAAGGGTCAATCATTTGTTCGGTGATATTGTCAAAGTCACCCCTTCTTCAAAAGTAGTTGGAGACATGGCTTTATTCATGGTCCAAAACGATTTAACAGAGGAGAAGGTGATTGAGCAGGGAGAGAAAATCGATTTCCCTGACTCGGTCGTGGAATTATTTGAAGGATATCTTGGACAGCCACATGGAGGGTTCCCGGAGGATTTGCAAAAAGTTATTTTGAAGGGACGGAGCCCGCTTACCGTTCGTCCGGGAGAGCTCTTGGATGATGTGGATTTCCCGGCGCTCAAAGAGAAACTGTTTGAGGAGCTTAAGCGTCCTGTTACAAGTTTCGATGCACTTGGATACGCCCTATATCCAAAAGTATTCATGGAATACGCCAACACGCTGGACCAATTTGGGGACATTTCCACACTCGATACGCCAACCTTCCTGTTCGGGATGAGGCTAGGTGAAGAAATCGAAGTAGAAATCGAGACAGGGAAGACGCTCATCGTCAAGCTTGTTTCACTCGGACAGGCACAGGCAGATGGAACACGGATTGTGTACTTTGAGTTAAATGGACAGCCCCGTGAAATCGTCATAAAAGATGAGAGCATCAAATCAACCGTAGCGGCAAAAATGAAAGCGGATATGAAAAATGAAAATCATATCGGAGCTTCAATGCCAGGGACAGTCATCAGGGTCATCACTGAAAAAGGTGAAAAGGTTGAAAAAGGAGACCATCTCATGATCACTGAAGCCATGAAGATGGAAACGACCGTGCAGGCACCATTTGCAGGCGTGGTAAAAGATGTCTATGTTCAAAATGGAGATGCCATCTCTCCAGGAGATCTTTTGATTGAATTGGATAAAGCATAAAAAAAGGATTCCGGGATTTTTCCCGGAATCCTTTTTATGATTGTCCCTGTCTGCTTCTTGAAACAAGAAGATTCAAGTAGCAAAGTAAGCCGAACAGACATGCAATGATCAATGCGTGAATCAGGGCTATTGCCAGATTCAGACGGGTGAAGACAATGAGTGCGCCTGAAATCACTTGCAGACACACAAGCGTAAAGGCGATGATCCATCCCCAGTAAATGACTTTTTGATGTTTGTGTTCTTTAACGGCGATGAACGTGATATAGCCAATCCAAATGAATATTAATGCAGCAGCCGTCCTGTGTCCCATCTGAATCCATTCGTAGAGGTTTGTCGGAAGTCCTGGCGACGAGTTGACACATAACGGCCAGTCTTTACAGACAAGGCTGGATTCGGTATGTCTGACAAGGGCACCGGTATAAACGACCAGGTAACTGTAGATGGTCACACCTACCGTATGGAATCTTAATCGCTTATCGATACGCAGTGAATGGGCATCGAATTTTTGATCTACTTCAAATATGAGAAGTGTCAATAATAATATAGAAGCAAAAGATATCAAGGAGATGCCGAAATGCAGTGCCAGCACAAAATCCGACTGTCCCCAGAGCACAGCGGCCGCACCGATCAGCGCCTGCAATACGAGGAAAAAGAATGATAGAGCTGCAAGAAGCTTCGTCTCCCGCTTATATCCGATCGCTTTCCATGACCATATTGATAATGCTGTGACGAGTAATCCAACGCCGCCGGATACGACACGGTGCGCCAATTCTATCACCAGTTCAAACGTTATATCACTTGGAATCAATTGCCCGTTACAAAGTGGCCAGGATCTTCCACAGCCCATGCCGGATTCAGTCTTCGTCACAAGGGCTCCACCCAACAGAACAAACAACATGCCAAGTGCAGTGAGAACCGCAAGCCACTTCAATCCTTTGTGAACACCTTTATGCAATCTATTCACCTTCTTAGTTAATAAACTCTACACACTTTCTATAAATAAATATAGTAGAAAAATATATATGCCCCTACGATGATACCTAAAAGAACCTTAAAACTCAACCGATAAAATGTTACAGAATTATGAGCATTTATCTCATCATTTCAGTGGATAATAATAGTAGAGAAGGACTAATTTGAGGAAAAGTAAAATCTGTAAGCGCTTAGCCCGGTTTTATGGTATGATGGATTTAAAATGTTTGTAGAAATTTGGAGGCCGTTCTCTGTTTTTTCATCTTCACAATTTCTTCACATTATTACCTAATTCTCCCCCAAAAAGGAAATAATATATGGTTTAATATAATATTGATAGCATATATACTATCTTCTAGCTATGCATGAATTTATGTCTGCATATAGAAATAGTTAATCATTTCCTATATAGTATAGAGGTGGAAAGAAACCTCTTGCTTTTTATAGAGAGGAGGAAGAAAATGTCTAATAGTCGAATCATGACAGACATTGAAAAAGCAGATGTTACAGCATCAACTGCTTGGCAAGATTTTTTGGCACTCATCAAAATTGGTATCGTTAACTCAAATTTAATTACTACCTTCACAGGTATGTGGTTAGCTTTTTATTTTACGAATACACACTTTCTAAATTCCCTGGACATCATGTTCCTTACATTGGTTGGGTCCTCCCTGATCATTGGGGGCTCCTGTACCATTAATAATGTGTATGACCGTGACATCGATCACCTGATGGAACGGACAAAGGAACGCCCTACCGTAACCGGGAAGATCAATGGACCGAAAGCACTGACGCTCGGGCTGATCATGATTGCAGTCGGACTGCTGATGCTCTTCATGACAACAGTCACGGCCGGTGTCATCGGGCTGATCGGGGTAATTAGTTACGTGGTATTATATACAATGTGGTCAAAGAGGAAATATGTAAGCAACACGATCGTCGGAAGTATCTCTGGTGCGGTCCCGCCGTTAATCGGTTGGGCGGCAGTGGATGCCAACCTCGATCCCCTTGCCTGGATGCTGTTTCTGATGATGTTCATCTGGCAGCCCCCTCACTTCTATGCACTCGCAATGAAAAGGGTGGAAGAGTACAGAGCAGCGAACATCCCGATGCTCCCTGTCGTCAAAGGATTCAAGACAACGAAGCATCACATCGTCGCATGGGTTGCGGCACTACTGCCATTACCTTTTTTCATGATGGATCTTGGCATGTTCTTCTTTATTCTTGCAACAGCCTTCAACATCGGCTGGCTCGTACTTGGATTGGCAGGCTACAAGATGAAGGACGATATTAAGTGGTCAAAGCTGATGTTCGTCTATTCGTTAAATTATTTAACTATCTTGTTCGTAGCAATGGTCATCGTTACGGTACTATAAGATTAGTGGGAATTCTTTCTGATAAGAAATCCAAATAGATATTTTTTATGAGTCCTTGTTTTATTCAACAGTACATTACATGAAAGAGGGGTTTGATTAAGCTATGAAAGCAAGGCTATCTAAGTGGCGCTTATTCTCAATCGTAGCGATGTTGGCGCTAGTTCTATCTGGCTGTGGAGAGCCATTTCTCTCCACACTTCAGCCAGCTGGTGAAGTAGCACAGACACAATACGATCTGATGATACTAGCTACATCAATTATGGTATTGGTTATCATTGTAGTCATGGTCGTCTATATGGTTACGATTGTTCGTTTCCGTAGAAAGAAAGGGGATACAAGTATCCCGAAACAAGTAGAAGGAAGTCACACACTTGAAATTGTGTGGACTGTCATTCCAATCATCCTTCTTCTCATCCTGGCGGTTCCGACCGTTACTGCTACATTCCAGTTAGCAGATACGAAGGCAATGGATAAAAAAGATGCAGACGGTAAACGTGATGCACTGGTAGTGAATGTTCGTGCCAACCTTTACTGGTGGGAATTCGAATATCCTGATGAGAAAATCATCACTTCCCAGGATCTGGTTGTACCAACCGATCAAAAAGTTTACTTCAACGTCACTGCTTCTGATGTGAAACACTCATTCTGGATTCCTGCTGCAGGAGGAAAGATTGATACGAACGTTGATGGTGTAAACCAATTCTTCCTTGAGTTCGATGATGCAAAATCTGAAGATGCAGGCGGAATATTCTATGGTAAATGTGCCGAGCTTTGCGGTCCTTCACATGCTTTAATGGACTTTAAAGTTAAAGCGCTTCCGAAAGAAGAGTTTACAGCATGGGTTGAAGATATGAAAAATGCAGGGGAACCTAAACCGACTTCTGATTTAGCTCAACAAGGACAAGAAATTTTCAATCAAAAGTGTCTCGCTTGCCATGCAGTATCTCCTCAAGACGGTCGTCCTGAAACGGCTCGTAATGCACCAAACTTGGCCAACTTCGGCGAACGTACTCGTGTCGCTGGAATTCTTGACCATAATAAGGAAGAACTGAAAAATTGGATTGCCGACCCTGAGCAATATAAGCCAGGCAACAAAATGACAGGTACATATGGTAACCTGCAGGAAGATGAAATTGACGCACTTGCAGAGTATTTAATGGGCTTGAAAGTTCAAGAATAATTGGGGATTAGTAAAAGGGAGGTTTAATCGTGAGTAGCTACGCACAGAAAAAAGGCTTCGGCGCGACTGTATGGGACTACATGACAACAGTAGACCATAAGAAGATCGCCATCCTTTACCTTATGGCAGGAGGATTCTTCTTCCTTGTCGGTGGTTTAGAAGCTCTTATCATTCGTATACAACTTGCAGTACCTAACAATGATTTTGTTAGTGCAGGTTTATACAACGAATTATTAACAATGCACGGTACGACGATGATATTCTTGGCAGCTATGCCATTGATATTCGCGTTTATGAATGCGATTGTACCATTACAAATCGGTGCCCGTGACGTTGCGTTTCCTTTCGTAAACTCACTAGGTTTTTGGTTATTCTTCTTAGGTGGAGTATTCCTTAACCTTTCATGGTTTATGGGTGGAGCGCCGGATGCAGGATGGACGTCTTATGCGTCACTTTCCATGGCATCACCGGGACATGGTATCGACTTTTATGTACTAGGATTGCAGATTTCCGGTGCAGGAACATTGATTGGTGGTATCAACTTCCTTGTTACCATCATTAATATGCGTGCCCCTGGCATGACATATATGCGTATGCCATTGTTCACATGGACAGTATTTGTAACATCTGCACTTATTTTATTCGCGTTTCCAGCCTTGACGGTTGGATTGTTCTTAATGTTATTCGACCGTATGTTTGGATCGAATTTCTTTGATGTAGCAAATGGTGGTAATACGATTATCTGGGAACATTTCTTCTGGATTTTCGGTCACCCTGAGGTTTACATCTTAGTATTACCGGCGTTTGGGATTTTCTCTGAAATCATCCCGCATTTCTCAAGAAAACGTTTATTTGGTTACTCTTCAATGGTGTTTGCAACCGTGTTGATCGGTTTCTTAGGCTTCATGGTATGGGCCCACCACATGTTCACAGTAGGATTAGGACCGATTGCGAATGCAATCTTTGCAGTTGCTACGATGGCCATTGCAGTACCGACAGGAATCAAGATCTTCAACTGGCTTCTCACGATGTGGGGAGGAAGCTTGAGATTCACGACGCCAATGCTTTATGCGGTTGCGTTCATCCCTACATTCGTAGCGGGTGGGGTAACTGGAATCATGCTTGCTTCTGCAGCGGCAGATTATCAGTTCCATGATACGTATTTCGTAGTAGCCCATTTCCACTATGTTATTGTTGGTGGTGTAGTATTTGCATTATTGGCAGGTACTCACTATTACTGGCCTAAAATGTTTGGAACAATGTTAAATGACTTCTTAGGAAAAATCGCATTCTGGTTATTCTTTATCGGGTTCCATTTAACATTCTTTATTCAACATTTCCTAGGATTAATGGGGATGCCTCGCCGTGTTTGGACATTCTTGCCTGGTCAAGGATTTGAAACAGCGAACTTGGTAAGTTCCATCGGTGCAGGTTTCATGGGTGTTGCTGTCATCGTTCTGGTAACGAATGTCATCGTTACGCAAGTGAAGGGTGTGAAAGTAGCAAATGACCCTTGGGGTGACGGACGTACAATTGAATGGGCGATCCCATCACCACCTCCATTCTATAACTTCACGCAAACGCCGCTTATCCGTGGTTTGGATGCTTATTGGTTAGAGAAGATGGAAGGTAACAAAGGATTGACGCCTGCTGAACCAGTAGGGGACATTCATATGCCGAATAATTCAATCCTGCCATTCTTCATTTCACTCGGTTTGTTCATTGCAGCATTCGGTGCAATGTACCACTTGGATGATAAAGCATGGGCATTGCCGGTATTGATTATCGGTATGCTGATCACACTTGGGTCTATGTTCCTTCGCTCTGTTGTTGATGATCATGGATATCATGTGCACAAAGAAGATTTAATGGATGATGATAAAGGGGGTAAGGCATAATGCACGCTGAAGAAAAATTCACGCCAAAGACCTGGCCGGCCTCCCCTGAAAAGGCTACCCTTGAGGGGAAAAATAAATTCATGGGATTCTGGTTTTTCCTTGGTGGAGAAACAGTCCTTTTCGGTTCCCTATTTGCAACATATTTAGCGCTTAAAAATAAAGTTCCTAGCGACAGTCATGCACTTACTACTGACATCTTTGATCTGCCGCTTGCGTTTATTGCAACAATGCTTCTTTTGACAAGCTCCTTAACAAGCGTATACGCCATGTATCATATGAAAAACTATAATTTTCAACGGATGCAGGCATGGTTATTGATTACAGTATTGCTTGGAGCAGGGTTCCTTGCTTTGGAGATCTATGAGTTTAATCATTATGTGCATGAATATGGGCATACATTCACTAGTAGTGCATTTGGTTCAGCCTTTTACACATTGGTAGGATTTCACGGTGCCCACGTAGCATTCGGTTTACTTTGGATTGTCAGCCTGATGCTTCGTAATGCGAAACGGGGATTGAATCTATACAACGCGCCAAAGTTCTACTTGGCTTCACTCTACTGGCACTTTATCGACGTTGTATGGGTATTTATCTTTACAGTAGTATACTTAATGGGAATGGTGGGATAAACTGATGGCGAATCAACAATCAAATTCAGGTAACCCAAGTGTAGATTATGAATACCGCCGTAAAAAAAATGCAGAAGACATGAGAATGCAGTTAACTTCTTTCATGTTAATGATTTTCTTAACATTAGTGGCATTTATTGCTGTAGCCGGTGATTTTGATAAGTACTTTATTGTACCGTTCATCCTTTTACTGGCAGTCGTTCAACTCATTTTCCAACTTTATTACTTCATGCATATGAGTCATAAAGGTCATGAAGCTCCTGCGTTATTCCTGTATTCAGGTGCACTTGTTGCATTTATTACAGTGTTAACATTTTTAACAATTGTTTGGATCTAAAGGAAAAAGTCAGCCGAATTTGGCTGGCTTTTTTTTGAGGGTGAGTATAGGTGTTCTTCATTTCGATTGTCCAGCTGCGGCGGCTAGTCCCTCGAGGTCATTTCTGGAACACCCCAAAAGGCAAAGAACGCCTTTCCGGCATGCTCGCCATATGCTTGTCGCCTCTGGGCAAAGCCCCTACGCTTTTCTAATTGTCAAGAACTTGTCATGACCTTGGATTGAAGTGGGGAGGGGTTGTCAGTATAATGGTGATAGGTGTTAATTGTGAAATGAGGTGAGAGGATGCCTTTGGGTATTTTCGGATTTATGGCGTTATGGAGCCCGTTTTTTCTTATGGCGCTGGTATTTGTAACTGTATTGTATTTTTTGATTACGATCAAGTGGAGAGATGGTTTCAAGGAGAGTGAAAAGCTGACTGTAAAACAGGCTTCTTTTTTTCTTTCTTCAATGATTCTGTTGTACGCGATCAAAGGGTCTCCAGTTGAAGTCCTTAGCGGGATTTTGTTTTCCGCGCATATGACACAGATGGCCTTTTTGTATCTCGTTTTTACCCCGTTATTGATACTAGGTATTCCAACATGGTTATGGAAAGCAATGATTACATTACCCGTGGTGAAGCCGATGTTTACTTTTATGACAAAGCCACTTATTTCTTTGTTGTCATTCAATATTGTCTTCTCTGTCTACCACATTCCATTGGTCTTCGATAATGTACGTACAGACGTGACTCTACACGGATTGACCACAATCATTCTGTTTCTTCTTGCGGTATTCATGTGGTGGCCGCTGATTAACCCGGTGGATGATGATATTGAGTTAAGCGGTTTAAAGCGAATTGGCTATATTCTGGGCAGCGCAGTTTTGTTAACACCTGCCTGCGGATTAATCATATTTGCTGAAAATCCAATTTATGCAACATATTATGATCCAAATGAATGGCTTAAAGCCCTGTCTCTTTGCGTACCCGTAAGTACACTCGAAGGACTTACACTGACAGGACCAGAATTGTTCACGTCTATGTCCACTCTGAATGATCAGCAGCTCGGCGGTGTGCTGATGAAGATTGTACAGGAAATTGTTTTCGGCGTCGTTCTCTTTCATTTGTTCTTCCAGTGGTATCGAAAAGATCAGGAACAACAGGAGAAGCTTTCTTACGACCCGGTGGTGGATTCAACAATACCTGAACAATAATAGGGTGCAGGGATGTCCGTTGCGATATCCTTGTATGTACATAGGACGCGCATAAATCTTCGGGTTATCCTTATTTACTGATAAAGAATTTTTTAGAAAAGCGAGGAAAAGAGATGGATTTACCAATTTTACCTACGATAAGCACAAGCTTTATCGTCTTGAGTGCTGTAACAGTGGCAATTGGCTGGTGGCAGATTAAGCAACGAAAGATCGAACAGCATCAAAAGACCATGACACTTGCCGGGATATTTGCACTTATTTTCTTTCTCATTTATGCAAGCAGAACGATCTTTGTAGGAAACACTTCCTTTGGGGGACCAGATTCTATTAAAATCTACTATACGATCTTTTTAGTGTTCCATATCACTTTGGCGACGGTAGGTGCCGTTTTCGGCCTGATGAGTCTGTGGACAGGATATAAAGATAAATTAAAGAGGCACCGTAAGCTAGGTCCGATCACAAGCATCATCTGGTTCTTTACTGCCATAACCGGTGTTGCCGTCTACCTTCTTCTATATGTCTTCTACAAAGGTGGAGAAACCACGTCTGTGATTAGGGCGATTCTCGGTTACTAACATCACGATAGAATTTGAGGCATTTGCAGTAAGGTAAATATTAGATCCGAGCGTTCATGCGAGATTTTTCATGAAACCGCTCGGATTTTTTTGCGAGAAAATGTATGTGTATCATCCGTGACAGCATAAATTGGAAGGCAAGGTGAATACTGCATAGAAGCACTTCATGGAGGTAGCATGTCATACCACCCATTTTCATAGGGGAACACAAAAAAGCAAACCCACTTCAAGTGGATTTGCTTTTTTTGCGTTAATCACCCGTTAAGGAAATAAAGTTGTTAAATTTTAAAATTTGTTTTGATGATGCCTGCTTCTCTTGCCGAGTTAAACACGATGAGAATCAACGGACCGATGATGAATCCCAGGACGCCAAAGAGCTTCAGGCCCAGATACATGGCAATGAGCGTAGCGAGTGGAGATAATCCGATATGCGTACCCATTACTTTCGGCTCGACGGTTCTTCGTATGATTAACAGGACGGCAGCCAATACGGCGAGCTGAGTCCCCAGTGCAATGTTACCGGTCAAGAGATGGAATAAAGCCCATGGACCAAGCACGACAATGGATCCGATCAAAGGAATGAAATCGATGACCCAGATGATGATCGACATGACCACCGCCACTTCTGGAGCGATAAAGAGAAGGCCGATCAGAGATACGAAAAAGATGATGATGCTCACCAGGAATTGCGCTTTGAAAAAACCGAAAATGACGTACGTGAGCCTTGACGTCATGAAGGTTACTTTTTCTGCCGTACGTTCTGTCAGATGCCCGTAAATCGATTTCTTGATCCTTGGCAGATCGAGCATAAATAGAAACAAAGCAATCAGATATACGACAAAACTGACGAGATAATTTGGAATATATGATAAAAACACGCTTATTTTTTCAATATTGAATGAGTCTAGAATTTTGGTTTTAGCGCTGTTTAAAAAGCTTTGAACGTCTTCACTGAAGCTTTCCACCAGTTCATCTGGCAGATCCTCGGTTGCATCGAACATTCTGTCTTCATATTCAAGCCAAATATCACTGAGTTGATTCACATACTTCGGAGCATCTTCTATCAGCTTTATTCCTTCACCGACGACTTTGGTCGTGACAAAGAAAGCAGAAACGCTTATCAGAAGTAAAAACATGATGAATACAGTGAGGACCGCTATTCGCCGGTTTGTAGAAAATCGCCTTTGGATGAAACCGACGGCCGGGTCCAGTAAAAGGGCGGTAAGAATCGCCATGATGAGTGTGACGGACACCGGTAAAACGAAAAACGAGATGATTGAGATCATGGTGATGATCAGGATGATCATAAATACCTTTCTTGTGAAAAACTTGGACAATTGTGTACCCCTTTCTAACAGGAACCTCTTCTTCTTATTATATTAGAGTGTGAGGTGAATGACCAGTGGGAAGAAAGTGAAAATTACTGCGAATCATCAACCGGTTTGGAATTTGTTCAATAAAAAAAACTGTCTATATAGCAGACAGTTTTTATATCAATATTACCAAGCGAAGTTGGTTGCATCTTTTTTGACATCAGCAAGCAGCTTTTCGCATGAAGTGACGAGGTGTTTAGGGAATTCTTCACCTTCACCATACTCTACACCATGCGGGTAGTAATGCTTACCTAGAAGTGGTGTCATCAGTTGAATCACGGCGTCATGCTTACCGACATCCCCTTCGACTGCAAGACCCTGGATGCGTAAATAGAAAATGCCTTCTCTGATTTCAAATTTGCGATCATATGTTACACGTTCGTAATCCCATTGACCGGCGCGGACAAGACCATGAGATTCCATGATATCATCCAAACGGTTTAGATCTACCTTCAGGCTTTCAAATTCAGTTGCTTCAAAACGCATAATTATTCCCTCCTGTATTTGCTTGCATAAGGAATGTAAAGAAAAAGGTCCTTATGCTGGTCGTATGGTAGCAGCATTTATATCGGTGTATGTACAATGATACGAAATGCGGTATTTCTCATTCTTAATAATAGTGGAAAATTCTATATCTTGCAATGTCTTCAATGCTGAAATGATAAAAGGTGTATATATGTCCTTAAAAAGGAAATCATAGTCGGGAGAATCAGTATAGAAGAGGATGGGTGTCATGACGAAAATCAAGGATATTATGACAAAAGAAGTGGAAACGTGCTCGTTGTTGGATAATGTTTATGAGGTGGCCCTGAAAATGAAGGAACATCATGTCGGATCGATTCCGATTGTCGATGAAGATAAATTGGTCGGTATGATGACTGACCGTGATATCGTCCTCCGGTGTATCGCTGAAAAGCATCCGGCATCATCGAAGGTGGAAGATATCATGAGTAAACATGTTATATCAGTAAGCCCTGACATGAATGCGGATGAAGCTGCCCACATCATGGCTGAGCACCAGGTGAGAAGGCTCCCGGTTGTAAAAGGGGACCGCTTGGTTGGAATGATCTCACTGGGAGACTTTGCAATCAGGGAATCATTGGGCAAGCAAGCCTATGTCGCCCTGGAGAATATTTCAGAATCCTATTTTCGGAATAAACCATTTTAAGGGTTGTTTCATGTCATGGGATGTCAGGTGAAAACATCCTCCGAAGAATCTGTTGAAAAATAAACACCAGTATAGAGATGATCGGATGAGCTTGCTGATCATCTCTTTTTCATTTTCCTCTTCTGGGATTTTTGTATGTAAGAGGCCTTGAGTGCTGTACGCGACGTGCCCGCCTTTTGGACGGGGATTTTACTCATACCTGAAAGAATATTGAATTAAGCAACTTGTTTCAGTATAAAAGAAAATATGCTATTCTTACGGATAAACACGATTCTTGAAATGATAATGATGATATAATAATTGTAGGCCCAGTGGCATATGTTGATAGAGAGAGTAGAGAGGAGGGAAGATTCTGAGATCGTTTTTACGAATTTTGATCATTCTTGTCATTATATTGATTATAGGTATTTATCAAGATCAAAAGCAGGAAAATGAACCGCTTAAAGGACCAGAAACCCAAACTCTAAAGGAAAATGACGAAAATCAGTTAAATCAGCCGATAGAAGCTCCTGGTGAAAAGCCGACAACCGGTTTGGCTACATGGATCGGGAAAGGCACCAATATGGTAATAGAATCTTTTGGCGAGCCAGCAAGGATAGAGCCAAGCTCCTACGAATATGAATGGTGGATTTATCCCATTTCAGCTAAACAATACATACAAATGGGCGTCAGGCACAATAAAGTCGTGACCCTGTATGCGATCGGGAATCAGGTGGATGTAAATCCTTACAAGCTTGGCCAAAGGCTTGAAGATATCTATCGTTTTACGATCGTGGATTCTGAAATAGTAGTGAACGATGAAACAGGTTCTTATCAATTTGAATTAAATGAAGAAGATTTGAACACACGCCTTCTTGTCCCTTTGGGGAATATATTTGCCCAGCTCTACTTGGATAAATTCACAGGGAAGCTGACGAGCATTCGTTTTCTTGATGGTGAGACCCTCATAGAGATGCACCCATATGAAATGATGTACCGCGGGGAATTGGCTGAGGCGCTTGAACCGAGTGATGAGCAGTGGGAAAAGGTGAATGGGGCAAGTGAGCAGCAGATATTCGATATCACGAACGTTATTCGGACCCAATTTGAAGAGAATGTCCTTAAGTGGGATGAGGAAACGGCCCAAGTGGCAAGGGGGCACAGTGAAGAAATGTATGAAGAAGATTACTTCTCACATGAGTCTCCGAACTTTGGGGATCTGACTCAGCGACTCGAACGGGGAGGCATTGAATTCAAGGCTGCAGGGGAAAACATTGCATCTCAGTATTCTGATGCACCTGAAGCCGTTCATGGATGGCTGAATTCTGAAGGACACCGGAAGATATTACTTGAGCAGGATTTCACCCATTTGGGGGTCGGCGTGTATAAAGGTTTATACACACAGAATTTCCTGGTGAAAAGCGAAGAAGCAGAATGAGGTACAAGTATCATTCGAGCTGCTGATGACCGTGAGCGTATCACCTGCCCGGTCTGGGTGGGATTTGTACTCAATGACCTGCCAACACAATACATGTATAGGAAGAACAAACAATCCGAACGCACCCCCATCAGGGATGCGTTCGGATTGTTTATTCCTGCATATATTATCCGTTCTTTTTGATGATAAAAAAAGATCCTGTGGAATGTGCGACCACTTTACCTTCAGAGCTCACCACTTTACCGTCGACGACAAGTGTCTTGCTGCCCTGATGGACGAGGTTGGCATGGGCGGTCAGGCGTTCACCGACACCGGGAGCAAGGTAATGTACGTTCAAATTGGTCGTCACTGCACCGTATCCTTCCGGGAGCATCATGTTGGCCAACGTCCCCATTGCCGTATCAACGAGCGTTGCCGTCACTCCCCCATGTACAATCCCCAAGGAATTATATGTGACTGGGGTGATGGGGATGCTCACTTCAAAGTTCCCGTCCTTCACTTCCCGGTCCATGGCAAATATCCCGCCGATCATCGACCCGTTCACTTCTTTCTTCTTCCGCTGTATTCCTTCTAGGAGTTGTCCGATGATCAAAAGTTCTTCTTCCGTTGCACCGGTCACACATTCCTCGAACAAATTTTGTACGTAATCCTTCATCTATGTCATCCTTTTCTAAGTTCGTATCGAACCCTGTATAAGATTGAAAATATAAATAAAATTTTACTACAAAAAGGAAAGTATCACCATTCTTTTCGCCGATTCATAAAGTGTAATAGGTAGATGACCGTAATGGAGGTGTTGAAGAGATGGGTAAAACACTGCATCCTAAAGTGAAGGAATTCAAAGAGTTTGTTAAAAAGCATCCTAAAATCGCCAAAGACGTAAGAAATGGGGGTGCCAAATGGCAGGACCTGTTTGAAGACTGGTATCTTCTCGGGGAAGACGACACAAGATGGGATCAATATAGGGATGAACCTTTGAAGGAAAAGGATCCAGAGTCAACTCATACCGATAAAGGGGGATGGATGGATCAGGTGGGGGAAATGGTGAAGAAGATGGACGCCAGTCAGCTGCAGCAGCATATCAATAATCTGAGTGAAGCACTTGGGACTGTACAGGGCGTATTGAGTCAATTCCAAGGGGGAAACAGCCGTGGATCTGATCAAGCTCCGAAGAAAGAAGCGCCATCCAAGCCTTCACACCCATTTTCATTCCGGAAAGATTAGGAGGGGATATGTGATATGAGGCAGGATATACTTGAGTATATATATGCTAAAGAAGATTTGAAGTTGTTTTTGAGAGATCAACCCCAGTGGTACCGGACGCTTTCCCGCAGCCCAAATGAATTGGAGAAATTCGAAATCGCTTCGATCAATCACTTCCAAAAGACCATCCCCCATCGTGTCCAAAAGTTCTCGAACGGTGTTCAGATGGCTTCCATGATGATTTCTATGTTTCAATCCATGAATAGTGCCGAGTGAGGTGCTATTTTTTTGTTTTTGTGCCGGACTGCTTTCTTACAATGTTGAGTAATAAGTGGCCAAGTTGGGCAAGGCTATTAGTAAGGAGTGGTGTAGACGATGAAAAAATCCGTGTTATTATTGATTGGATTGCTGGTCCTTTTAAGCGGCTGCAAAGAAAAAATGCCTGAACCTGAAATCTTTTCATTCACAAAAAAAGCAGAAGCGGCTAAACAGGATGAAACAGCACTTTCCATCAAGCATATGGTTCAGGGAAATCAGGTATATATTGAGTGTATCGTACCCAATGTAACGTTCACGGCCAACAAAAAAGGAGCGGAAAAAGGGAAGATTGTTGTTCGCTCCGGTACAGGAAAACTGTATAAAGAGTATCATACAGCAGCCTTTGTAGTGAAAAATGTCCCTAAAGGGGTTCATCTCTTTGACGTCGAGATCGTCGGGAAAAACAATAAGCCGCTGGGATTGAAAAAGCAATTCTACGTGACAATTCAATGATCAAAGAAAAAGCCGCCAGATCTGAGCGGCTTTTTCTGTATGGCGGATTCGCTTCCTCCTGGAAAACGTGTTAAAATGTCCTTACGGAGGTGGGCGTTATGCTTGCTACTATAGAAAGAATGGAAATTTTAGATTCAGCTGATGAACTATCCCGATGGATTCTGGAATCTGATGTGGCAGAAAACTATCGGTCGTCTTTATATAAACTTCGCAACAACGCTGAAACCCAGCGGAAGGTTAGTACTTTTTCCAGAATGAAAGAGCGATATGAAGAAGTGCAGCGCTTCGGTCGTTATCATCCTGATTATAAAACGGTCATGAAAGAGATCCGTGAAGTGAAAAGAGAGATGGATCTTGATGAAAACGTGGCAGAATTCCGGAGGGCAGAAAATGAACTGCAGGATCTACTCGATCAGGTGGGCCATTTGATTGCTCATTCGGTTTCCAAAAGTGTTAAGGTCCCTTCAGGAAATCCTTTCTTCTCGAGCGGAAGCTCATGTGGGGGAGGCTGCGGATCTGGCGGAAGCTGCGGCTGTTCAGCATAACCGGTGAAAAGAGCGGACAATGTCTGCTCTTTTTTTGTTTGCAAATTCGTCACTGCTTTAACCGTACGCAGTCAACACAAAGGTTGCCGCAGCAAAACATTTTTTCCTGAGGCACATAAAAGCGGTGCCGATAGACATACAGGGCCCCTTCATTCCTGAAAAATATCGTATCTGAATGCAGTCTTTTCCCCCGCATCGCCCGGGCCGACCATTTGAGGATGATGTGCTCAAGATCTTTTTTCTGATTGGACGATTGGACATAGAGAAAGGGGATGCCTGCACTCCTTTTGACATATGCAGTCTGGATATCGTCCTCCTGCTGAAGCTGAGTAAGAAAGTAGTTCCAAATTTCATTCAAATCCATCTGGTTCCCTCCAAACGATCATGAGTATGTAGTATTCACTTTACCCAATTGTCACCCATCATGTACATGACTGAATGAAAAAATGAGGATGGAGACTCATAAGGGGGGATCTCCATTATTTATCCAGGGTTCCCATGAAGTAAGCGGATTCGTGTTGCTAATTCCCATATTTTTATGCTAGACTTAAAAAAAATGTGATTCCTAGAGGGGAAACTATATGTTAACAGAAAGACAAGGATTAGTTGTTTGGTTACATAGCCTGAAGCATGCCAAGTCCCTAAGACGGTTTGGAAATGTACATTATGTATCGAAGAAAATGAAGTATGTTGTCCTTTATTGTAATCAGGATGACATTGAGTCGGTCATGGAGCGGATATCCACTTATTCATACGTGAAGAAAGTCGATCCTTCTTTTAAGCCGTTTATCAAGTCTGTGTTTGAAAATTCCCGACCAGATAAAGCGAAGGAATATGATTACAAAATGGGGTTTTAATGATTGCTGCCAAAGAGTTTGATCTTGGCAGCTTTTTTTATGCCATTATTGCAGTGGAAGTATGTAGTGATTCAATCGCAGGATTGCGATCAAGTGCTGATAGTAAAGAGCGTTTTCTGGAAAAAGCGTGGACGGTTTTACATCCATCTGAATGATGACCTTGCCCAGACTCTCGGCTTTGCTTTCAAAAAGCGAATAGCGCTGGTTCGGTGTGATATTCGGGTTAGGGACACCTTCCCTTGATATATAGATGGCCTGGAATTTTCCTTGCTCTGTCGGTTTCATGACAAGTGCCAATGAGGTGACTGGACGATCTTTCACGATGGTATGAAAGGCCATCATATGCTGCAGGCGTCCACGGTTCGCTTCGGCAAGTTCCAAAAGTTCATAAATATCCGCGTATCCTTCACCCAGTTCAATAAAACGCTGAATCATTTTGAAATCCCCCTTTTCATGTTGTCTCAATCAATTTCTTATTATTTCAAACAAAGCACCATAAGTAAAGAACGGAAGGAGATCGAGCGCTTGATTGATTCTTTTTAGGTGAATGTTTAATAGAAAAATGAACAAAACGTGAATTCATCAAAATATCCCCCTGCTCAAATGAAAATCTGCTATCGTATAATTAATACTAGAAATGAAGGGGTACGGTATGAAACGTTTTTTATTTACTTTCATGTTAGGTATGGTCCTCGTCAGTGCGAGCATCCTTATCTTTCAATGGATGGGATTCTCAACAGAAAGCGCGGTGGATAAAGGTACGGTAGCGGTGGATCAATCGTATTCGATCATCCATAAGGCGGATACTTTCCAAATAAGCCAGACTCTCCGTTTTTCATCAGCGGTTCCTGATAGGATGACGATCACCTGGCCGGTCGGGGCAGAAGGTTATTCGTGCATCAATCAATCTGAGGATAATTGTCTTACAAAAGAGAACGGTGAATTTCTTATAACAAATATCAGCGGGGCCGAGGAGACTGTCACCCTTACGTATTCTTTAAAAGTGCCTGTAGAAAATGGACGTCTGCTCTTAACGGATTGGTTTCCTGTTCTTTCTTCACTTATTACCGAAAAAACCGATATTCAGATCATAGAAAAAAATGTAAGAGAGGGGAGATGGGTTGCAGGCTACCCTTCTTTCCATCATAAAAAGCTCGATTACATCGATTACTATTTCTTTGATGGTGAGGGGGGGCCGTCAGACCTGATTTGGCTGACTGGTGAATGGGAAGAACATGAAACGGAAGCGGGCAGGATTTTATTTCCTCATTCAGATACAGCAGACCTTGAGGGACTGGAAGCATTGAAGTCCAGCGGTGGATATGTGACCGTTGTGCGTTCGAATGAACTCACTCCCCATTCTTCTCCCCACCTGATCATTGTGAAAAATATGGACGAAACGGCCATTGCTGATGTGAAGGAAAGCCTGATCTATCAATCCTATACCTCGAAGGATGAAGAGGGGTGGATGAAGGAATTCATCGCCGGTCTTCTATTGAACAGGCCACCTGCAACCGGAAAAGCTTCCTGGGCATACAAGGAGATTCGGGAAGCATTGACACCTTCCCAAATGGATGTATTTCGAAGGGAAGTCGAGAGACAAAAAGTACGCACGGTGGATGGGGTCAAACTCGATGAATGGGTAGAGGATGTCACCGGTTTTCACAGTTCGTTTTTCCGTGAAGGGCTGAATAGTGGTGGTCCGTTAACTCTCGCTGCTGATAAGTCCATCATTGTCAGTGACAGACCGGTTGAGCTATCCTATATTCTCTATAAGCAAAAGAAGTTCATTCAATTTCCACAAGCTTTGAAAGCCTTGGGTATGGACTATGAGGAGCTGGAGACGGGGGTTTACTTCATGTCAATGGATGGAAACACGTTCAGGTTCTATGTGGATGAAGACTATTTTATCTATAATGAAGAAAATTACGGCTTATTAGTAAAACCGGTACAGAAAATTGGGGATGCAATTTATATGGACGTTCACTGGTTTGAGAAACTATTTAAGGTTAAAGTCATCGAGAAGGAGAAATCCATCGAGGTAACACGACAAACATAAAAAGCCCTGCAGAACATTCTGCAGGGTCCTTCTATATCCATTTCTGGAAAGAAGGCAAAGGGAGAGGAGAAACCGGAGGAAGAACTTATGGGGAATCGTAAGTCTTCTCCGCGGTTGGCAACAACATCAGTTAGGATGCTGTTATGCATAGTATCACCTATCGTCCCGAAATTATACATGTCTCCACCTTTTTTCGAATGTGGCGATATGTGACAAGATATGTTAGGATAGTGAAGAAAAAATACATATATGGTGGATGATTATGAGAGTAATATCAGGTACATTGAAGGGCAGGCCGCTGAAGGCCGTCCCAGGTAGTGGTACAAGACCCACGACCGATAAAGTAAAAGAATCGATATTTAATATGTTAGGACCCTATTTTGACGGGGGATCTGGCCTTGACTTGTTTGCCGGAAGCGGAGGACTTGGGATTGAAGCCCTCAGCAGGGGTCTGGATTCAGTGATATTCGTGGACCGTGATGCTAAGGCATTTCAGACCATCAAGTCCAATCTTGAAGACTGTCAATTATCGGAGCAGAGTGAAGTGTATCGCAATGAAGCGACAAGGGCCTTAAAGGCGATCGTCAAACGAGGGATTGCATTTGATTACATCTTCCTCGATCCGCCTTACAAACAGCAAAAGCTTCAACAACTTCTCGCATACATCGATGAACACAACCTTTTAAATGAAAGCGGTTTCGTTATGTGTGAACATGGATCGGAAATCGCACTGCCCGAACGCTGTGGAAGTTTAAAGAAGGTAAGAGAAGAAACCTATGGAATCATCAGGATATCGATTTTTTCCAAAGTGGATGATTGACGACGAAAGAGGGGTAAGAAAATGCCAAGCATAGCAGTTTGTCCAGGGAGTTTTGATCCCATTACGTACGGACATTTGGATATTATTAGACGAGGTGCGAAAGTTTTCGATCAAATCAATGTAGTGGTGCTGAATAATTCTTCTAAGAAACCACTGTTTTCTGTGGAGGAACGAATCGAATTGATCCGTGAAGTGACAAAAGACATTCCTAATGTCGTTGTCGGTTCTTTTCAGGGCTTATTGGTCGACTATGCGAAAAATGTCAATGCAAAAGCCATCATCAGGGGCTTACGGGCGGTTTCGGATTTTGAATACGAAATGCAGATCACCTCTATGAACAGAGTGCTTGATGACGAGATTGAAACGTTCTTCATCATGACCAACAATCAATATTCATTCTTAAGTTCAAGCATCGTTAAAGAGGTGGCTAAATACGGCGGCGACATTTCTGAACTGGTGCCGGAACGTGTTGAAGAATCGTTGAAAGAGAAATTCGATGAACTAAATACTGGCGAAGTATAAGAAAAGGGTGCTTCCATCAACAATACAGATGGAATCACCCTTTTTTAATTTTTCAACTGTCTATATGAGTAAAGACCAATGTACAGCATCAAGCTGAAGATGGTGACGATAGGACCGAATGTCTTGAACCAATACAGCGTATCGTTCCAAAAGGGTGCGCTGTCCATAACGAATACCGGGACCGCATTGGAAAGTTCTTCATCAGAGAATCTGATGTAAACAGGCTTCCAAATCAGGAGTGTCACGACCGAGGCGGCAATACCATGAACGAAACGTGCATAGAAAAAAGGTTTGAAACGTATATCTGTCTCGGCAAGGATACTGGCCACTTGGGCCTGCACGCTGAATCCGCTGAATCCAAGTATAAAGCTTGTGATGATCGCCTGATGAAGGAGGGTGGCTTCTGTCACCCCGCTGGTGAGCTTAGAGCCCAATGTGATTTCAAATAACCCTGAGATGAGAGGGATCCTCAGCTGTTCCGGTAATTGCAACAATGAAAAGAATGCAGTCAGTCCGTCTGCAAAGAACGTCGTAATGTTTAATAGATAAAGCATTTTATTGATGACTGAAAACAGGATGATGAAACCGCCGATCATCAATAACGTTTGGATGGAAGAAGTCACTGCGTCTCCCAACAGCTTTCCGATGGGGCGGGAATCCTTTTCTCTCGTACGAAGAAGGGCAGCGAAGGCTTCGAAAAGGATGAACCTTTGCCCCTTTGAAACTCTTTCAGGCTCAGGGAGCGGATCATTTCTTCCATAGAATCTCATCGTGATCCCTACAAGGAAATTCCCTGCATAATGGGCGATGGCAAGCACGATGCCAAGGGTCGCATTTTGAAAGAATCCGACCGATACGGCTCCGAATATAAACAGCGGGTTGGAAGAGTTGGTGAAAGAAACAAGACGCTCGGCCTCAAGCTTCGAGATTTGTCCTTCCTGACGGAGCCTTGCCGTCAGCTTTGCCCCTGCAGGAAACCCTGAAGCCATTCCCATTGCCCAAACGAACCCGCCGACTCCCGGCACCTTGAATAAAGGTCTCATCAGAGGCTCAAGCATAACACCGATAAACCGGACGACCCCGAAACCGATCAAAAGCTCCGACACGATAAAAAATGGAAGCAAAGAAGGAAAAACAATTTCCCACCACATATCCAGACCCCTGATGGATGCTTCCAAAGATTCCCCCGGCATCATGATGAGTGATGCAGCAAATGCGGTGACACAAAATGATAATGCCAAGGTTTTCAGCTTCGATTTAAACAACCGTACTTCCTCCTCCGATGAATAAGGCTTCTTCTATCTCAATCCCTTGTGAAAAGGGGAAAGAATGGTAAAATGAGAGTACATTCAACTTGTCCTCATATTATTCAATATACTCATACAATAAGGAAATAGACCATATGATGAATAAACCGTTCACTCGGGAAAAGGGGGAAGGGCATGGACAGACCTAAAATCGGTTTAGCCCTCGGATCGGGCGGCGCCAGGGGGTTCGCGCATTTAGGTGTACTGAAGGCATTTGTCGACGCCGGCATCCCGATCGATATGATTGCCGGCAGCAGCATGGGCGCACTGGTCGGCTGCTTTTATGGAGTCGGGCATAAAATGGAGGACTTATATAAGCTGTCCACCACTTTCAGGAGGAAGTATTACTTAGACTTCACCGTCCCTAAAATGGGCTTCATTTCCGGAAAAAGAATAAAAGAATTCATTCAGCTATTCACCCATAATAAAAATATTGAAGATCTGAATATCCCTGTAAGCGTCGTGGCGACTGATATCACCAACGGAGAGAAAGTGGTGTTTACTTCAGGGCCGATTTCAAGTGCTGTTAGGGCGAGCATTGCGATACCTGGCATATTTGTCCCGGAACGGATCAATGGCCGTCTATTGGTCGACGGGGGAGTCATCGACCGGGTACCGGTCTCGGTTGTAAAAGAGATGGGAGCGGATATCGTGATAGGTGTGGATGTTTCCCATGTGAAGCGGAATGCCGAGATTACCACCATTTATGATGTGATTATGCAGAGCATTGATATTTTGCAGCTCGAAATCGTCGCTCACCGTGAATTTGCGTCAGATTTCATGATCAGGCCCCATGTGGAAATGTACAGTACGAGGGCTTTCAAAAATATTGAAGAAATCATCGACATGGGTGAAGAAGAGGCAAAGAGGGTTATTCCTTCAATTCAGGAAGCGTTGGACAATTGGAAGGAGTAAACAAATGAAAACCAGAACCTTAATCAGAACCATTGTCATCATGACGCTAATCATGGTGGCGACTTCTTTTTATTATCTACCTTTTTATGTAACAAAACCTGGAGGGGCTCATGAACTGGATCCGATCGTCCATGTTGAAAATGGATTTGAAGACGACGGGGAATTGATGCTGACAACCGTGAGGATGGGTAGGGCCAATATTTATGCCTATCTGATGGCAAGCATAAGGAAATATGAATATATCTACCCCGTGGACGAAATCAGAAGTCCTCATGAAAGTGATGAAGAGTATAATCTCCGTCAGTTGCACCTCATGGCCGACTCTCAGAGCCATGCGATTGAAGTGGCTTATAAAAAGGCTGGGAAACCATATCAGTATCATTATAAAGGGATCTATGTCCTCAATATCTATCCTTCCATGCCTGCTGAAAAAATACTGAAGCCAGGTGACCGCATCACTGCCATCGACGGACAACCCTTTCAGTCATCAGAGGAATTCATTGCATATGTAGGCGGGAAAAAAGAGGGGGAAAAGGTCAACATCACCTTTGTGAGGAACGACGAAGAAATGAAAGAAGAGATTCCCCTGCAGGCATTTCCCGATATGCCGGATAAGATTGGGCTGGGCATCACATTAAGCGATGATAAAGAAATCTCAACCAACCCGCCTGTGGCGCTCGATACGGAAGAAATCGGAGGTCCTTCTGCAGGCTTGATGTTCAGCCTGGAAATCTATGACCAGTTAACTGAGGGTGACCTTGCAAAAGGGCACCGGATTGCCGGGACCGGGACAATCTCGGAAGACGGACAGGTTGGCCGGATTGGAGGCATCGAGCAGAAGATCATTGCAGCGGATAAAGCAGGTGCTGAGTATTTCTTGGCACCGGATGAAGTCATCACGAAGGAAATGAAAGAAAAATATCCTGACTTGGAATCGAATTATGCGGCAGCAAAAAGAACTGCAGCAGATATCGATACAGATATGAAAGTGATTCCTGTGCAGACATTCGAAGAAGCGCTATCCTTCCTTGAATCCTTAAAATAAAAGCAAAGAGACTGCCCGAACTATCGGGCAGTCTCTTTTTCTGTTTACACAATCACGGGAGGATGGGCCCATTCCTGATGCAGCAGTTTCTTCCGTGCATGCACATCCTTCAAGCCCAAAGCATAGATTTCTGCACCTCTGACATCCAACTTGATGTCCTCTTGATCGGCACCGGACAGCTTGCTGATCATTGGGAGTGGAAGATGTTTTTTCTGATGACCGAGGTATTCCCTGCCGGCACTATTCATGCCGAGGAGGCGGATATAGCGGGGGGCGTCATGCCTTGAGCGCATTTCATCCTTTTTGGTATTGGTCAATACATGCAGTAGCATCCGCTGAAGTCGGGTCCATGTATAACGCTTCGTTTTTAATTTCATCATGAAATCTTCGAAGGAGACAGAAGTCTTCGCACACTGTTTCATCCGGTTTTCGATGCCCTCTTCTATTTCATATATCTCTTTTAATTCTTCTGTGGGTGAAGTAAGCAGTTTGAATTGTAAAAGATCCCAGTAATTTTCCCAACGATGATAACCTCCGAATTCCGCTGAATATTTTTTCATCTCATCGATCGATGTCATCGGGAGGTAGGGGGTGACCTCCTCATCGGAACCGGCGCCGAAAATGCTTTTTCGTATGCTCGTTGCACTTGCGATGGAGGAAGAGGAAAAGTGTTGATCATGATATCCGGCAGCTTCCCTGGTAATGGTGAACGCCTTCATTGATGATGCAATCTCATTTCTTGCTTCCATGTAATGAAATCCTAAAATGTTGTTTGGCTTGCTTAAATCAATGATGGAATCGTTCTTCCCCAACATGTTGAAAGCGGAGGAGAGGGCGGAGGGATAGCTCATCCCATCCTGGATATACTCTTTAATGAAGGCATTGTAGGAGGTTTTGTTTCTATCAATAAAACTTACTGTCTCTTCAAATGCTTCAATATCTCCATCTTCACTGCCAAAGCAAAAGCTCTCACATCCCATGCTGTGGAGGAGCGAAATCGCCCCTCTTGAAAAGATCTCTGCATGTTGGGTCGCAAAGCTGTACGGAAGTTCGATGACAATGTCTACACCAGCAGCGAGCGCCATCTTCGTACGTGCCCATTTAGAGACAAGTGCAGGTTCGCCGCGCTGCAGAAAGTGGCCGCTCATCACTGCGACAACAATATCGGCCCCGGTTGCTTTCTTTGTTTCCTTCAGGTGAAATAAATGTCCATTATGGAAGGGATTATATTCTACCACTACTCCTGTAGCCAACATCTATGTCCCACAACCTTTCTACGTTCTATCTATGTACATATCTTCATTATTATATAAGGGAATGTCCACAAATCTCTCATATTTCAAAAGAATCTCAATGAAATGGAGAAAAGATTTGAAAGAGCATCTATTTAAACGTTATAATGACATCACTATAGTTGTAAAGAGTGTAAAGAAAAAATATTGACAAACGGTATTATGAAAGCTATAATTACCTTTGTTGCCTTGAGGTGATTACATTGAAATGGTCAATAATACAATTGCAAAAATTTCGAGACAAGGGACTTTCAATTGACGAATCAATCAATTTGGATGAATTGAAAGAAATCGATCCCCAGATTATAGACGTTTCGCCTATACGAGTGACTGGAAAAGCAGATATCGGTTCCAACCGGGTCACTTTCCATCTTCATATTGAAGGGAAACTCGTGTTACCTTGCTCAAGAACCCTTGTGGATGTCGATTTACCTGTTGACATCAATACGATTGAGACATATCTTCTAAATGAAGCTGATTATGATCAGTATGAAGAAGAGGAAGTACATCGTATACAAGGTGATGTTATTGATTTAAAACCTGCTATCAGAGAATTACTGTTACTTGAGATTCCGATGCAAGTAATCAGTGATGAAGCGAGAGAACATGATGAATTGCCTTCTGGAAAGAATTGGGAAGTTATGACGGAAGAGCAGGCATATCGTGTCGAAGAAGAGGAAGAGAAGAAAGTAGATCCTCGTCTCGCTGATTTAGCAAAGCTTCTTGATCAAAACAAGAACTCTTAAAAGCGAAGTACCAGTTCGACTGGCTTCATAATAAGAATGAATCTCTTTTAAGGAGGTGGGAAGAATGGCAGTACCTTTTAGAAGAACTTCTAAAACAGCAAAAAGACAACGCCGTACACACTTCAAACTAAGTGTACCTGGTATGGTAGCATGCCCAAACTGTGGTGAAATGAAACTAGCACACCGTGTTTGTAAAGAGTGCGGAACGTATAAAGGAAAAGAAGTTGTAAACAAATAATCGTTTACTTCGAAAAAAAGCGTGAAGAGGCCATGGCTCTTCACGCTTTTTTTATATGGCTCTTTTCGCATAGATTGTTGCTATTATTAAACGTTAATTTGAGACTGTGGAATGAAAAATTCCCATAGCAATGATCAAGGGTAATGTACTTGAATGATGTTGATAAATACTATTCAGGAGATGAATAAGCAGTTAATTCAGTGAATTTATGGTTTTTACCTTCGATGGTTGATTCTCGCTGCAGATGCTCGACTCCTGCGGGAACTGATGGACAGTCCGAAAAGCGGAGGCGGCTCGTTCAGCCCCGACAAGCATAAGATGAATGGGCCGTGAAGGCGGTCTTTGCCTTCATGGACCATTTAGCTTATGACCTCGAGGGGCTAGCCGCCGCAGCTGGACAGGTGAGACCCCGCAGGGCAAAGCCCGAGGAGCTCTCGCCAGCCCTGCGGAAAGCGAGCATCTGGAGCGGAAATCAACCGCTTCTGACTTGTCTAAAAGCCACAATGTTTACGAAAACAGCCTTTTATATATATCGGCTGCTTGTACAAAATGGTGCCCAAAGCCTCTTTCGTACCGAAACTTCTTTTCATGCATAATGAAAAGGCATACACTGGAACTAGGATGTTTATGGAAGGGGTATTAGAGAGTATGGGAGATTATACAATACATATGGATGAATCAGGGATACTTCGGTTCGTGATTGACCGCCCTGAAAAGAGGAATGCAGTGAGTTATGAAGTGATGGACGGACTTTCCCTTGTGCTCGATGAAGCAGTGGAAAATGAGAATGTGAAGGCGCTGCTCATCACGGGCAGCGGTGACCAAGCATTCTGTTCAGGAGGGGATTTGTCCCAGTTCCATCGCCTGAAGACGGAGGATGAAAGTTATGAAATGTTGAATAAAATGGGAGGGATCCTTTCGAATCTTGCTTTTTTACCTAAACCTACCATCGCTTACATTAATGGGACAGCAATCGGGGGTGGATGTGAAATCGCGGCAGCGTGTGATTTCAGGATAGCAAGCAGATCGGCGAAAATGGGATTTGTTCAAGGGAACCTTGCCATCACCACAGGATGGGGAGGAGGGACTTTATTATTTGAAAGGCTTCCTGCCAGTAAAGCTTTATCCTTATTAATGACAGCCCGGGTGGAGAATACAGGGGAACTTTATGATATAGGGTTCATTGATCACCTGGTAGATGAAGGACTGACAATCGAAGAATCGCCATTACTTCAAATGATCTCATCTAAATCACCCGGGGTGCTCAGGGCATATAAACAACAGCTCCTGAACAAATGGGATATAGAAAAAATGAAAGAAAATATGAAAGAAGAAATCCGGCAATGTGCAAAATTATGGGCCGGGGATGAGCACCATGAAGCGGTGGACAAGTTCTTGCGAAAGTGAGGCAAACACTTCTGACTGAACAGGGAGCAGGAACCCTGTTCTTTTTTTATGCTAAAAAAGCACGGGCAGATTCTATCTTCTCTAGTAAGAGCATATGTATGGAGAAACTGATCTTTATGGGGGGATGGAAATGTCTTCAAATAGACAGGATGCGTGGAGTCAGGATGAAGATGTATTATTGGCCGAAGTAGTGTTGCGTTTCATACGGGAAGGGGGCACACAGCTGCAGGCATTTGAAGAAGTTGGGAGGAAACTTTCCAGGACGGCAGCTGCCTGCGGATTCCGGTGGAACTCCTTCGTCCGTAAACAATATAAATCCGGTATCGAGCTTGCGAAAAAGCAAAGGAAACATTCTAAAAAGCATACACCAATGATTAAACCGGCAAGTGTCCCCCAGGAAAGTAAGAAGGAACAGGATGCGGATGAGTTGCACGGGGAAGTCTTTTCGATGGACGGGATGATCAAGTATCTTCAGAAAGCGGAAGAGGCTGTTCAGAATGAGGAAAGAATCAGGGGAGAAAATGGAGAGCTTCAAAAACAACTCTCTCAACTTCAGGAAAAACTGCAGGAAACAGAATCGAGCCTGAAAGAATATGAGGCCAAATTCAACCTTCTTGAAGAAGATCATAAATCATTACTGGCAATCTTTGAAAAAGCCAGAAAGATGGCGCTTCTGCAAGGGAATGAAGACAAAGTGAAATTCCAAATGGACAAAAACGGGAATCTGCAAAGGCTGAATAAATGAGCGAACAAACAGACCGGTCAAGGATACTTGACCGGTCTGTTATGGCTTAAATTAATTATTCTTTTGTTCCGTGACGCCTTCAGGAAACCAGACGTATGGATTTTCTCCTAAATCCCGTTCAACATCGTAGGTCACAGCTTCGAAGCCCATTTTCTCCCAGAAGCCCTGGGATTTGATCCGTGAGTTTGTTTTGATCGGCAAGCCGAAGCTTTTGGCAAACTCTACAAGTGTCTTTCCGTAGCTTTTATTTTGATATTTTGGAAGTACTTCAAGCTTCCAAAGTTCAAGATAGTTTTGCGGTGGATCAAAATATTGATCGAATCGGGAATTTCGCTGATACAGGCTCATCCTGGCAACGAGTGTATCTCCGAAGTATATTCCGTAAAAAGGTGACTCACTGTCATTTTCGATGATGTTTGCCTGGAGATCCTCCAACATGGATAATTCCTGCACGCCGTATTCTTTAAATTTCTTAAACTCTTCAAGAGTTTTATAGTTAACTTTTAATTTTTCCACTTTCACTGCCATCATATGACCTCCTAAATACTCTGAAAAATTATGCCTGGTAACAGTTGGGATATCTGTATCCGTTTTCAATTATTTCAATGATGAAAACATTATTTATTATTATTATATAACAAAAAAACAAAAAATTCTGCACTTAATTAAGAAAACGTTTACAATATAGAGGAGGAATTCGACGATTTTTGTAGAATTCGTACTAGGAACAGGAGTGTTCCACGAAGAAAGGGGAGAGATTGTGCAAAAGATATTAATTGCAAACAGGGGAGAAATTGCTTTACGTATCATTAAAACATGTAAACAATTAAATATTCAAACAGTCGCTGTCTATTCAGATGCTGATGCTGATATGCCTTTCGTCAAAGAAGCTGATGCTGCACATCGTATCGGTGAATCTCAGGTGAACCGGTCTTATTTAATGATAGAGAACATTTTGGATGTGGCGAAGAAGGAAAGTGTGGATGGCATTCATCCAGGTTACGGGCTTCTGTCTGAGAATGCAGACTTTGCAAGAAGGGTGACAGAAGAAGGAATGATCTTTGTTGGTCCCTCTTCCGACATCATTGAAAAAATGGGTGATAAAGTAGAGGCAAGAAAAGCGATGGAAGAAGCTTCGGTCCCGGTGGTGCCCGGTAGTGACGGGGGCGTAGGTCTCATTGGGGAAGCAACACGTGTAGCAGCTGAAATCGGATACCCTGTCATGCTGAAAGCAAGTGGCGGCGGTGGAGGGATAGGCATGATCCGCTGTGAAAATGAGCAAGCGCTCGTTCAAAACTTTGATTCCACCAAAAATCGTGCGAAAGCCTATTTCGGCAAAGAAGAAGTATTCCTTGAAAAATGCATCGAGAATGCTAGACACGTCGAAGTTCAAATCTTCGGGGATCAACACGGGAATGTGATTCACCTTTTCGAACGTAACTGTTCGGTGCAGCGCCGCAATCAGAAAGTGATTGAAGAATCACCTTCTCCGGCATTGTCAGCCGAGACGAAAGAAAAGATGTTCGCGGCTGCCATCAAAGCGGGTAAGGCCGTCAATTATACGAATGCAGGGACAGTGGAATTCATTGTGGATGAAGAGGAAAATTTTTATTTCTTGGAAATGAATACCCGTCTGCAAGTGGAACACCCCGTAACGGAGGCAATCACTGGACTGGATCTGGTGAAATGGCAGGTGCTGGTTGCAAGAGGGGAAGCTCTGCCGTTATGCCGTCAGGAAGAAATATTAAATGACGGCCATGCAATCGAATTCCGGGTTTATGCGGAAGATCCAAAAACATTTTTCCCTTCACCCGGTCAGTTGACGACATTGGTATGGGGAGAAGGAGAATCTGTCAGGATCGACAGCGGGTATGAGGAAGGGAATAAAGTGACGCCGTTCTATGACCCGATGATATCGAAATGCATCATTAAAGGGAAGGATCGTGAGGATGCATTACATAAGGCCCGGCTTTTCTTTAAAGGGGTGTCCATTGAAGGAGTTAAAACGAATGTCCCTCTATTTAAGGATATATTGGAAGCTGAAGGCTTTAGGGAAGGATCCTACACGACCAAGTGGCTGCAGGATTTCTTAACGGTCAATCGCACGTAACGATATTATTCAACTATAAAAGAGAGAGAAACTGGAGGAATCAATCATGAAGGAAATCACATCAACCATGGCTGGAACAGTGTTAAACGTATTGGTAGAAACGAATGGCGAAGTATCTGTTGGAGATACCGTCTTAATGCTTGAATCTATGAAAATGGAGATTCCCGTTGAAGCTGAATTGGCCGGGAAAATTTCTGAAATAAAGGTGAACGTTGGGGATTTCGTCAATGAAGGCGACGTCTTGCTCGTAATCGAGGGATGATGGAGAGATACGGCTGTGAGGCGGCAAGTGCCTTGCAGTCTGATCGGTCGATACAAAGAACAGGGGAGTTTTGAGATATACAATACGACGGAGGGGATAGAATGTCTGCATCTAAAACGATCATCGGCACGCTGGAGGAAACAAGGGAAAAGATCGCATCCGGCGGTCAGGCGAAGTACCATGAAAAATTGAAAGAACAAAATAAAATGTTTGTTCGTGATCGCCTTCAACAACTGTTTGATCATGGTGATTATCAGGAAGATGGTATGTTCGCCAATAATAAAGCAGGTGATCTGCCTGCAGATGGTGTTGTCACAGCAATAGGAAAGGTGGGAGGTCAGACTGTATGTGTCACGGCCAATGACTCCACTGTGAAAGCGGGGTCCTGGGGGGCAAGGACGGTTGAAAAAATCATCCGTATTCAAGAAACAGCATTGAACCTCAAGGTTCCGATATTCTACCTGGTGGATTCGGCAGGAGCCCGTATCACTGACCAGCTTGAGATGTTCCCGAACAGACGGGGGGCAGGAAAGATTTTTCATAATCAGGTTAAGATGTCTGGGATGGTACCGCAGATCTGTGTCCTTTTCGGCCCTTCTGCTGCCGGTGGGGCATACATTCCTGCATTCTGTGACATTGTGATCATGGTGGATGGGAATGCATCCATGTATCTTGGTTCACCACGGATGGCCGAGAAAGTCATTGGGGAGAAAGTGACCCTTGAAGAAATGGGCGGTGCAAGGATGCACTGTTCTGTGAGTGGATGTGGAGATCTGCTTGCTGCTTCGGAAGAGGAAGCGATTGAAGAAGCAAAACGATATCTAAGTTATTTCCCGGCAAATTATCAGCACAAACCAAGTGTGAAAGAAGGCCTTGCGCCAAAGCATGAAAAGCTGCTCGAAGATATCATTCCCGAACATCAGAACGCACCTTTCAACATGTATGACTGCATTGACACATTGATTGATGAAGGGAGCTTCTTTGAATTGAAGAAGCTGTTCGCCCCGGAGTTGATTACAGGGTTTGCGAGACTCGACGGGAAAGTGGTAGGGATCATTGCCAATCAGCCAAAAGTCAAAGGTGGTGTCCTTTTTCATGACTCTGCTGACAAAGGTGCGAAGTTTATTCAGTTATGTGACGCGTTCCATATCCCACTGTTGTTCCTAGCTGACGTTCCGGGCTTTATGATCGGAACCAAGGTTGAAAGAGCGGGGATCATCCGTCATGGTGCAAAGCTGATTGCTGCGATGAGCTCGGCGACCGTACCGAAAATTTCCGTCATTGTCAGAAAGGCGTATGGAGCAGGTTTATATGCAATGGCAGGACCCGCATTCGATCCGGACGTCTGTATCGCACTCCCTACGGCGCAAATCGCCGTTATGGGACCTGAAGCAGCTGTCAACGCTGTTTACTCCAATAAGATTCAAGCCATTGAAGATCCGAAAGAAAGGATTCAATATGTGCAGCAAAAACAACAGGAATACAAAGAGCATATCGATATTTATAAATTGGCTTCCGAACTGATCGTAGATGAAATCACTGCTCCGAATGAATTGCGTTCTGTATTGATTCAGCGGTATAAACTCTATGAAACGAAGGAAGTACAGTTCAGTGAAAGAAAGCATCCTGTATATCCTGTATAGTATGAACGAAGGGCTCGTCCTGTGGAGGACGGGTTCTTTATTATAAACGGAGTGATCCTTTTAGCCTATTGTTTTCCTCAGGAGAAAAATTTGGTAAACTGATAGTAAAGATGAACGTAAGGAGCTATTATGAAAATTGGAATCATTGGCGGTGGGTCAATCGGCCTGCTGTTTGCCGGTTATTTAGGAAAAGTGCATGACGTCACCCTTCTCGTGAGAAGGGAGAAGCACATGCTTTCCCTCATGGAGAAAGGTGTGACAATCCTTCACGGGGAAACGTCCATCAAAGTGAAAGTCAAAGCGACAACTTCGATAGAAGAACCTCAAGACATGTACATTGTGACCGTAAAAGAATACGACCTGGGATCGATTGAGGAATTTATTCTGAAGCAGCATCGATCAACACCCCTCATGTTTGTTCAAAATGGCATCGGTCATATTGATTGGATGCATTCCCTTCCCCACGCGAATCTGATCGCAGCAACGGTCGAGCACGGTGCACTGAAAGAAAATGACGTGACAGTCCGGCATCTCGGCAGGGGTAAAACGAATATCTCCTTAGTGAGAGGGAAGTGGGGAGCAATGGAAGAATTGCTGAACGGAAGCAATGCTGCCTTTCCGTTTGTCATCAAGTCAGATTATGAAGAAATGCTCCTATCCAAGTTATTTATCAATGTACTCATCAACCCGCTTACAGCCGTTGCACGCGTCACGAATGGTAAGCTTGCTGATAACCCCGACTTACATCAAATGCAGAAAGATTTATTTCAAGAGCTTCTCCTCTTATTTCCACATATGGACGGCGTGATCTCATTCGAGGATGTCATGGCGATTTGCCGGAATACATATTACAACAGATCTTCGATGCTGAAAGATATTGAATCGAAAAGAAAAACAGAAATAGAATCAATCCTGGGCGTTCTGTTGAAGAAAGCTCATGAAGAAACCCATTTTGTACCCATCATGAATGCACTGTACAGACTAGTAAAAGGAATAGAAAGAGAAGGACTGGGGGGATAAAATGGCTTCCGTGTTTTCAACTGTCGTCGCCATATTTGTGATGGTTCCATTTTTAGGGTATTTCCTTAGCTTTATCGTGGCCAAGGAATTCCTGAAGAATCATCGGAAAGCGGTTCATTTTGCTATCGATATCACTACATTTCTATTGATCATTTCTGTTCACTTTATTGTGATCGCCATTTGGCAGACATCTTATTTGTGGGTCATCGTGTTGGTGATATGTACCATCGGGGTGCTTTTTGCCACCATGTATTGGAAGGTGAAGGGGGAGATCGACTACCCGAAAGTGCTGAGGGGATTTTGGAGGATGAATTTCCTTTTCTTCTTTACCGCATACATCACGCTCATGATTACAGGCCTGATCCTCCGAGTGCTCGATTTATATTAAGATCTGTCCGCAAAGTGCATGGACATGTCTTTTCGCAAGCAGCTTTGGTGCGACTGCTGTGCGGTGTTTTGGTTGCAAATGGTGAAGACTGACCCCGGCCGAAACCCGTGAAAGCATCAGGCAAGTTTTTTCCTTTTCCTTATGTGGAATGATATACTCATCGATAGGATATAAAGAGCCAGAAAAGGAGTAATTCATATGGAATTGGAAAGCTTAAATATTCCAGCAATAAATCAATTCGCCTCACAGTATTTAAAACAAGTGGAACCAGTCACTTCATTCTTTCATTATAATGTCAACAGTCCAAGCGTCTTCTCCGAGCGGATGAATGATTTACAATCCCGTACGTTCCAAAGAGCGGAACTTACAGAATGTATTTCGTCGTATATGGATACACTCCCTGCGTCGGAAGCCGTAGAACGATCGCTGGATAAATTAAAACATAATGCAGTGACCGTCGTGGCCGGTCAACAGGCAGGCTTATTGACCGGTCCCCTTTATACAATACATAAAATCATATCAGTCATTCAGCTGGCAAAACAGCAGGAGGCTGCATTGCAACACCCGGTCGTACCGGTGTTTTGGATTGCCGGGGAAGATCATGACTACCAGGAAGTAAATCATATCTATGTAGAGAAAGATTCAAAACTTGAAAAAATCGGATACCCTGAGAGGGTACTGGAAAAGAAAATGACTTCACATATCAACTATACACAAGCAGCGATGAAGAAGTGGCTGGATGAGATTTTGGTGCACCTTGGTGAAACAGAGTATACCCATTCCCTTTCCGAAAACCTGTACGGAATGATCGAGGAGGAAGAATCGATCGTTCGCTTCTTTGCCCGCATCATCATGAGCCTGTTCAAGGATTTTGGTCTCCTCGTCATCGATTCTTCCTATCCGCCGCTAAGGAAGCTTGAGTCTGGAAGATTCGAAATGCTTATAGAAAACAGCCGTTCAATCACGGAAGCGGTCCTTGAGCAGCAGGAAGAAATCCGTGGGAAAGGGTTCCGAACTCAATTGGACATCGGGCCCACAGCGGCAAATCTGTTTCTGCAAATCCAGGATGAACGTGCCCTTCTGGACCGGGATGAACAAACCTTTTTCGAGAAGAGCAGTGGACGTACCTATTCCACCGTTGACTTATTAACGATTCTCGAAGAGACACCAGAAGCGTTCAGCAATAATGTGGTGACGAGACCATTGATGCAGGAATGGCTGTTCCCTACACTCGCTTTCATTGCCGGTCCAGGTGAAATCGCCTATTGGGGTGAACTGAAAAAAGCCTTTGAATTCGCAGATTTGAAAATGCCGCCGGTTGTACCACGCTTGAATATCACCATCGTCGAAAGAGAAGTGGATAAAAAAATCCGTGACCTGGAGCTGACCCTTCATGGCGTCATCACAGAAGGGGTATCAACTGCCCGGGATGCTTACTGGAAATCACTTGAAAACCCGCGGATTCAGGCGGAGTTGAAAGAAATTCAAGATATCTTGAAGGGGAAATATGAAGCGATCAGACATGAAGCTGTAACAATCGATAAAGGTCTTGATGCCATCATTGATAAGAATCTTGAGTTTCATATGAGTCAATTCGATTTCCTGCAGAAAAGAATAGACAGAGCCAAGGAAGAGAAGCACGCCTTGACACTAGCTCAATTCAGCAAGGTTGAGAACAGCATCAGGCCGAATGGCGGTCCACAGGAAAGAACATGGAACATCCTTTATTTCTTGAATAAATACGGTCCCTCATTCGTCAGGGATCTCACCCTTCAGGAATTCGCCTTTGACGGAACACATAAAGTAGTGTACATCTGAAAGTGGATATAACGGAAAAAGGACCAAATTCGCTTATTAGTGCGAATTTGGTCCTTTTTCCGTTGAATAAAGACAAGATTCTGCGGTGATATCCTGTCTAGATTCCGCAGAAAAAGACTAATGAAAATTAGAGGTTATTTTTTACAAACAAAGAATTTAGAAAGTAGTGGAGAAAAGTGGGGGGATGTGGTACATTTGTGATAGAAAGTGGGGGCAGTGCATATGTTCATGGGCGAATATCAACATAACATTGATAATAAAGGCCGCTTAATCGTGCCTGCCAAGTTCCGTGATCACCTCGGCGAGTCGTTTGTCATCACGAGGGGACTTGATCACTGTTTATTTGGTTATCCCATGGAAGAATGGCGAGCACTCGAAGAAAAGCTCAAAGCCCTGCCACTGACAAAGAAAGATGCCCGTGCTTTTACCCGCTTTTTCTTCTCGGGAGCAACCGAGAGCGAACTGGATAAAACGGGAAGAGTGAATATTCCTGCTACACTTGTGAATTATGCACAATTAGATAAAGAATGCATTATTTTGGGCGTTTCCAATCGAATTGAGATTTGGAGTAAGTCATTATGGGAAGACTATTTCACACAGTCTGAAGATTCATTTGCTGAGCTTGCAGAGAATATGGTAGGGTTCGATATCTAAACCCCACAAAACGTTCGATTGGAAAGGTGAAGTCATGTTTAAACATACAACTGTATTATTGAAAGAAACGGTGGACGGCCTGAATATCAAGGAAGATGGAGTATATGTGGATTGTACTTTAGGCGGCGCCGGACATAGTGAATACCTTGTCAAGCAATTATCCCCTGAGGGTCATCTGTATTGTTTCGATCAGGATGAAACGGCGATCGGGCATGCGAAGGACAAGCTTTTACCCTATCAGGACCGTGTGACGTTCGTCCAATCAAATTTCCGCAATATCAAGGAAGAACTTGAACAGCTTGGCGTACATAGTGTGGATGGGATCTTATACGACCTTGGTGTATCTTCTCCCCAACTGGATACTCCGGAACGGGGCTTCAGTTATCACCATGATGCACCACTCGATATGAGGATGGATCTGCAAGGTGACGTATCCGCTTATGATGTTGTGAATAAGTGGGCATATGAAGATTTGGTCCGGATTTTCTACCGCTATGGGGAAGAGAAATTTTCCAAACAAATCGCCAGAAAGATTGAAGCAGCCCGAGAGCTGAAAGCGATTGAAACCACTGGTGAATTAGTCGAATTGATCAAAGAGGGTATCCCTGCTCCGGCGAGACGAAAAGGCGGACACCCGGCAAAGCGTGTGTTCCAGGCAATCAGAATCGCTGTAAATGATGAGCTGGGAGCATTTGAAGACTCCCTTGAACAGGCAATCGAACTGCTTCATAAAGGCGGAAGGGTGAGTGTCATCACGTTCCACTCCCTGGAAGACAGAATCTGTAAAACGATGTTCAAGGAAAAAGCATCGGGACCGGATCTGCCTCCTGGATTACCAATCATTCCAGAAGGATACGAAGCAGAGCTAAAACTCGTTACCCGGAAACCGATCCTGCCCAACGAAGAAGAATTAGAAGAAAATAATCGGGCCAGGTCGGCTAAATTGAGAATCGCAGAAAAAAATATATAAATAAATAGAAGGAAATGGGAGGGAGAATTGTGAGTAACTTAGCCAGAAATTATGAGCAGCAAAAAGTGGAGAAATCCTATCAATCCGTTCAAGCCAAACCTCAACGCCTTAGGGAAGAAAGACGGTCAGGCATCACACCGGGGGAAAAAATCCTTGTGGCGGTATTTGCCATGATATTCTGTTTCTTAGCTGTACAAATCGTGTCCACACAGGCGGCAATTTATGATGTGAATAAAGAGGTCCAGCATGTGGAATCCACCATTGAAAAACAAGAAAAAGCGAACAACGACCTGAAATTGCAAGTGAGTGAACTGAGCACCTACGAACGCATCTTGGAAAAAGCCAAGGAGCTCGGTCTTAACTTGAAAGAGAAGAATGTTAAGGTTGTTGAACAATAATGAAAAAGAGACCAAGTATGAACATAGGGGCAGCCATCCTTTTCGGGATTTTCGGCTTGCTCTTTTTTGTATTAATGGTTCGCTTCGTCACAATTCAGGTCACAGGGGAAGCTGAGGGTCAGGTACTGGCTTCCCAGGCTGCCAAGAAATATATTAAAAGTAATATACTTGAGGCTCACAGAGGAACGATCTATGACGGGAAGGGTGAAGTCATAGCAGAGGATACATCTGCTTATACGCTGGTGGCGATCTTGGATCCGAGTGTCACAAGCGATCCGAAAAAGCCGAAACATGTGACAGATCCCCGCAAAACGGCCGGCACACTGGCAAAATTCCTTGATATGAACGAGAGTGAAATCTATGAACGTTTGAATAAAGACGGTGCCTATCAAGTGGAATTCGGTTCTGCCGGGCGGGATTTATCTCATCAGATGATGCTTGAAATAAGAGAAGAAAATCTGCCGGGCATCACTTTCAGAAAAGAAGCGAAGCGTTTCTATCCGAATGGTTCTTTCGCTTCCCATCTGATTGGCTTTGCTCAAAAGGTGACCTCAAAAGATGGAGACTCTACGACTGTAGGAAAGATGGGTGTAGAAGCAAGCTTTAATGATGTATTAAAAGGAAAAGATGGTTCCGTTTCCTATAAAAGCGATGTGTGGGGGTATCTGCTTCCGAATGCAGATGAACACGTCACCCCGCCGGAAGACGGCGACGACATCTATTTGACGATTGATAAGAAAATCCAGACATTCCTTGAAGAAGCGATGAATGAAGTCGACAAAAAGTACAAGCCGAAGAAAATGTTTGCGATCGTATCTGATCCGAAAACAGGCAAAATCCTTGCCATGTCACAAAGACCTACCTTCCATCCGGACTCCAGGGTCGGATTATTGGATAACTGGACGAATATCATTGTAGAAGACACCTATGAGCCGGGTTCGACGATGAAGTCATTTTCTCTCGCAGCTGCGGTGAATGAAGGGAAATTCAACCCCAATGAATTGTATCAGTCAGGTAAGTATTATGTAGAAAATGTGCCTAACCCGATTCGTGATCATAATGCAGGAGTGGGCTGGGGGACTATTTCATATCTTGAAGGTGTCCAGAGATCTTCCAATGTGGCATTTGCGAACCTGCTTGATAAGATAGGCTTCAAGCAATATGAAACATACCTCCATGCCTTTGGTTTTGGTGAGCGGACAAATGTAGGATTGCCGAATGAAGCGAGCGGTTCGATCCTTTATCATTATCCGATTGAGAAATATACGACCATTTTCGGTCAAGGGACCACCGTGACTCCGCTCCAAATGATCCAGGCAGAGTCAGCGATCGCCAATGACGGAAAGATGATGAAACCTTACGTCATCTCCAAGATTGTCGATCCAAACACGAAAAAAGTGATCAAAGAGACAAAGCCGGAAGTATCAGGGAGCCCGATTACGAAAGAAACGGCCAAGAAGACAAGGGAATACCTTGAAACGACCGTTACAGCAGAAAATGGAACCGGTACGAGGTTTGCAATCGAAGGCTATCGGGTCGGCGGGAAATCCGGATCAGGTCAAATACCTGATCCGGAAAACGGTCAATATATGAGAGGGAAGGAAAATTACCTGTTCTCATTCATGGGCATGGCGCCGATTGACGACCCTCAACTGATTGTATATGTCGGGGTGCAGCAGCCTGAATTGGAAGATATCGAGATAGGATCGGATCCAGTTTCAGCAATTTTTAGGCCGGTGATGCAAAACAGCCTGAAATATTTAAACATTAAACCTCAGGAAGATGTGAGCCTGAAAAAGCAATCCCTGCCAGATACACAAGATCTGACAGTGGAAGAAGCGAAGAAAACACTCGAACAAGCCGGGGTCTCACCGGTTGTTGTCGGGAATGGATCGATTGTAGTAAAACAGCTTCCCCAGGCAGGAAGTGACCTTCTTGAAGGGGAGAGAGTGATCATCAGAACAGACGGTGACATTACCTTGCCGGACATGAAAGGCTGGTCAGTGAGAGATGTGTTCAAGGTGGCGAACCTTGCTGGTCTGAAGATCAATATGGTTGGAAATGGCTATGCCGTCAGCCAGAATATCCAGCCTGGGGTGAAGGTGAAAAAAGATGAGCCTCTGGTCGTGAACTTTAAAACACCAGAAGAAGCGTCTGCTCCTAAAGAAGAGGAAGACGCGCCCCTCAACTAATAGAAAAGGGTGACGACCGGATGAAAGCCGTTTGTCAGACCTGTTCCGAATTGGAACCGGTCTGCTGGAAATGGTTTTTCATCCGGGTCACTCTTTTTTTATTTCCAGACCCAAAGGTCCTGCTTTCAGTGATTTCAAACATACCCCCATGTGTCCAAGCATATAATGGAACGAGCCATAGAAGGGGAGGTTCCATTCGTGAAAAGAGTATCCAATGTAACGGTAAGGAAAAGGTTGGCTGTAGCCCTGGTAGTTGGTGTCTTGATTTTCTCCATCATTGATATCAGGCTTGGGTATGTCCAGTTTTTCAAAGGGGACTGGCTGACCGGTTTGGCTAAAGATTCGTGGAGTCGGAATATTCCGTTTCAACCTGAGCGGGGGAAGATTGTCGACCGAAATGGGGTTGAACTCGCCGGGAATCAAAGTGCCCCGACGATTTTCGTCGTCCCGAGACAAATCACCGATCCACAGGGGACGGCGGATAAACTGGCGGCCGCTCTTAATATTTCAGTGGAAACTGCATATAAATATGTAACACAGAAAGCCAATATGGTGCTGATCAAGGAAGCAAGGAAGATCTCATACGAGAAAGCGAAAGAAGTAAGGGATTTGAATTTAAAGGGTGTCTATTTAGGGGAAGATTCCAAGCGTTATTATCCATATGGAAGCTACCTGTCTCATGTCCTTGGTTTTGCAGGTATTGATAATCAGGGGCTGATGGGCCTTGAACTTTCATATGATGAAGAACTCAGCGGAGATAAAGGATACGTGAAATTCTTCTCGGATGCAAAAGGGAAGAGAATGCCTGACATGGCGGATGATTTTGAGCAACCAGAGAATGGTCTTGATTTAAAGTTAACGATCGATACAAAGGTACAGACGATTGTAGAGAGGGAACTGGATATTGCACAGGCGACCTATGATCCGGATGGAATCATGGCGATTGCGATGAATCCGAAGACGGGTGAAATACTGGCCATGTCGAGCAGACCGACGTTTGACCCGGCGAACTTTCAAAATGTCCCCCAGGAAATCTACAACAGGAATCTCCCGATATGGAGCACCTATGAGCCCGGATCCACGTTTAAGATCATTACACTGGCCGCTGCGCTCGAAGAGAAGAAGGTAGATCTTTATAAAGAGACCTTTCATGACCCGGGCCATATAGAAGTGGCAGGATCGACCCTTCACTGCTGGAAGCGGGGCGGTCATGGAACCCAGACGTTCCTGGAAGTGGTACAAAACTCATGCAACCCTGGGTTTGTTGAATTGGGTCAGAGATTGGGTAAAGAGACATTATTCAGCTATATTGATGATTTTGGGTTTGGTGAGAAGACAGGAATCGACCTTCAGGGGGAAGGAAAGGGGATCCTGTTCAACCTCGACCGTGTAGGACCGGTTGAGCAGGCAACGACAGCTTTCGGCCAAGGGGTGGCCGTCACACCGATCCAGCAGGTCGCGGCCGTATCTGCAGCAGTCAACGGCGGGATATTGTATCAGCCTTATATTGCAAAAGAATTGATCGATCCGGCCACCGGGGAAGTGGTGATGAGGAAGACCCCGCAGGCAAAGAAACGTGTCATTTCGGAGGAAACATCCAAACAAATCCGCGAAGCCCTTGAAAGTGTCGTGGCAAAGGGAAGCGGTAAGAAAGCTTATGTAGATGGCTACCGGGTCGGTGGGAAGACAGGGACCGCACAGAAAGCGAAGGATGGAAAATACCTTGAAAACAATCACATCGTATCTTTTATGGGTGTCGCGCCTGCGGATGATCCTGAAATCGTCGTTTATGTTGCCGTCGACAATCCGAAAGGGACGATTCAGTTCGGTGGAGTGGTAGCGGCACCGATTGGGGGGAGCATCATCGGGGACAGTCTCGAAGCAATGGGTGTACCGAAAAGAAAAGGGCAGATTGAAAAAGAACTGACCTGGACAGATATCCCGTTGGTAGAAACACCGGATTTAATCGGTCTGACGAAAAGTGAGCTGCAGGAACAACTTGTGAACCTCGATCTTGATATAAGTGGAACAGGGGATAAAGTGGTGAGTCAGTCCCCGGATCCGGGTGTCAAAATCAAACAGGGATCCAAGGTGAGGGTATATATGTCAGAATAAATGTAAAAAACGCCACTTCTACAAGAATACATGATATACTCACCATTTGTGCCCGGGGCTTAAATGATGAAGGAGAGTCCCGGGTCGAATTGAGTACGTGGAAAAAAGATTGATCTAAGTTAAAAGGTTGATAGCTTTCACGCGTGTTTTTTTGTAAAATAAAAAAAGGTTGCTTTCTGCCTGTAAGGAGTTGAAAAGATGAGATTGCACACTTTGCTGGAAGTACTGCCATTTTTCTCAGTCCAGGGTGAAGGGAATCCAGTCATATCAAATATCTCCAATCATCATAAAAAAGTGGGGAATGGGGATTTATTTATTTGTATAAACGGATTGGAAATCGATAGTCATGCACTTGCAGGCGAAGCCTGTCAAAACGGGGCAGCCGCGATTCTCGCTGAGAGGGAAGTGAAGGCAGACGTTCCAGTCATCATTGTCCCTGATACGAAGAAAGCCATGGCGGTCCTGGCAGATAACTTCTATAAGCAGCCCTCCCATCAACTTCTTTTGGTCGGGGTGACGGGTACGAATGGTAAGACGACCACAACACATCTGATTGACCAGGTGTTTTCACGGTGCGGTATGAAAACGGGGATGATCGGCACTTTGCACATCAAAGTAGGGGAAGAGCTGCAGGTCAGTCATAATACGACGCCGGACAGTTTGACTCTGCAACAAACCTTTAGGCGCTTCCTTGATAAAGGCGCCACATCTGCGATCATGGAAGTTTCCTCCCATGCTCTCGACCAAGGAAGGGTGCAGGGGTGCGACTATGATATAGCAGTGTTTACAAATCTGTCTCAAGATCACCTTGATTATCATAAGTCCATGGAGGACTATCGCAACGCAAAAGGCTTATTGTTTTCTCAATTAGGGAATACTTATTTTAAGAAATCACCAAAATATGCGATTATCAATAAAGACGATGATGCAGCTGATTATTTCATACGTTCTACTGCCGCCCATGTTTTTACATACGGTATGTCTGCTTCGGCTGATTTTCAAGCGAAAGACATCGTTTTAAGAGCATCGGAATCAAGCTTTACCCTTGTCACCCCTTTTGGTGAGAGAGAGATGGTTCTGAGGCTGGCAGGACAATTCAATGTATATAATGCCCTTGCCGCAATCGCAACCGCTTCTGCTGCAGGCATCGGGATTGAAGACAGCACCAGGATACTCGAGGGGGCAGAAGGGGTCAGGGGGCGTTTTGAAACCGTTTCTGAAGGCCAGCCCTTCTCTGTCATTGTGGACTATGCCCACACACCAGACGGATTGAAGAATGTGTTGGAAACGATACGGACGATCACAAAAGGCCGTGTCATTGTCGTCGTCGGATGCGGTGGGGACAGAGACCGGATCAAGAGGCCGATCATGGCCGAGATTGCCTGCGAATATGGAGATTATGCCATCTTTACTTCGGATAATCCAAGGACAGAGTCGCCGGAGCAGATCTTAAAGGATATGGAGGCCGGTGTTGTCGGTAAACAGTATCAATTGATCATAGACCGGAAAGACGCGATCAAAGAAGCGGTCGGCCTTGCGAAGGCAGACGATGTCGTGCTGATCGCCGGGAAAGGTCATGAAACGTACCAGATCATCGGCAAACAGGTATACGACTTTGACGACCGGGAAGTCGCACGAAGCATCTTAAAGGGGATGTAGAGATGCTCTTTTATGATGATGTGAAGAAATTATTCCCTGTCACCAAAGGAATCCATTTGCCTGGTTTTACATTTTTAGTAGTTTCAAATTCAACTAGGGTGGACATGAAGAAGGGACTGTACGTCCCTGACGGTGGTGGGAGCGACCTTTTTAAAAGCATTGAAAAAGGCGCGATTGCTTCCTTTTGGCTGAAGGATGCCACGGTGCCGTCTTTTGTTCCCAATCACTTTCCGTTATTTATCGTTGAAGATATACAGGCTGCATATGTAAAATTAAAGAAACATTATCATCAAAATTACAATCAAGAAAAGTGGGAAATTATGACGAAGTTTATATTTAGCAATGAATCTGAAATGCATCAAACTCAACATGAAAGCAAAACTTGGAAAGGGGGGCAATCAAAATGATGGAACAAGTGATTCTATTTACAATCGTCATGGCATTTCTCATAACGGTATTGCTTGCCCCGGTTTTTATTCCTTTCCTGAGAAGGCTGAAATTCGGACAAAGCATCCGTGATGAAGGCCCTGAATCCCATCAGAAAAAGACGGGAACACCGACGATGGGCGGTATTGTGTTTATTTTAGCGATCGTCATCACGACGTTCGTGATGACTGGTAAATATTCTGATCCAGGTCCTGAAACCTACTTAATGATCCTTGTGACTGTAGGGTTTGGTTTGCTCGGCTTCCTTGATGACTTCATTAAAGTCGTCATGAAAAGGAATCTCGGATTGACGTCCAAGCAGAAATTACTTGGGCAGATTGTCATTTCGGTCATTTTTTATCTTATTTTCAAGCAGAATGATTTTCCGACGACCGTATCCATCCCACTTACCGACCTTTCGATTGAGCTGGGCTGGTTTTATTGTCTGTTCATTATCTTTTGGCTTGTTGGATTCTCGAATGCAGTCAACCTGACAGACGGCCTGGACGGATTGGTATCCGGTACAAGCGCGATCGCTTTCGGTGCCCTGGCTGTACTCGCATGGAATCAATCACAGTATGATGTGGCCATCTTCGGTGTAGCCGTAGTCGGTGCCGTACTCGGATTCCTGGTATTCAACGCTCATCCCGCCAAGGTGTTCATGGGGGATACAGGCTCGCTTGCACTCGGCGGCGCCATCGCCACAATTGCCATCTTGACGAAACTGGAAATCCTGTTGATCTTGATTGGTGGGGTCTTTGTGATCGAAACCCTTTCTGTCATCCTTCAGGTTGCTTCATTCAAAACGACCGGAAAACGGATTTTCAAGATGAGTCCCCTTCATCATCACTACGAACTGGTAGGTTGGTCAGAATGGCGCGTCGTCGTGACTTTCTGGACCGTGGGGCTGCTTTTGGCCGTTTTAGGAATCTATATTGAGGTGTGGGTATAATTGAAGAACATTACAAAGTTTAAACATAAAAAAGTCCTGGTATTGGGTTTGGCGAAAAGTGGGGTAAGTGCAGCCTCTCTTCTACATAAGCTAGATGCATTTGTAACGGTGAACGATCAAAAGCCTTTATCAGAAAATCCCGAGGCACAGGGGTTATTGCAAGAAGGAATCAAAGTGATATGCGGAAGCCACCCGATTGAATTATTGGATGAAGGGTTTCAATATGTGGTAAAGAATCCGGGCATCCCTTATCACAATCCATTGATAAAAAAAGCAATTGAAAAAAACATCCCTGTACTGACGGAAGTGGAGCTTGCTTACCTGATCTCTGAGGCAGAAATGATCGGGATCACAGGTACCAATGGGAAAACCACTACAACCACCCTTTTGTTTGACATGCTGAAAGAAGATGAGAAGCATCCGCTCATCGCCGGAAATATCGGGACTGTCGCTTCTGAAGTTGCACAGCATGCGAAAGCGCATGAAAAGATGGTTGTAGAGCTTTCTTCATTCCAGCTCATGGGAATCGAAGAGTTTGCACCCCATATTGCCATCATTACAAACTTATATGATGCCCATCTTGATTACCATGGTGAAATCAATGAATATTGGAAAGCAAAAGCCAATATCACGAGGAATCAGACCGAAAAGGATTACTTGATCATCAATGGCGACCAGGAACATGTCTATGAAACCGTAAAATTCACAAAAGCCCAAGTGATTCCATTTTCCACGAAGGGAGAAGTGGAAGGCGGCGTTTATATAAAAGACGGAGCCATCTTCTTCAGGGAAGAGCGGATTGTTTCATTAGATTCCATCGTATTACCAGGCGCACATAATCTAGAAAATATCCTGTGTGCGATCGCTGCAAGCAAAATTTACGGCGTGTCCAATCAAAGCATAGAGAAGGTGCTGGGTACGTTCGCAGGGGTGAAGCACCGTACTCAATTCGTCCGAGAAGTGGATGGCATCAAATTTTATAATGATTCCAAAGCGACGAACATACTTGCCACGAAAAGTGCACTGAATGCATTTGAGTCGCCTACCATCCTGCTCGCAGGGGGATTGGACCGGGGGAATGAGTTTGATGAGCTCCTTCCTTATTTAGAAAATGTGAAAGTGTTGATCACCTTTGGGGAAACGGCCGGGAAGTTCGTGAAAACAGGAGAGAAGGCAGGGATACAAACGATCATTCCTGTCGATAATGTGGAAAAAGCTGTTCCGGTTGCTTTCGGACATGCGGACAAAGGGGATGTTGTATTATTGTCTCCTGCATGTGCGAGTTGGGATCAATATCGAACTTTTGAAGAACGCGGTGACATTTTTATTGACGCAGTGCATAAGCTTTAATAAGGGCTTGTCCATAAAGAGCATCCAACCTTTTCAACCAGTCATTCCATCCAACATCAGTCATTGACTTTGCTCGAACGGCTCTAAATTTGTCTATTCGAGGTGTTTAAGATTGCCCTTAAAAAAATCGACCCCCGATTTTATACTCATTGTGGTAACACTGACTTTACTTGCGATTGGATTGATCATGGTATACAGTGCAAGCGCCGTTTGGGCGGATTACAAATTTGATGATTCCTTTTTCTTTGCGAAAAGGCAGGTGCTCTTTGCCGGTGTGGGACTGTTTGCCATGTTCTTCATCATGAATGTCGAGTATTGGACGTGGAGGAACTGGGCAAAGATCATCATCATCATTTGTTTCGTCTTACTTGTGCTCGTTTTGATTCCGGGTATAGGGGTGTTGCGGAATGGTTCAAGAAGCTGGATCGGGGTCGGAGCGTTCTCGATCCAGCCTTCAGAATTTATGAAACTGGCCATGATCGCATTCCTTTCTAAATACCTTTCTGAAAACCAAAAGTACATCACTTCCTTTAGGAAAGGGGTACTGCCGGCCCTCCTGCTCGTGTTTACGGCATTTGGGATGATCATGCTGCAGCCGGACCTCGGTACGGGGACGGTGATGGTCGGGACGTCAGTTGTCATGATCTTTATTTCAGGAGCAAGGATCAAACATTTTGTCGGACTTGGGATGATCGGTGTGCTTGGATTTGTCGGCCTCGTTATTTCCGCACCATACCGGATTAAGCGGATCACTTCTTTTCTTGACCCGTGGGAGGATCCGCTGAATAGCGGCTTTCAAATCATTCAGTCACTTTATGCCATCGGTCCAGGGGGATTATTCGGACTGGGTCTCGGACAGAGCAGACAGAAATTCTTTTATCTGCCCGAACCGCAGAACGATTTCATCTTTGCGATCCTGGCCGAAGAACTGGGCTTTATAGGCGGGACACTCGTGTTGCTTCTGTTTTCCTTGATCTTGTGGAGGGGGATCAGAATCGCACTGGGGGCACCGGACTTGTTTGGGACGTTCCTTGCCCTTGGCATCGTTACGATGATTGCGATTCAGGTGATGATCAATGTAGGGGTCGTGACCGGCCTCATGCCTGTTACCGGAATCACCCTTCCATTTCTCAGCTACGGGGGATCATCACTCACCTTGATGTTGATGGCTGTCGGCGTGTTGCTGAATATCAGCCGTTATACAAGGAACTAGCGCTATAAAAACAAATACATGGAATTCCGGACGGATTCAGCATGATTAGCTGAATCCGTCCGTTTTTTTGTGAAAAGACCATTCCTTTTCAGGAGGAGGGCAGGGAAATGTCTCCTTCACACTCGGCAAGGGGAAGATTTATACAGCTTTTGTCTAATTTAACTCTCTTATATCACCTTTTCAGGAACTTGAATGAGCATCGTGCGTGGGGGGAATGAAATGAAGGCGGCGTGCAGGTTGATGAGTCTATCAGGGGAATTCCGGAGAGGCTGTTGAAATCACTGATTTTATCGAAATAATAATAGGATAAAGGAGGATGGGATGTTACAATATATTACATATACGTAATACATGATAATCAGGCCTTTTCAAAAATAAGGAGAGTTTGTTACTGTTGTTAACCAAAACTTTTACAATTCAATGACATGCATTCCTTATGCCTGCATTGTTGTTTAAAATAGAGTCTTACAGTGAATTACATAGGATGGACACCTTTAAGAAGGCTGTACATAACGTAAAAGTGGTATGAATAATCCATCTTAAGCAATTTCCTTACCTTTACGTAACCGGGAATCCCTGCAACTCTATTTATTAAAGATTGATTGAAAAGTGGTGTATGGCAATAAATTACGTTCTGTTTCTCTTTCAACATCCATAATCTTCGTATAAAATAGAAGGTATCCCAATGTAAAGAGTACTTTCATTATAAGACGTGGGCAAGATCGCACGCCTTGATGAATTCAAAGTGAAATTGAGGAGAACGAAATGAAAAAAGAAAATGTTGTTTCCATTGAAGATCGGATCCCGAAATTAAAACAACACAGAAAAAAGAAAGCAAACCGCAGGCTGTTGTTCTTACTTTCTTTATTTATGCTCATGATTCTTTCTGTCGTGTATTTCCAGTCACCGCTGAGTCATGTGAAGGAAGTGAAGGTCTCCGGGAATGAGCTTATTCCGAATCAGGAGGTTCTTCTGGAAAGTGGAATTGACAAAGGCATGAATGTATGGAGTGTCAACAAAAACAAAACAGTGGATCAACTAAAAGGACTTCCTGAAGTGAAGGATGCGGAAGTGAAGCTTTCATTTCCGAACACATACGAGATCAAGATCCGTGAATATAGTAAAAAAGCGTATCTATCGAAGAAGAATAAATTCTTCGTCATTCTTGAAAACGGGGAAGTCCTGGATAAGGGTACGGAGTCGATACCGGTCGATGCCCCATTATTGAGGGGGTTCGAAGAAGATGACGTCCTGAAGAAAATGGTGAAAGAGCTGGGTGAACTTCCTGAAGAGGTTCAGCACCTGATTTCAGAGGTGAATCTCGATCCGAAGAAAACCGATCAATTTCATCTGATCCTGTTTATGAATGACGGATATGAAGTAAGTGCGACGATCAGAAGTTTTTCTGAGAAGATGGTCCACTATCCTTCTATTGTAAGTCAATTAGATCCCTCTGTTAAAGGAATCATTGATTTAGAGGTTGGTTCATATTTCAGGGCATACGAAACGGAAGGTGAACAAAGCGATGAAGAGGATGAGGGTGAGAGGTAAGCATGTAGTCCTCTCTCTTGTATGTTTGGTATTGGGCTTCATCCTTGCATTTTCATTCAGTCTGGCAAACTCTGAACAAAGTGATCAAGGGAGCCGGACAAACGGTCAGTGGAAGCAGGAAGAGGCGTTAAGAGATCAGATCCTGGAGTTTCAGCAGAAGAATAATCGTCTTCAGGAAGAACTTTATGAGAAACAGGAAAAGGTCGTCAATATGGAAAAGGAGTTTTCCAAAGAGAAACAAATTTACTTCAACCTGGCAGAGGATGCCGAGAAGTACCGGATGTATCTCGGGAAAACGAAGGTCAAGGGACCGGGTGTGACAGTCACATTGTCTGATGCCCAATATGACCCGCAGGAAGAAAACGCGAATAACTATATTGTCCATGAACACCATGTATTCAAGGTGATCAATGAGTTATATATTGCGGGTGCTTCCGCGGTTGCAATCAATGGACAAAGGCTCAGTCACGATTCTTACATATTGTGCAATGGTCCGGTCATCAAGGTTGATGGGATTGAATATCCTGCCCCGTTTGAAGTGACGGCGATCGGTGATCCGGATGTATTGTCTTCTGCCATGAATATCACAGGCGGAGTAAAGGATCAGCTTGTGAATGATAATATCATTTTCGAACTGAAGAAGGAGAATTCAGTTATTTTAGAGCCCAAGATAGGTGAATCCTAAGCAGGCCTATGATGGTGACAAACGATCAATTGCCTGCCCCAGTCCGGGTCAGATGTGAAAGTAAGGTGCAATAAATGGACAACAAACTTAAGCTTAGCTTTACAGTGATTACCATCATTATCGGATTTATGGTGGCTATTCAGTTCCAGACCGTCAAAGAACCTGTTGTCCGGGATACACGGGATATATGGGAGCTGAGAGAGGCATTGTTGAAAGAGAAAGAAGCCAATTCCAGTCTATACGGGGAAATGCGCTCGGTGGAGGCGAAGCTGGAGCAGTATAAAACTGAGCAGGAATCAAGTCCCGAGCAAGCGTTGAAAGAAACGTGGGAAGAATTGAGGTCAGAGATCGGCCTGACTGAGAAAAGAGGACCCGGACTTATTTTGACGATTGAACCTGCAATGGAGGAAGTGCTCCTTGGCGAGAAGGTTCAAAATGTCTCCCCGGAACTGTTGGAAAGACTTGTGAACGAACTGAATCTCTATGATGCGGAAGATATATCCATAGATGGTCACCGCCTCGTGAATACATCCGTCATCCGGGATATCAACGGAGAAACCAAGGTTGACGGAAATTCCATACGTGAGATACCGTTTGAAGTGAAGGTGTTGACGAAGGACTTAAAAGCGGCGAAGGATCTATACAGCCGGATGCAGGTCGCCAGGTCTGTAGAAGACTTCTTTATCGATAATCTCCGGGTCAGTATTTCTAAACCATTAGAAGAAGTGGTGTTACCACCATATCAAGAAACAATCCGTGTCCGTCTCATGGAACCGGTTAACGAAAGAGGAGGGGACGATTAATATGTGGCTTCCCGTTTTAGGGTTGCTGGTAGGGGTTGTCTTGGGGCTTCTTACAGACATAAGGATCCCGGAAGAGTACTCGAATTATTTATCGATCGCCGTTCTGGCAGCATTGGATACATTATTTGGCGGTATACGTGCCCACCTGCAAAATATTTATGATGACAAAGTCTTTGTTTCTGGATTCTTTTTTAATATTCTGTTGGCAGCAAGTTTAGCTTTTCTAGGTGTACATCTTGGTGTAGACTTATATTTGGCTGCTGTGTTTGCTTTTGGAGTGAGATTATTCCAGAACATTGCAGTGATTAGACGAATCATGATTAGCAATTGGTCAAATAATCAAGAAAAAAGAGAAAAAAATTAGAATTTTAAAAGGGAATCGTTTTTGTTACGACGAATATCATAATAAGATATACTTAGAATCAGGTTTTTCTAGGATTGTTGTTCCAAACAAACATTCTTTAAGGAGGTGCCATAGAGTGAACAGCAATGAAATTTACGTTAGCCTTGACATCGGTACATCCACAGTGAAAGTGATCATTGGTGAAATGACAAATGATTCCTTGAACATAATCGGTGTAGGAAATGTGAAATCAGAAGGAATCAGAAAAGGTTCCATCGTAGATATAGACGAAACTGTTCAAACGATTAAGAAGGCAGTTGAACAAGCTGAAAGGATGGTCGGTTTATCGATAAACCAGGTCATCGTCGGCATTACTGGAAATCACGTCGCACTTCAATCTTGTCATGGCGTGGTGGCTGTTTCCAGTGAAAACAGGGAAATAGGCGATGAAGACGTCCTGAGGGTGATGGATGCTGCCCAGGTTGTGTCCATCCCGCCGGAAAGAGAAATCATCAATGTAATCCCAAGACAGTTCATTGTTGACGGACTGGATGAGATTACAGATCCCCGTGGAATGATCGGAGTCCGATTAGAAATGGAAGGCACCATCATCACGGGATCGAAGACAATCTTACATAATACTCTCCGTTGTGTAGAAAAAGCAGGACTTGAAATCGTGGATATCGTCCTTCAGCCTTTGGCGGCCGGAACTGTCGCATTATCCAAGGATGAGAAGAGTTTAGGCGCTGCTTTGATCGACATCGGAGGCGGGTCGACCACAATCGCGGTGTTTGAACAGGGTCACCTGAAAGCAACCACTGTACTGCCTGTAGGTGGAGAGCATATTACAAAAGACTTATCCATCGGTTTGCGTACGTCAACCGATGACGCTGAAAAAATCAAGACGAAGTATGGACATGCTTTTTATGATCATGCGTCAGAAGATGAAGTGTTCAGTGTACCGATCATCGGCAGTGATCAACATCAGCAATTTAACCAATTAGAAATTTCTGATATCATAGAAGCAAGGCTGGAAGAGATCCTGGATCTCATCAGCCATGAGTTGAAGCGACTGGGCATCAGGGACCTTCCAGGCGGCTATGTGCTGACTGGCGGTGTAGCTAATCTTCCAGGTGTGTTAGAATTAGCTCAAATCGTTTTCCAAAATCGTGTGCGGGTGGCCATTCCTGATTATATCGGAGTGAGAGAACCCCAATATACGACTGCGGTTGGTTTAATCAAATACGCCCAAAAGAATGCTAGATTGCAAGGAAGATCTGTAAGTGCAGAACCAGTGGCTGTCGAGGCTGCTGAGAAACGTCAATCTAAACCTGTAAATAAAAAGCAGAAGCCTGTAAAGGTAAAAGAAGAAGAACATGAAGATGAAAAGGCCATGTCAAAAGTGAAAAAGTTCTTTGGATACTTCTTTGAATAAATAAAGGAATCCATAGATTCGACGAGTTAGGAGGATTTGTCATGTTGGAGTTTGATACAAATTTAGATTCTTTAGCGACAATTAAAGTTATCGGTGTCGGTGGTGGAGGTAACAACGCTGTCAACCGGATGATCGAACACGGTGTGCAAGGTGTTGAGTTCATTGCCGTCAATACGGATGCTCAAGCTTTGAATCTATCAAAAGCTGAAATAAAAATGCAAATCGGCGGTAAATTAACACGAGGACTGGGAGCAGGTGCAAACCCGGAAGTCGGTAAAAAAGCTGCTGAAGAAAGTAAAGAGCAGATCGAAGAGGCGCTTAGAGGCGCAGATATGGTCTTCGTTACTGCAGGAATGGGCGGAGGTACTGGAACTGGTGCAGCCCCGGTCATCGCTCAAATCGCACGTGAAATCGGTGCTTTGACAGTTGGTGTCGTGACAAGACCGTTTACATTCGAGGGCAGAAAGCGTTCAAATCAGGCAAGCGGTGGTATCGCTGCAATGAAGGAAGGCGTAGATACCCTGATTGTCATCCCGAACGATCGCCTGCTGGAAATCGTAGACAAGAGTACGCCGATGCTCGAAGCTTTCCGTGAAGCGGATAACGTGCTTCGTCAGGGTGTACAAGGTATTTCGGATCTTATCGCAACACCTGGTCTGATCAACCTGGACTTTGCAGATGTTAAGACAATCATGTCTAACAAAGGTTCTGCTTTGATGGGTATCGGTGCAGCATCAGGAGAGAATCGTGCAACAGAAGCAGCGAAAAAAGCTGTATCAAGTCCATTGCTTGAAACATCGATCGACGGAGCCCAAGGTGTACTGATGAACATTACAGGCGGAACGTCATTGAGCCTTTACGAAGTTCAAGAGGCTGCTGATATCGTAGCGTCAGCTTCTGATCAGGAAGTTAACATGATCTTCGGTTCTGTCATTAACGAAGAATTAAAAGATGATATCGTCGTAACCGTCATCGCTACGGGCTTCAACGAAGAAGTCATCCAGCCACAAAAGCAAACAAGACCAACATTTGGCGGAGTGAAGCCGAATCAGAGTCAAAACACAAGCCAACCTGTAAAGCGGGAGCAGCCTAAGCGTGAAGAGCAGCCTCAGCAAGAGCCTGTGAGAACCTCTTCCAACCAAGGTGCTGAAGAAACGTTGGATATCCCAACTTTCCTAAGAAACCGTAACCGCCGCCGATAGGCGACAAGCATAAAATGAGCCACCCGAAAAGGCGCTTTTGCCTTTATGGGTGGCTTATCTTATGACCTCGAGCCCACTAAGCCCGCAGCTGGATAAAATAAAAGCGAAGGGGCTTTGAACAGAGGCGACAAGCATAGTATGAGCCACCCGGAAAGGCGCTTTTTGCCTTTAAGGGTGGCTTATCTTATGACCTCGAGCCTCTAAGCCCCGCAGCTGGATAAATAAAAGCGAAGGGGCTTTGAACAGAGGCGACAAACATAAAAAAATTATAGGCTGGGACGAAAGGGTCCCCGCCAATGGAAAAACCGAGCAATTGATTTGTTGAAAATCAAATTTGGTCGGTTTTTTTGTGTGCGATCACGTTATATATGTATGCAGCGGGTTCCAGCAGTTGATTGGAGTGCTAGTCGAAGACTCCTTCGGAACAGCGGTATTCCAATAAGAATTCCATCTTGTTTTGAATAGGAGGGTACTGAAATGTCCCAGCCCAGTGTCATACATAGATCTTCCCCTCTAAGTCTATCAATGATTTCTCAGCCTAATTCCCTTCTAACCACACTTCTCTTACCACTATGAAAAGACGCCATTCTATTTAAACAATATGACAAAAATATAATGACATAATTCGCTTTTATCTCTGAAAAGTTTTCCTCTCGGGCATACAAAAAATGACAACTTTTAAACGGTATGTAGGATATACTTCTGATAAGTCATTCCCATCGTCAGAAACATTGCTTATGGTATGTATAGAACTGGGTGAAGTTTCAAAAGGAGGGTAGAGATTGGCTTTATATTTAGATGTCATCTGGTTGTTAAATCTGTTAGTGGACTTTTTCTTACTATGGTTTACAGGGATCATCTTAAAGAGACAATATACCCTCTGGAGGATCGGGGTCGGAAGCCTGATCGGGTCGATCATCATACTCATGGCGTTTTCACCTTATGCACACGTAACAGGAAATCCTTTTGTGAAGTTATTGTTTTCAGTTTGTATGGTATATGCAGCATTCGGTTATAGAAGATTGCGCTATTATTTATCAAATCTATTGATGTTTTATTTCGTTACCTTTTTTACTGGAGGAATATTAATCGGTTCCCATTACTTTATCCGCTTCGATCCGGGGGCGGAATCGTCAGTTTTGTTGGCGAATATCCGGGGCTTTGGAGATCCGGTGAGCTGGATCTTTGTCATGCTGGCATTGCCGGTTGCCTGGTATTTTTCAAAAGGTAGGTTCGAAAGCATCGAACATGTGAAGCTTCAATACGATCAATTGCTGAAAGTGGGCATCGTCATCGACGGGTATCACCTGACGGTTGACGGACTAGTCGACAGCGGCAATCAGCTTCAAGATCCCATTTCAAGGAGCCCAGTGATGATTTTATCTATAGCCGGATTGGAAGGGGACCTGCCTGAAGAAGTGAAAATGCTTTGTCAGGATGTGGATGAACTGTTTTCTGGGGAAAAGAGCCTCGATGCCTCATGGTCTGATCGGATGAGGATTGTGCCTGCCCAGTCGGTCGGCAGGAAGAGTCAGCTTCTTGCTGCGATCAAACCGGATTCTCTTGTATTAAGGGATCACGAATCTGAATGGTCCGTTCCGAACGGACTGATCGCCTTCAGGGAAGAGCCCCTTTCAGCCGACGGCACCTTCCGGGCAATCATCCATCCTAAAATGGCATCGCAAAAGCCGGTACAACACGTTTCTTAGGTTAATTATTATTACTATACTCACATTTTTAAGAAATAGAAGGGGGAGCAACAATGAAAAAGATTAAATTCAAATTTTTATACTATTGGTACAAACTGTTAATCAAACTTGGTCTGAAGACGGATGAGATATATTACATAGGGGGTAGTGAAGCGCTTCCCCCTCCTTTGACGAAAGAGGAAGAGGAAGTTCTTCTCACTAAATTGCCTAATGGTGACAAAGCGGCACGCTCATTATTGATTGAACGGAACCTGAGGTTGGTCGTCTATATAGCAAGAAAGTTTGAAAATACGGGCATCAATATTGAAGATTTGATTTCAATCGGGACGATCGGTCTTATTAAGGCAGTCAATACGTTCAATCCGGAGAAAAAAATAAAATTAGCGACCTATGCGTCCAGATGTATCGAAAATGAAATCCTGATGTATCTTCGCAGGAATAATAAAATACGTTCAGAAGTATCCTTTGATGAACCCCTTAATATCGACTGGGACGGAAATGAACTTCTGTTATCTGATGTACTGGGTACCGATGAAGATATCATTACGAAAGACCTGGAAGCGACGGTGGATAAAAAGTTGCTGTTCAATGCCCTGCATCAGCTGTCAGACCGTGAAAAGCAAATTATGGAGCTCCGATTCGGATTGATGGGTGAAGAAGAAAAGACTCAAAAAGATGTAGCGGATATGCTCGGGATTTCCCAATCTTATATTTCAAGGCTCGAAAAAAGGATCATCAAGCGATTGAAAAAAGAATTCAATAAAATGGTATGATTCATCCGTAAAGCTGACCTTCTTGATCGAAGAGGTCAGCTTTTTTTCATTTCTGTTTAACTGAAAAAAATTTCTTTGAAATATCCAGTCTTCATAAGGGTCCGGACGTTTTCTGTTATCGCCTGTTCTGATGAAATGCATATTTTTCCTCTTCAAGGAAATACTGAAATTTGTACAGCAGCTCCTACAAGGAGGGGAAAGAATGACACGCAATAAAGTCGAGATTTGTGGTGTAGATACGTCCAAATTACCTGTTCTCAAAAATGATGAAATGAGAATATTATTCAAGGAAATGCAAGCGGGTGATATAACCGCCAGGGAAAAACTTGTAAACGGAAATTTGCGCCTCGTCTTAAGTGTAATTCAACGCTTTAATAACCGTGGTGAGTATGTTGATGATTTATTCCAAGTAGGGTGTATCGGATTGATGAAATCGATCGATAACTTTGATCTTGGACAAAATGTACGATTCTCTACATACGCGGTACCGATGATCATCGGAGAGATCCGTCGATATTTACGTGATAACAACCCGATCAGGGTTTCCCGTTCTCTGCGTGATATCGCGTACAAGGCACTGCAAGTGAGAGAAAAGTTAATGGGTGAAACATCGAAGGAGCCGACAGCCGAAGAAATTGCGAAGGTACTGGATGTCTCCCACGAAGAAATTGTATTTGCCCTGGATGCGATCCAGGATCCTGTATCGCTCTTTGAACCGATCTATAATGACGGGGGAGATCCAATCTTTGTAATGGATCAACTGAGCGATGAGAAGAACCGTGATTTCCACTGGATAGAAGAAATTGCCCTTCAAGAAGGCATGCGGAGATTGAATGACCGTGAAAAACTCATCATCAGCAAGCGCTTCTTCCAAGGGAAAACCCAAATGGAAGTAGCCGACGAAATCGGTATCTCACAGGCCCAAGTATCCAGACTGGAAAAAGCAGCAATCAAACAAATGAACAAAAATATTCAGTAACAACTAAAAGCGGAGCCGGCTTGGTCAGCCCCGACAAGCCCAACAGGGAAATCCCAAAAGGCGCACTTTGCCTTATGGGATTTTTCGGTTGTGACCTCGAGGGGCTAGCCGGTGGAGCTGGACAAGAAAAGCCCAGCCTGTTCCCATCATACCCATGCCAAAAAAGGAAGATCTTCTAACGGGAGGTCTTCCTTTCTTTTTGTTGCATACATATAGTATATAGCTCTGTTAAATAGGTGAAGGTACGCCAACACCATTTCAAATACAGAAGAAACAACCGGGAAAGAGGGGAAGGTTATGGTACGCATATCTGAGTTTCAGGTGAAGGATGTCGTCAGTATTTCTGATGGACGGAAATTAGGGAATATAGGAGACATTGAAATCAACCTGGATACGGGTAGGATTGATGCCATTGTGATCGGCAGCGGAGGCAAGCTTCTTGGTTTTTTCGGTAAGGAAGAAGATATTGTGATACCGTGGAGCAGTATCGTAAAGATTGGTGAAGATGTGATCCTTGTCAGATACAAAGATACACATGTTATACAAGGGCAGCTGCAGGAGCCGAAACAATCCACAGATACATGACGGGTCTTTGGGGTCTGTGGTACACTTAATAATAAAAAGAAGGAGAGTAGCCGTGTCCAAAGAACCCTTTGTGAAGAAGACTGAATCATTTTATAGCATTGAAGATTGGAAAAAGGGCAATCAGTCGCTGGTCGCCGGAATCACGTCGAGGCATGGTGGAGTCAGTGAACCGCCATTTGACACATTCAATATGGGACTTCATGTCGGGGATTCGATGAAGGACGTCACTTCTAACCGGCAGCTTCTTGCGAATGGGATCAGTATGCCGGTGGAAAGCTGGGTGGCGGCTGAACAGACCCATGGGAGCAATCTCTACACCCCGGGTCTGAAAGATGCTGGAAGAGGAGCCACAAACTATGAAAGCAGTGTAAAGGATACTGACGGTCTCCTGACTGATGAAAGCGGTTTGCTGTTGACCATGTGTTATGCCGACTGCGTCCCCCTATACTTTTGGGACAAAGAGACGGGCATGATCGGGTTGGCGCATGCTGGATGGAAAGGCACCGTGCAGGAAATAGGACCAAAGATGATTGAGGCGTTTAAGCATAATGGATCAAAGATTTCCTCTATTGACGTTGTGATCGGGCCTTCCATTTGCGGGGAATGCTATATCGTTGATGATTATGTCATAGACAAAGTGAAAAAAACACTAGAAGATGAAAACGACTTACCCTATAATTTAAAAGAAGAGGGACAATATCACCTCGACTTGAAAAAGCTAAATCAAAAGCTGCTGATTCAGAGTGGATTGAATACAGCGCAAATTCATACTTCTGGTTATTGTTCGTCCTGTCACGCCGATTTTTTCTCGTATAGAAGAGACGGGGGGAAGACGGGAAGGATCATGAGCTACATTGGCTGGAAGGAGAGTAAACATGAAAGTTTCTGAGAACTTGAAAATCATCAAGGAAAATATCCATGCTGCCTGTGAGCGCAGTGGAAGGTCACCTGAAGATATCAATATTGTAGCGGTGACAAAGTATGTATCTGCAGACCGGGCAAATGAAGCGCTTGAAGCAGGACTGATCCATCTCGGTGAAAACAGGGACGAGGGGCTCGAGTCGAAGTGGGAAGTATTAAGGGACAAGCCGTACTGGCACTTTATCGGTTCCCTGCAATCACGGAAAGTAAAGAACATCATTGATAAAATATCATACATACATTCTCTCGATCGCCTGTCACTGGCAAAAGAGATCGACAAAAGGGCAGACAAGCCTGTTTCTTGTTTTGTACAAGTCAATGTTTCCGGTGAACAATCGAAACATGGACTTTCACCTGATAAAGTGATGGAATTTATCGGGAACTTAGCCGATTACGCGAACATTAAAGTCGTCGGCTTGATGACGATGGCACCCAATACAGACGATGAAGAATTTTTACGCACATGTTTCCGGCAGTTGAGACATCTTCAGGAAGAAGTAAAAGCCCTTGGATTGGACTATGCTCCGTGCACGGAATTATCGATGGGCATGAGCAATGATTTTGGGATCGCGATTGAAGAAGGAGCGACGTTCATCCGTATTGGAACGGCATTAGTTGGAAATGACTGAAAGGAGATGAGCACACATGGGCATTAAATCGAAGTTCAAAACATTCTTTTTGCTTGATGAAGATGAATATGAATACGAAGACGAACAGTATGAAGAACAATATGAGGAGAAGAAGCCTATGAAGTCACAGCCGGCTGCGGGTTCTAAACAAAATGTGGTGAGCCTTCAAAGTGTACAGAAATCTTCCAAGGTGATTCTTGTTGAACCGAGGGTATATGCAGAAGCACAGGAAATCGCAGATCATTTAGTGAACAGGCGTTCCGTTCTTGTGAACTTACAGCGCATCCAGCACGATCAGGCAAAACGGATCGTCGATTTCCTGAGCGGGACGGTCTATGCAATCGGCGGCGATATTCAACGGGTAGGGGATAATATTTTTCTATGCACCCCTGACAACGTTGAAGTGAGTGGAAATATCTCCGAGTTTTTAAAAGAGGAAGATCTATCAGATTCGAGGTGGTAATGTAAATTATGATCATGCTTTATGAAATACTAGCAAAATTAATCCAACTTTACAGCTGGGCGTTGATTATTTATATCCTGATGTCATGGTTCCCGAGTGCAAGGGAAACATCGATCGGTCAGTTTCTGGCCAGAATCTGCGAACCGTATTTGGAACCGTTCAGACGCATCGTTCCATCAATCGGGATGATCGATATTTCTCCGATCGTCGCATTCATCGTATTGAATCTGGCGCAGAGCGGCTTATATCAATTATTCAGATGGCTCATTTAATTTAGAAACAACGCTTATTAAAATGTTAACTAAAAAAGAACTGAAACAGTTGATACAGTTTCAGTTCTTTTATTTTGAAGGCTGTATTTAAACCTGCGGTGGAGGTGATTTTCCTCTCCAACTCCCAGTCGAGGGGTAATCGCTACACGTGTGATACAGAATAACCTTAAAGGAGGTGTCATCCATGTCATCACTTCATCAACACTTCCGACCTGATGAAAAAGAGTTTGTAGATGCGGTCCTGGAATGGAAGATGAATGTAGAGAATCAATATGCACCAAAGCGGACCGACTTCTTAGATCCGAGGCAGCAGCATATCATGAAGTCTATCATCGGCCAACAGGAAGACATTCTTCTTTCCTTTTTCCCGGAGGCGGGTGAGCGTAAGCGGGCATTATTATACCCCTCCTATTTTCATCCTGAGGAAGAAGATTTTGGGATTAAACTTTTTGAAATACAGTATCCGTCAAAGTTTGTTACAATAGAGCATAGGCAGGTGCTCGGCACGCTCATGTCAATCGGTTTGAAAAGGGAGAAATTCGGGGACATCATCGCAGAAGATGATGCCATCCAGCTTATGCTGGCAGAGGAAATTGCAGATTACGTCCGGATGGAACTGACTCAAATCGGAAGGGCGAAGGTGTCGCTAAAAGATCTCGCTCTCAACGAAAGGCTCGAGAGCCAGGAACAATGGCAGGAAAAAGTGACGACCGTAAGTTCCCTCCGGCTGGATGTCGTCCTTGCATCCATTTATAATGACTCCCGTCAAAAAGCACAAACATTGATCAAGAGCAGCCTTGTGAAAGTCAATTGGAAAACCGTCGAATCGGCATCATTTGAAGTTGAAGAAGGAGACGTCATATCTGCCAGAGGATACGGAAGAAGCAAGTTATTGTCTATCGAAGGAAGGACAAAACGGGATAAATGGCGAATTTCTGTGGGAATCCTGAAATAATTTAAGAAAAATAAAGGAATTCTCCCACATGTTGTCGAAATTTTAGTTATAATAAATATGTAATTCACCAAGTACTGGAGGTGGCTCCCATGCCTTTAACGCCATTAGACATACATAATAAAGAATTTAGTCGTGGCTTTCGTGGTTATGATGAGGATGAAGTCAATGAATTTCTAGATCAGATCATCAAGGATTATGAAATTCTGATCCGTGAGAAGAAAGAAACGGAAGAACGTTTGAACTCATTGAATGAACGTTTAGGTCATTTTACCAGCATCGAGGAGACGTTGAACAAATCGATCGTCATAGCTCAAGAAGCAGGTGAAGAAGTAAAACGAAACGCCATGAAAGAGTCCAAGCTGATCATCAGGGAAGCTGAGAAAAATGCGGATCGAATCGTGAATGAATCGTTGTCGAAAGCACGGAAGATTGCGATTGAAATCGAAGAGCTGAAGAAGCAATCCAAAGTATTCAGAACCCGTTTCAAGATGCTGATCGAAGCTCAGTTGGATCTTCTTGATACAAATGACTGGGAACAATTGATGGAATTCGACCTGGATGCAACAGAACTAAAAACTTTAAAAGAAGAAGAGACATTGTCTTGACGAAAAGCGCAATACTTTCATATAATTGAACAACAATCTTAATTGTCATATTGAAGCTTTGACAGGGACAGTACGTTCTTATTATAAATCCTTATAGCGAACCGGGGATGGTGGAAGCCCGGTGAGGATCATAAGTGCGGAAGATCACCCTCGAGCCCTGCTCATGAAATCCTTTTAGGAAAGTAAAGAGCAGCGTCTTATTCACGTTACGAATCTTAACGAGTGAAGGTCGTCTGCGATCTTTATGAGGGTGGTACCGCGGGAAAGCTTTCTCGTCCCTTTTGTGGGATGAGGAAGCTTTTTTTTGTGTGGTGGAAGATTCCCTGATTAAGAAGTAATCGATTTAGAAATGATGGCAATAAAGAGAAATGTCTAGGAGGAAAATTCATGGAATACAAAGATACATTATTGATGCCAAAAACTGAATTCCCGATGAGAGGGAATTTACCGAAGCGCGAGCCTGAAACCCAACAGAAATGGGAAGAGATGGATATCTACAAAAAGGTACAGGAAAGAACGAGCGACCGTCCTTTATTCATCCTTCATGACGGACCTCCGTATGCAAATGGAAACATTCACATGGGGCACGCATTGAATAAGGTGCTAAAGGACTTCATCGTCCGTTATAAATCCATGAGCGGGTTTCATGCACCGTATGTGCCAGGCTGGGATACGCACGGTCTTCCGATCGAGCAGGCACTGACGAATAAAGGTGTAAAGCGAAAAGAAATGACCATCGCAGAGTTCCGTAAATTGTGTGAGGAATATGCATATGAGCAGGTTAACAACCAACGTGAACAGTTCAAGCAATTAGGTGTGCGCGGTGACTGGGATAATCCATATATCACGTTGAAGCCTGAATATGAAGCACAGCAGATCAAAGTATTCGGAGATATGGCCAAAAAAGGGTATATCTACAAAGGTAAAAAACCTGTCTACTGGTCTCCTTCGAGTGAGTCGGCTCTGGCTGAAGCGGAAATTGAGTATCAAGATAAACGTTCTCCATCGATTTATGTTGGTTTCTCCGTTGCGGAAGGGAAGGGTGTCTTAGAAGAAGAAACTCAATTGATCATCTGGACCACGACACCTTGGACAATCCCTGCCAACCTTGGAATCGCCGTTCATGAAGATTTAAGCTACGTTGTTGTGAACGTTGATGGAAACAGCTATGTCGTTGCAGAGGAACTTCTTGAAGACGTTGCCCAAAATCTTGAATGGGAAGATTATACGGTAGCGAAGAAAGTCAAAGGTGCGGAACTTGAGCATATCGTTGCCAAGCATCCATTATATGAGCGTGAGTCACTTGTTGTCCTTGGTGATCACGTCACGACAGATTCAGGTACTGGTTGCGTCCATACAGCCCCTGGACACGGGGAGGATGACTTCCTGGTAGGAAAGAAATACGGCCTTGACGTCCTGTGCCCGGTAGATGATAAAGGTGTCATGACAGCCGAAGCTCCAGGATTCGAAGGTTTATTCTATGACAAAGCCAATAAACCGATCACAGAAAAACTCCAAGAAGCAGGCGCTTTACTTAAGTTGAACTTCATCACCCATTCATACCCTCATGATTGGCGCACAAAAAAACCGGTCATTTTCAGAGCAACGGCTCAATGGTTTGCGTCAATCGATAAGTTCCGTAAAGAACTGCTTGAAGCGGTAAACGAAACACAATGGGTACCTGCTTGGGGCGAGACACGCCTTTATAATATGGTGAGAGACCGTGGAGACTGGTGTATTTCTCGTCAGCGTGCATGGGGTGTGCCAATCCCTGTGTTCTATGCGGAAAATGGTCAGGAAATCATCACCGATGAAACCATCGAACATGTTTCCAAACTCTTCCGTGAACATGGATCAAATATCTGGTTTGAAAAGGAAGCGAAAGAACTTCTGCCTGAAGGTTTCACTCATGAGGGAAGCCCGAATGGAAAATTCACCAAAGAGCAGGATATCATGGATGTTTGGTTCGATTCAGGATCGTCACATCAGGCTGTCCTCGAAGAAAGAGATGATTTACAGCGTCCGGCAGATCTTTACCTTGAAGGCTCCGACCAATACCGCGGGTGGTTCAACTCGTCATTGACGACATCTGTTGCCGTCACAGGCAAAGCCCCTTATAAAGGTGTATTGAGTCACGGATTTGCCCTTGACGGTGATGGAAGAAAGATGAGTAAATCACTCGGCAATGTCATGGTACCGGAAAAAGTCATGAAACAGCTTGGTGCCGATATCCTTCGTCTGTGGGTGGCATCCGTGGACTATCAGGCCGACGTTCGTGTATCAGATGCGATCCTTAAGCAGGTGGCGGAAGTTTATCGTAAAATCCGTAACACATTCCGTTTCCTATTGGGGAACCTTTCTGACTTTGATCCAAGTACAAATGCAGTATCATATGATCAATTGCGGGAAGTAGATCAATTCATGCTCGTGAAGCTGAATGATCTTGTGAAAAATGTAAAGAATTCCTACGATAAGTATGAATTTGCAAGCATCTATCACGCAGTGAATAACTTCTGTACACTGGACTTAAGCTCATTCTATCTTGATTTCGCAAAAGACGTCCTTTATATCGAGTCTGAAAATCATGATGACCGCCGTGCGATTCAAACAGTTCTGTATGAATGCCTGCTTGCATTGACGAAATTAATGTCTCCGATCCTTTCTCACACAGCTGACGAGGTTTGGGCATACATCCCTGGTGTTGAAGGGGAAAGTGTTCAATTGACCGATATGCCTGAAGTCAAGGAATATGCGAATACAGCCGAGCTGAAGAAGAAATGGAGCGCATTCCTTGAATTAAGGGATGATGTATTAAAAGCGTTGGAAGAAGCCCGTAATCAGAAGCTGATCGGGAAATCTCTGACGGCTAAAGTGACGCTTTACGTGAATGATGAAACGAAAGCGCTGCTGGATTCAATCACTGAAGACCTGAAGCAATTGTTCATTGTATCTGCCTTTGAAATCGGCGGCAAAGTGGCTGATGCCCCAGAAAACGCGCTTAGCCTCGGTGATAATCATATCGTCGTGGAAAAAGCGGAAGGTGAAACATGTGACCGCTGCTGGATCGTCACACCGACTGTCGGCGAAGACAAGGATCATCCGACCCTTTGTACCCGCTGTGCTGCCGTTGTGAAAGAAAGCTATTCCCACTTAGCGTAATGAGAAAAAGGATTTGATCAGGATAAACTGATCAGATCCTTTTTTGTATGACTGGGAGGAATTCCATAATTGCTATATCTTGCAACACAACTTTTCTAGTCGATTCCTCCATACTATGAATGGAGGGATCAAGATGACATATGACCGATATACATCCATTGTTCAAGAACTGATACTATCCTTGAAAGAGCTGGAGGCCAGTCACTCTCAACATCCTTTAATACAGCAATATATCGACCGTGAAATCTTGGAAGTAAAGCAGGCGCTGATGCGTGTGGAAAATCACCAATATGGATACTGCGAGCGGAGCGGGGAAGAAATTCCTTTTGACTTCATTCAGATGACCCCTACCTGTGCAACACTCGATGAAGCATTGGAGTGGAGGCAATTCGGCAAAATATCCACCTATTCGTAAAGCTTAAAAGCCGTTTTCTTTGTTCTTCCCGAGTTTAAGTGTCTTTATTTCCCCTTTTGTGCTAAAATGCAAAGGTAATCATTTAACGATGTTCGGAGGTTGCCTTTGTGTATTATTATTTAGTGGCTTTGGTTGTGATTGGACTTGATCAATTAACAAAATGGTTGGTTGTCAAACAAATGGCCGAGGGGGAAAGTATTTCGATAATCGACAACGTCTTTTATCTCACTTCCCACCGGAATCAAGGTGCAGCATGGGGAATACTTCAAGGTCAAATGTGGTTTTTTTACATCATTACTTTAGTCGTGATTATAGGTATCGTGTATTATATGCAGGTCCATGCGAAGGGACATTCACTGTTCAGCCTGAGTCTTGCATTCATGCTTGGTGGAGCGATTGGAAACTTTATTGACCGTGTTCTTAGAAAAGAAGTGGTTGATTTCTTAAATACATACATCTTTTCCTATGATTTTCCGATCTTTAATATTGCGGATGCAGCATTAACCATTGGGGTCGCACTTTTACTAATTTATATGTATGTAGATGAAAGAAAAGCAAAGAAGGAGAACAAAAATGGAAGTAATTCAGCACAACATACTTGAAGAAGACAAGGGAGAACGAATTGATAAGGTAGTAAGTCAATTAAATAAAGAATGGTCACGCTCCCAGGTTCAACAATGGATCAAAGACGGTCATATCAAGGTGAATGAGGAATCGGTCAAGCCGAATTTCAAATGCCCGTTGAATGCCGTGATCACTGTTGAGATCCCGGATCCGGAGGAATTGGATGTAGAGCCTGAGGATTTGAATCTTGATATTGCGTACGAAGATGGGGATGTCATCGTTGTGAATAAACCAAAAGGGATGGTCGTCCATCCTGCACCTGGTCATTATTCAGGCACGATGGTCAATGGATTGATGCATCATTGCACAGATCTTTCCGGCATCAACGGCGTACTGAGACCGGGGATTGTCCATCGTATCGATAAAGATACGTCCGGTTTACTGATGGTTGCGAAGAATGATATGGCCCATGAGCATCTTGTAAATCAGCTAGTGGCAAAAACGGTCACAAGAAAATATACAGCCATCGTCCATGGTCTGATTCCACACGAATACGGCACGATTGATGCGCCGATTGGAAGGGACCCTAAAGACCGTCAAAGTATGGCAGTTGTGGATAATGGGAAGTCTGCCGTCACCCACTTCAAAGTACTGGATCGCTACAAGGATTTCACGCTTGTTGAATGTGAGCTGGAGACAGGAAGAACCCATCAGATCCGTGTTCACATGAAATATATCGGTTTCCCTCTTGCGGGAGATCCGAAGTACGGTCCAAGGAAAACGTTAAGTATCGAAGGCCAGGCCCTTCATGCAGGTGTACTCGGCTTCATTCATCCTAGAACGGAAGAATACATGGAGTTCAAGGCGGAATTGCCGGAAGAATTCATGAAAGTGATCAAGCATTTAGAAAATAACCGTTGACAATCGTCGACATGACCATTATCATGAAATTAATCGAATAAGTAACCTTTAATACGGTCCAGAGAGGCTGAGAAGGAGCAATGTACGACCAATTCAATTTGGCGTGCAATCAGATCATAACGATAAGTGTGCCCTCTCATCTTCCCGGTGAGAGGGATTTTTTATGAGAAAAATGAGGTGGCGCAAATGACAAAGAAAGCGACGGTTTTGGATCAGCCGGCAATTAGACGGGCATTGACAAGGATCGCCCATGAAATCATCGAACGAAACAAAGGGATTGAAGATTGCATCCTCGTCGGAATCAAAACAAGAGGCATATACATTGCAAATCGACTGGCTGAAAGGATCCATGCCATCGAAGGTGAAGAAGTCCCTGTTGGAGAAATTGACATCACCCTGTACAGGGATGATTTAACAAAGAAGACAGACGATCAGGAACCGGAAGTGAAAGGATCTGACCTGCCGGTAGATATCACGAATAAAAAAGTCATCCTGGTCGATGACGTCCTGTTTACAGGAAGAACGGTCCGGGCAGGACTTGATGCGTTAATGGACATTGGCAGACCAAGCGGGATACAACTGGCAGTACTGGTTGACCGTGGTCATCGGGAGCTCCCGATCCGGGCAGATTTCGTCGGAAAAAACATCCCGACATCCGGTTCTGAAAAAATCATGGTCGAACTGACCGAAGTAGACGGGGAAGACGCAGTAAGCATACACGAAAATGAATAAAGTTGTCCTTTTAAGAGTGGTCCTGTGAGGCTGACAAAGGATGGGATACAGGCAGAATGCAGGCCGACGTATACCCTCTTTGTAACCTCATGGAGACAAAGAGGGTTTTTTTATTGGGAAAATTGGAATATAAGAGGAGGAAACATACATGAGTCAAAATCAACAGGTCGTGCTAGACGTAGAAGAAGTTCCGAATATAGGGAAGTGGATCACACTCAGCATACAGCATTTATTCGCGATGTTCGGGGCAACGGTACTCGTTCCGTTCCTGGTAGGATTAAGCCCGGGGGTCGCACTGATCTCGAGCGGTCTTGGAACACTCGCTTACCTCCTGATCACGAAAGGCAGGATCCCCGCTTACCTCGGCTCCTCCTTTGCATTCATCGCACCGATCATCGCAGCTAAAAGTTTAGGCGGTCCCCAGGCAGCCATGATGGGAAGCTTTCTCGCTGGGATCGTATACGGACTTGTGGCCTTGCTGATCTCGAAGTTCGGTATCAAATGGCTGGTCAGGATCCTTCCCCCGGTCGTGGTGGGACCGGTCATCATGGTCATCGGTCTGGGTCTTGCCGGAACTGCGGTCAATATGGCCATGTACGAAAATCCTGGTGCTGAACAACTTGTTTACAGTAACACACACTTCATGATCGCCCTCGCCACACTGGGCATCACGATCGTCTGCTCCATCTACTTCAAGGGATTCCTTGGGATGGTGCCGATCCTTGCCGGCATCATCGGAGGCTATGTCATCGCAGTGTTTGCAGGAATCGTGAATTTTCAGCAGGTGATCGATGCCCCGGTCTTTGAAATGCCGGACTTCTTTGTCCCGTTCCTTGACTACACGCCAAGCTTCTCATGGGAAATCGTATCAATCATGGTGCCGGTCGCTATTGTGACGCTCGCGGAACATACGGGGGATCAAATGGTGTTAAGTAAAGTAGTGGGAAGGAACTTCATTGAAAATCCTGGCCTGCACAGATCGATTCTCGGGGACGGGGTGGCAACCATCATCGCATCATTCCTTGGCGGTCCGCCGAATACGACTTATGGAGAAAATATAGGCGTGCTCGCGATCACCCGGGTATTCAGTGTATTCGTCATCGGGGGGGCGGCGGTCCTCGCCATCCTGTTCGGCTTCATTGGGAAAATCACAGCCTTGATCGGATCGATCCCAACAGCCGTCATGGGAGGGGTTTCAATCCTGCTGTTCGGTATCATCGCTTCCAGCGGACTGCGGATGCTGATAGATAATAAAGTGGATCTTGGCAACAAGCGCAACCTGGTGATCTCGAGTGTCATCCTGGTCATCGGAGTGGGCGGGGCATTCGTGAAAGTCAATGAAAACGTGTCTCTATCCGGGATGGCACTCGCAGCCATCGTCGGGGTAACACTCAACCTTGTCTTGCCTGGCAGAAAGGAAAGCCAAGGGGAGAACAACCTGTTCGCAGAAGAAAATACAAATCAGCATGATGTTGCATAGATACACCTTTTAACATAGTCCAGAGAGTCTAGGAAGGGTGAATGTGAACAAGACAGGTACGGTGAAAGCCGGCTGTCCTTCTTGTCATGTCCACAAACACCCTGTCAGGAAAATGGCAGGGTGTTTTTTAATAAAATTTCATATAAATAGGGGGCCGTTTGGAGATGAAAAGCTTACTGACGATGAACGAATTATCAAAGGAAGAGATCATCGGAATTTTGGATGAGGCCGAACAATTCAGAGAGGGAAAAGTGTGGAAGGAAGGGACAGACAAATATGTAGCCAACCTTTTTTTTGAAGCAAGTACGCGTACAAAATGCAGCTTTGAAATGGCACAAAGAAAGCTTGGTCTTGAAATCATTCCCTTTGAAGCACAGACTTCAAGCATCCAAAAAGGAGAAAGCCTGTATGACACAGTGAAAACGCTCGAAAGCCTCGGTGTTGAAGCGGTTGTCATCCGCCACTCATTGGAAAGGTATTTTGAACAGCTCGCTCCGCTTAAGATCAGTGTCATCAACGGCGGTGATGGATGCGGAAATCATCCAACACAATGCCTGCTCGACCTTATGACGATCCGGCAGGAATTTAATGGATTCGAAGGCCTCAAAGTATCCATCGTCGGAGACATTGCCCACAGCAGGGTGGCCAGGTCAAATGCAGAAGCGCTTTCGAAACTCGGCGCCCATGTCATCTTCTCCGGGCCGAGGGAATGGTTTCCCGCCCAGGACCGGCATCCCTATGAAGAACTCGATGACTGTATAGTGGATTCGGACGTTGTCATGCTTCTCCGGATCCAGCATGAAAGGCATGAAAGTACCTCACATCTGACAAATGAACGATATCTTGAGAAATTCGGCTTGTCGGAAGAGCGTAAAGCAAACATGAAGCCGGACGCCATCATCCTCCATCCGGCACCCGTCAATCGGGGGGTGGAGATTGCACCGTCGCTTGTTGAGTGTGATCAATCAAGGATATTCAAGCAAATGGAAAATGGCGTCTACGTCAGGATGGCTGTATTAAAAAGGGCGCTTGAAAAAAATGAATGGGGGAATGGAAATGAATTGGTTCATTCGAAATGCACGCATGCTGTCAGGTGATGGTCAGCTGGAAACTGTTGATGTGAAAATAGAAAATAACAAAATTGCTGAGATCGGAGTCAATCTTGAATGTGCCGATCACCAGGAATACGACGTAGAAGGTTTGATGATTTCCCCGGGCTTTGTCGATCTACACGTCCATCTGCGGGAGCCGGGTGGCGAGCATAAGGAAACAATCGAGACCGGTACGAAAGCTGCGGCAAAAGGCGGATTCACGACCATCGCCGCTATGCCGAACACAAGGCCGGTACCCGATTCAGCAGAGCATTTGCAGGCACTGAACAAAAAGATTTCCGAAACAGCCGCTGTACGGGTGTTACCGTATGGTGCGATCACTGAACGACAAATAGGCAAGACGCTCAATGACTTATCTGCCTTAAAGGAACATGGCGCATTTGCATTCACCGATGATGGAGTCGGCGTGCAAAGTGCAGGGGTGATGTATGAAGCGATGAAAAAGGCCGCTTCCATGTCCGCCTCGATTGTCGCCCATTGTGAAGAGAACACATTGATCCAGGGCGGCGCGGTCCATGAAGGGGAATTTTCAAGGAAACATGATCTTCCCGGCATCCCGTCCATTTGTGAAGCTGTACATATTTCAAGGGACGTCCTTCTTGCAGAAGCAGCAGGAGTCCATTATCACGTCTGTCATATTTCAACGAAAGAGTCGGTAAGGGTCGTCCGCGATGCAAAGAAAGCCGGCATACATGTGACTGCAGAAGTGACCCCCCACCATCTCCTTTTATCAGAAGAGGATATTCCGGGGCTTGATCCGAATTTCAAAATGAATCCGCCACTCAGAAGTGAAAGTGACCGGCAGGCCCTCATTGAAGGGTTGCTTGACGGTACGATCGATTTCATCGCAACAGATCATGCCCCCCATACAGAGGCAGAAAAATCTGAAGGGATGCTTCAGGCACCATTCGGCATCACAGGATTGGAGACGGCTTTTCCCCTGCTCTATACAAACTTTGTGGAAAAAGGAATTTTTACACTGAAACAGTTGATCGACTGGATGACGATCAAACCTTGCTCAAGCTTCAGGCTTCCGTATGGACGACTTGAAGTGGGGGGAGAAGCTGATTTTACTCTGCTCGATTTAGAGGATCAAAAGGCTGTAGACCCTGCTGCCTTCTTGTCAAAAGGAAGAAACACCCCCTTCAAAGGGTGGGAATGCAAGGGATGGCCGAAAGCGACGTTTTATCAAGGGAGACTTGTATGGAATGAAGGAGGAGATCAAGCATGAAGCGGCAGCTCATATTAGACGACGGAACAGTATTCATGGGTGAAGGATTCGGTGCGAATGAAGAAACGATCGGTGAAGTGGTATTCAATACCAGCATGACAGGCTATCAGGAAATTTTATCAGATCCGTCCTATTGCGGACAGCTCGTCACGATGACGTATCCCCTGATCGGCAACTACGGGATCAACCGGGATGACTTCGAATCGATCACACCTGCTGTCAAAGCAATCATCGTGAGAGAAGTGGCTGACTTCCCGTCAAATTGGAGAAATGAGTCTACATTGGATGAGTTGTTAAAGATCAAGGGGATTCCGGGGATAGCGGCAATCGATACGAGAAAGTTAACGAGAGTCATCAGAAAGCACGGGGCGATGAAGGGGATCATCTGCAGTGGGGAAATAGAGGCAGAAACCATGCTTGCGAGATTAAGAGAAACTGAATTACCCTTTGATCAAGTTCAACAGGTTTCAACGAAAACAGCTTATGCAAGTCCAGGCAGAGGCTTTCGGGTCGTGTTGATGGATTTCGGGATGAAGCACGGAATCCTGAGGGAATTGAATAAAAGGGATTGTGATGTGATCGTCGTCCCCTATGATACAACAGCAGAAGAAATCCGTCGCCTGCAGCCTGACGGCATCATGCTGTCTAACGGGCCGGGGGATCCGAAAGATGTACCGCAAGCCATCGGGACCATCAGGGCGTTGATCGGTGAATTTCCAATCTTCGGCATTTGCCTCGGGCATCAGTTATTCGCCCTTGCCTGCGGCGGTGACACTTTCAAAATGAAATTTGGCCACAGGGGCGGCAATCACCCGGTGAAAGATCTATTAACAGGAAAAGTCGCACTCACATCACAAAATCATGGATATGCAGTCGATGAAAAATCACTGACAGAATCGAGGCTTCAAGTGACACATACGGCCATCAATGATGGGACGGTGGAAGGGCTGAAGCATCGGGATTATCCAGCTTTCACGGTTCAATATCATCCTGAAGCATCACCAGGACCTGAAGATTCGAACTACTTATTTGATGATTTCCTTCAACTGATGAAAGAGGAGAAACGAAAGGAGCTTCAACATGCCTAAACGTACAGATATCAAGAGCATATTAGTGATCGGAAGCGGACCCATCATCATCGGCCAGGCGGCAGAATTCGACTACGCCGGAACACAAGCATGTATCGCATTAAAAGAAGAAGGCTATCGGGTGATCCTGGTGAATTCGAATCCTGCCACCATTATGACTGACGCAGAAATGGCAGATAAAGTGTACATTGAACCGTTGACGCTCGAGTTTGTCAGCAGGATCATTCGTAAAGAGCGGCCGGACGCTGTCCTTCCAACATTGGGGGGACAAACAGGATTGAACCTGGCTGTTGAGCTCGCACAATCCGGTGTGTTGGAAGAATGTGGGGTGGAGATTCTCGGTACAAAGCTTTCTGCCATTGAAAAAGCAGAAGACCGGGACCTTTTTAGAAACCTGATGAATGAACTGGAAGAACCGGTGCCGGAAAGTGAGATCATCCGGACGGTGGAGGAAGCCTTTCAGTTTGTGAAAGAAGTTGGCTTCCCGGTCATTGTGCGCCCTGCATACACGCTCGGGGGCACAGGCGGTGGAATCTGTCATACGGAAGAGGAACTGAAGGAAATCGTTGGTTCCGGGTTGAAGTACAGCCCGGTGACCCAATGCTTACTGGAAAAAAGCATTGCAGGGTTTAAAGAAATAGAGTACGAGGTCATGAGGGATGCATCCGATAACGCCATCGTCGTATGTAATATGGAGAATGTCGACCCAGTGGGGATCCATACAGGGGATTCGATCGTGGTGGCACCGAGTCAGACTTTAAGCGACAGGGAATATCAGATGCTCCGTAATACGAGCCTGAAAATCATCCGTGCCCTTGGGATCGAAGGAGGGTGTAACGTACAGTTGGCCCTCGATCCGGATAGCTTCCAATACTACATCATCGAAGTGAATCCCAGGGTGAGCCGTTCATCTGCCCTCGCTTCCAAGGCAACAGGCTATCCGATTGCCAAGCTTGCAGCAAAGATCGCCGTCGGACTGACGCTCGATGAGATGATGAACCCTGTTACCGGTAAAACCTATGCATCGTTTGAGCCTGCACTGGATTACGTCGTGACCAAAATTCCGAGATGGCCATTTGACAAATTTGAAGCGGCCAAGCGCAACCTGGGCACCCAAATGAAAGCGACCGGTGAAGTCATGGCAATCGGCAGGACGTTTGAAGAGTCGCTTCTGAAGGCGATCCGCTCACTTGAATGCAACACGTATCATCTTGAATTGAACGACGCTGAACAATTTACCGACGAATGGATTGAAAAGAGGATACGTAAAGCAGGGGACGAAAGGCTCTTCTATATCGGCGAAGCACTCCGAAGAGGGGTGACGATCGAAAGAATACACGAATGGAGCAGAATCGATCTATTCTTCTTGTACAAGATGAATAGAATCGTAGAATTCGAAAGGGAACTGGCCAATGAACCTTTCGATCTTGAACTGGCAGGGAAAGCGAAGAGAATGGGCTTTGCAGATCATAAGCTCGCAAGACTGTGGAACTGTACGGAAAGGGAGCTTTATTACTGGAGAAAGGAAAGTGGATTGATCCCCGTATATAAAATGGTGGATACATGTGCGGCAGAATTTGAATCAGAAACGCCCTATTTCTATGGCACGTACGAGGACGAGAATGAGTCTCAGGTCACCGCACGGGAGAGTGTCATCGTCCTTGGGTCAGGCCCGATCAGGATCGGGCAGGGGGTGGAGTTCGATTATGCAACGGTGCATTCTGTCTGGGCAATCAAGGAAGCAGGGTATGAGGCGATCATCGTAAATAACAACCCAGAAACGGTTTCAACTGATTTCAGCATATCGGATAAACTATACTTCGAGCCGCTGACCGTAGAAGATGTGATGCATATTATCGATCTTGAAAAACCAAAGGGCGTCGTCGTCCAGTTCGGCGGTCAAACTGCGATCAACCTTGCAGACGAACTCGTAAGCAGGGGCGTCAAAATTCTTGGAACTTCCCTTGCGGATCTCGACCGGGCAGAGAACCGGGATAAGTTCGAGCATACGCTGAAGGAACTCTCCATCCCGCAGCCCGAAGGAAAAACAGCTGTATCCGTCGAAGGGGCCATCCTCATTGCCGAAGATATCGGATACCCGGTGCTCGTCAGACCATCATATGTGCTGGGGGGAAGGGCGATGGAAATCGTCTACCGGAAAGAGGAGCTTTTGCAATATATGCAAAATGCCGTGAAGGTCAATCCAGAGCACCCTGTATTGATTGACAGGTATTTGATCGGGAAGGAAATTGAAGTCGATGCCATCTCTGATGGAGTGGATGTGGTCATCCCGGGGATCATGGAACATATCGAACGGGCCGGGGTCCACTCCGGGGATTCCATTGCTGTATATCCGCCGCAACAGCTGTCATCTGAACAGAAGCAGACGATCGTTGATTACACGACCCGTTTGGCCAAAGGCTTGAACATCGTCGGCTTATTGAATATCCAATACGTCATCTCAAAAGGAGAGGTATTCGTCCTGGAAGTGAATCCACGCTCCAGCCGGACAGTACCGTTCATCAGTAAAATCACCAATGTACCAATGGCGAATATGGCGACAAAGGCCATACTCGGAATCTCCTTGAAAGATCAAGGCTATGAGTCAGGTTTGATACCCGAGAAACACGGTGTGTACGTGAAGGTACCTGTCTTCTCCTTTGCTAAACTGAGACGGGTTGACATCACCCTTGGCCCTGAAATGAAATCGACGGGGGAAGTGATGGGGAAAGACTCTACCTTGGAAAAAGCCCTGTACAAAGGAATGGTAGCGGCGGGGATGCAGATGAAAGAATACGGTTCGGTGTTAATGACGGTGGCTGATAAAGATAAGGATGAAGCGGTCCGACTCGCTAGGCGCTTTATCGATATCGGATACAGCATCCTTGCGACGAAAGGGACTGCCGGGCATCTAAAGCAAGCAAATATCGCCGTCAGTGAAGTGGATAAGATCGGGTCAAAAGGACCGACCCTGCTGGATATCATCCAAAGTGGAGAAACGCAGCTTGTAATCAATACGCTCACGAAAGGGAAACAGCCGGAAAGGGATGGATTCAGGATCCGGAGGGAATCGGTGGAAAATGGAATCCCATGCCTCACATCACTCGATACAGCGGAAGCCATCCTGCGGGTGATTGAATCGATGACATTCTCGGCTGAAGCGCTTCAGTCACAACAGAAGACAAGAGAGGCGGTCTATCAATGATCATGAATGAAAAGATGAAAGTGCTTGATCATCGAAGGATCGCCAGGAATATCTTCAAACTCGTATTACACGGAGAGTTAGCCGGTGAAATCAAGGCACCTGGTCAATTTGTCCATGTGAAGACAGGGAGCGGAATCGATCCGTTATTAAGAAGACCGATTTCCATTGCAACCTATGATCAAGAAGAGCTGACGCTGATCTACCGGGCAGAGGGAAAGGGGACGGTGCTTCTTTCCCAGGCGGAAAAGGGAGATACCGTCGATATATTGGGACCGCTCGGCAATGGGTTCCATCTGGAAGAGGGGAAAAAGACAGCGCTTCTCGTTGGCGGAGGGATTGGCGTCCCTCCCCTTTATGGGCTGTCAAAATCTCTTGTCGCTAAAGGATGGGATGTGCAGCACATTCTGGGTTTTCAAAGTGAAGATGTAAGTTTTTATGTGGAACAATTCAAGGAGCTCGGCAGAACATCCGTAGCAACGGTTGACGGAACGCTCGGAACGCGAGGCTTCGTTACCGATATCATACAGGAGGAACAGCCTATATTCGATGTCTTTTATTCATGCGGTCCGACACCGATGCTCAAAGCCCTTCAATCGCAACTGGAAAATAAAAGGGGATACATTTCACTGGAAGAACGGATGGGCTGTGGAATCGGCGCGTGCTTTGCCTGTGTCTGTCATAAGCAGGATGATCCCCACGGTTCAAGCTATGTGAAGATTTGCAGCGATGGGCCGGTATTTCAAGCAGGGGTGGTGCAGTTATGAATTCATTGAAAATCGAATTGCCGGGATTATCATTGAAGAATCCGGTCATGCCGGCTTCAGGCTGTTTCGGATTCGGCAGGGAGTACAGCCAGTTCTATGATCTGAGTGCGCTTGGGGCGATCATGATCAAAGCGACGACGGAAGAATCAAGATTCGGAAGTCCGACCCCGAGAGTCGCCGAAACAAATGCCGGTATGCTCAATGCAATCGGGTTACAAAACCCGGGCCTTTCAAGCGTGATGGAACATGAACTTCCATGGCTGTCCCGATACGATGTCCCGATCATTGCCAATGTTGCTGGTTCACAGATGGACGACTATGTTCAGGTGGCGAAGGTCATTTCCAGTGCTGAAAACGTAAAGGCTCTCGAGTTGAATATTTCCTGTCCAAATGTCAAAACAGGGGGGATCGCCTTCGGTACCATCCCTGAAGTGGCACAGGAATTGACAGAAAGAGTAAAGGAAGTTTCCCAGGTACCTTTGTATGTAAAGCTGTCGCCGAACGTCTCGGATATTGTGGCGATGGCCAAAGCGGTTGAAAAAGGAGGGGCGGACGGACTGACGATGATCAACACGCTTCTCGGAATGAGGCTTGATATCAAAACAGGTAAGCCGGTCCTCGCCAATAAAACAGGTGGACTATCCGGTCCTGCCATCAAGCCTGTCGGCATCCGGATGATATATGAGGTGAGTCAGCATGTGGACCTCCCGATCATCGGGATGGGCGGAATACAGTCAGCTGAAGACGTGATTGAATATTTCTATGCAGGGGCAAGTGCCGTCGCTGTCGGAACAGCGAATTTCATCGATCCATTCATCTGTAAGAGAATCATTGATGATCTGCCGCCTTTACTTGATGAACTCGGCGTGGCGTCCATTTCAGAACTGACGGGAAGGAGTTGGGGCAAGCATGAACCAAAAGCCGTTTATCGCGCTTGATTTCCCGACGTGGGAAAGAACAGAATCGTTTTTGGCTCTTTTCCGAGAACCATTGAATGTGAAAGTCGGCATGGAGCTCTATTTTCAACATGGTCCATGGATAATTGAGGAAATACTCAAAAAACAACATCGCATTTTCCTGGATTTAAAACTGCACGATATTCCCAATACGGTTTATCGGGCCATGAAAGGACTAGCCGGGTACGATCTGGAGATGGTCAATGTTCATGCCGCAGGCGGCAGCGCTATGATGGAAAGGGCGCTCGAGGGCCTTTATGCCGGTGTGAAAGCCAACCAAAAGCGTCCGAAACTGATCGCTGTCACCCAATTAACTTCAACATCTGAAGAGCAAATGCAGAAAGAGCAGCTAATACGGGGTTCCATCAATGAATCGGTCCTTCATTATTCGAAGCTTGCGAAAAATGCGGGGCTTGACGGGGTGGTATGTTCCCCTCATGAAGCCAATATGATAAGGGAGCATTGCGGGGAAAAATTCATCAGGGTGACCCCGGGGATCAGGCAGCCCGATGACCGTTTGGATGACCAAACAAGGGTGACGACACCACGGATGGCAAGAGAATCAGGTTCGTCCTATATCGTCGTAGGCAGGAGCATCACGGGTGCCGCTGATCCGGTCCTTACTTATGAAAGGGTTATGCATGAATGGGAGGGAAAAGAATGAAGCATGAAATCGCGAAACAACTATTGGATATCAAAGCAGTGTATTTAAATCCGTCTGATCCGTTTACGTGGTCTTCAGGGATCAAGTCCCCGATTTATTGTGATAACCGTCTGACGCTTTCTTATCCTGGTGTAAGAAATGATATTGCGACAGGCCTTGCAGAGATGATCAAGGAGCGTTTCCCGGAAACAACATTGATTGCCGGAACAGCAACGGCAGGCATTCCCCATGCTGCCTGGGTAAGTGAGAAACTGAACCTTCCGATGTGTTACGTAAGGTCAAAACCGAAGGCACACGGAAAAGGGAAGCAGATCGAAGGACTGACCGCACCGGGACAAAAAGTGGTCGTGGTGGAAGATTTGATTTCCACCGGAGGTAGCTGCATCACAGCCGTGAACGCATTAAGGGAAGCAGGCTGCGAGGTGCTGGGGGTCGTCGCGATCTTTACATATGAATTGGAAAAAGGGGTAAACATGCTTGAAGAGAATGGGATCACCGCTTATTCTCTTTCGGATTATTCAAGCCTGTTGGAAGTAGCTTTAGAAAAAGGCGTCATCGGAGAAGAGGAATTGTCCGAGTTGCACAGGTGGAGAAAAGATCCTGAGTTGTGGGGGAACTAGCTATTCTTAAAAGAAAATCCGGACCCAGTCCATGCTAATGGAATGGGTCCGGATTATTTATTAATAGTGAGATGTAATAGGCGTTTCCTCAATCCCTCAAAGATCTGACCAAATCCAAATCAGGGGTAACATACATGGTTTGCTGCCCTTCGTAAATGACAAAACCGGGCTTGGCGCCTTTTGGTTTCTTTACCTGTTTCACTTCGGTGTAATCAACCGGCACCGAGCTTGATTCCCGGGCTTTACTGAAGTAAGCTGCAATGTTGGCCGCCTCCTTGATCGTCTGCCCGGAAGGATTTTTACTCCTGATTACAACGTGGGAACCTGGTATATCCTTCGTATGAAGCCAGATTTCTTCCCGGCCCGCGACCTTATTTGTCAGATAGTCGTTTTGTTTATTATTTTTCCCAACCAGGATGGGTGTCCCGTCAGAGGAGGTGTATGCTTCAAGGACAGGCTTCAGGTTGGCTTTCTTCTTTTTCGTTTGCTTTCTCGCTCTCAGGTAGCCTTCTTCTTCAAGCTCTTCCCTGATTTCCTCGACGTCCTTCGTCCCTGCTGATTCCAGCTGCTGCATCAACTGCTCGAGGTATGCAATTTCTTCCTCGGCTTTTTCTATTTGTTCATGAACGATTTTCACTGCGTTCTTCGCTTTTTGATAGCGTGAGAAATAGAGCTGTGCATTGTCTGATGGGGATTTTTGCGGGTTGAGTGGAATCGTGATGCTCTCCCCGTTCTCATCATAGTAATTGACGACACTGACCTCGGTCATGCCCCGTTCGACGGCGTAAAGGTTCGATGTTAGAAGTTCACCGAGCAGTTGATAGCGGTCGGCGAGTTTTGCATCTTCCAACGTTTGTTTTAACTTCTCGATTTTATTGACATTCTTATCCCGTTCATTCCGGATGAATTTTTCCAGGTCATTTCCTTGCTGCTTTACACGGTCCCGTGCCGCTTTTTGGTAAAAGAACCGGTCCAATAATTCGCTTAAAGAAGAGAATGCCTGCTTTTCCCCCTGAAGGTGCTGCAGGTCGAGCCAGTAAAAGCTTTCTTTGTCCCCTGCCGTCAGCGTCGGTGTGACCTTGTCCGACTTTGCCAAATCCATCATGTGAAGAAAAGCATCCGCGATCCCGGACTGATGGCCGATGCCTGCCCGGTGAACCACTTCTTTTGCAAGAAGGGGAGAGACCCCGGCGAACGACTGGACAATCTGCTTATCGAGCTTGCCTGAGTTAAAGTCCAGTGCCCGTAAGACGTCTTCGCCTGTCACTTCAAGAGGATTCTTCTTATCCTGCTGAGGCGGAAGTACGTACGTATGGCCGGGAAGGACCGTCCGGTGGGAATTCATGCTCGGTGGAAGATGCTTGATGCTGTCAAGGATCATGTTCCGTTCTTTGTCGACCAGGATGATATTGCTGTGCCGGCCCATGATTTCAACGATCACCTGCTTATAAGAAATATCACCGATTTCATTCCGGCCTTTCACCTCGAAGATGATCATGCGGTCGAGGGCGACTTGATTGATGCCCTCGATGATATACCCTTCAAGATGCTTGCGAAGGAGCATGCAGAACATCGGGGGAACAGACGGGTTTTCATAATTTTCATTTGTGATCTGTACCCGTGAATAGCTCGGATGTGCGGATAACAGCACTTTATGATTCTTTCCGTTGGCACGGATGATCATGATGATTTCATTTTTATATGGTTGATGTATTTTGTTGATTCGTCCATGTAATAAGTTCTCATTTAATTCTTGCGTCATGCTTTTTGTGAATAATCCATCAAATGACATAAACAACATCCTTTGCTCTAAACGATTTCAATTCGTTCTCCTTAATCACCCTGACAGTTCATTCTGCCAAATGTAATCGATTTTACCCTCCGGGGGGATAAAATGCAAAACGTAATTAAATCATATCATTTTTTAGGACGAGTCTGAATAAGAATGCTATGAGAAGGACAACTTTTCGTATCGTAGGAGGAGAGTGAAATGGTTGCATGAAATTTCATGAGATGAGACAAGAGGACATAGAACAGTCATTGAATACGGACTATAAAGAAGGGCTTTCCACAAAAGATGTAGCCGAGAGAAGGAAACAATATGGCTATAACCAATTAGAAGAAGCTGAGCAGCAATCAGCTTTATTATTGTTTTTCAGCCAATTCAAGGACTTCATGGTTCTCGTGTTGCTGGCAGCCACTCTCATTTCCGGATTGCTCGGTGAGTATATCGATGCGATTGCCATCATTGCCATTGTTTTAATCAACGGGTTCCTCGGCTTTTTCCAGGAGAGAAAAGCAGAAAGGTCCCTACAAGCATTAAAGGAGCTTTCAGCCCCGCAGGTGACGGTGTTGAGGGATGGGAAATGGATGAAATTGGCTTCAAAGGAAGTGATGATCGGGGATGTGATCCGTTTTGCAAGCGGAGACCGGATCGGTGCTGACGTCAGGCTGATTGAAGCGAATAACCTGGAGATAGAAGAGTCTGCATTAACCGGGGAGTCTTTACCTGTTACCAAAACAACCGCTCCTGTCTCCGGTGAAAATATAAGTCTCGGTGATTTGGAAAATATGGCGTTCATGGGCACGATGGTCACAAGGGGCAACGGGATTGGCGTGGTGACCGCGATCGGGATGAAAACGGCAATGGGTCAAATTGCTGATATGATCCAAAAGGCGGAAACGATGATCACCCCTCTTCAAAGAAGACTTGAGGAGTTGGGGAAAATCCTCATTACGGTTGCCCTGATTTTGACGGCTCTCGTTGTCGGCATCGGGGTCATTCAGGGCCATGACATGTATACGATGTTCCTTGCTGGCGTTTCACTTGCGGTGGCAGCCATTCCGGAAGGCCTGCCGGCGATCGTGACCGTGGCTCTATCCCTCGGTGTGCAGAGGATGATCAAGAAAAAAGCGATTGTCAGGAAGCTGCCGGCAGTCGAAACACTCGGGTGTGCATCGGTCATTTGCTCGGACAAAACAGGTACGCTCACGCAAAATAAAATGACCGTCACCCATCTGTGGAGCGGCGGCCGGATGTGGACTGTCAGTGGATCAGGATATGAGCCGAACGGGCAATTTTATGACGGGGAACAAAGGGTGGCACCTCACAGTGAGCAGCCCCTTCACCAATTATTGACCTTCGGGATGCTGTGTAACCATGCAGAACTCATCACCCGTGAAGAACGTTTCGTCGTCGATGGAGATCCTACAGAAGGCGCGCTTCTGGTCGCAGGATTAAAAGCAGGCCTCACGAGGGAAGCATTACAGAAAAAATTTACCGTTGTGAAGGAATTTCCCTTTGATTCAACGAGAAAGTTGATGACCATCATCGTGACGGATCACAACGGGAAGTATTTCTCAGTCACAAAAGGGGCTCCTGACGTGCTGGTGGGGAAAAGTTCCACAATTTTGTGGGAAGGAAGGATTGTACCTATATCCTCAGAGTTTTCCAAAAAGGTCGAGGAAACGATTAGTGACATGTCATCACATGCACTCCGGAATATTGCCATCGCATATAAAACAATCGATGGAAGGTCGATAGAAACGCTGACAGAAGGCGATGTGGAACAGGGAGTGACATTCATCGGGCTGCAGGGAATGATCGATCCTCCCCGTCCTGAAGTGAAGCAAGCGGTCAGAGAATGCCGTGCAGCAGGCATCAAGACCGTGATGATCACAGGCGATCATGTCTTGACCGCAAAGGCGATAGCGAGACAGCTTGGGATCTTAAAGAATAAAGACCGGGTATTGGACGGCAAGGCATTGAATGAAATGGAAGTGTCTGAACTTGAAGAAGTCGTCGATCAAGTCTCAGTGTTTGCCAGGGTGTCCCCTGAACATAAGCTGAAGATTGTGAAGGCCCTCCAAAACAGGGGCCATATTGTAGCGATGACCGGCGATGGGGTGAATGACGCCCCGGCAATCAAATCGTCCGACATCGGTGTTGCCATGGGGATCACCGGCACGGATGTGGCCAAAGAGTCCTCTTCACTCGTATTACTGGATGATAACTTTGCCACAATCAAGTCAGCGATCGGAGAAGGGCGAAATATTTACGAGAATATCAGGAAATTCGTCAGGTACCTGCTTGCTTCAAACGTAGGGGAAATCCTTGTGATGCTGTTCGCGATGATTCTTGCACTGCCGCTTCCGCTTGTGCCGATCCAGATCCTCTGGGTCAACCTGGTAACTGACGGTCTGCCTGCCATGGCACTCGGCCTCGATAAGCCGGAAGATGATGTCATGAAGAGGAAGCCGAGACATCCGAAAGAAGGCGTATTTGCAAGGGGCTTGGGGTGGAAGGTCGTCTCCAGGGGATTCTTGATCGGCGGTGTGACATTACTTGCGTTCATGCTTTCCTACAAGACCCATCCTGATCACCTGGCCTATGCACAAACGGTGGCATTTGCCACGCTGGTCATGGCGCAGCTCATCCATGTATTCGACTGCAGGAGCGAAGTATCGGTCTTTTCGAGGAACCCGTTTGGGAATATGTATCTCGTTTTTGCCGTCTTATCTTCACTCGTCCTGATGCTCTTGGTCATATATATACCTTCTCTCCAGCCGATTTTCCATACCGTACCGATCGTACTGAAAGACTGGCTGTTGATCATCGGTTTAAGCTCTGTCCCTACCTTTTTACTCGCCGGGTCATTTTTTGCAAGAAAAAAACAGTGAAATATGGTATAATCCAAAAGGTAATAGAGTAAGTCCTCTATTACCTTTTTTATATCAATCACTACCGGAGTCATGACTTGATCTATACAGGTATCCCGTTAAAAGATTGGATGTGATCGAATGGTTGTGAGTATGACAGGCTTTGGACGAAGCAAAGTCGACTCAGATCAACATACTGTAACGGTAGAAATGAAGTCTGTTAATCACAGATTCAATGAATGTTACATAAGAATGCCCCGGCAACTGATGAAAATCGAAGAAAAAATCAAGAAACAAGTATCCCGTTTCGTGAAACGGGGAAAAGTGGATATTTTCATCACCATCAGCGGGGAAGGTCTGGTACATAAAAATCTACATATTGACTGGAAGCTCATTCAAGATTATTATCAGTTAGTAAATAAAGTGAAAGAAACCTACTCTTTACAAGATGAAGTACAATTATCCCATCTCCTGACCAGGGAAGAATTCATTGTGGTCGAAGAGATGGAAGATGAGAACGAAGAGCTTGAACTTTTGGTTTTGAAAGCTGTAAATAAAGCTTCGATGGATCTCAGGGAAATGCGTGAGAACGAAGGGAAGCTCCTCAAGGAAGATTTTCTTTCCCATCTCCGGCATTTTGAGAACAGTGTGGTCGAACTGAAAAAACATGCCCCTGAAGTGGTCAGGCAATACAGGGAACGATTGAGGAAGAGGATTGTCGAATACAACGAAATGCCTTTTGATGAAAGTCGTTTACTGACCGAGGTGGCAGTATTTGCAGATAAGTCCGATATCACGGAAGAATTGACCAGGCTCGAAAGCCATATTCAGTATTTCCACTCCGCATTGACTGGAGAAGGACCGGTAGGCAGGAAGCTGGATTTCATGATTCAGGAAATGAACCGGGAAGTGAATACAATCGGCTCAAAAGCAAATGATTCCTTCATCGCCACCATTGTCGTTGAATTAAAATCAACACTTGAGAAGCTGAGGGAACAAGTGCAAAATGTAGAATAACAAGTTTAGTTTCCATCCATTCAGGCGAAACTAGACTATTGATTAGGAGGAGCGTTATGTCGATCAAGCTCATCAATATAGGTTTTGGAAATATTGTTTCAGCTAACCGCATCATATCAATTGTCAGCCCTGAATCAGCCCCGATCAAGCGTCTGATCCAGGATGCGAGAGATCGCGGAACACTTGTAGATGCTACATATGGAAGACGGACGAGAGCGGTGATCATCACGGATAGTGATCATGTGATCCTTTCAGCTGTGCAGCCCGAAACCGTTGCTCATCGTTTGACTGATAAAGAGGATTTAGTAGAAGAAGGGCAGGGTAAATAAATGAAAGAAAAAGGATTGCTGATCGTGCTTTCCGGGCCATCAGGTGTAGGGAAAGGAACAGTACGTAAAGCGATTTTTTCCCAGGAAGATACCAAGTTTGAATATTCCATCTCCATGACAACACGGAGTCCCCGTGAAGGCGAAGTGGATGGTGTGGATTATTTCTTTAAATCAAGAGAAGAATTTGAAACACTGATTGAGCAGGGGAAACTCCTCGAGCACGCCGAATTCGTCGGGAATTACTACGGGACACCGGTGGACTATGTCCGCCAGACGATCGAGGACGGAAAAGACGTATTCCTCGAAATCGAAGTGCAGGGTGCCCAGCAGGTCAGGGATAAGTTCCCTGAAGGGCTGTTTATTTTCCTTGCGCCGCCAAGCCTTTCTGAACTTCAGAACCGCCTTGTGACAAGGGGGACTGAAACAGAGGACCTCATCGAAGGAAGAATGAACACAGCAAGAAAAGAAATCGAAATGATGAATCTGTATGATTACATTGTTGAAAATGATCAAATCGAAAATGCCGTCGGTAAGATCAAATCCATCGTTCAGGCGGAACACTGCAAGCGTGAACGCGTGCAACAAAGATACTTAAATATGCTGGAGGTTGAATAAATGTTAAACCCATCCATTGATTCTTTAATGAAGAAGATCGACTCTAAATATTCGTTAGTCAGTATTGCAGCGAAGCGTGCAAGAAACCTGCAGGATACAGGTGATTTCCGTTTGAACAGCTATGATTCCCATAAATTCGTAGGGAAAGCGCTGGAAGAAATCCAGGCTGGACAATTATCCATGAAAGAAAGAGATGCCAAAGCCGTTTATTCCGATGAATAAAACACGGTAAGCTGAATGAATAACTCTACGGGGTTGACTCGAAAGATTTCATCGTCTTTCGAGACAACCCTATTTTCTTTTTCTATCACTATCCTTCATAATATAGGGAGGATAAAGAGTAATGGGGGAAAATGAAATGATGCAGGGGAAAAAAATATTATTGTGTGTTTCAGGAGGCATCGCTGTATATAAAGCAGCAGCCTTAACAAGCAAGCTCGTTCAAAACGGGGCGGAGGTAAAAGTCATCATGACCGAGTCGGCAAAGAAATTTGTCGCACCTCTCACATTCCAGGCCCTGTCCCGTCAAGATGTGTATTGGGATACGTTTGATGAAAAGGATTCAGAGAAAATCGCTCATATCGATCTCGCCGATTGGGCCGATCTGGTGCTTGTCGCTCCGGCAACCGCTAACATCATCGGGAAACTTGCGAACGGAATTGCAGATGATATGATTTCCACGACGATCCTTGCCACAACGGCAGACGTCTGGATCGCCCCGGCTATGAATGTACATATGTATGACCATCCGGCAGTGAAACGCAATCTCGATACCCTTTATGAGTATGGTTATCGATTTGTCGAACCGAGTGAAGGGTATTTGGCCTGTGGCTATGTTGGAAAGGGACGGTTGGAAGAACCTGAAAAGATCGTCGATTTGATCGACCGCCATTTTTCTGAGGATGATCAGTATAAGCATCTCCTGAAAGGAAAGAAAGTCGTCATCACCGCCGGTCCGACGAGGGAAATGGTCGATCCCGTACGCTATTTCTCAAATCGCTCGACAGGGAAGATGGGATATGCCCTCGCTGAAGCGGCAGCCTCCTCAGGTGCCGATGTCGTTCTCATTTCCGGCCCTTCCGGATTGCAGGTACCCAAGGGTGTGGAGTTTGTTTCTGTGACAAGTGCTGAAGACATGTATCAAGCCGTTCTTGAAGCATTCCCGACGGCAGATATTGTCGTGAAGAGCGCTGCGGTTGCCGACTATCGACCGAAGGAAACCCTCGGGGAGAAACTGAAGAAAAAAGAAGGAAATCTTGTGATTGAATTCGAACGGACAAAAGATATCCTGATGAGTCTAGGTGAACGAAAGAAGCATCAATTCCTGATTGGATTCGCCGCGGAAACACAGGATGTTGAGAAATATGCAAAAGCGAAGCTCGAGAAGAAAAGGGCAGATATGATTGTCGCGAACAATGTGAAAGAAACCGGTTCAGGATTCGGGACAGATACGAATAAAGTGTCGATTGTCACAGGTGACGGTAACGTAAGGAACCTCCCGCTCATGACGAAGGGCGAGGTAGCAAGGGAGATTTTCAAGGAAGCAATGAATCAAATGAAGAAGGGTGCCGAACATGAACGTAGCTAGCGTCATCGTCGATGTTCCTGCAATGCAGACGGACCGGACCTTTGATTACACCATACCGAAAGAGTGGAAAGGCATCATTGTTCCGGGAATGCGGGTCGTCGTCCCATTCGGTCCGAGGAAAATCCAGGGATTTGTCATCGATCTCAAAGAAAAAGGCGAGGTTTCCAAACTCAAACCGATCCATGAACCGATGGACCTCATTCCTGTATTGAATCAAGAGCTGCTCACATTGGGAGATTGGCTGACAGAGAAAACCCTGTGTTTCAAGATCTCAGCATTTCAGGCGATGCTGCCTGCAGCCATGAAGGCAAAGTATGAAAAATTCTTTCATCTCGAAGACAATAAGCGGCCTGATGACCTCCATCAAAAGCTTCAGCCGGTCTTTCAGAGCGGAAGGGAAGTTTCCTGGAAGGCTATAGAGGAGATGGGACTTCTTCCCCTCATCCAAAAAGAGGTGAAAAGCGGCGCTATTGAGGTCATTTACAGAGTAAAGGCCAAGGGTAAAAAGAAAACGGTCCGAAAACTGTATCTTGCCATCCCTCAGGAAGAACTGGAGGAAGTGTTGCGTGCACTTCCGCCCCAGGCAAGTAAACAAAAGCAGATCATAGAGTACATGAATGACGCTGCACCTGGAGGGGACGGGGTCCTTGCTTCAGTGCTCCTTGAAGAAATGGCCACGACTTCAAGCACGATCAAGACGCTTGTCCACAAAGGATACTTGAAGGAAAAAAACGTTGAAATCTACCGGGATCCCTTTGAAAACAGAACGTTTGAAAAGACCTCGCCGCTTCCGCTAACCACCCAGCAGGCCGAATCGATTACGCCGATACTGGGGTCGATCGAGGAAAAGGAGCATCACACATATCTCCTTTACGGCGTGACCGGGAGCGGGAAAACAGAAATCTATCTTCAGTCGATTCAGCGCGTGTTGGAAGACGGAAAAGAAGCGATCGTAATGGTTCCTGAAATTTCCCTGACTCCACAGATGGTCCATAGGTTCAAAGGGCGCTTTGGTAACGATGTTGCCGTCCTTCACAGTGGATTATCGACCGGTGAAAAATATGATGAATGGAGAAAGATTCAGCGAAAAGAAGTCAAGGTCGTCGTTGGTGCACGCTCGGCTGTTTTCGCGCCATTTGAAAACCTTGGCATCATCATCATCGACGAGGAGCATGAAACGAGTTACAAGCAGGAGGAAAATCCCCGATATCATGCAAGGGATGTAGCCATTTACCGGGGGGAATACCACAGATGTCCGGTCATTTTGGGAAGTGCGACCCCTTCCCTTGAATCATTCGCACGTGCATCCAAGGGCGTCTACAGGCTCCTCACCTTGGACAAACGGATGAATGATGGACCGCTTCCCTCTGTTGAGATCGTTGATATGAGGGAGGAATTGAGGAAGGGGAACCGCTCGATGTTTTCAACCGAACTGTTCGAGAAGCTGCAGGACCGGTTGGAAAAGGGAGAGCAGACCGTATTGTTTCTAAACAGGAGGGGACATTCCTCTTTCATCATGTGCAGGGACTGCGGCTTTGTCCTTCAATGTCCTCATTGTGACATTTCCCTTACCTATCATCGTTTCTCGAACGGGATGAAATGTCATTACTGCGGCTACGAAGAAGGAGTGCCGGCATCGTGCCCTGAGTGTACGAGCGAACATATCCGTTATTTTGGGACAGGTACACAAAAGGTAGAGGAAGAATTGACGAAACTGCTGCCTTCTGCCCGCATCATCAGGATGGACGTCGATACGACCTCCCGGAAAGGGTCCCATGAGAAGTTGCTGACTGCCTTTGGGGAAGGAAAGGCGGATATCCTGCTTGGGACACAAATGATTGCCAAAGGTTTAGACTTTCCGAACATCACGCTCGTAGGCGTGCTAAGTGCAGATACGATGCTCCATCTTCCTGATTTCAGGGCAGCAGAGAAGACGTTCCAGCTGTTGACCCAGGTGAGTGGGAGAGCCGGCAGGCACGCGCTGCCCGGGGAAGTGGTCATTCAGACTTACACACCGGAACACTATTCAATCGAACTTGCCTCGAATCATGATTATAACCGCTTTTATCAACAGGAAATGATGATGAGGAAAATGGGGTCCTACCCGCCATTCTTCTACATCACCCTCCTCACATTAAGTCATGAGGATCTGTTGAAGCTTGTGGACATCACGGAGAAAATGGCTGGGTATATCCGCTCTAAGCTGTCAGATACGACCATCATCCTTGGGCCCAGTGCATCACCCATCCCCCGGATAAAGAATAGATATCGTTATCAATGTTTGATAAAATACAAGCGGGAGCCAAATCTTGGTATCACGTTAAAAACAGTGCTGGATCAATTCCAACAGCAATATGCATCAAGCGGACTGACCGTTTCGATTGATGTGAATCCTTATATGATGATGTAAGGTCATTTTTACAGAAAGATGGAGGACAGATATGGCAATACTTCCAATTGTAATGCATCCGGACCCGATCCTGGAAAAGGAATGTGAAAAGGTTACGGATTTTGATAAGAAATTAAAAAAATTATTAGCTAATATGTATGATACGATGCTTGAAGCAGATGGAGTAGGACTTGCAGCTCCCCAAGTGGGAGTTGACCTGCAGGTGGCCATCGTCGACATCGGCGATGATACCGGTACGATCGAATTGATCAACCCTGAGATCATTGAAACGAAAGGTAAGGATACAGATCTTGAAGGCTGCCTCAGTTTCCCAGGTTTATACGGCGAAGTGACCCGTCCATATGCGATCAAGGTCCGCTCCTACGATCGAAAGGGAAGAATGGTTGAGTTTCATGCCGAAGACTTTTTGGCAAGGGCGATCCAGCATGAAATTGATCACCTTCACGGCATCCTCTTTACATCGAAAGTAGAGAAATATATTACAGAAGAAGATTTAGAAGGGTATGAAGCAAAATGACGAAAGTGATTTTTATGGGGACGCCGGATTTCTCGGTTCCCGTTCTTCAATCGTTGGTAGATGAAAAGTATGATGTGATTGCGGTTGTCACACAACCGGACAGGCCGGTCGGCAGAAAAAGGACACTGACACCTCCGCCGGTGAAGGTAGCAGCCGAACAACTGGGCATCCCGGTCTATCAACCTGAAAAAATTAAAAACGAAGATGAGTTGAATGAAGTGCTCGCTTTGAAGCCGGACCTTATCGTCACGGCCGCATTCGGACAGATCCTGCCCAATGCGCTGCTTGAAGCGCCTAAGTATGGATGCATCAATGTGCATGCCTCCCTTCTGCCTGAACTAAGAGGCGGAGCACCAATCCATTATTCCATCCTTCAAGGGAAGGAAAAGACCGGTATTACCATCATGTACATGGTGGAAAAGCTTGATGCAGGGGATATCATCAGTCAGGTCGAAGTAGAAATCGATGAGCGTGATCATGTCGGGACGCTTCATGATAAATTGAGCATTGCAGGTGCCAAACTGCTCGTTGAAACGGTGCCGGCATTATTAAAAGGAGAAATCTCCCCAGTGAAGCAGGATGATGCGAAAGCAACGTTCGCCAGAAATATCAAACGTGAACAAGAAGTGATCGACTGGACGAAAGACGGTGAAGAGATTTATAACCACATCAGAGGGCTTCACCCTTGGCCGGTTGCTTACACGACGCTTGAAAACAACGTCATGAAAGTATGGTGGGGAGAAAAAGTGGAAGCAGAAGCCAAAACCCCCGGGGAAATCCTGAGCATCGAAGAAGATGGCTTTGTCGTTTCTACAGGTAATAACGTAGGAATCAAAATTACCGACCTGCAGCCGTCAGGCAAAAAGCGAATGAGCGCGAAAGATTACCTCAGGGGAGCAGGTTCAAACTTAAAAGCCGGAATGATTGTAGGAGAAAAAAATGAGTAAACGAACCAAGACAGTCCGTGAAGCAGCGCTTGAGGTGATCGAGGCAGTCGAAAAAAATCAATCTTACAGCAATTTATTGCTTCATTCAGTGATCGAAAAAAATGAGCTTCCAAGGAAAGACATCGGCTTATTGACAGAGCTGACGTACGGGACGATTCAACGGAAGATGACCCTCGATTTCTATCTGGCGCCTTTCATCAAAGGGAAACTCGATGACTGGGTGCGCCAATTACTCCGTTTATCTCTTTATCAGCTAGTCTATTTGGACCGTATCCCGGACCGTGCGGTATTCCACGAAGCAGTCGAAATCGCCAAAAAGCGGGGGCATAAAGGAATATCCGGGTTGGTCAACGGGGTGTTAAGGTCTGTACAGCGAAAAGGACTTCCTTCCCTTGACTCCATAAAGGATCCGGTCGAGCGTGTGGCCATTGAAACAAGCCATCCTTACTGGCTCGTGAAGAGATGGGAAGAACAATTCGGACTTGCAAAGACGAAAGAAATGTGTGAGACCAACCTGATTGCCCCTAAGCAGACTGCCCGTGTAAATACGACCAAAATTGCCCGCGAAGAACTGATGAAGCTTCTTTCAGACAATGGAAATGAAGTGAAAGAAAGTCCGGTCGTACCGGTAGCGATTCAGTCACTCCGGGGCAACCTTGCGAAAACAGAGGCATATAAAGAAGGTCAATTGACCATCCAGGATGAAAGCTCAATGCTTGTTCCATATGCATTGAAGCTTGAAAAAGGCATGAAGGTGCTTGATGCCTGCGCTGCTCCTGGCGGGAAAACGACCCATATCGCGGAAATGCTGTCAGGAACCGGGGAAGTGAACGCCCTGGACCTTCATAAGCATAAAGTGAAATTGATTGACGACAATGCTGCCAGATTAGGATTGGACAATGTGAAAACGGCCACCCTTGACAGCCGGAAGGCGGCAGAAAAATTCGAGAAGGAAAGCTTTGACAGAATCCTTGTCGATGCCCCGTGCTCCGGGTTAGGCGTCCTGAGAAGAAAGCCCGATATCAAGTATGCAAAAAAAGAAGCAGATCTGGTTTCATTGCAAAAAATTCAGCTCGATATCCTGTCGGCTGTTGCCCCGTTGCTAAAGAAAGACGGCCTGCTTGTTTATAGTACATGCACAGTGGATCAAAATGAAAATGAAGGGACCGTCTCGGCTTTCCTGCGTGATCACCCGGGATTTGAAGTGCATCCCCTTGATGTTCTCCCGGAAACGGTAGCGCCGTTTATCGAAAATCATCAGCTGCAAGTATTTCCTCAGGATTTCGGTGGGGACGGATTCTTTATTTCCTGTTTCCGGAAAAAAGCTTGAGTCGAATCGGATCAAATGTCGAAAGAAAAGCAGGAAATTTGGACGGATGAGTCGTAAAAGTATTAGAGCCCTTAATGATTTTATGTATGACTGAATGAAGGATGCGCCCATGATGTTAAGGAGCTGCTTGAATCAGGTGCAGAAGAAGAGACGAGGTGACCTAAGTGAAGACGGTTTATTTTACGGACAAAGGGAAAGTGCGTCAACATAACGAAGACAGTGCCGGGGTGTTTGTCAACCCTCACGGAGATCATTTAGCGATTGTGGCAGACGGGATGGGCGGCCACAGGGCAGGGGATGTGGCGAGCCAGCTGACGATTTCAATCCTAAAAGATTTCTGGGAAAATACGGAGAAATTCAATACCGCTGATGAAGCGGAAAATTGGTTAAAATCGACTATTAACGAAGTAAACAACAAAGTATATACTTATTCCCAATCCAATTCAGAATGTGAAGGGATGGGCACGACGCTTGTCGGGGCCATCTGTACGTCCCTGTTTGCGACCATCGTGAACATCGGTGACAGCAGGGGGTATATCCTGAATGAAAACGGCTTTCATCAACTGACAGAGGATCATACCCTTGTCAATGAATTGGTGAGAAGCGGGGAAATCACCAAAGAAGATGCCGAGCATCATCCCCGGAAAAATGTAATACTGAGAGCGATTGGAACGGAATCGTCCATATCGATGGATATCAAGACGATCATGTTTGAAGATGACGATGTCATTCTTTTATGCTCAGACGGCCTGTCTAACAAAGTATCTGAAAAAGAAATGAAGGATGTATTGGTGCAGGATCAGTCTCTTGAATATAAAGGGGAGTCGCTCGTTCAGTTAGCCAATGAATATGGCGGTGAAGATAATATTACCGTAGTAATTGTCGAGTTTGCCGCTGAAACGGAAAGCGGGTGATACCATGATGGAAGGAAAACGCATCAGTGGGCGTTACAGGATCATCAAATTAATTGGCGGCGGGGGCATGGCCAACGTATACCTGGCACATGATGTCATATTAGATCGTGAAGTGGCGATAAAAATGCTCCGGATCGATTTCGCCAATGAAGAAGAATTTATCAAAAGGTTCCAACGTGAGGCCCAATCTGCGACCAGCCTGACGCACCCGAACATTGTGAGCATCTATGATGTAGGGGAAGAAGATGATCTTTATTATATCGTCATGGAATATGTCCATGGGATGACGTTGAAGCAATACATACAGCAGCACTCGCCGGTCGATGTGGACAAGGCGATCGATATTATGAAGCAGCTGACACTTGCGATGTCACATGCCCATCAAAATCATATCGTTCACCGTGATATCAAGCCTCACAATATCCTCCTTGATGAAGAGGGGAATGTGAAAATAACCGATTTCGGGATCGCGATGGCCTTGAGTGCCACTTCGATCACACAGACCAATTCAGTCCTCGGTTCGGTTCATTATCTCTCGCCTGAACAAGCGAGGGGAGGCATGGCGACGAAGAAGTCGGATATCTATTCACTTGGTATCGTGATGTTCGAATTATTAACCGGAAGATTACCATTTTCAGGGGAGTCAGCTGTTTCGATTGCCTTGAAGCACCTTCAATCGGAAACACCGTCCCTGAAAAGATGGAATCCAGATATCCCTCAAAGTGTAGAAAATATCGTCTTGAAAGCAACGGCGAAGGATCCTTTCCGACGATACGAGAGCTTGGAGGAAATGGATGAGGATCTCTCGACGGCCCTGGATTCCGACCGGATCAATGAGCCGAAATTTGCCGTGCCTCTTGATGACGAGGCGACGAAGGCGATTCCGGTGATCACGGATCAGAAGGCCTATTCTAACCTGGATGATACAATCGTCCATCAGGCGAATACCGATGCCGTCCAGACGAAACCGACGCCTCCTGTTCAAAATGGGAAGAAAAAGGGGAAAAAGAAAGATGCCACCAAAACAAAGAGTAAAAAGAAATGGCCGATCGTGATTGTCAGCCTTTTCTTCCTCTTGATCCTATTGGGGGTTGCAGCGGTCACCCTCGTACCGGATCTGCTTGGCCCTAAAGAAATCAAAGTACCGGATGTTACAGGGAAAGATATGACCAAAGCTGTGTCGATGATTGTGTCTGACGGATTTGTTGTAGGCGAAACAAAAGAACAAGCAAGCGACAGTGTGCCGGAAGGGCAAGTGATCAGAACGAATCCGAAAGCAGGACGATTGGCAAATGAGGGATCTGCGATCGATGTTTATGTCAGCACAGGCAAAGCGAAGCTGGAGGTCGAGGATTACACCGGCAAGGACTTTGAAGAAGTTGCTTCCGAGCTTGAGGAAGCGGGCTTCAAGGTGGAAAAAGAAGACGAGTACAGTGAAGATGAAGCGGCAGGGACGATTTTGGATCAAGATCCTTCCCCGGGTGTCGAAGTCGTGCCTGAAGAGACGACGATCACCTTAACGGTCAGCAAAGGGCAGGAATCTTTCGACCTTGACAGTTTGGAAGGATTCGACCAAACCGCCCTTGATAAATATGAAGCGTCAAAAGGCATCAACATCATTGTACAGGGCCAACAATTCTCTTCCGATGTGGAAGAAGGACGGGTTATCTCCCATAAGCCTGTTGCAAGCACACCAATCAAAAAAGGTGACACGGTGTATGTGATCATGTCTAAGGGGCCGGAGGAAATCCCTGTGAAGGAAGAAACGTTAGAAGAAACCGTCCCATACAGCGGACAGGATGGAAACCCGCAGACAGTGGAAGTTTTCATTGAAGACAAAGACAGTCAATTAAACGGAGATCCTGACCAGATTCAAGGAATCATCGAGGATACAAAAATTACTATGACGTTTACACTAGAGCAAGGTAAACAAGGGAAATACCGGATCCTTGTGGACGGAAAAGAGTATAAATCCGGGACTGTCGAATATCCTAAAGAAGATGAATGATTAAAATGCAAAGGACTGTACCCTGGTGAATAATGAACCTGACGGGACAGTCCTCTTGTTTTCATTTATAATGATAGGTAATCAGGATACATAATGTGCATTTTTTTATGTGTGATGGATATAAGCAGATGAACAGGAGGTTTCGAATGCCTGAAGGAAAAATTGTTAAAGCGTTGAGTGGATTTTATTACGTACTTTCAGAAGGCACGATTACGCAGTGCCGGGGGAGGGGAGTATTTCGTAAAAATAAAGTGACCCCTTTGGTTGGTGACTATGTTGAATTCCAGGCGGAGAATAAGACGGATGGATATCTCTTGAAAGTATTTGAACGTAAGAACGAATTGGTCCGGCCGCCGATTGCCAACGTGGATCAAGCCATATTGGTTTTCTCCGCCAGTGAACCGGATTTCAGTCCGGCTCTGTTGGACCGCTTTCTTGTGCTGATTGAAAGCAAGGGGATCGAACCGCTTATCTGCGTAACAAAGATGGATTTATTAAGCCCTGAACAATCAGAAAAGATCGCTGCCTACGTGGAAGAGTACCGCTCATTCGGTTATGAAGTCCTCATGACTTCCTCAAAAACCGAGCACGGGGTAGAAGAGCTGACACCTTATTTAAAAGATAAAATCTCCGTATTTGCAGGACAGTCCGGGGTGGGGAAATCATCCCTCCTCAACGCGTTGAAGCCTGAGCTTGAGCTGAAAACGGCGATGATTTCCTCCCACTTAGGCCGTGGGAAACATACGACCCGGCATGTTGAACTGATAGATATTGAAGATGGTCTGGTGGCGGATACGCCTGGGTTCAGTTCATTGGAATTCACTGTGCTTGAAGCCGAGGAGCTTCCGGCATGCTTCCCTGAGATGGTCTCTGTGGCAGATGATTGTAAATTCAGGGGCTGCCTTCATATCAATGAGCCGAAATGTGCCGTGAAAGCGGCAGTCGAATCTGGGGAGATCCCAGCATACCGGTATGATCACTACTTGACGTTCCATAAAGAAATCAAAGATAGAAAGCCGAGGTACTGAATATGAAAATCGCACCATCGATCCTTTCTGCCAACTTTGCAGATTTGGGAAATGAAATCAAAGATGTTGAAAAAGGCGGAGCGGACTATATCCATGTAGACGTCATGGACGGACATTTCGTTCCGAATATTACCCTTGGACCGATGATCGTACAGGCGATCCGCCCGATTACGGAGCTGCCGTTGGATGTCCATTTGATGATTGAAAATCCTGACCAGTATATCGAGGCCTTTGCAGATGCAGGGGCGGATTATATCACTGTTCACGTCGAAGCGGCAAAGCATCTACACAGGACGATTCAGTTGATCAAGGGCAAGGGCGTCAAGGCGGGGGTTGTGTTGAACCCGGCCACACCGGCTGAGTCGATCAAGCCGATAATAGCAGATGTGGATATGGTCCTCCTGATGACCGTGAATCCAGGTTTTGGGGGGCAGTCCTTCATCCCTTCTGTTGTGCCGAAAATCAGGCAAATCCGTGAATGGGCGAATGAAGTGAACCCGGGCTTGGAAATCGAAGTGGACGGGGGGATCAACCCGGAAACAGCCGCCCTGTGTGCACAAGCTGGAGCCGATGTGTTTGTTGCAGGATCCGCCATATATAACCAGAGCGACCGCCGGGCTGCGATCGAACAATTAAGAAAGTCTCTTTCATAAGAGTGTATTAGGGCTGATCCTCCTGGGTCAGCCCATTTTTAATAGAATGGGAGTGGGAATATGAATATCAATATCGTGGCAGGTGCCCCTGAAAGATACATCCCCGACTTGAAAGAATATGGAGAAGGTGACTTCTGGATAGGCGTAGACCGTGGTGTCTATACGCTTTTGAAACAAGGCATCACCCCGACGGTTGCCTTTGGGGATTTTGATTCTGTTTCCGAAAAAGAGTGGGATGAGATAATAGAAAAAGTGGGGGAAGTGAATCGAGTTCAGCCTGAAAAAGACGAAACGGACCTTGAGCTCGCCCTTAATTGGGCCGTTGGACAGAAGCCGAAAACCATCACCATTTTTGGTGCCACCGGCGGAAGGCTCGATCATTTTATGGGCAACCTCCAGCTGCTGATGAAGAATGAGCTCATGGAAACGGATATAGCGGTTGAAATAATCGATGTTCAAAACCGGTTATACCTTGCCAAACCGGGTGAACATACGATCTATGAATCGGCTCGATTAAAATATATTTCCTTTGTGCCTGTGACCGGTACCGTCGAAGGAATCACCTTGAAAGGCTTCAAATATCCGTTAAAAAACCGGAATATTTCGAGGGGATCCACACTATGTATTAGTAATGAACTTATACAATCATCTGGTACTTTTTCCTTTTCAGACGGCATATTAATGGTGATAAGGAGCAGTGATTGAAGCTCCTTGAATCAGGGGGAAAGAAGACGTACTTAACCGAGACTGCTTGCATAGACTAACATGTTGTCAAGCGAAACATTACGTTCTTTAGATTGTGGGGAGGGACTTTAAATGCGCTTTTATACAATCAAATTACCAAAATTCCTTGGGGGACTTGTAAGAGCGATGTTGGGAACGTTCAAAAAAGAATAAACAAAAGGTGGGAGATGGCTTGTGGCCATCTTCTTTTTTATGTGGTAGGTATTTTCTTTGTGTTGCTGAGGGCAGTAATAGAAATATGGATTGGTAGAGTGGATGTTGGATGCTAAGGGAACGGGGGGAATCTAATTTGTGAGATCAGGCTTCGCCTTGGGTGGTGTTTCAGCTCCGGCGGCTAGAGGCTCGAGGTCATATTCGGAGTAACACAAAAAGGCAAAGAATGCCTTTCCGGTTACTCCCAATATGCTCGTCGCCTCAGGGCGAGCCCCTTCCGCTTTTCGTGGTGTCCAGCTCCAGGGGCTTGAGGCTCGAGGTCATATTCGAAGCAACCCAAAAAGGCAAAGAACGCCTTTCCGGGTTACTCCGAATATGCTCGTCGCCTCAGGGCGAGCCCCTTCCGCTTTTCGTGGTGTAAAGTATTTTTTCTTGAAAGGTTTTAAATGTGGTATTGCATTATAGAAAGTTGTGTGATAAATTATTAAAGTATCTTTATGATAAAAGCGAAATGTGGAACTGAAATTAACTTCAGCTTCTTGTTAGTGAGGAGGGAATATATTATGGCAAAACAATGCGTAGTAACAGGCCGTAAAGCCAGCTCAGGTAACGCTCGCTCTCACGCAATGAATGCGAACAAGCGTACTTGGGGTGCAAACCTGCAAAAAGTTCGAATTCTTGTAGACGGAAAGCCTAAGAAAGTATGGGTTTCTGCAAGAGCGTTGAAATCTGGTAAAGTAGAACGCGTATAATACTTAAAATGGAAAGGCGCCTGATGCAGGCGTCTTTTTTCATGAAAGGGATCTGTATGATTATTCTTTTCATAAAAAGGAAAAAATAGAGGGGAAACCCAACAATTGAAGCTTGGGATAATACTTTAGCTTTCAAAAACACCATACTTATAGTAAAATGTTTTTAGCCAAGCATGTAATTAAAGGGGGAAAACATTCCATGTCCATCGAATTGAAAAATCAGTACGGACAAATTGATATTACGAATGATGTCATTGCAATGATTGCTGGAGGTGCAGCGGTGGATTGCTACGGAATTGTTGGAATGGCTTCAAAAAACCAGATCAAAGACGGTTTCACAGATATCTTACGTAAAGAAAATTTCACTCGCGGAGTGATCGTTCGTCAAGATGAAGAGGAAGTACATATCGATATGTATATTATTGTGAGTTATGGTACAAAAATTTCTGAGATCGCTCATAATGTACAATCCAAGGTTAAATATACTCTTGATAAGACCGTCGGCTTGGCGGTAGATTCAGTAAATATTTTTGTGCAGGGGGTTCGTGTCACGAACCCGTAGTGAGGAGGAAGATTCGTGTCGATTACATCTTTGGAAGGAAAACGTTTTGCCCAAATGGTGATACAAGGTGCCACCAAGTTATCTGCCAATGCGCAGTTGGTAGATGCGCTTAACGTCTTTCCTGTTCCTGATGGTGATACTGGAACAAATATGAATTTATCAATGACTTCTGGAGCCAAGGAAGTCCAAAACAATATTCAAGATCATATTGGAAATGTAGCTGCTGCTCTTTCTAAAGGACTATTGATGGGGGCAAGAGGTAACTCAGGTGTTATCTTATCCCAATTATTCAGAGGCTTTGGCAAAGTCATTGAAGGTAAAGAATCCTTATCGAGTGCAGAGTTTGCCAATGCACTTCAAACAGGTGTGGAAACAGCTTATAAAGCGGTCATGAAACCTGTTGAAGGAACGATTTTAACGGTTGCGAAAGATGCTGCCAAACACGGTGTAACTGTTGCTGAAACAGAAACGGATTTCGTGAAGGTCATGCAGGCAATCGTTGAAGAAGCACAGGCTTCGTTAAATCGTACACCTGATTTACTTCCTGTATTAAAGGAAGTTGGCGTAGTAGATAGTGGTGGTCAGGGACTTCTGTTCGTATATGAAGGTTTCCTGGCTGAACTGAAAGGTGAAAAAGTGTCGGATCAGGCATCCCTGCCGTCCATGAATGATCTTGTAAGTGCGGAACATCATAAGTCTGCACAGGACTTCATGAGTACTGAGGATATTGAATTCGGTTACTGTACAGAATTCATGGTGAGATTCGAAGAAGATAAACAAGCGTTTAACGAAGAAGATTTCCGCCAGGATTTAAGTGCATTCGGTGATTCACTGCTTGTCATCAGTGATGATGAATTGGCGAAGGTACATATCCACTCCGAACAACCGGGTGACGTGTTGACATACGGTCACCGATATGGAAGTCTCATCAACATCAAGATTGAAAACATGAGACAACAGCACAGCAGTATCGTAGGGGAATCAAAGCCGGTCAAGGCTGAAGTCCCTGCTCCTGCAAAGGAAGTCGATTTTGCGATTGTCACGGTTTCAATGGGTGAGGGCATTGCGGAATTATTCAAGAGTATCGGTGCTACTTCTGTCATTGAAGGCGGTCAAACGATGAATCCGAGCACGGAGGATATCGTGAAAGCCGTGGAAGAAGTGAACGCGAAGAAAGTCATCATCATGCCGAATAACAAGAATATCATCATGGCTGCTGAGCAGGCTGCTGAAATTCTTGAAATGGAAGTGGCTGTCGTTCCGACGAAAACCGTACCTCAGGGTATGGCTGCTCTGCTTGCATTCAACCCGTCGGCATCGGTTGAAGACAATAAGCGCTTCATGACGGACGCTTCAAAGCAGGTGAAAACGGGACAGGTCACGTTTGCTGTCAGAGACACAAACATTGATGGCGTGTCTATAGCCAAAGATGACTTTATGGGGCTCGAAGAAGGCAAGATTGTCATTTCTGATCAAGATCGTCAGAAAACAGCACAAAGCCTACTTGAGAAAATGCTCGATGAAGACGCTGAAATCCTTACCATCCTATATGGTGAAGATGTAGCTGAAGAAGATGTACAATCACTTAAAGAGTATGTAGAAGAAAATTATGAAGATGTTGAAGTGGAAGTTCATAATGGTAAACAACCACTTTACTCCTATATATTCTCAGTTGAATAAGGAATAAAGAAAGGGGGCAGCTCTATTATAGGGTTTGTCCCCTTCATCTATGGTAATATATATGTATGGATTTGATGATAGTCTGGGGGAGAACAGGATGAAATACAAAAGTGTTTTCGATATTATCGGTCCCGTCATGATCGGTCCGTCGAGCTCTCACACAGCAGGCGCTGCGCGGATAGGAAGAATGGCAAGGACGCTTTTTAGGCGCGAACCGAAATGGGCAACGATTTCATTTTATGGTTCCTTTGCCAAAACGTATAAAGGTCACGGCACCGATGTGGCAATCGTCGGAGGGATCCTTGATTATGATACATATGATGAACGGATCATAGAATCAATCAATGTCGCGAAGGAAAAAGGAATAAAAATCAGATTCCTTGAGGAGGATGCCATAACGGATCATCCGAACACAGCCCGTATCAGGATGGGGGATGACCAGGGTGAGATTGAGCTCGTCGGCATCTCAATCGGGGGCGGCAAAGTGGAAATCACTGAGCTGAACGGCTTTGAACTTAAGCTTTCCGGGCATCACCCGGCAATTCTTGTCGTTCATGACGACCGCTTCGGTGCCATAGCATCCGTCTCAAATGTCATTGCAAAGCACCAATTGAATATCGGTCATATGGACGTTTCCCGTAAAGAAAAGGGGCAGATGGCATTAATGACCATCGAGGTGGATCAGCCGATTGATGAGGCTGTCATAACTGAGCTGACATCGCTGCCGAATATCACACAAGTCACACGCATTACCGATTAAGCAACTATTATAATGATAGCGTTTACAGGTGAGGAGGTTTTATAAATGTTTCGAAATGTAGCAGAGTTGGTCGAACTTGCCGAGAGTCAGAACAAAAAGATTTCTGATATCATGATTGAGCAGGAAATCGAATTTACAGGAAAAACATTTCAAGAAGTATACAGTCAGATGGAAAAGAACCTGGAAGTGATGGAGCAGGCCGTTGCGAGAGGGCTTGAAGGGGTCAAATCACATTCAGGACTCACGGGTGGAGATGCTGTCCTGTTGCAGAAATATATTGAAAGCGGTCGTTCTCTTTCAGGAAATACGATTTTAGATGCTGTAAGCAAGGCGGTTGCAACAAATGAGGTGAATGCAGCGATGGGTACGATCTGTGCCACACCTACCGCCGGTTCTGCCGGTGTGGTGCCAGGGACCTTATTCGCAGTGAAGCACAAGCTGAATCCTACCAAGGATGATATGATCCGTTTCTTATTTACATCAGGGGCATTTGGATTTGTTGTGGCAAATAACGCTTCGATTTCCGGGGCTGCAGGTGGATGTCAAGCGGAGGTCGGATCTGCAAGCGGTATGGCTGCAGCTGCAATCGTCGAGATGGCCGGGGGTACCCCGAGTCAATCAGCGGAAGCGATGGCAATCACGCTTAAAAATATGCTCGGTCTCGTCTGTGATCCAGTGGCCGGGTTGGTTGAGGTGCCCTGCGTGAAGCGTAATGCGATGGGGGCTGCCAATGCAATGGTTGCAGCTGATATGGCGCTCGCCGGCATCACAAGCAGAATCCCTTGTGATGAAGTAATTGACGCCATGTATAAAATCGGACAAACGATGCCGGTGGCTCTTCGTGAAACAGCTCAAGGGGGACTGGCTGCAACACCGACCGGCCGGGAGCTTGAAGCGAAAATTTTTGGGGTTTCCCTGAATAAACGTGCAGATTCATAATGAATCAGTGACGATCCAGAACATAAAGGGGATCGGCGAAGAGACTGCCGCGCAGCTGAATGCCATGGGAATCCATACGGTTATGGATCTACTGGAATATTTACCGTATCGGTATGAAGATTACAGCCTCCGGGATTTAGAAGAAGCAGCCCATGATGAGAGGATCACAGTGGAAGGGAAGGTTCATTCGGAACCTGCCCTCATGTTCTACGGAAGAAAGAAATCCCGGCTCACCCTCCGTATATTGGTTGGAAGGAATCTGGTACAAGCCGTTTTCTTCAATCAACCTTATCTGAAGAAGAAAATCAACCTTCACGATACGGTGACGGTCACAGGTAAATGGGATAAAAACCGCCAAATCATCACGGTCCAATATTTTCAGGCAGGGCCCCACAATAAACAGGGCGTGTTCGAACCTGTTTATTCCGTGAAGGGATCTGTGAAAAATAATACACTGCGTAAATTCATCAAGAAAGCCTTTGAAGATTATGGTCATTTGATCGAGGAGAATCTCCCGGGTCACTTGATGGAAAAGTATAAGCTCTCAGGACGGAAGGAATCACTGCATCATCTCCACTTCCCTGATTCTGCCAATGATATGAAGCAGGCGAGAAGGAGATTTGTGTACGAAGAATTTTTGCTGTTCCAACTTAAGATGCAGGCACTCAGAAAGTTTGAGAGGGAGCACTCATCAGGTATGCAGCAGCATTATGACCTTGATAAGGTGAAAGGATTCATCGAAGCTTTGCCCTTTCCATTAACGGAAGCGCAAAAACGGGTCGTCAACGAGATCTCAACCGATATGTTATCGCCTTATCGGATGAACCGTCTGCTGCAGGGGGATGTGGGATCAGGTAAGACAGTGGTCGCTGCCATTGCCCTGTATGCCAGTGTGACGGCAGGCTGTCAAGGGGCGTTGATGGTCCCGACAGAAATCCTTGCCGAACAGCATGCCAACTCGCTCAGTGAGCTGTTTGCCCCTGTCGGCGTATCAGTCGCCTTGTTGACGAGCTCCGTCAAAGGGAAAAAAAGAAGACTGCTCCTGGAGAAGTTGGAAGAGGGCGAAATTGACATACTCATCGGTACACATGCCCTCATTCAGCAGGATGTAGTATTCAAGGAGCTCGGTCTGGTTGTAACCGACGAACAGCATCGTTTCGGCGTGAATCAAAGACGTGTCCTCAGGGAAAAGGGTGAAAGTCCCGATGTGCTGTTCATGACGGCCACCCCAATCCCCCGGACGCTTGCGATTACTGTGTTTGGGGAAATGGATGTGAGTATCATCGATCAGATGCCGGCCGGCCGAAAAGCGATAGAAACCTACTGGGCCAAGGCGGATATGCTCACGCGGGTGCTGTCATTCATGGACAAGGAATTAGATCAGGGAAGACAGGCCTATGTGATCTGCCCGTTAATCGAGGAATCGGACAAACTGGATGTACAAAATGCGATTGATGTTTATAATCAGATGCTTCATTATTTTGAAGGCAGGTATAAGGTCGGTCTGATGCACGGACGGCTGCATCCTGAGGATAAGGATGGCGTCATGAGGGAATTCAGTGCCAATGAGATTCAAGTACTTGTCTCCACCACGGTAGTCGAAGTAGGGGTGAATGTGCCAAACGCGACTTTCATGCTCATTTATGATGCAGAGCGGTTCGGATTGTCCCAGCTGCATCAGCTGAGAGGAAGGGTCGGTCGCGGCGAGCACCAATCCTATTGTATCCTCCTTGCTGAACCAAAGACCGAGGTCGGAAAAGAACGGATGAAGATCATGACTGAAACAAATGACGGCTTCGTTCTTAGTGAAAAAGACCTTGAACTCAGGGGACCGGGGGATTTCTTCGGGAGAAAGCAGAGCGGACTCCCGGAATTCAAGGTCGCCGATATGGTGCATGATTATCGTGCCTTGGAAGTAGCACGTGATGATGCATCCCATCTGATCGCATCTGATCGTTTTTGGAAAGATGCCGAATATGCTCCCCTCAGGAGCTATTTGGCTGAATCAGGTGTGTTAGAAGGGGAGAAGCTTGACTAGAACGGCAGATTGTAAGATTATTTCTTGCAATCTGCTTTTTTAGATTATATACTACTATTAGTACCTAGTACTAATACTGGACGGTGTTGATATTGAGACTTTCAAAAAAAGAAAGACAGGGAAACCTGACAGACACGATAAAGGACAATCCTTTCATTACTGATGAGGAACTGGCCGACCGTTTCCGGGTCAGCGTCCAGACAATACGCCTGGACCGTATGGAACTGTCTATACCGGAACTCAGGGAACGGATTAAAAATGTAGCAGAGAAATCGTTTGAAGATGAAGTGAAATCATTACCCATTGAAGAAATCATTGGGGAAATCATTGATATAGAATTAGATCAAAGTGCCATATCCATTTTCGATGTGAAAAGGGAGCATGTATTTATCAGAAACGGCATCGCGCGGGGGCATCACTTGTTTGCACAGGCGAATTCCCTTGCAGTTGCCGTCATCAATGATGATCTGGCACTGACTGCCAAATCAACCATCCGCTTCACCCGGCCTGTTAAAGAAGGCGAGCGGGTAGTAGCGAAAGCGAAAGTGATACATACGAAAGACCAAAAAGACCGGACAACGGTGGAAGTCCAGAGTTTAGTCGGTGGAGAGGTCGTTTTCACAGGTGAATTTGACATGTATCGCTCTAAAAAATCTGTAAAGGATGAAGACTAGATGAAGTTAGCCGTTGATGCAATGGGCGGAGATCATGCCCCAAAAGAAATGGTATTGGGTGTAAAAAGGGCATTAAGTGAATTTCCCGATGTGGAAGTCCTCCTTTACGGAGATGAAAATAAAATCAAGCAGTACATATCTGATCATGACCGCCTGACGATCATCCATACAGATGAGGTCATCGAGGCTACTGACGAACCGGTGAGAGCTGTCAAACGCAAAAAGAATGCGTCCATGGTCCTGATGGCCCAGGCCGTGAAAGACGGTGAAGCAGATGCATGCATTTCTGCAGGGAATACAGGTGCGCTCATGACGTCAGGGTTGTTTGTTGTCGGAAGGATTGAGGGAATAGAACGTCCAGCTCTCGCGCCTACCCTTCCAACCCTCGACGGCAGCGGATTTTTGATGCTGGATCTGGGTGCCAATGTCGATGCCAAGCCGGAACATCTCGCTCAATATGCCATCATGGGGAGTATATACGCAGAGAAGGTAAGAGGGGTCGCAAACCCCCGGGTCGGATTATTGAATATCGGTACGGAAGATAAAAAAGGAAATGAATTGACTAAAAAAGCGTTCCAGTTATTGAAGGATGCGCCGATCAATTTTGTCGGTAATGTTGAGTCGAGGGATCTCCTCGAAGGACCTGCAGATGTAGTCGTCACTGACGGATTTACCGGGAACATGGTGTTGAAGACGATCGAGGGAACGGCCCTTTCCATGTTTTCCATGCTGAAAAAGACGTTTACCGCTTCAACAAAAAATAAAATCGCTGCCGGCCTGGTGAAAAATGATTTAAAATCGCTAAAAGGCATGCTTGATTATACCGAGTATGGAGGAGCCGGTCTTTTCGGTTTGAAAGCACCTGTCATCAAAGCCCACGGTTCTTCAAATGAAGTCGCTTTTTATAATGCGATGAGGCAGGCGAGGGAAATGGTCAAACAGGACGTTTCCAATACAATCAAAGACGCTGTTAAGGGGAGTGTGGAAACAAATGAGTAAAATCGCGTTCATCTTTCCCGGTCAAGGTTCACAGACGGTCGGGATGGGAAAGGAATTGGCTCTGGAATATCCTGAAGTGCAGGCGTATTTCACGAAAGCCGATGAAAGATTAGGTGCAAATCTGTCGTCCATTATTTTTGATGGTCCTCAAGAGGAACTGACACAGACGACCAATGCCCAGCCTGCATTGTTGACGACGAGTATAGCCATTATGGATCGTTTGAAGGCAGAGGGCATACAGCCTGATTACACGGCCGGTCACAGTCTGGGAGAATATTCGGCTCTTGTGGCATCAGGTGCGATCGGGTTTGAGGATGCCGTTTATGCTGTCCGTAAAAGAGGCGAATTCATGGAAGCTGCTGTACCGAACGGAGAAGGTACGATGGCTGCCATTCTCGGAATGGACAGGGATGCGCTGAAGGAAGTAACCGATGGGGTAACAGCCGAAGGAGATACAGTCGGCCTTGCCAACCTGAACTGCCCGGGGCAGATCGTCATTTCAGGGACGGTGAAAGGAGTGGAGCTTGCTTCTGAAAAAGCGAAAGAAGCAGGGGCCAAGCGTGTGATCCCCCTTCAAGTAAGTGGTCCGTTCCATTCTCAATTAATGGCACCCGCTGCAGAAAGTTTCAGTTCCATCCTCGATGACATATCGATTGAAGATGCAAAAATACCGGTCCTCGCAAATGTCACGGCGCTGCCGGTCGTTGATGCGGAAGAAATCAAGCGTCTATTGATTCAGCAATTATACTCCCCGGTGAAGTGGGAAGATACGGTAGAGCAATTATTGGAACTCGGTGTAGATACATTTGTGGAAGTCGGACCGGGCAAAGTGCTTTCCGGTTTGGTAAAGAAAGTAAACCGACGGGTAAAGACGTTTGCGGTCCATGACGAAGCTTCGTTGGAGCAAACGATTCAAGCCTTGAAGGAGGAAGCGTAAATGAATTTAGAAGGTAAAGTGGCCCTTGTTACAGGTGCCTCCCGTGGAATTGGCAGGGAAATCGCCCTTGAACTTGCACGAAAAGGCTGCAATGTTGTCGTGAACTACGCTGGAAGTGAAGCGAAAGCGAATGAAGTTGTCGATGAAATCAAGAGTATCGGCAAAGAGGCAATCGCAGTTCAGTGTAACGTTTCTGACAGCGAATCGGTTCAAGATATGGTCAAAAAAACGATATCTGAATTCGGCTCTATTGACATCCTTGTCAATAATGCCGGGATCACAAAGGATAATTTATTAATGAGAATGAAAGAAAATGAATGGGATGATGTCATCAACATCAATCTAAAAGGCGTTTTCCTCTGTACAAAAGCGGTTACCCGCCAAATGATGAAACAAAGAAGCGGAAGGATCATCAACATTTCTTCCATCGTCGGAGTGAGCGGGAATGCCGGGCAAGCCAATTATGTTGCGGCAAAGTCCGGGGTGATTGGCTTAACTAAGACAACTGCGAAGGAATTGGCGCCGAGAGGGATCACGGTCAATGCAATTGCTCCCGGGTTCATTTCTACGGATATGACGGATGAACTTCCTGAAGATGTACGGACAGAAATGCTTAAGCAGATCCCGTTGAGCCGTTTCGGGGCTCCGGAGGATATTGCACAGGTCGTATCTTTCGTAGCATCAGACGCTGCTTCATATATGACAGGGCAGACCCTCCATATTGATGGTGGAATGGTGATGTAACGACTTGAAACGGGTGATTTATTTACCGTTTTCATGTATACTCTTTTCATTAGAGGTCAAAATGCTCTATAATATTTGAGGGGAGGTGACAATAATGGCAGAAGTATTAGATCGCGTAACAAAAATTATCGTTGATCGTCTTGGTGTGGATGAATCTCAAGTAACGCTTGAAGCTTCTTTCAAAGAAGACCTAGGAGCTGACTCCCTTGATGTAGTTGAGCTGGTTATGGAACTTGAAGATGAATTCGACATGGAAATCTCTGACGATGACGCTGAAAAAATCGGCACAGTAGGTGATGCTGTGAACTACATAAACGCAAAGGCTTAATCGTTGATTGGATGGAAGGGTGGCCATGCCGCCTTTCATTCAAACCATTTTAAACTTGGTAGAGGTCCCACTTCTACCAAGTTTATTTGTGTTCTGACCCCTGTAAAAGAAAATTTTGCGTAATTGATTTTTTTAGAATAAACTTGATTAGTATACAATGAGAACATTTGGAACAAGGTGGAGTGCCTTATGCGAAAGCAAAGTCGAAATAATGGATTATCGAAACATAAACAGGACGCAAAGTTCAAAGCGTTCCAAAATCAAATGGGAATTCAATTTAAAGATGAAAGGCTGTTAAAGCAAGCCTTCACACATTCATCCTATGTGAATGAGCATCGCAGAAAGCCATATGAAGACAACGAGCGTTTGGAGTTTCTTGGTGACGCCGTGCTTGAATTGACGGTATCACAATTCCTTTTCAAGAAGTACCCGATGATGAGCGAGGGAGAACTGACGAAGCTGCGGGCAGCCATCGTGTGTGAGCCATCACTTGTGACGTTTTCCGTGGAATTGAATTTCGGGGAACTCATCCTGCTCGGCAAGGGAGAAGAAATGACAGGCGGCCGGGAGAGACCTGCCCTGCTTGCAGATGTCTTCGAGGCTTTCATAGGCGCGGTATATTTGGATCAAGGACTGGACATAGTCATCTCCATCCTTGAAAAAGTTGTGTATCCAAAAATCAATGTCGGTGCTTTTTCTCATGTGATGGATTACAAGAGTCAACTGCAGGAACTGGTCCAAAGGGGCAGTGCTGGGATGATAGAATACTCGATCCTCGAAGAGAGCGGACCGGCCCATAACCGCCAGTTCATATCACGGGTCAGCCTGAATAATGAAGAACTGGGAATTGGGAAGGGCCGTTCGAAGAAGGAAGCTGAACAACAAGCCGCACAAAAGGCGCTAGAAATGCTAAAACAGAAGCTTGACGCTAAATAGGGGGAAAGAAGATGTTCCTCAAACAACTAGAAGTAATGGGGTTTAAATCTTTTGCAGAAAGAATATCCGTGGAATTCGTCCCGGGTGTCACCGCTGTGGTCGGACCGAACGGCAGCGGGAAGAGCAATATTATAGACGCAATCAGATGGGTACTGGGAGAACAGTCGGCCAAAAGCCTGCGAGGGGCAAAAATGGAAGATGTCATTTTTGCCGGGAGTGATTCCAGGAAGGCTCTGAATATAGCAGAAGTGACACTGGTATTGGATAATGAAGACGGGGCGCTTCCGATCGATTATTCGGAAGTCAGCGTCACAAGGAGGGTATACCGCTCCGGCGACAGTGAATACCTCCTCAATAAACAGCCTTGCCGCCTGAAGGACATCATTGAATTATTCATGGATTCAGGCCTCGGTAAGGAAGCGTTTTCGATTATCAGTCAGGGGAAGGTTGAGGAGATCCTCAACAGTAAACCTGAAGACCGGAGAACGATATTCGAAGAAGCTGCCGGTGTACTTAAATACAAGTCCCGAAAGAAAAAGGCAGAAAATAAGTTATTTGAAACACAGGAAAACCTGAATCGTGTAAATGATATCCTCCATGAATTGGAAGGGCAGGTCGAACCGCTGAAAATCCAGGCCTCCATGGCCAGGGATTACCTTGAAAAGAAAGAAGAACTGGAAAAGTTCGAGGTCGCATTGACTGTCTATGATATAGAAGATCTACATAAGCAGTGGAAGAAGCTCAGCGAAGAATTTGAACAGCACGGAAATGAAGAATTGGCCCTTTCTGCCCGCATTCAAAAGAAGGAAGCGTCGTTGACCCATAGCAGGGATAAAATTGCCGCACTTGATGAATCGATCTCAACCCTTCAGGAAGTGCTTCTCTCAACAAGTGAAGAATTAGAAAAACTTGAGGGACGCAAACAGGTGCTCGTGGAACGGAAACGTAATTCTTCCACCAACGAAACCCAGTTGAAACAATCAATTGAGGACGCGGTACAAAGGCTGTCCGATCTTGTTTCTGAAAAGGAGCTGGCTGAGCGGGCATTTGCGTCTGTCGAGGCGGAAGTGACGAGCCTGAAAGAAGGGCTGACGAAGAAACAGAATCAGTTCAGGCACTATAATGAAAATATTGAAGAAGTAATCGAGTCATACAAAAGTGATTATATCGAAAAACTCAATCAGCAGGCTTCGGCGAAAAATGAGCTGCAATATCTTCAACAGCAGCTGGATCAGCAATCCAACCGGAGCAGCCGCCTGGAAGCTGAAAATGAGAAATATGTGACCCAGCGGGAAGAACTACATGCCCGTCACAAAGAAAGAGCGAAAGAGCTTCAGGAACAAAAAGAGCAGATTGATGAGCATGTGTTCTTTTATCGTGAAGAACAAAAAAAGCTGGAACAAATCAGAGCCCAATATGAAAAGCAGGAAAAGACCCTTTATCAGGCATATCAATTTCTTCAACAGGCAAAATCCCGGAAAGAAATGCTTGAAGAGATGGAGGAGGACTATTCCGGCTTCTTTCAGGGGGTAAAAGAGGTCCTGAAAGAGCGTTCAGGCCAGCTGTCCGGTATCCAGGGGGCTGTAGCAGAATTGATTTCGGTTCCTAAGCCATATCAAACGGCAATGGAGACTGCGCTTGCTGCTTCGATGCAGCATATCGTGGTGGACACAGAGGAAGACGGCCGCAGAGCCATCGCTTTCTTGAAAAGAAATCAATTCGGCCGTGCCACCTTCCTGCCTATGAATGTCATTAAAGGGAAGTCGATACCTGAAAACCAAAAGAATATGCTGAAGGGGCATCCTTCCTTTATCGGCGTCGCTGCAGATCTCCTTGACTATGATGAACGATTCCACATGGTGATTTCGAACCTTGTCGGGAATGTCATCATCACAAAAGACCTGAAAGGTGCCAATGAGATCGCAAAGCTTGTTCAATACCGCTACCGCCTTGTCACTCTTGAAGGGGACGTAGTCAACCCTGGTGGATCCATGTCAGGGGGAACGGTGAAGCAGAAGAAGAATTCACTGCTGTCCAGAAAAGGTGAGCTAGAAGAAATGAAAGAAAAGCTTACTGCGATGGAAAAGCAGACCGAACAGCTCCAGAACCAGGTGAAATCGCTGAAGGAAGAGAGCAGCTTCAGGGAGAAGAAATTAGAGGAAATGAGAGTGAAGGGAGAACGCTTACGCATCAAGGAGCAGGAACTTCTCTCCCAACTCCGTGAAATTGAGTTAACCCATCAGAATCTCGATGAAAGGCTCTCTCTCTATGATTTGGAGAAAAAAGACTATTCGTCGCTGAAAGAAAAACACAGCTCAAGATCAATTGAGCTTGAAGCATCGCTTAAAGTGATCGGGGAAGAAATCTCAGATCTTGATAAGAAAATAAATGAACTCACTCTCCAGAAAAACAGTGAGCGGACGTCCAAGGATGCCCTCCTGAATGAAATCAGTGATATGAAAGCCAATCTTGCCGCTGCAAACGAGAAATTGGTGAACAGCCGGGAGCAATTAAAGCGGGTAACCGAAACGATCCAGGAAACCAACAAACGAAAAACTTCTTTGCAGGATGATTTGGACTGGCTTCAATCTGAAATGAAAGACAATTTTTCAGGGGAAGAACAATTGGGCAAAAAAGCCGAAGAATGTGCCCTGCAAAAAGCGGAAACTGCGAAATTAATTTCGCTGCGGAGAGACGAACGCTTCAGTCTCCAGCAGGGTGTCGAAGAAGAAGAGGTTGAGCTGAAAGAACTGAAGCGCCAGCACAAAGGCCTGGTCGGGGCTTTAAGGGATGAAGAAGTGAAAATCAACCGGCTGGATGTCGAGTTGGAAAATCGCCTTGATCATCTCAGGGATGAGTATATGCTTTCGTTCGAAGCGGCAAAGGCAGACTACCCGTTGACCATCGAGGTGGAGGATGCCAGGAAGAAAGTAAAGCTTGTTAAACTGGCATTAGAGGAGCTCGGCACAGTCAATCTCGGTGCGATTGATGAGTATGAACGAGTGAAGGAAAGATATGAATTCCTCATCGAGCAGAAAAACGATTTAACCGAAGCGAAAGACACGCTGTACCTTGTCATCAATGAAATGGATGCGGAGATGGTCAAGCGGTTCGATGAAACATTCTCTGCGATCCAGGTTGAATTTGAAGGTGTCTTCAAAGCACTGTTCGGCGGCGGTCGTGCCCAGCTGAAGCTGACAGACCCATCCGACCTGCTTCATACAGGGGTTGATATTGTCGCTCAGCCGCCAGGTAAGAAACTGCAGAACCTGGGACTGATGTCCGGAGGAGAGAGAGCATTGACGGCGATAGCCCTCCTGTTTTCAATTTTGAAAGTCCGTCCGGTTCCTTTCTGTATCCTCGATGAAGTCGAGGCAGCCCTCGATGAAGCGAACGTGCAGAGGTTCAGTCAATACCTGAAGAGATTCAGTGACGACACCCAGTTTATCGTCATCACCCATCGCAAGGGTACGATGGAAGAGGCCCATGTGCTTTATGGAGTGACGATGCAGGAATCAGGGGTATCGAAATTGGTTTCGGTCAGATTGCAAGAAACGAAGGAATTAATTGAAACTTAATGAGCGGGGTGTGAAATTGTGAGTTTTTTTAAAAAGCTGAAAGATAAATTTACGCAATCAAGTGACAATGTGACGGAAAAGTTCAAAGATGGCCTGAGCAAAACGAGGGATAATTTCACTACAAAGGTGAATGATCTTGTAGCCAGATACCGTAAAGTGGACGAAGAATTCTTTGAGGAGCTGGAAGAAATCCTCATCGGTGCAGACGTCGGCTTTGATACCGTCATGGAATTGATCGATGAGCTGAAGCTTGAAGTGCAAAGAAGAAATATCCAGGATACAGAAGCAGTGCAGTCTGTCATCTCGGAAAAACTTGTTGACATCTATCAGGGTGACCGAGATGAAGACAACAGCCTGAACATCCAGGAAGATCAATTAACCGTCTTATTATTTGTCGGTGTGAACGGCGTCGGTAAGACGACGACCATCGGGAAGATGGCCCATATGTTCAAGGAAGAAGGAAAGAATGTCGTGCTTGCTGCAGGGGATACGTTCCGTGCAGGGGCGATTGAACAGCTTGAAGTCTGGGGCGAGCGGGTAGGCGTGCCGGTGATCAAACAGGCAGCCGGAAGCGATCCTGCGGCAGTCATGTTTGATGCGGTTCAATCTGCAAAGGCGAAAAAGGCTGATATCCTCATCTGTGATACTGCCGGCAGACTGCAAAATAAAGTGAACCTGATGAAAGAATTGGAAAAAGTCAAGCGGGTCATTGAAAGGGAAATTCCGGGAGCACCACATGAAGTGCTGCTCGTGCTTGATGCCACGACCGGTCAAAATGCGATGGTCCAGGCGAAAACATTCAAAGAAGCAACGGATGTTTCAGGGATCGTCCTGACGAAGCTTGACGGTACGGCCAAAGGCGGAATTGTCCTCGCAATCAGAAATGAGCTTGAAATCCCGGTTAAATATGTTGGCTTGGGTGAAAAGATGGACGATCTTCAGCCGTTTGATGCAGAAAAATATGTGTACGGCCTGTTCTCAAATCTCGTGGACAAAGAAGAAGAATAAGAAATCGGCCAGGTGTAATCCGGCTTAGCAGAAGGGAAATCCGTGCGATCATTGAAATGTCTCATATGGCATGTTGGATCGTCCGGATTTTTTGCTTTATCACGAGGGGGATATATCTCGGGATGAGAAATGCTGCATGAAGTAAAAAACGCTGCATTTTCCTTTTGGATTTTTGGTGGAATCCTTGACAAACGCCTGTAAAGACTGTATTCTTCATATGTAAAGGTTTTTCACTTAACAAGGAGGGATATCCGTGCTGGAGAAAACAACCAGAATGAATTATCTCTACGATTTTTATCAATCTTTGTTAACTCCCAAGCAAAGAAGCTATATGTCCCTCTATTATTTAGACGATTTCTCCCTGGGTGAAATCGCTGAAGAGTATAATGTGAGTCGCCAAGCGGTATACGACAACATTAAACGGACAGAGGCCATGATCGAGGAGTACGAAGAAAAGCTTTTATTATTTAAGAAATTTCAAGAACGCAACGAGATTCTTGATCAATTGCGACAAAAGATAGAAGAGCCGTCAATCGATTCTTCTCATTGTTTAAAACTCATTGATGATCTTGAAATATTGGATTAGGAGGCGGCATGAATGGCATTTGAAGGATTAGCCGACCGACTGCAAGGCACAATACAAAAAATCCGTGGTAAAGGGAAAATCTCAGAAGCGGATGTTAAAGAAATGATGCGTGAAGTTCGTCTTGCTCTTTTGGAGGCAGACGTTAATTTTAAAGTGGTCAAGCAATTTGTCAAGAAAGTAAGCGAGCGTGCAGTAGGGCAGGAAGTCATGAAGAGCCTTACGCCAGGACAACAGGTCATTAAAGTTGTTCAAGAAGAGCTTACCAACTTGATGGGCGGTGAACAGAGCCAGATTGCGGTCGCCAAACGTCCTCCGACTGTCATCATGATGGTTGGTTTACAGGGGGCCGGTAAAACGACGACCACTGGTAAGCTTGCGAACCTGCTTCGCAAAAAACATAACCGTAAACCATTGTTAGTCGCTGCCGATGTGTATCGCCCGGCTGCCATCAAGCAGCTGGAAACGATCGGGAAGCAATTGAGCCTTCCTGTATTCTCCATGGGAGATCAGGTAAGTCCGGTTGAAATTGCGAAAAAAGCGATCGAACAGGCAAAAGAAGAACATCACGATTATGTCCTGATTGATACGGCAGGCCGACTTCATATCGATGAAAATCTGATGGGTGAGTTGAAAGAAATAAAAGAACTCTCAAATCCTGATGAAATTTTCCTCGTTGTCGATGCCATGACCGGTCAAGATGCCGTGAACGTCGCACAGAGCTTCAATGAAGCACTCGGCATTTCCGGCGTCGTTTTGACCAAGCTTGATGGAGATACCCGTGGAGGAGCCGCTCTTTCCATCCGTTCAGTCACCGAAAAACCGATTAAATTCGTCGGTATGGGTGAGAAAATGGATGCGCTTGAAGCCTTCCATCCTGAACGCATGGCTTCAAGGATTCTCGGCATGGGAGACGTGTTGTCCCTGATCGAGAAGGCGCAGGCCAATGTGGATGAAGATAAGGCCAAAGAGCTTGAAAAAAAGATGCGCACCATGTCTTTCACATTTGATGATTTCCTGGAGCAACTCGGCCAGGTGAGGCAGATGGGTCCGCTTGATGAATTGCTGAAGATGATGCCTGGCGCCAACAAGATGAAAGGTCTCGATAAAGTCAAAGTCGATGACAAACAGATCAGTCACGTTGAGGCCATCATCCAATCAATGACAAAGGATGAGAAAACACATCCTGAAACCATCAATGCCTCACGCAGAAAGCGGATTGCCAAAGGAAGCGGAACGTCGATCCAAGAGGTGAACCGTCTTCTTAAACAATTCGAGGACATGAAAAAAATGATGAAACAGATGAGTGGCATGCAAGGAAAAGGAAAGAAAAAAGGGATGAAATTCCCATTTATGTAAGACTTTCGTTCGGTTTTTCAAAAGAAAAATTGAACTGTTAAGAAAAAACACTTTACAAACAAAATACACATTTGATATTATACTAACTTGTGTGAAACTATTCGGAGGTGCTTTAATTATGGCAGTAAAAATCAGATTAAAACGTATGGGAGCAAAAAAATCTCCTTTCTATCGTATCGTAGTAGCAGATTCTCGTTCACCACGTGATGGACGTCAAATCGAAACAGTTGGAACTTACAACCCTGTTGCTAAACCAGCTGAAGTGAAAATCGATGAAGAGCTTGCTCTTAAATGGCTATCAAATGGTGCGAAACCATCTGACACAGTTCGTAACTTATTCTCAAAACAAGGCATTATGGAAAAATTCCACAATGCTAAAAACAGCAAGTAATCGATTAGATCGATGAAAGATCTTATTCTAACGATTGTGAAACCCTTAGTGGACCATCCGGACGCTGTCTGCGTCGACTTAGATGAAGGAGCGAACGGCATAACCTACAAGTTGGCCGTTCACCCGGAGGACATGGGAAAGGTCATTGGGAAGCAAGGGAGAGTAGCTAAATCGATTCGAACTGTGGTATACGCTGCAGCAGGATCTTCACAACAAAAGAAAATCTTTTTAGAGATCGTGGAATAAAGGAGCATCAAGCTCCTTCTCCCGGCTCTCTAGGGAATGAGGGGACTGACCCACAAAGGTTACTTGCTAGCCTTAACACGTCAGTCCCCTTTTTCATAGGGATGAGTCACCTGAAGTGATATGATAGAGTTAAGGGTACAAAAGCCCAAGATTATCCACATTCCCCTCAGAACACCCTGAAGAACCTTGCTTCCATGTGGGGTGGATGAAAAGGAGGAGGAAGTCGTTTGAATGTCATACATACAATTACGGTTAAACAGGTACTGACAGTAAAGAGCAAGGATTTGTTGATGCAGCGATATGAAAATCAAAAGAAACAACTGGCGCAAGAATGCGATCAGTTGCAGTTCGAGATGAAAAAGATCGAGAGAGGGAAGAAATATCCCTCACATAAGCTGAAAAAGCATTTTGATAAGGAATTGAATGACAGGGCTGAAAAAATCAAGCTTCTGGACTTTCAAATCGAACAGCTTATGATCTTACCGATTGGCAGTGAGCTGAAGGAAAGGGAAGTGCAAGGTATGCTCGATATCCAAGTTGGTGACAATTGGGATGAGGCAGCCCTTTCGAAGACGATTGTAGTCGAGGACGGCAAAGTGAAAGAAATTCGTTGAGTGAAGAGGTGAAAGCAATGGAAAAGTGGTTTAACGTAGGGAAGATTGTCAATACGCATGGGGTAAAGGGCGAAGTGAAGATTGTTTCGACAACCGATTTTCCCGAAGAACGCTATCAAAAAGGGAACACATTGTATTTATTCCAAGGTCAGGTGAAAGAACCTTTGGGTCTGGTAATCAAATCTCACCGGAAACATAAAAACTTTGATTTGTTGACATTCGAAGGATATGAAAATATCAACGATGTGGAGAAATTCAAAGAAGGAATCCTGAAGGTGCAGGAAGATCAATTGCAGGAACTTGACGAAGGTGAGTACTATCTGCATGAAATTGTAGGCTGTAAGGTCGTGACCACTGCCGGGGATGCTCTCGGGGTCGTCAAAGAAGTGTTGAGCCCAGGAGCAAACGATGTGTGGGTGGTCAAGGGAGAAAGAGGGAAAGAACATTTGATTCCTTACATAGAGGATGTTGTGAAGACTGTCGATATTGACAACCAAATCATCACGATCGAGCCGATGGAAGGTTTGTTATCATGATGAGGATTGATGTCCTTTCACTATTCCCTGCCATGTTCGAGGGGGTCTTCGGTGAATCGATCATGAAGAAGGCGAAGGAAAAGGAAGCTGTCACCTTCAATGTGATCAACTTCAGGGATTACGCCGACAACAAGCACAATAAGGTCGATGATTATCCATACGGCGGAGGAGCCGGGATGGTATTGAAGCCCCAGCCGATCTTTGATGCAGTGGACGCGGTGAAAAAGGAACAGCAGTCCAAACCGAGAGTCATCCTGATGTGCCCCCAAGGTGAGCGCTTTACGCAGAAAAAGGCAGAAGAGCTTGCAGAAGAAGATCATCTTGTATTCATTTGCGGACACTATGAAGGATATGACGAACGAATCAGAGAGCATGTCGTGACCGATGAAATCTCCATTGGGGATTATGTCCTGACTGGAGGAGAACTGGGATCGATGGTGGTCATTGACAGTGTTGTCAGGCTGCTGCCCGGCGTACTTGGGAACGAGGATTCCCCTGTACTCGATTCCTTCTCGTCAGGCCTCCTCGAGCACCCCCATTATACCCGCCCTGCAGATTTCAGAGGGATGAAGGTGCCTGATGAGCTGATATCGGGGAATCACCGCGTGATCGACGAGTGGAGGGAGAAGGAGAGCCTGAGGCGGACATTCGAGCGCAGGCCGGATTTGCTGGAATCCCGTGAACTTTCCGATAAACAAAAGCAATGGATTGAGGAATGGAGAAAGTCTGAATAATCTATTGCATCCTTGTCTAGGCTGTGATATTATATTCTTTGTGGCTTGAGGATACTTAGGCCATGGATCCCGATGTTCCGCTGCAATCAATCGCTTTTGTAAGAGCATCTGTTGGAAGGAGTTGAATAAGATGCACAAATTAATCGAAGATATTACGAAAGAACAACTTCGCTCTGATCTACCATCTTTCCGTCCTGGTGATACAGTACGTGTACACGTTAACATCGTTGAGGGTACTCGTGAACGTATTCAGGTATACGAAGGAGTAGTAATCAAACGCCGCGGTGGCGGTATCAGCGAAACATTCACAGTTCGTAAAATTTCTTACGGTGTTGGTGTTGAGCGTACTTTCCCAGTACACACACCAAAAATCGCTAAATTAGAAGTTATTCGTCGCGGTAAAGTACGTCGTGCGAAACTTTATTACCTACGTAACCTACGTGGTAAAGCGGCTCGTATTAAAGAAATTCGATAAGAACGTAAGAAGAGGAGCTTGGAGACAAGCTCCTTTTCCTTATGTAAGGACCGTTTTTTGAACAACCCACCTTTTTTTGATGAGAAATCGATCAAATTCTAGTAGAATAGAAAAAGATATAAATAACCTTTGGGTGGTGGAGAAGTGGCAAAAGAAAAAAATGAGTGGTGGGAGTGGATGAAAGCACTGTTGATTGCAGTCGGTTTAGCTGCCATCATCAGATTCTTTTTATTTGCACCGATCGTAGTGGATGGTTTATCAATGATGCCAACGTTACATAATGGGGACCGGATGATTGTAAGTAAGCTCGGTGCTCCTGAACGATTTGATATCGTCGTGTTCCACGCTCCTGAAAAAAAGGACTATATCAAACGGGTCATCGGTTTGCCGGGAGATAAAGTAGCGTACAAAAATGATACATTATATATCAATGGTAAGGCTTATCCTGAGCCTTATCTGAATGAGTACAAAGATCAATTGAGTGACGGGGTGCTGACGGAAGATTTTACATTGACAGACCTCACTGGAGAAGAGACGGTTCCTGAAGGTGAGATTTTTGTGATGGGCGATAATAGACGTTTCAGCAAGGACAGCCGTCACATCGGTACCGTCCGGATTGATGAGGTCATCGGAGATACGAAAGTGATATATTGGCCTGTTAAAGATATAGGCTTTGTGAAATAATAGAAAAAAGTTGTTTGGAGGTGGTCATATGACGATACAATGGTTTCCAGGGCATATGGCTAAAGCGCGCAGGCAGGTTACTGAGAAATTAAAGCTTGTCGACATTGTCATTGAATTAGTAGATGCGAGAATCCCGTTATCTTCCCGGAATCCGATGATCGAAGAAATCATCGGCCAGAAGCCCCGTCTCGTATTGTTGAATAAAGCAGATATGGCGGATAAGAACCGTACGAACCAATGGATCGCCTACTTTAAAGAACAGGGCATCACGGCACTTGCCGTCAATGCACAGGCCGGGAAAGGACTGCAAGTCATTGTCCAGGCCGCGAAAGAGATCCTGAAGGAAAAGTTCGACCGGATGAAGTCCCGTGGGATGAGGCCCCGTGCTATCAGGGCAATGATTGTCGGGATCCCGAATGTGGGAAAATCCACGCTGATCAATCGCCTGGCCAAGAAAAACATCGCGAAAACCGGGAACACGCCCGGCGTAACGAAGGCGCAGCAGTGGATCAAAGTCGGAAAAGAACTGGAATTACTTGATACACCAGGAATACTGTGGCCGAAATTCGAAGATCCCAAGGTCGGTTATAAGCTGGCACTGACCGGGGCAATCAAAGATACCATCCTGAATTTGCAGGATATTGCTGTTTACGGATTAAGATTCCTCGAAGAGCATTATCCAGAGCGTCTTGAGGAACGTTACGGACTCGAAACGATACCGGAAGAGGTTGTAGATTGTTTCAACCACATCGGCAAGAAGAGAGGCTGCCTGATGGCGGGCGGAGAAGTAAACTATGACAAGACGTCCGAAATCATCGTCAGGGATATCCGAAATGTAGAACTGGGACCGATGACATTTGATTTCATCGGTGAATCAGAACAAGACGAAGAATAAACGAAGAGGCTGCACGAAGGGATACCCCCTTTTACACAGCCTCTTTATTATTTCCTGGAAGAACCGATAGTAAAAGGGGGAGACGTTTTGACGAACGTACAAAGAACAATTAAGGAAATCAGTGAAATCATCCGAACAGTCCCGGATACTGATCCTATTTTCGATGAATTAAAGAAGGATGGCAGGAAAGGTGTGCAGAAACTTCTTGATCAGGCCGAACGTGCAAGAAAGAAGCGAGAAGAGGAACATGAAGCATTCAAGGCGCTTACTACATATGAAAATGAACTTCGCAATCAAGGCTTCAGCCTGATTGCAGGGATAGACGAGGTAGGCAGGGGACCGCTCGCAGGTCCCGTCGTGACGGCAGCGGTCATCCTTCCGGAAGATTTCTATTTGCCGGGCTTGAATGACAGTAAAAAGATAAGCGAAGCGAAAAGGGAAGAATATGCTGCCCATATCCGGGCACATGCCATTTCAATCGGGTTGGCGATTGTGGATGCAGATGTGATAGATTCAATCAATATTTATGAAGCAACGAAAAAAGCGATGAACAGTGCCGTCAATAACCTCACCATCTCTCCGGAGTATTTATTGATCGATGCCATGAAGCTCGAAACGCCTTATCCGAGCCAGTCCATTATCAAAGGTGATTCAAAAAGCATTTCCATCGCTGCCGCTTCGATCATCGCCAAGGTGGCGAGGGACAGGATGATGAAGGAGTACGCAACGAAGTATCCCGGTTATGGATTCGAGAATAATGCCGGATATGGAACAAAAGAGCATTTAAACGGCCTTGCCCAGTATGGCATTACACCGCTGCACAGGAAAAGTTTCGCGCCGGTCAAGGAACTGCTGTAACTCCTTTGCACGCTTCTAAATCAATCATGGGACGGGAGATAGAATATGACCCATATTCATGGAACTTCAACGAATCAAAACGTGTCAGCCGCACAGAGGATGCCCTTTGCTTTACAGGAAGGGAAAGTCCTCAATGTACGTGTTCACAAACACCTGGGTGACGCTCAGGCAGAAGTATCTGTAAATGGTCAGCGATTCATAGCGAAGCTTGAAACCCCTGTTGAAGCAGGGGGAAGATACTGGGTGGAAGTGAAGCAATCTGAAAAGGGGATCAGCCTTGCAGTCATTTCTGACCCACGTACAGGGGAAATGACCGCCAAGGGGATGATAGCAGATCTATTGCGTCATATGGCTGTCAAGAACCAGGGAGAGGGCATGACCTCTTTATTGAATGAACTCGTAAAGAATCGTTTGCCGTTTGACAAAGACATGCTTCTATTTGCCGAGAAGCATGTGACCGGAAAAGGAGACGCAGAGAATATTAAAATATTGGTAGATATAGCGAAAAGAAACCTGCCGTTCACGGAGAAGGTTTTTCAATCCATGAAAGCCGGTTTGTCAAAAGAAGGTTTTGTTTCAATGCTGAATACCCTTTCCGGCAAGTTGAGTGAAACAGGAACAGACAAATCCACCCTCCAATTGATCAAAAATATACAAAACCCGGTGAACGGGATGTTGATGGAAAGGATGGTAGGGAAGTCTCTATCAATGCTGTCCAGTCCATCCCAATCTTTTTCGGCCAGGCTCGGGCATTTTGATTTATTGAAGTCTCTAGGCTTTCTGCCGGAAGGGGCCACGATGAATCAATGGAAAGATGGTGTAGCTTCCGCGATTGTGAAGGGCGCTTCTGCCAAGGGGTATGTTGAGAAAAATATTGAGAGAGCATTCCCCTTGTTAAATGGAAATGATGCCGGAGGCCGTGTGGGCAAAGAATTGAACAGGCTCCAGGCAGCTGCAGGCGGCGAGCCTGCAGGCCTGGAGAAGGCAGGCCGTTCACTTGTGAATACACTGCTCTCCAATATGGGTGAAGGCAAAGGGAATCTTGAAACGAAGCTTTTGATGGGGTTGATCAGTGAAGAACAGAAACAGTCGATGGAAATCAATTTTGGAAACCTAGAGCGTTCGCTTGCAAAAGGTGTACCTCTTTCCAATCAGGGCCGGGTATTTCATCAGCTGTATCAACAATTGGAGCAGGAATTCACTCAAGAGATGCAGGGGGATGAATTAACAAAGGTGTTAAAAAGGGTGATTGGCTCACTTGGGATCAATTACGAGGCCCAGCTGCAAAAAAAGGGGTATGAACTTCAACCCCTTAACCTGAAAGAGAGCCTTGTCAGCCTCAGTCTCACCCATCCGCTGCCGGAAGTGCGCCAATTGGCTGATGACATTGTGATGAAATTGAATCATCAAGTCCTTGTATCTCAGGAAAACGCCCCGTTGCTTACCATCATACAGCAATTTCCTCTCTTTCTATTTGGAAGGAATACAGACATCACGCTTCAATGGACGGGTAAGGAAAAAGAGAAAGGGATCATTGACGAAGATTTCTGCCGCGTATTGTTCTATCTGGAACTTGACAGCTTAAAAGAAACATTGATTGATATGCAGGTCCAAAACCGTGTGATCACCCTTACCGTATGGAATGACGATCCTGCTGTTGAAAAGGCGTCACTTGCATTGCTGCCCAAGCTGAAAGCTGGCTTGATGGAACTGGATTACCGGCTGACTTCCGTCAAGGTGAAAACCCCTGACAGAGATAAAGACCTGTCAAAGGACAGCCTTGTGGACCTTGACAATACAACATTCACCGGAGTTGATATCTTGGTATGAGGGACGAAATGGAGCGTAAAGAAGCAGTTGCTTTAGGGTATGATGAACAAAATGGATCAGCACCTAAGGTCCTTGCAAGGGGAAAGGGGATCATTGCAGAGAACATCCTTTCAAAGGCAAAAGAGCATCATGTACCTGTGCAGGAAGATAAAAGCTTATTATCCCTTCTTGGGAAATTGGATGTGGGGGAATCGATCCCTGAAGAGCTTTACGGGGCTGTAGCAGAAGTATTTGCATTCGTCTACAGACTGGACAGGGAGCACGCCAAAAAAAGTTCAGGATAATGCATACAGGCGTTATTGTAAAAAGGGAAGGAATCTCTTAAAATATTTTTCAGATATAATATTTTAAGAGATTTTCCTTTTTCGAACCCAAAGTGATTAGAGTGATAATGCGTAGGTATTGTTCAGAATTTTTAAATTAATATAATATTTTTACCATAATGGTAGACAGATATACTGTCATTTTATACAATGAAAGCGCAGTCTATTTTTTGAAGAGTTTGATAGGAGGATGGAAAATGAATATCCATGAATATCAAGGTAAAGAAATCCTCAGAAATTACGGGGTGTCCGTACCAAATGGTAAAGTGGCTTTTACAGCTGAAGAAGCGGTTGAAGCGGCGAAGACGTTAGATTCTAGCGTATATGTAGTAAAAGCTCAAATCCATGCAGGTGGTCGAGGAAAAGCAGGCGGGGTTAAGATCGCCAAGAGCCTTGACGAGGTGCGTACATATGCAGAAGAGTTAATAGGAAAAACGTTAGTGACTCACCAAACAGGCCCTGAAGGTAAGGAAGTAAAGCGCTTACTTATTGAAGAAGGCTGTGATATTAAGAAAGAATATTATGTAGGTCTAGTATTGGACCGTGCAACTTCCCAAGTCGTATTGATGGCATCGGAAGAAGGCGGGACAGAAATCGAAGAAGTGGCAGAACAGACACCAGAAAAGATCTTCAAGGAGTATATTGATCCTGTAGTCGGTTTAACGGGCTTCCAGGCACGCCGTATCGCGTTCAATATCAATATCCCTCAACAGCTGGTTGGAAAAGCCGCCAAATTCATGATGGGCCTTTATAATGTGTATATTCAAAAGGATGCATCCATTGTAGAGATCAATCCTCTTGTTGTAACAGGAGACGGGGATGTGATGGCACTGGATGCGAAATTCAATTTTGATTCCAATGCATTATATCGTCAAAAAGACGTGCTTGCACTGCGTGATCTTGAAGAAGAGGATGCGAAAGAAATCGAAGCATCCAAATATGACCTTAGCTACATTTCCCTTGATGGAAATATCGGCTGCATGGTCAACGGTGCAGGACTTGCCATGGCAACGATGGATATCGTGAAACATTATGGCGGAGATCCCGCTAACTTCCTTGACGTTGGGGGCGGTGCCACAGCCGAGAAGGTAACCGAAGCATTCAAAATCATCCTTTCTGATGAAAACGTCAAAGGTATTTTCGTCAATATCTTCGGTGGAATCATGAAGTGTGATGTTATCGCAACAGGTGTTGTAGAAGCAGCGAAGCAAATCGGTCTTCAAGTACCGCTGGTTGTCAGACTCGAAGGTACGAATGTTGACTTGGGTAAAGATATCCTTAATAAATCAGGATTGAATATCATTGCAGCTGAATCTATGGCAGACGGCGCACAAAAAATCGTTGAGCAAGTAGGCTAAGAAAGGCGGGGGACTAATGAGCGTATTTATTAATAAAGATACCAAAGTTGTTGTACAGGGAATTACAGGATCAACTGCTCTTTTCCACACAAAGCAAATGCTTGAATACGGTACACAGATCGTGGCTGGTGTGACACCTGGTAAAGGCGGGACTGAGGTTGAAGGCGTACCTGTCTTCAATACAGTTGAAGAAGCGAAGAAAGCAACAGGCGTAAATGCTTCAGTCATTTATGTTCCTGCACCATTTGCCGCAGATGCCATTATGGAGGCAGTAGATGCAGAACTTGATCTTGCTATCTGTATCACTGAGCATATCCCGGTATTGGATATGGTGAAGGTTAAACGTTATATGGAAGGAAAGAAAACACGCCTTGTGGGACCGAACTGCCCAGGTGTTATCACACCTGAAGAGTGCAAGATTGGAATCATGCCTGGTTACATCCATACTAAAGGGCATGTGGGCGTAGTTTCACGATCTGGAACGCTGACGTATGAAGCTGTTCACCAACTTTCCCAAGCAGGAATCGGACAATCAACAGCAGTCGGTATCGGGGGAGATCCGGTAAATGGTACGGATTTCATCGATGTGTTGAAAGCATTCAATGAAGATGAAGACACATATGCGGTCATCATGATCGGTGAAATCGGCGGTACGGCTGAAGAAGAAGCTGCTGAGTGGATCAAAGCCAATATGACGAAGCCGGTAGTAGGCTTCATCGGCGGACGTACTGCACCTCCCGGAAAACGCATGGGACATGCAGGTGCGATCATCTCCGGTGGTAAAGGAACTGCAGATGAGAAGATCCGCGTCATGAACGAGTGTGGCATTCAAGTTGCGCCTACACCTTCAGACATGGGTGAAACGTTAATCAAGGTACTGAAAGAAGAAGGTATCCTGGATAAATGTAAAACACATTAATGTATGTTGAGACTGATGGCAGTTTTGCCATCAGTCTCAATTATCTATATTCAAGTAAATGACGAATGGAGGACATTCATATAGACAGACGACACATGTTATTTCATATCCATCATTGCCGGGGAATTGGATTAAAAGGGACGAAAAGACTGTTTGAAGCACTCCCCGCACTTCCGACACTGTTTGAGTTATCCCCCTCTGTTATACAAAAGATAACCCGTCAGACATCTGCCAATCTACAACTCTTCTACAAAGACCTTCACTCATTCCCGACAGACCGTTATCTTAAGCTGTATGAAGAAAATGATATACAATGGATCACCATCATGGATCCGGATTATCCACATTCTTTAAAGCATGTTTATGATCCTCCGTTTTTACTCTTCTTAAAAGGCGATAAATCCCTCCTTCAGGCACAGAAGAAATTAGCCATCATCGGATCAAGGGATGCCACATCCTACACAATAAACATCCTTCATTCAATGATTCCCACACTGGTAGCTAAACATATTGTGATTGTCAGCGGCTTGGCAAAAGGGGCAGACACCGTCGCCCATAAAGAGGCGATTTCAGCGGGCGGTAAGACCATAGGGGTGATTGCAAGCGGGTTTGATCATATTTATCCCAGGGAGAATGAGAATCTGGCCGGTGAGATGATGGAAAATCATCTGCTGTTAACGGAATACCCTCCTTATGTGAAACCTGAAAGGTGGCATTTTCCACTCAGAAACCGTATCATCAGTGGATTATCTGAGGCTGTCCTGATCACAGAGGCGAGGAAGAAAAGTGGTACGTTCATCACCGCTGATTATGCATTGAGTGAAGGCAGGGATGTTTTGTGCATTCCGGGAGCGGTTGGCGATCCGCTTGCTGAAGGGACGAACAGTTTGATTCAGCAGGGGGCCAAAATGGTATTATCAATAGAAGATATTTTTTCAGAACTTGGTGTATAAAGGACGAGAAAATGATATAAAATTCTGTCATAAAACGGAATTTTATTCATATGTAATTGAATAATTGCAAGCAAATCACACAAAATGGTTGCAATTATAGTAAAACTGTTATACATTTTGCAACAGGTATCTAAAACTGTATAAAAGAGAAGAATGAAGCAAAAGTAGTATTTCTCTACACTGATATCGATCTAAACCTATGTGAATGTAAGTGTAACCGTTTCCGGAGCGCTCGACACATTCCAAGGTTCTATAAAACAGTGATTATTTTCCTCTTTAAGGAGGCTTATTGGATGGCAGATTATTTAGTAATAGTGGAATCGCCGGCAAAGGCGAAAACGATTGAACGTTATTTAGGAAAGAAATATAAGGTGAAGGCATCAATGGGACACGTCAGGGATTTACCGAAAAGTCAGATGGGCGTGAACGTTGAAAACGAATTTGAACCAAAATATATCACGATCCGTGGTAAAGGTCCGGTGTTGAAAGAATTGAAGACCGCCGCAAAAAAAGTGAAAAAGATCTTTCTCGCGGCCGACCCCGACAGAGAAGGGGAAGCCATCGCATGGCATCTGGCTCACAGCCTTGATATGGACACAACTTCCCAATGCAGGGTTGTATTCAATGAAATCACGAAAGATGCAATCAAAGAGTCTTTCAAGCATCCCCGTGCCATTAATATGGACCTTGTTGATGCGCAACAGGCCCGGAGAATACTGGACCGCCTCGTAGGGTATAACATCAGCCCGTTACTATGGAAAAAAGTGAAAAAGGGTCTCAGTGCAGGACGGGTGCAATCCGTTGCTGTCCGTTTGATCATTGACAGGGAAAATGAAATAAAAGCATTCACCCCTGAAGAGTACTGGTCAATCGACGCTGAATTCACAAAGGGGAAAGATACGTTCCAGGCCTCCTTCTACGGGATGGACGGGAAAAAGGTCGACCTGAAGACCGAGCAGGAAGTCAAGGACGTGCTTCAGAAGGTAAAAGGAAAATCCTTTGAAGTGAATAAAGTGACGAAGAAAGAACGTAAACGGAACCCGGCACCTTCATTCACCACTTCCTCCCTCCAACAGGAAGCAGCACGTAAATTGAATTTCCGGGCGAAGAAGACCATGATGCTCGCCCAGCAATTATATGAAGGAATCGAGATGGGCAAACAGGGTACGGTCGGTTTCATCACTTATATGAGAACAGACTCTACACGTATCTCAGAAGTCGCCAAAAAAGAAGCAAATGAGTATATTGTAAATAAATACGGCGAGGAGTTCATCAAGCAGGCAGAGCGTAAAGAAAAGAAACAGCAAAAAGCGCAGGATGCCCATGAAGCGATTCGGCCGACAAGCACATTAAGAGACCCGTCTTCAGTGAAAGAGTTTCTTTCAAGGGACCAATATCGTTTATATAAACTGATATGGGAACGATTCGTAGCAAGTGAGATGGCCCCGGCCATCATGGATACAATGAGTGTGGATCTCGTAAACGGTTCAGTCATGTTCCGGGCTACAGGCTCAAAAGTGAAGTTTCCCGGCTTCATGAAAGTATATGTAGAAGGATCGGATGACCAGAAAGAAGAAAAGGACAACTTCCTTCCCGCACTTGAAGAAAACGACAAGGTGAACAGTGAAACGATCGATCCGAATCAGCATTTCACCCAGCCGCCTCCTAGATATACTGAAGCAAGACTTGTGAAAACACTGGAAGAGCTGGGCATAGGCCGACCTTCCACCTATGCACCTACCCTTGATACGATTCAACGAAGAGGGTATGTGACATTGGACAATAAGCGATTTATCCCGACCGAGCTTGGGGAAATCGTTTTGGAGTTAGTGAGAGAGTTCTTCCCGGACATCATTGATGTCGAGTTTACGGCCAACATGGAACGAAGTCTTGATGATATTGAAGACGGGAACGTGAAATGGGAACAAATCATCGACCGCTTCTATCAAGACTTTGAAAAGCATCTTGAAAAAGCGGAAAATGAGATGGAGAAAATCGAAATCCGTGATGAACCGGCAGGAGAAGACTGCGAGGAATGCGGAAATCCGATGGTGTTCAAGATGGGACGATACGGTAAGTTCATGGCTTGCAGCAACTTCCCGGATTGCAGGAACACAAAACCGATCGTCAAGGAGATCGGAGTGAAATGCCCGAAATGTGAAAAAGGCAATATCATCGAAAGAAAAAGCAAGAAAAAGCGGATCTTTTACGGTTGTGATCAATATCCTGAATGTGACTTCCTGTCATGGGATAAACCGATCGAGCGTAAATGCCCGAAATGTTCTGAATTGCTTGTTGAGAAAAAGCTTAAAAAAGGAAATCAAATTCAATGTACGAGTTGCGATTATAAAGAAGAACCACAGAAATAATGTTGGTTCATACGTTCATTGTCACCTCTGCAATCTCATCAACAGATCCACAAAAAACGATTGATTGTTGAACAATGAACTTATACAATGTAACGAGGGACTGTCCCAACAGGTGATTTCTCTATTACCTGATGGGTCAGCCTTTTTATGTTTTTAAAAACTTTATCACTTTTCATACAATTTAAATCTGGATTCTTCTCAATCTTTGATGTACAATCCGGTTTGGGTATAAAATGGATTCGAACGGTAGGAGGTTCATATAGATGTCAGTAAATGTAATAGGAGCAGGCCTGGCCGGGAGTGAAGCCGCCTGGCAGATTGCGAAAAGGGGAATAAAAGTAAACCTTTTCGAAATGAGGCCGGTAAAACAGACCCCCGCCCATCATACAGACAAATTTGCAGAACTTGTGTGCAGTAACTCATTGAGGGCGAATACGCTGACGAATGCAGTTGGTGTCCTGAAGGAAGAGATGAGACAGCTCGATTCAGTCATCATGGCGGCTGCAGACTCATGTTCAGTGCCGGCAGGAGGTGCATTGGCTGTTGACCGCCATGAATTTGCTGCACATGTGACGGATAAGGTGAAAAATCATCCCAATGTCACCGTACATAATGAAGAAATCACATCCATTCCCGATGGAATCACGATTGTCGCAACAGGACCACTGACGAGTGAGGGCCTTTCTGAGAAAATCAAGCAGCTGACAGGAGAGGAGCATTTATACTTCTATGATGCAGCTGCTCCGATCATTGAGAAAGAATCCATCGACATGGATAAGGTGTATTTGAAATCCAGATACGACAAAGGTGAAGCAGCGTATCTCAATTGTCCGATGAGTGAAGAAGAATTCAACCGTTTTTATGAAGCGTTGGTTTCAGCAGAGACAGTTCCTTTGAAGGAATTTGAAAAGGAAATCTTCTTTGAAGGCTGCATGCCGATTGAAGTCATGGCTTCTAGAGGGAAGAAAACGATGTTATTCGGACCGATGAAACCTGTCGGACTGGAAGATCCACGCACAGGAAAACGCCCTTATGCAGTCGTTCAACTGCGGCAGGACGATGCGGCTGGTACCCTCTATAACATCGTCGGATTTCAAACCCATTTAAAATGGGGGCCGCAAAAAGAAGTCCTTCAGCTGATCCCTGGGCTTGAAAATGCCGATATCGTGAGGTACGGCGTCATGCACAGGAACACTTTCATCAATTCCCCAAAGGTATTGAAAGATACATATCAGCTTAAAGGCCAAGAAAACCTTCTGTTCGCAGGGCAAATGACTGGCGTGGAAGGATATGTGGAATCTGCTGCGAGCGGATTGATTGCAGGAATCAACGGAGCGAGACTCGCCATGGGAGAAGAGCCTGTCGCATTTCCACACGAAACAGCGATCGGGAGCATGGCTAGATATATTACGACTGCAAACAAAAACAACTTCCAGCCGATGAATGCGAATTTCGGTCTTTTCCCGGATTTACCGAAAAAGGTAAAGGGTAAAAATGAACGCAATGAACAGCATGCAACAAGGGCCTTAGAAACAATTCAGAACTTTAAGAAAAAAGTGTGAAATCCGTTGCAAGGGTTTCACGGTTGTGTTACTATTTAGAAGCCCTTGTGAGGTGTTAAACATGAACAAACAATTAGATGAACAACTACAATCCTTTACTGAATATTTACAAATAGAAAAGCATTATTCTGCTCATACTTTTGAACAATATCGTCATGATATCGAAGAGTTCTACGTATTTATGAAAGAACAAGGTTTACGTTCATTAAAAGATGTCGAGTATTCTGATGCGAGACTTTTTTTAACTAAGCTGCATGATCATGGTTTAATGAGGTCTTCCGTTTCCCGGAAGGTATCCAGTTTAAGAAGCTTCTATCGTTTTCTCAACCGTGAAAAACAGTTGCTCGATAATCCTTTTTCTTTTGTCAACCTTCCCAAAAAAGAGACCAGGCTTCCCACCTTCTTTTATGAAGAAGAAATAGAAGCGCTCTTGAAAGCATGTGAAGGGGAATCGCCGCTCGACATCAGAAACCGGGCCATATTTGAACTTTTATATGCAACGGGCATCCGTGTGAGCGAATGTACGGGGATGCAGGTGAAAGATGTAGACTTTGGGCTTTCCACGATCCTGGTTCACGGGAAAGGGAACAAAGAGAGGTATGTGCCGTTTGGCAGCTATGCCCACGATGCCATGGAACAATACATAACACAGTCCCGGCCGAAACTGATGAAGAAGCAGACGCACTCGAAACTCCTGGTCAATCATCGTGGTGGACCATTAACCGAAAGAGGCATCCGCTTGATACTGAATAAGATCATCGAGAAAGCTTCTCTGACCGGGAAAATTCATCCTCATATGTTGAGGCATACGTTTGCCACACATCTATTGAATAATGGGGCAGATTTAAGGACGGTCCAGGAACTGCTCGGACACGCTCAGTTATCCTCCACCCAGGTATATACGCATGTGTCGAAGGATCAGCTGAGAAAAACGTATTTAGCACATCATCCACGTGCATAAAAGAGTTGGAGGGTAAGGATATGGAACAATTCCACGCAACGACTATTTTTGCCGTACAGCATAAAGGCAAATGTGCGATGTCAGGTGACGGTCAGGTGACGTTTGGCAATTCAGTCGTCATGAAGCATACGGCCAAAAAAGTACGGAAATTATTCAACGGGAAAGTATTGGCTGGTTTCGCCGGTTCAGTGGCCGATGCCTTCACTTTGTCAGAGATGTTTGAAGGGAAGCTTCAAGAATTCAACGGCAACCTTCCACGGGCTGCAGTGGAATTAGCCAAGCAATGGCGGAGTGATAAGGTGCTGAGAAAGCTTGAGGCGATGCTGATTGTCATGGATGAGGATCATCTGCTGTTGATTTCCGGCACCGGTGAAGTCATTGAACCTGATGATGGTATATTGGCGATCGGTTCAGGCGGGAACTATGCGTTATCGGCCGGCAGAGCGCTGAAGCAATATGCAGGGGACCATCTGTCAGCGAAAGAAATTGCCAAATCGTCCCTGCAGATCGCTGCTGATATTTGTGTTTATACGAATGAACAAATTATCGTTGAAGAGCTTTAATCGAAAAATTTGAGATTGAACGTTAATTTCTTTCACACTATAGAGAAAGTAAGGAGTGTGCCAATCGATGAAGAGTACTGACAATTTGACTCCAAGACAAATCGTTGAACGTTTGGACCAATATATTGTAGGCCAAAAAGACGCAAAGCGTGCCGTAGCGGTTGCGTTGCGCAATCGCTATCGCCGCAGCCTCCTTTCAGATGTTTTAAAGGATGAAGTAATTCCGAAGAACATCTTGATGATGGGGCCGACTGGGGTAGGAAAGACTGAGATTGCGAGAAGGATCGCGAAGCTTGTACGTGCACCTTTTGTAAAAGTTGAAGCCACAAAGTTCACGGAAGTGGGCTATGTGGGCCGCGATGTGGAATCGATGGTAAGAGACCTGGTTGAGACTTCCGTCCGCCTCGTGAAAGAGGAGAAAATGGTAGGCGTCCGGGAAAGGGCTGCAGAAAATGCCAACCGCAGGCTTGTCGAGCTTGTCGTACCGTCCAAGAAGAAATCCGCCTCTTACAAAAATCCATTTGAAATGATTTTCGGCGGAAACCAGCCGGAGGGCACGACGACAGAAGACGATGAAAAGCAAGAGGAGATCTCCCTTCAGGAGCAAAGGCGACGGATGGAGAAGAAGCTTTTGAACGGTGAGCTCGAGGAAGAGTTCATCACGATTGATGTGGAAGAGCAGCAAGCATCCATGTTCGATATGCTTCAGGGATCGGGTATGGAACAAATGGGCATGAACATGCAGGACGCACTAAGCAACTTTATGCCCAAAAAGAAGAAAAAGCGTAAACTGAAGGTAAAAGAAGCAAGGGTGGTCCTTACGAACGAGGAAGCCCAAAAGCTGATCGATATGGATGAAGTGACCCAAGAGGCAATCGTCCGTGCAGAACAATCCGGCATCATCTTCATAGACGAGATTGATAAGATCGCAAGCAAGAGCTCAGGTCAATCCTCTGCAGATGTTTCGAGGGAAGGTGTGCAGCGTGATATCCTTCCAATCGTCGAAGGTTCGACCATCGTCACCAAATACGGATCGGTTAAAACGGACCATGTGCTGTTCATTGCCGCCGGAGCGTTCCACATGAGCAAGCCTTCCGACCTTATCCCGGAATTGCAAGGCCGATTCCCGATCAGGGTGGAGCTTCAGAAGCTGAGTACCGAAGACTTTGTCAGGATTCTTGTAGAACCGGATAACGCCATTATTAAGCAATATATCGCTTTAATGGAAACAGAAGGTATACAAATTGAATTTTCTGACGATGCTATTCGTAGACTAGCTGAAATCGCATATGATGTGAATCAGAATACTGACAACATCGGTGCCAGAAGACTTCATACCATCATGGAAAAACTACTTGAGGATCTATCATTCGAAGCGCCGGATATCACATTGGAGACAGTCGAGATCACCCCGGCATATGTGAATGAAAAGCTCGGTGCCATCTCTAAAGATAAAGACTTAAGCCAGTTTATCCTATAAGTTTTCATGTACCTTATATGGGGTAAAGATAGATGAACTGATCATCATACTAAATTTAATAATAGATACACTTATGTTGTAGTAGGAGGAAATGAAATGAATTTATTAGGTAAAACAAGAACAATCAATGCAATGTTGCAAAAAGCTGCGGGTAAACCGGTTAATTTCAAAGAAATGTCTGAAACCCTGAGCAAGGTGATCGAAGCGAATGTATTCGTCGTGAGCCGCAGAGGTAAATTACTTGGATATGCAATCAATCAACAAATTGAAAATGAGCGTATGAAACAAATGTTGGCTGATCGTCAATTCCCGGAAGAGTATACGCAAAATCTTTTCAATATCAGTGAAACTTCACCAAACCTGGATGTAAACAGCGAATATACTGCATTCCCGGTGGAGAACAGAGAGTTCTTCAAAAACGGTCTTACAACGATCGTACCGATCATCGGTGGGGGAGAAAGACTTGGAACATTGATCCTTGCGCGCCTTGAAGCAAGCTTCGAGGATGATGACCTTATCCTTGCAGAGTATGGTGCGACAGTTGTTGGAATGGAAATCCTTCGTGAGAAAGCTGAAGAAATCGAAGTGGAAGCACGAAGCAAAGCTGTAGTCCAAATGGCGATCAGTTCATTATCTTACAGTGAGCTTGAAGCAATCGAGCACATCTTTGAAGAACTTGATGGAAATGAAGGACTTTTAGTCGCTTCTAAAATTGCCGACAGAGTCGGAATTACCCGTTCTGTCATCGTCAATGCACTCCGCAAGCTGGAAAGTGCCGGAGTGATCGAATCACGTTCACTTGGAATGAAAGGAACATACATCAAAGTATTGAACAACAAGTTCCTTGTTGAATTGGATAAGTTACGTACAAATTAATAGCACAGAGCTGAAAACAAATCTTTTCAGCAGAAATGGAATCCGGACAATCATGCGATCATTCACTATGAAGATCGCATGCGTTCGGATTTTTTTGTTTGGTTGTTTTCATAAACATTGTGACTTTTAGACAAGCGAGATGCGGTTGATTTCCGCTCCAGATGCTCGCTTTCCGCGGGGATGGCGGTGAGCCTCCTCGGACTTCGTCCTGCGGGGTCTCACCTGTCCATCAGTTCCCGCAGGAGTCGAGCATCTGCAGCGAGAATCAACCATCGAAGATAAAGACCAAAAATCCATTGAACTAACTGCTTATTTATCTTCTGAATAGTAGTTAAAAACTTAATTCAAGTTCATTGCCCTTGATTCATTGATTTATTACGCAGTCTCCACAAATTACTGAAGATGCTCATAATAACGTCTAATAATACAACAATCTATTTTAAAAGAGCCTTGTGTTTATATGAGCTGCCAATGCCTATATTCGGAAATTCCTGCATCCTGCAAAATGTGTCTTTTGTGAAATGGCCCCGTGTAAATCTTCAAGGCGTTACTCCTCCCGCAGAAACCTCCTAATAAAAGGGAAAAATTACATAAATAAAAGAATGGATAAAAACCAGCTCCTATGCTGGATTGCATGAATAAACGGAAATGTCAGACTGTTGAACTAAAATAAGTCGAATGGACTACCAATTAACTGTTTTTAGGTATTGTCATATCCAGCTTGGGTAGTACAATAAAGTTACAAGCGTGTTACGACTGTTTTCGACATTTATCCATTTGTCTGAATATTTATAGATATTTTCAATCATTCACCTTTCAAGAGGTGATATTTTCTATATTGTGGAAGGGAATGCTGAAAAATATAGTCAGTAGTTCCTCCATAAGGAGATGAAGAGAATTTCTGCCAACTCAACATATTTTGGGGTATTGTAACGATAATGTAATATAAATAGAAAAATCAATATGTATTTGAAGAAATATACATGGTAATTATGTCCTTAAAACTAGATTAAAAGTCACAATTCCGTCTCATAACTGCCTCTTTCTCGAAAATTTACCTAATATTCATAGACACTTATCTTGCTACACATTACAATTAATACTGTTGTATGCTAAAAATGTCAAAAATAGTTGAAGTATGTCAAAAATAGAACAGGGGTGCCTGTAGTGAAACTTTTTTCCAACACGTTTTCGACACTCGAAAGAGGAATGGATTACGCCTCTTTAAATCAAAAGGTCATTTCCCAGAATATCGCAAATGTCGATACTCCGAAATATAAAGCCAAAACAGTGGAATTTAAGTCGGTTTTAGATCAATCAGTAAAACAATTAGAAGCAAAACGTACGGATCAGCGTCACTTTTCTTTTCAATACGGTGATCAGCATCCCGCCGTCAAAACGAAAACATCCCAATACAACCATAATGGGAACGGTGTTGATTTGGATCAGGAGATGTCTGAAATGGCGACGAACCAGATTTATTTTAATGCGTTGACGGACCGATTAAACGGAAAGTTTAATAGTCTGCAAACCGTCGTAAGGGGAGGTAAATAATCATGGGCATGTTCACTGGAATGAATACAACTTCTTCAGCCCTCACCGCCCAGCGCTTAAGGATGGATGTCATTTCATCCAATATGGCCAATGTGGACACGACAAGGGGGAAGCTCGTCGACGGAGAATGGCAGCCGTATAAACGGAAGTCGGTCGTCATTTCTCCGAATGAGAATCAATTCACATCATTCCTCAATCAGGCAATGAAAAGTGGAGGGAACCAATCGGTCGGCAGTGGAGTGAAGGTATCTAAAATCATAGATGACGAAGAAACTCCTTTTAAGATGGTGTATGATCCTGAACACCCTGATGCGAATGAAGACGGCTTCGTTCAAATGCCAAACGTAGATCCATTGCGGGAGATGGTGGATCTCATCTCTGCGACCAGATCATATGAAGCCAATGTGACGGTATTCAATGCAAATAAAGCTATGTTGATGAAGTCATTAGAAATCGGTAAATAAAGCGAGGGAATAATTCGATATGGCACTACATAATATCAGTTCGGTCAATCCGGCAGCTATTAGTCCGTCAGTCACAAAAAAAAATATCACTCCATCGGAAGCCACCGGGAGTTTCAGTCAATTATTAAAGCAATCGATAGACGAAGTGAATAAGATGCAAGTCCAATCAGATCAACTGACCGAGAAATTGGTCCGGGGAGAAAACGTCGATCTGCATCAGGTGATGATTGCGTCACAAAAGGCAAGCATCACTTTACAAACAACTATGGAAGTACGCAATAAAGTAGTCGAAGCCTATCAGGAAATAATGAGAATGCCAATGTAGTAGACACATGCAGTCGAGTACCGGAGGATTGTAATGAATGAATCGTTTAAGAAATTCACAGAACAGATAAAGTCTTTTTGGGCAAGTAAATCGAAGAAGCAAAAAATCACAATGGGAGCCATCTTTCTGATTTCAGTCATACTGATCAGCGTTGTGAGTTTCTTTGCGACGAGGACGACACTCGTTCCCTTGTATAGTAACCTATCGCCCTCTGAGACCGGAACGATCAAAGAAAACCTTGATGGAAGGGGGATCCCTTCCCAAATATCAGATGGCGGTACGACCATCATGGTTCCGAAAGAGCAGGTAGATACACTGAAGGTTGAATTGGCAGCAGAGGGAATCCCTAATTCAGGGAGCATAGATTATACATTTTTCAGCCAGAATGCCGGTTTCGGGATGACTGATAATGAATTCAATGTCATGAAGCTCGATGCCATGCAGACAGAAATCGCCCAGCTGATCAAAGGAATAGATGGGATCCAGGATGCAAAAGTCATGATCAATCTGCCGGAAAAACAGGTGTTTTTGAATGACGATGTTCAAAATGCTTCAGCATCCATCGTGTTGAACACCAAGCCCGGGTTTAACTTTGATCAAAAGCAGATCAAATCACTGTATCATCTCGTATCGAAAAGTGTTCCGGATCTTCCTACAGATAATATCGTCATCATGAACCAATTTTTTGAGTATTTTGATTTAGATTCTCAAAATCATTCTTTGGGAGGCAGCAATGTTGCCGATCAGATGAACATAAAAAAAGAAGTCGAGCGTGATATTCAGCGTCAAGTGCAGAACATGCTCGGTACGTTGATCGGGTTTAACAAGGTTGTTGTATCGGTTACGACCGATATTGACTTTACACAGGAAAAGCGGAAAGAAGACATCGTTAAGCCGGTCGATGAAGAGAATATTGAAGGAATCGCAGTGAGCGCACAGCGAATCACAGAAACGTTCTCCGGTGAGGGTGCAAATCCTGGAGGGACGGCCGGTGCCGGGGACGCAAATGAACCGACCAACAGTGGCGTGACCTATGGGTCTGGTTCTGAATCAAACGGTGATTATGAACGAATGGAAGAAACGATCAACAATGAAGTGAATCGCATTCATTCAGAAATCGTTGAAAGTCCATATAAAATCAGGGACCTGGGGATTCAGGTTATGGTGGAACCACCGAACGCGGACGACGTGAACTCACTGCCCCAGGACCGGGTGGATGATATCCGCCAAGTCCTATCTACAATCGTCCGGACGTCGATTGACAAGGATGCCAATCCGGAATTGACCGAGGATGCGCTTGAAGATAAGGTCGTGGTTTCTGTTCAGCCATTTAACGGGAAAGTGGATGTCACGGCTGAAGCAAAACCTTTCCTGCCTTGGTGGACATATGTGATCGGTGGCGTCCTGTTGGTCGTCATCCTGCTATTAGTATTATTCTTGTTGCGTTCGAGAAAGAAAGCTCAGGCAGAAGAAATTGAAATAGAAGAATTGAAAGAACCGATAGAAATACCGGAGATCGAACAGAAAGAAGAAACCGAAGGCTCGATCCGGCGGAAACAGCTTGAAAGAATGGCGAAAGATAAACCTGAAGAATTTGCGAAATTATTACGCACATGGTTAACAGAGGATTAGGGGGAATGAGCGCATGGGAAGAAAAGAGAAAGACTTAACAGGTAAACAAAAGGCAGCCATCCTCCTGATTTCTCTTGGTCCAGATGTTTCTGCGTCTGTTTATAAGCATTTATCAGAAGAAGAAATCGAAAAACTCACATTGGAGATTTCCGGTGTGAAAAAGGTAGAGACGGAAGCGAAAGAAGGGATCCTTGAAGAATTTCACAATATCGCGATTGCGCAGGACTATATCTCCCAAGGGGGTATCGGCTACGCAAAGACAGTATTGGAAAAGGCGCTCGGCTCTGAACAGGCGTCGGCTATCATCAATCGCCTGACGTCATCCTTACAGGTAAAGCCATTTGATTTTGCGAGGAGGGCAGATGCTGCTCAAATCCTTAATTTCATTCAAAATGAACATCCGCAAACGATCGCTTTGATCCTTTCATACCTGGATCCGCAGCAGGCTGGACAAATCCTGTCAGAACTTCCACAGGAAGTACAGGCGGATATTGCGAGGAGAATCGCACTCATGGACGGTACTTCCCCGGAAGTCATCAGTGAGGTGGAAGCGATATTGGAAAGGAAGCTTTCAGCCACTGTCACTCAGGACTATACACAAACAGGCGGAGTAGAAGCTGTTGTGGAAGTGCTGAATGGAGTCGACCGTTCAACAGAGAAGACGATTCTGGATGCCTTAGAAATCCAGGATCCCGAATTGGCAGAAGAAATCAAAAAGAGAATGTTCGTATTCGAAGACATCGTCACGCTCGATGGCCGTTCGATTCAACGTGTTATCCGTGATTGTGATAATGAGGACCTGCTTCTGTCACTTAAAGTATCAAGTGATGAAGTCAAAGAAGTGGTATTCAGAAATATGTCCAACCGGATGGTTGAGACGCTTAAAGAAGAAATGGAATTCATGGGTCCTGTCCGATTGCGTGATGTGGAAGAAGCTCAGTCACGGATTGTAGGAGTCATCAGGCGCTTAGAGGATTCAGGTGAAATCATCATTGCCCGTGGTGGAGGAGACGATATTATTGTCTAGAATCATTAAATCTACCGTAACTCAGAGACATGAAGACAACAGGAAAGTCATAGGTCTGAAAAGTGTCAAACCGATTGCTGAACCATCCTCGGCAGGCGAACACTCGTTTCAAGGACCGAGCGGTGCAGAGGTGCTTGAAGATGCAAAAAATGAAGCACGGCAAATCATCCAGGCGGCAGAGAACCAAAGCCGGGAGATGAAGGAGCAATTGGCCCTTGAACGGGAGCAGTGGGTCATCGAACGGGAACAGCTTATGCAGGAAGCTTATAACGCTGGATTCCTTCAGGGGGAAGAGGAAGGAAGAAACAAAGGATATGGTGAATATCATCAGCGTTTATTGGAAGCGAACGAGATAAATGAGCGGAATAAACAATTGTATGAAGACTATATCCAAAGAGCAGAAAAAGTCATTTTAAACCTTGGCATTGCCTGCGCAGAGAAAATCATAAATCAACAGCTTGAGGAAAACCCTGGACAATTCCTTTCCATTGTGGAAAGGGGATTGAAGGAAGTAAGGGATTTACCTCATATCCAGATCCATGTCCACCCTTCAAGGCATGCACTGCTCATCAACCATAAATCTGAACTCGAAGCGGTGTTTCCCGCAGATGTTCAATGCTATATATATGCCAATGACGATCTCGAGACCCAGGAATGTTTCATAGAAACAAACCAGGGCAGGGTTCTCGTCAGTGTCGATTCTCAATTGAAAGAATTAAAGCTCAAACTTTCACACCTGCTTGAAGGTGAAACAGAATGAAGGCAGCCGATCTTATACAGCATATCCCACATATCCCAACCTACAAGAAATACGGTAAAGTGAAACGTGTCGTAGGACTGATGATCGAGTCACAGGGACCGGAAAGTTCCGTTGGCGAGGTGTGCAGGATCCATATTTCCTCCCGTGGGAAACAGAAGATGATATTAGCGGAAGTTGTAGGGTTCAATGATGATTTGGTGATCCTCATGCCATACACGAACATGCAGGATATTTCACCTGGAAGCTTAGTGGAAGCTACCTCAAAGCCACTTGAAATCAAGATAGGGCCGTCTCTCATCGGAAAGGTGATCGATTCCCTCGGTCATCCTCTTGATGGCAGCGGGCTTCCATCAGGACTGAGTACAGCTTATACCGAACAGGACCCCCCCAATCCGTTATCCAGGCCCCCCATTGATGAAAAAATGGAGGTTGGGGTCAAGGCGATCGACAGCATGCTCACTGTAGGCAAAGGACAGAGAGTCGGAATATTTGCCGGAAGCGGGGTAGGGAAAAGCACCTTGCTCGGCATGATTGCACGGAACACGAAAGCGGATATCAATGTGATCGCGCTGATCGGTGAGCGGGGCAGGGAAGTGAGGGAGTTCATTGAAAGAGACCTGGGTGAGGAAGGCTTGAAGCGGACGATCGTCGTAGCCGCCACAAGTGATCAACCAGCGCTCATGAGGATTAAAGGAGCTTTCACTGCCACGGCGATCGCAGAATATTTCCGCGATCGGGGAATGAATGTCATGCTCATGATGGATTCGGCAACACGGGTAGCCATGGCACAGAGGGAAATCGGCCTGGCGGTAGGGGAGCCCCCTACGACGAAAGGGTATACCCCTTCTGTGTTTGCCATATTGCCTAAGCTGCTGGAAAGGACCGGGACGAATCTCAACGGCAGTATTACAGCTTTTTACACGGTGCTGGTGGATGGCGATGACTTGAACGAACCCATCTCTGACACGGTGAGGGGAATACTCGACGGACATATCGTGTTGGACAGGGAAATTGCCAACAGAGGTCAATTCCCTGCGATCAACGTGCTGAAAAGTGTCAGTCGACTGATGAATCATTTAGCCTCAGGGGAACACCTCGAAGCGGCGACAAGAATAAGGGGGTTGCTGAGTACGTATATGAACTCAGAAGACCTTATCCAGATCGGGGCATATAAAAAGGGGACTTCCAGGGAAATCGATGAAGCAATTCAATTTTATCCAAGCATCATTTCCTTCCTGAAACAAGGCGTTTATGAACAAATTTCCCTTCCAGCGAGTGTTGATGAACTTATGAAGCTATCGAATAAAGGTGGATGAATTCAATGAGTTATCAATATAAGTTTCAAAGAATCTTGACGTTAAAGGAAAGAGAAAAGGACGAGGTTCAAGAGTTATTTAAAGGTTCAATCGAAAAATTCGAAACGGTTGCCGGGAAACTGTATGAATTCCTCAAAAAGAAGGAAACCCTTGAGCAGCATCAGGAAAACAAGCTGCAGGGAGGCTTGTCAGTCCAGGATATCCGGCACCATCAGCAGTTCATCACAAACCTTGAAAAAACCATATCCTACTATCAAGATCTGGTTATCCAAGCGAGGAACCGGATGAACTGGTACGAAGAAAAATTGGTTGATATGAATGTAGAAGTGAAGAAATACGAAAAAATGAAGGAGAAAGATTTTCATCTCTTTCTTCAAAACATCAAGCATGATGAGAATAAGCAATTGGACGAAGTGTCTGTTGCACAATATTTGAAACGGGGAGTCAGGTAATGCCATGGCAAAGGTTATTGAAAAGGAAGAGAAAGAATCATACAGCCGCTTCCAAAAATTCGTTTTTATCTTCTTGATTCCTCTCTTATTTGCCATCACCTTCGCACTTGTCATCATGGCTGTTGCAGGAATCAATGTCTTTGAGAAAGCACAAACACTCAGTTCAGACATTCCTTTCTTATCAAAAGTCATGCCTTCACAGGATGAAGCGGAAAGGGAGCAGCTGCAGGAGAAAATGATTTCGCTGAAGGCATCCATCGAGGATCAGGAAGCAAAAATCACGCAGCTTCAAAGCGAAATTGAAAAAAAAGACAGCGAGAATGAACAGCTTCAGGCTAATATCCAACAAAAGGAAGAGGAGCTTGAAGAACTGAGGCAGATTGGGGAAGAAAATAAAAGGGCATTCAAAGAAGTGGTGAATACCTTTGAAGAAATGTCTGCCAAAAGTGCAGCACCGGTCCTTCTGAATATGAATGATGATGAAGCGATGAAAATACTCTCAAGCATTAAACCGGATACACTGGCTGATATTTTAGAAAAGATGCCGCCGGCTGACGCAGCGAGGTATACAGAGCTACTTTCTACCGAAGACGAAAGGTGATTATGGAAGGGGGTGAAATAATGGATATGACGATTGGGCCACAGGGCATCAGCCCGCAAGTGCAAGGATTGAAAGGGCCAAAGGTTGACAATAAAGACATCCAGGGATTTTCACAACAGTTGTTAGGGTTTATCTCGAATCAGCAAAGTAAGGGTAACGCTGAAAAGGCCGGCGATCTTCCGCTGCTTTTTAATCTGGCAGGGATTTTTCAAGCAACAGATCTTGAAGAACTGGGCCTTTCGGCAAACCAGATATCAGAACTCTCCAAAATAGAGGGGATGGACCTGAATCAGATTGCTGACATTCTCGGGATGGATTTGGAAGGGATGAAGTCACTTTTTTCCGACCTTCAATCACTGTTGATGCCTGCTGGAGAGAGAAATCCCCCAGAGACTGAAGATGAACCTTATGAATTGTTGCTCGGTTTTATGCAGCTTTTGCAATATTCCTTTCAGCAGAAGGGGACAGGGGGACAACTTCAGGATAGCGGACGGAAAGGGCTTGAAGAGATCATCACCCTCGCTAAGGTAATGGAATTAGTGGCGAAGCCCCGAGACCTTCATGTGTCTGAAGCTTCTAAAATGACTGAACTGAAAGAGCTGGTGAAGCTTCTCCAGGCTAATGTTGATGCCTCTTTGACAAAATTGACAAAGAATTGGACCGGCGCCATGAAGGATACAGTAGTGCAGCCTTCTGACAGCGACCAGGTCATCCAATCAACCGACAAAAAAGCGATCCATGCCTTTCAAGGAAGCAATCTTCATTTTGTCCTCCCGAAGACGGAAAGCTTTACTATGAATCTGTCTGGATCAGGCCGCAGTGTACAGTATGAACAGTTTGTGAAGGAGTTTCAACAGATCTTGAGCAAGGCTCAAATGACTTCCCAGCCGAATATGAGCAAATTACTCATCAAGCTCTATCCGGAGCAATTGGGCTCCCTGCGGATTGAACTTCTTCAGCAAAACGGTGTCATGACGGCCAAGATCCTGGCGTCGACTTCAACGGCGAAAGAAATGCTAGATTCACAGATACAGGGGCTCAAGCATGCGTTCTCAGCACAAAACCTGCAAGTGGATAAGATTGAAGTATCACAGGCTTTAACAGATATGGACCGGCAATCCAAAGGTCAATCCCAGCAGCAGTCTTCCCACGAACAGAAGAATCAAAGAAACGCTGAGCAGACAGAGCAACGGGAAGAGGACGACCAATCATTTAAAGACTATCTCGTAAATACCGAAATATAGGTGATAAAATGACAAAAATTGATCCGGCTTTACTATACTCGACCGTACAGGCGAAACAGCGTGAGGGAGGTAAGGATATTCTCGGGAAAGATGATTTCCTGAAGATCCTGATGACCCAGCTCCAAAATCAAGATCCGTTAAATCCGATGCAGGATAAAGACTTCATTGCCCAGATGGCAACCTTTTCCTCCTTGGAGCAGATGACCAACCTGACAAAGACGATGGAGAAATTTGTTGACAATCAAAATCAGTCCCAGTTGATTTCCTATAATCAATTTGTCGGAAAACAGGTGACCTGGCATAAAATCAATGAGTCAAACTCCGATGATGTCCCTGAAATCGAGGAAGGTCAAGGGGTTGTGAAGGGAGTTCGATTTAAAGGGAACTCAGTGGAATTCATCATGGAGGATGGTACGATCCTGAATCCCGGAAATATCTCGCAGGTGAACGAAGCAGGAGCAGGCGAGACTTCCCTGGTGAATGCATCTCTCCTCATCGGGAAGAAAGTAACCTGGGATAACGGGGAAGGTGAGAAGAGCGCAGTTGTGAAATCCGTCTCGAAAAAAGATTCAGAGATTTGGATCCATACAGAAACAGGAGAGAAGATCTCCAGTAAAACAGTGAATAAAATCGAATCTTAGGAAGTGGTCTTATGGAAAAGACATTCTTTCATCGATCACCGCAGCCTATCATAGCAAGCCAGCAATCCAAAGCTGCCAAACCCGATGCTCGGCCTTCTTCATCGTTTGCTGTTCAATTGGATCAAGCCCTTCAAGGCAAACCCAATATTCAGGTCAGTAAACATGCAAGAATAAGGATGGAGCAGCGCGGCATCTCCATCTCCCCTCAAACATGGGATGAGATCGGGGAAAAAGTGAAAGAAGCAAGATCCAAGGGCGTCAAGGATTCACTGGTCATATTGAACGATGCGGCATTGATTGTCAGTGCCACAAATAAGACGGTGATCACGGCAATGGACCGGGAAGAAGCAAGGACACAAATCTTTACCAATATAAACGGAACTATATTAATCGATTCATAGGCTGGACCTGATAAGGAAGCCTGATGCTGTGGAATGACAGAAGCAGCATATACGAAAGGGGAAAAAATTCATGCTACGTTCAATGTATTCAGGTATTAGTGGAATGAAGAACTTTCAAACGAAACTCGACGTCATCGGTAATAACATCGCGAATGTAAATACGTATGGTTACAAAAAAGGCCGTGTCACGTTCCAGGATCTTATGAACCAAACCGTTTCAGGTGCCAGCAGGGCAACTGAAAATCGCGGTGGACAAAACGCCAAGCAGGTCGGATTAGGATCTTCCCTTTCCTCGATTGACACAATCCAGACTCAAGGGAGTCTCCAGACTACAGGCAGATCTTTGGATGTTGCGATTTCCGGTGACGGATACTTTGTCGTCAGACAAGGTAATAACGAGCTTTATACACGTGCAGGAAACTTTTATCTGGATTCAAACGGAAACCTTGTAACAGGTCAAGGGAATCTTGTACAGGGATATCCAGTCAACGGTGCAGGGGAAGTCAATAAAAGCGGTGCAACTGATATTAAAATTGATACTAATACGACAATGGCACCACAGGCGACTGGAAACGCAATTTACAATGGAAACCTGAAATCGAGCGCGCCCGTCAATACTGAAATTGAATTGGAAACGAAAGTCAAAGATTCCCTTGGACAAGACATCAGCTTGAAGATGATCATGAAGAAGACAGGGTTGAATGAGTGGGATGTGACAGTTTCAAGCTTAACTAATGGGGTCTCCGTCAATCCTGCCACTACTTCAACGACCATCAATTTCGATAACGAAGGGAAAGTGCAGGCCGGTTACGTTCCTTTCCAAATAGATTTAACGAATACAACTGGTGCGAATAACCAATCAATCAAGCTTGATTTCTCAAAAATCACTCAGTTCGACAGCTCCTCTTCTGCCAATGTCGATACGGTTGACGGAAACTCTGAAGGATCCCTTGAAAGTTTCAATATTGGTTCTTCAGGTGAAGTGAACGGCGTATTTTCAAACGGTGAAGTAAGGGTGCTGAGTCAGCTTGCACTTGCCACTTTCTCTAATCCAGGCGGTCTGATGAAAGCTGGAAATAATTTATTCCAGGCTTCAAACAACTCAGGGCTGCCGAACCAGGGTGTTCCTGGTGAAGGAAGGGGTGCTCTACAGTCAGGTTCACTGGAAATGTCCAATGTTGACCTGTCTGAAGAATTCACCGAAATGATCACTGCTCAGCGTGGATTCCAGGCAAACACGAGAATCATCACAACGTCGGATGAAATTTTACAAGAGCTAGTAAACTTAAAACGTTAATTCCTTAGAATGGGAGGAAGGGACTGATTGATCCAAAGATGAAGTAGGAGTAGTCAGTCCCAATAAACAATGATTACGTTGACCAGATTGAATGGCAAGACTTTCACATTGAATGCCCTATACATAGAAACGGTTGAAGCCTTCCCGGATACAACGATTCTATTAACAAATGGCAGGCGTTATGTAGTGAAAGAAACCGTGGAAGAAGTGAAGAACCTTTCAATGCAGTTCTTCCAAAAAGTGAATGTATTTAACCTGCCACATGAGGGGGGAAGTAAAGATGAAGAGTAAGGCCCTCACCATCATGATGATTACGTTGGCGACCATTACGCTTATCGGCGTGATTGCCCTGGTCGTCATCCTGAAATTTTCAGGCGATGAAGAAGTGAAGGAACCGACGATCGAGGAAGTCATCGAATACTCGGTTGATGTTCCCGAAACGACAACAAATCTCATGAGCAATGACTTTATTCGTATCTCATTTAAAATCCAAACAGATAGTAAAAAAGCGAAAAGTGAATTGGAAAAGAGAAATTTTCAAGTGAATAATATCATCATAGAAGAGCTTTCTGAATTAAAGGCCGCAGAACTTCAAGGGAAAAAAGGGAAAGACCTGATCGAGACAAAGGTCAGGGATAAAGTGAATTCCCTCATGCAAGAAGGCAAGGTAGAAAAAGTTTATATCACCTCTATGATGATTCAATAAAGTAGCCTATGATGGAAGGTTTGGAGGTGAAGGAATGGCAAGTGAAGTTTTATCCCAAAGTGAAATAGACGCTTTATTATCAGCCCTCAACACTGGGGAAATGAGTGCGGATGATTTCAAAAAAGAAGAAGAAGAGAAAAAAGTAAAAGTATACGACTTTAAGAGGGCATTGCGCTTTTCAAAAGATCAAATACGGAGTTTAACAAGGATACATGAAAACTTCGCGAGGATTTTGACTACCTATTTTTCTGCGCAACTAAGGACATACGTTCAAATTAATGTTGCATCTGCGGATCAAATCCCCTACGAAGAGTTCATCAGGTCTGTCCCTAAGATGACGATCCTGAACGTATATGAATTGCCGCCGCTTGAAGGCAGAATCCTGATGGAAATCAACCCGAATATCGCCTATTCAATGATGGACCGGGTGATGGGGGGAAGAGGGACAAGCTTTAATAAAGTGGAGAATCTGACGGAAATCGAAACGCGAATCATGAGTCAGCTTTTCGAAAAAGCCTTCGAGAATTTAAGGGAAGCCTGGAGTACGGTTGTCGATGTTGATCCGGTTTTTGAAGAGTTTGAGGTGAATCCCCAATTTCTTCAGATGGTTTCTCCAAATGAGACGGTGGTTGTCATTTCTTTGAATACGACAATCGGTGAAACAAGCGGCATGATCAATATCTGCATCCCGCACGTCGTCTTAGAACCGATACTTCCGAAACTGGCCGGCAGTTACTGGATGGAGTCGAAAAAGAAAGAAAGCAATCCGGAAGAAACTGCACAACTTGAACGAAGAATCAAGAAGGCGCATGTACCGGTCATCGCTGAACTGGGACATTCCGATATTACGATTGAAGAATTCCTTGTTCTAAATATCGGGGATGTCATCCAGATGAATACACGCATTGATGATCCTTTGACGATAAGGGTCGGCGATGTTCCTAAATTTACCGCACAGCCGGGTAAATCGAATAAAAAAATGGCAGTGCAAATACTAGATTCATTGAAGGGGGGAGACGACGATGATGAGTGATGATATGTTATCACAAGATGAAATCGATGCGTTACTCCGGGGATCTGCTGAACCCGAAGAAGAAGTGGAAGTCCGAAAAGAGATTAACATGAGTGAATACATCAGCAGCATGGAAGAAGATGCTTTGGGAGAAATCGGGAATATTTCCTTTGGGAGTTCAGCGACTGCCCTATCCACTCTTTTAAATCAGAAGGTTGAGATCACAACCCCTAAGGTAAGCATCATTGACCGAAATTACCTGGAAGAGGAATTCCCTCATCCATATGCGGCTATCCAAGTGAAGTATACAGAAGGTTTTTCTGGAGCGAACTTATTGGTCATCAAACAGACGGACGCTTCCATTATCGCCGACCTGATGCTTGGCGGGGATGGAAGGAATCCATCCGGTGACCTGGGAGAAATCCAACTGAGTGCAGTACAAGAAGCGATGAATCAGATGATGGGGTCCGCAGCGACGTCGATGTCGACGGTATTCAGCAAGAAGGTGGATATTTCACCTCCTTCCATCGACCTCATGTACATACCTAAAGGTGAAGGCGAAGAAAACATCCCGGACCAGGATCTACTGGTAAAGGTTTCATTTTCTTTGAAGATAGGAGATCTCATTGATTCAAACATCATGCAGCTCCTTCCATTGCATTTCGCCAAAAGCCTTGTAGACGAGTTGATGAATGGGGGGCAGGCAGAGGAAGAAGCGGCACCAACTGTCACACCAACGCCAGAGGCGCCTCAGGCATCCCAGCAGCCTGTTCATCAAGAGATGCAGGCACCACAAGCCCCGCTTTCAGCTCCACAACATCTTGGGGGGCACGGCATGAACACAGAGCCTGTCAACGTACAGCCGGCTACATTCAGCAACTTTGAACCTGCTGCACTGGGGCAAAATGAAACGAAGAATCTCAATATGCTTCTGGATATTCCTTTACAGGTGACAGTGGAACTCGGCAGGACCAACAGATCTGTCAGAGATATCCTTGAATTATCTTCAGGCTCGATCATAGAACTTGATAAACTGGCCGGCGAACCGGTTGATATTCTTGTGAACAGCCAGTTGATGGCCAAAGGAGAAGTCGTCGTGATCGATGAAAACTTCGGGGTAAGGATCACTGACATAGTCAGTCAAAGTGACCGCTTGAAAAAACTTAAATAATACAGGCTCTTATCGGAAATGCTGTTTCTGACCAGATGAGGAAGGACCGCTGAAAAAACCGGGATCCATCCTCGGAGTCACCTGAAAGGAACCTTGTCCGATACGGGCCATATAAAAATAAAATACAAAGATAATGTGGAGGATGAGAGTAATGTCAAATAAAATTCTAATTGTGGATGATGCAGCCTTTATGAGAATGATGATTAAAGATATTTTAACGAAAAACGGGTTTGAGGTTGTCGGTGAAGCAGCTGATGGAAGTCAGGCTGTTGAGAAATATAAAGAACTGAAACCGGATCTTGTCACAATGGACATTACGATGCCTGAAAAAGACGGGATTGCAGCATTGAAGGAAATCAAAGGGATGGATGCCGGTGCAAAGATCATCATGTGTTCTGCCATGGGGCAACAGGCGATGGTCATCGATGCCATCCAGGCCGGTGCAAAGGATTTCATCGTCAAGCCATTCCAGGCAGATCGTGTAATTGAAGCGATCCAGAAAGCGTTAAGCTAACAGATCTATAAGAAGGTGCATGTGTTTGAAGAATGTGATAGTAGCAATCACCTTATTCATGTTATCTGTATGTGTGGCGCCTGCCGCCTCTGCAGAAGTGAATAATGTGAAGGACTGTATAGAACAACCAGATAAATGCAGCGATAAACAAACATCCGAAGTGGAAGGTTCTGAATCAGGGCTTTCCACGTCGGTTACGTTTCTCGATTACGTCAAGATGGTATTTGCCCTGATCTTTGTCGTTTTGCTTATTTATTTTTTACTGAGGTTTATCAATCAGAAGGGCAGATCCTTTCAACAAACGAAATTAATCAATCACTTGGGAGGGGCGCCTCTCGGGGGGAATCGCTCCGTCCAGGTTGTAAAGGTCGGCAGGCAGGTGTTTGTGTTGGGTGTCGGTGAGGATATCCAGCTTCTGAAGGAAGTAAGAGATGAAGAGGAGAAGGAAGAAATTCTTTCCTATTACCAGGAATCACAATTTACTGATGCTAAGACGACGGTCACAAGCTGGTTATCAAAGGTGAAAGAATATCAGCAGCCCTCATCAGCGGGCACATTTCAATCCCAGTTGAAGACACAGCTGGAAGAGATGAACCGGAGCCGGAAAAAAATGCTCCAAGACCTGAAAAATAAGGGGAATCATTCAGATGAATGAGTTCATGGAGTTTTTTAACAGCAGTTCTGCAGAGAGCGTATCCACGAGTGTAAAGCTGTTATTATTATTTACTGTCTTGTCACTCGCACCAAGCATCCTGATCCTGATGACATCTTTCACCCGTATTATGATTGTCCTTTCCTTTGTGAGGACGTCACTTGCAACGCAACAAATGCCGCCAAATCAAGTATTGATTGGACTGTCTTTATTTCTTACCTTCTTTATTATGGCTCCGACCTTTCAGGAGGTAAACGATGAAGCTTTGACACCTCTTTTCAATGAAGAAATCAATCTTGAAGAAGCCTATGATAAGGCGTCGATACCTTTTAAAGAATTCATGAGCAAGCAGACAAGGCAAAAGGACCTTGAGTTGTTTCTGCAATATTCAGGGGCTGAACGTCCTGAATCGGTAAAAGATATTCCTCTCACATCCTTAGTGCCTGCATTTGCACTCAGTGAAATTAAAACGGCGTTTCAGATCGGCTTCATGGTCTTCATCCCATTCCTCGTCATCGACATGGTCGTGGCCAGTGTCCTGATGTCCATGGGAATGATGATGCTGCCGCCTGTCATGATTTCATTACCGTTCAAAATTTTACTGTTTGTGCTTGTGGACGGCTGGTATTTAGTCATAAAATCTCTTTTACAAAGTTTTTAAGTAGGTGAGTTTCAATGAATGCAGAATCGGTTATTGCGCTGGCAGAACGGGGGATCTACGTCACCCTTATCGTGTCGGCTCCCTTATTGCTGTTAGCCCTGATTGTCGGACTGATGGTCAGTATCTTCCAGGCAACAACGCAAATACAGGAGCAAACGTTGGCCTTTATTCCTAAAATCGTGGCCGTACTGATCGGGGTCGTATTCTTCGGGCCGTGGATGCTGACGAAGCTCGTCACATACACATCACAGATTTTTTCAGATTTAACAAGGTTTGTCGGGTAAGGTGATGGAAGAGCTCGTCCCGATATTACCAGTGTATTTACTCATTTTTGTCAGGGTTTCTGCTTTTTTTGTCACCATGCCATTATTTTCATACCGCAACATTCCGGCACAGCACCGGATTGCATTTTCGGCGGTCCTTTCGTGGGTCATGTACTATAGCATTGAATCCAAGGCAATCGAAATTAACGGACAATATTTACTATTGGTCATGAAAGAAACGATGATCGGGCTCTTGATCGGGTTTGTTGCTTACATGATCGTAACGGCGATTCAAATAGCAGGGGGATTCATCGATTTCCAAATGGGCTTTGCCATAGCCAATGTCATCGATCCCCAAACAGGTGCACAGAGCCCGTTGACCGGTCAATATCTGTATACGTTCGCTCTGTTATTGCTCCTTGCATTGAACGGTCACCACTTATTGCTGGATGGGATATTTTACAGCTATCAGCTGATCCCGATCGACTCTCCCTGGATCCCTTTTGGAGATGAGGGTTTGCTCGATTATGTGATCACATCCTTTAATTCCATGTTCATCATCGCTTTTCAAATGTCCATCCCTGTTGTCGCCACCCTGTTTCTGGTAGACGTGGCATTGGGGATTGTCGCGAGGACCGTCCCCCAGTTGAATATCTTTGTTGTCGGCTTCCCAATAAAGATTGCGGTCGCATTTATCGTGTTATTCATTGTCATGGGGGTCACATTCTCAGTCATACAGAGATTGTTTGAAATGATGTTTGTGACGATGAGAGATTTAATGAAGATTATTGGGGGCACGTAAATTGCAATGGCTATCATTAGACCTACAGTATTTTAGTGGGGAAAAAACAGAGAAAGCAACACCTAAAAAAAGGGAAGACGCCAAAAAGAAAGGACAAACAGCGAAAAGTCAGGATGTCAATACGGCGATTATCCTTCTTGCTGTTTTTTTATTTCTGACTTTCAGTGCTTCCTATATCGGGGAGATCGTCTTCGATCTGTTCCGTCATACGTTTCAAGAGTACATGCTGATGGAACTGACTGAAAATACGGTAAGGGTCATCATGATGGATATCATGAAGGAAATTGCCATCCTCCTCGGTCCGATCATGCTTGTTGCGCTTCTTGCGGGATTGGTAGCCAACTATATTCAAGTCGGGGTCATGTTTACAACAAAGCCTCTCGAACCAAAATTGGAGAAGATCGACCCGATCAAAGGATTTAAACGAATATTCTCCTTGCGGGCGATTGTTGAGCTTCTTAAATCAATCCTGAAAATTTCATTTGTTGGAGCGATCACGTTCGTCATCCTTTGGGCGAACATCGATCAGGTGCTCAGCCTTTCATTCAAATCAGTCGGCGACTCGTTGGCGACAATGGCAAGCCTGGCGGTGCAAATGGGAATCGCGGCTTCATTGGCACTGTTATTCTTGTCCCTCTTCGACTTTTTGTATCAGAGATATGATTTTGAGAAGAACATTAGGATGTCCAAACAGGATTTGAAGGATGAACACAAAAATATTGAAGGGGACCCGCTGATTAAATCAAAGATCAAGCAAAGGCAGAGGGAAATGGCGATGAGACGGATGATGCAGGAAGTACCTGAAGCAGACGTGGTGATCACCAACCCGACCCACTTTGCCATCGCCCTGAAATATGATGAAAATAAAATGGACGCTCCTTTTGTCGTGGCAAAAGGAGTTGACTACCTGGCACAAAAAATCAAATACATTGCCAAAGAAAATGATGTCGTGATGGTGGAAAACCGGCCATTGGCCCGCTCCCTCTACGATTCAGCAGAAATCGGGGATGCCGTCCCGGAAGAATTTTTCAAGGCAGTGGCAGAAATATTAGCTTATGTTTATCGAATGAAAAATAAGATGTAAGCAGTTAGGAGAGAAACAATGTCAGCAAGAGATTTATCCGTACTCGCCAGTGTCATATTGATTGTCGCTATGCTTATCATCCCGTTTCCGTCCTGGTTATTAAGCTTGTTGATCATCATCAATATTTCGCTTGCACTTCTTGTGCTCCTAATTTCTATGAATATGAATGAACCGTTGCAATTTTCAATATTTCCTTCTTTATTACTTCTACTGACGCTTTTCAGACTGGGTCTAAATGTTTCCACAACGAGATCGATCTTAAGTAAGGGTGAAGCAGGGGACGTTGTGGAAACCTTTGGAACATTCGTTGTAGGTGGAAATATCCTTGTAGGACTCGTCGTGTTCATCATCCTGATTGTCATTCAGTTCATCGTCATCACGAAGGGTTCAGAGCGTGTTTCCGAAGTGGCTGCCCGTTTCACATTGGACGCCATGCCAGGGAAACAGATGAGTATCGATGCCGATTTGAATGCCGGCATGATCTCAGAGCACGATGCAAGAAACCGCAGGGAAAAAGTAGGAAAAGAAGCAGACTTCTATGGCGCCATGGACGGGGCATCCAAATTTGTTAAAGGGGATGCCATTGCCGGGATTGTCATTGTCATGATCAACTTAATATTCGGAATCATCATCGGCATGACACAGCAGGGTCTGCCGATAGCAGAAGCGGCAACCCGTTATTCGCTGTTAACAGTGGGGGACGGAATTGTCAGTCAGATACCTGCCCTGTTGATTTCAACCGCTACAGGTATCGTGGTCACTCGTGCCGCTTCTGAAGGTAATCTTGGACAGGATATTATGAATCAGCTCCTTGCATATCCGATCATGCTTTATGTATCTGCATTTACGATCTTTATGCTGGGCGTGGCAACGCCCATCAATGATATATTGACGATTCCGGTTGCCGCTCTTTTAGGAATCGGAGGCTATATGCTATCCAGGTCGCCTGCTGAAAGTGAGGCAGACGTCATGGAAATGGAAGAAGAAGTGGAACAGGATGAAATGAAGAGTCCTGAAAGCGTTGTGAATTTATTGAATGTAGATCCTATTGAGTTTGAATTCGGCTACGGATTGATCCCCCTCGCAGATGCTAACCAGGGAGGCGACCTCCTTGACAGGATCGTCATGATCCGGCGTCAGTTGGCGATCGAGCTTGGCCTTGTCATTCCGGTCGTAAGGATCCGGGACAACATCCAGCTCCAGCCGAATGAATATCGCTTAAAGATAAAAGGGAACGAAATGGCAAGGGGAGAACTCTTGCTGGATCATTACCTGGCCATGAGTCCCGGGGTGGAAGATGACTCGATCGAAGGGATTGATACAGTCGAGCCTTCATTCGGCCTGCCGGCTAAATGGATCTCTGAAGACATGAAAGAACAGGCTGAAATCTTCGGTTACACGGTCGTTGATCCACCATCGGTTGTATCAACCCACATTACGGAAATGATCAAGACGAATGCACATGAGCTCCTTGGCAGACAAGAAACGAAGCAGCTGATCGATCATTTACAGGAGTCATATCCGATCCTTGTAGAGGAAGTGACACCGAACCCGTTATCAGTCGGGGAGGTCCAGAAGGTGCTTGCCAAACTGTTGAAGGAAAATGTTTCAATCCGCAATTTGCCGATCATCTTTGAAACCCTTGCCGATTATGCAAAAATGAGCTCGGATACAGATTTATTGGCAGAATACGTCAGACAGTCACTGGCAAGACAGATTACGAACCAATATGTACAGGGAGATGCGTCCTTGAAGGTGGTCACCGTTTCAGGAAAAGTGGAAAAAATGATCGCCGACGCAGTTCAGCAGACAGAGCATGGCAATTACTTATCCATGGATCCGAATGATTCCCAGGGCATTTTAGAAGCGGTCGCTTCAAATGTGGAACAGCTGTCGCTGATGGAAGAATCCCCGATCATCCTCTGCTCTCCTGCAGTCAGGATGTATGTCAGACAGCTGACGGAAAGGTATTTTCCGCAAGTGCCCGTCATTTCATATAACGAGTTGGAAGCAAATGTAGAAGTGCAAAGCTTAGGGGTGGTGAATGTAGGATGAAGGTAAAGAAGTATGGCGCTCCTTCCATGAGTGAGGCGATGAAAAAGGTTAGGGCTGAACTTGGAGAAGATGCGGTGATATTGAATTCAAAGGTAACCTATACCGGAGGGTTTATAGGGTTATTCAAGAAAAAAAGGATCGAGGTGATCGCAGCCGTCGATCCCGAGGTTGAATCGGAAAAGAAAACAAATGATTTCCACATTGAACACGAAGAACCAATATGAAATGTTTTCTGAACCTGTCCAAAAAATCCTTCATTACCTCAAAAAGCAGGAGGTCAATGACTCCACCCTGTTCCAATTGGGAGAGGTTTTGGAAAAGAGTATCAAAGAAGCCTCAACCGATTGGGATGGATGGGCCGCTGTCGAAGTGAAAAGATTCTTGAAGAATCATTTGGAAGGCATCGATTCAGGCGGAATGAGTTTTAAAAAGAAATATATCAATGTCATCGGCCCGACCGGTGTTGGGAAAACGACGACATTGGCCAAAATGGCAGCAGAAGCCGTCATTGATAAGAGGATGAAAATCGCCTTTATTACGACCGATACCTATCGTATCGCTGCAATCGAGCAGTTAAAGACGTACGCAGGGCTATTGAATGTCCCTGTTGAAGTTGTGTATAAAATGGATGATTTCAAAAAAGCGATCAGTAAGTTTGAGGATTACGACCATGTTTTCATCGACACAGCAGGACGTAATTTCAGGGAAAAGAAATATGTGGATGACCTGAAGGAAATCATTGATTTCAATCATCACATGGAAACATATCTCGTACTATCCCTGACAGGAAAAGAACAAGATATGAGGGACATTATCACACAGTTTTCTACCGTCGCAGTCGACCGCTTCATTTTTACCAAGCTCGATGAAACATCAAGTTTCGGTTCAATGATCAACATGATGCTAGAAGAGAAAATAGGCACCGCCTACGTGACGACAGGTCAGGATGTCCCTGAAGATATCATAGAAGTGAATCACGATAAAATCGCCGATTTGCTTATGAAAGGGTTCAGCCATGAATGACCAAGCCTATCATTTAAGGAGGAAAATGCTGCTCGGCGGCACTGATCCTGCGAAAACAATCGGAATTGTCAGCGGAAAAGGAGGAGTGGGCAAATCCAATATATCTACCAATCTGTCCATCCTGATAGGGAGAGAGAATAAGAAAGTGTTGTTATTTGATCTCGACATAGGGATGGGGAACATCCATATTTTATTAGGAAGTCACCATCCCTATTCCATCATGGATTACATTGAGGAAAAAGAACTAGATATTGAAACGATTATATGTGAAAATGTTCATGGTATTTCTTATATAAGTGGGGGTAATGGCCTGAAAGATATTGTCGAATGGAAAGAAAGGCAGATTGAACGCTTCTTTCACATAATGGACTATGCGGTCCATCACTACGACTATATTATTTTTGATATGGGGGCCGGTGCGACAAAAGAAACGTTGGAGTTCCTCCTTGCGATGGATGAAATCATCGTGGTGACGACTCCCGAGCCGACCTCTATCACAGATGCCTACTCCATGATGAAATATATTTACCTCCGGGACCAGGACAAGCTTTTCTACCTTCTCTGCAATCGAGCAGAAATTAAGAGAGAAGGGCTTGACACGATTACGAGATTACAAGAGACGGTGAGGAAATTCCTTCATAAAGAAATCATCTCACTCGGTGTGCTGCCGGAGGATTCGGCCGTAAGGAAATCTGTCATTCAGCAAACCCCGGTTGTGGTAGGATTTCCTTCTTCTCCCATAGCTTTAAGCCTGCGGACGATGGTGCATCACCTTACCGGAAAGTCAACCGAGACAGAGAAAGATCAAATAGGCTTTGTGAAAAAAATCAGAAATTTGTTTTTTGGGAGGTAAAGGTCCTGAATGAAAAAGGTTTTGGTTGTAGATGATTCCGCATTTATGAGAAAGCTTATAAGTGATTTTCTATCAGCTTCAGAACACCTGGAAGTCATCGGGATCGCAAGGAACGGTGAAGACGCGATTTCAAAGATAAAGAAATTCCATCCGGATGTGGTCACCCTTGATGTCGAGATGCCTAAGATGAATGGGATCGAGGCATTGAAACGAATCATGGCAGAATGTCCTGTACCGGTCGTCATGCTTTCTTCCACAACGAAAGAAGGGGCTGAGGAGACAGTGACGGCAATGGAACTTGGAGCGGTGGATTTCATCGCGAAACCGTCCGGGACCATTTCCCTCGACTTACATAAAGTACAGGATGAAATCGTGAATAAAGTAGTCGCCGCCAGTAAAGTGAATATCTCGAAAATGATCCCGGTTCAACAGAAAAAGAGTAAAAAAATAGAATACAGCAATGATGTCATGGACAAGTTGCCTCCTAAAGCAACTGACCGTCAGTGGAAGAAGAACTCGCCAAAGTTGATCCTGATCGGTACGTCAACGGGAGGCCCGAGGGCTTTGCAGCAGGTGCTCACCGAACTGCCGGCTGATCTCGAGGCCCCTGTCGTTGTGGTGCAGCATATGCCACCGGGATTCACGAAATCCCTTGCCAACCGCTTAGACGGCCAGTCGGCTATCAGAATCAAAGAAGCGGAAAATGACGAAATTTTGCAAAAAGGGACCGCTTATATCGCACCGGGCGGCTTTCATACCAAGCTGGCCGACCGCGGCACCCACCTGTCATTTGAAGTATCAAAAGAAGAACCACCAAGAAACGGTCACCGGCCTTCCGTTGATACGTTATTCGATTCAGCCAGCACCATTAACCGGTACAGCAAGATAGCGGTTGTTATGACCGGAATGGGCTCAGATGGGTCAGAAGGCTTGATCAGACTGAAAGAACGCGGGGATGTAAAAGCCATTGCAGAAGCAAAAGAGACTTGTATTGTGTTTGGAATGCCGAAATCAGCTATCGCGACCAATCTAGTGGATAGCGTTGAAAATATCGAGGATATATCCCAATCAATAATGAAGTACATGATGTAGAGAGGTGTGGAGCACATGGAATTGAGTCAATATTTAGAAGTATTTATAGAAGAAAGTAAAGAGAATCTGCAAACCTGCAATGAGCAACTGCTAGAATTGGAGAAAAACCCGACAGACCTTGCAATTGTCAATGAAATCTTTCGTTCGGCACATACATTAAAAGGGATGTCAGCCACGATGGGATTCGAAGATTTGGCGAACCTTACTCATAAAATGGAAAATGTTCTTGACGCCATCCGTAATGAAAAAATTAACGTCACACCTGAAATCCTTGATGTCGTGTTTAAATCCGTCGATGACCTTGAAGCGATGGTCTTTTCCATTGCCGATGGAGGGGATGGGAAACGGGATGTCACTGAAGTCGTTTCAATGCTTCAGGCGATTGAAAATGGTGAAAGCATTGTACCTTCAGCAAGCAGTGAAGTAGCCGCAACGACAGCTGCAGTGCCGGTATCGATGGAATATGAAGCGTTTGAACAGACGGTCATTCAGCAATCGCAGGAGCAGGGATTCCGCAGTTTTGAAATTTCCGTATCACTCCGTGAAGACTGCCTCCTTAAAGCAGCCCGAGTGTATATGGTGTTTGAAGTACTTGGGAAAATGGGAGAAGTGATTAAATCCCTTCCAACTGTGGATCAGCTGGAGGAGGAGCAGTTTGACTCATCATTCGTCATAGCAGTCGTTTCAAAAGAAGACGCAGAAGTGCTAAAAGAAAGCATCAAGAAAGTTTCTGAGGTTGAAGATGTTTCGGTTGTCGAGCTGACCGCCGATCATTTCCAAAGCAAGCAGGAAGAAACTGCCGTCGTGAAAGAAGAGAAGGCAGAAGCGGGGGAAAAAGCGGTTCAAGCCCCAAAACAAACAACCAGTCCTGCTAAGCAATCCAATGCAAGCAGCAAAACAATCCGAGTCAATATCGAACGCCTTGATGTACTGATGAATTTATTTGAAGAATTAGTCATCGATCGGGGTCGGTTGGAACAAATCTCTAAAGATTTAAATAATCCGGAATTGAATGAAACAGTTGAGCGCATGACAAGGATCTCTGGAGATTTACAGAACATCATCCTCAACATGCGTATGGTTCCGGTCGAGACGGTATTTAACCGCTTCCCGCGTATGGTCAGACAGCTTGCACGTGATTTGAATAAGCAGATTGAACTTGAAATCATCGGAGCTGAAACAGAGCTTGATCGTACGGTCATCGATGAGATCGGAGACCCGCTCGTCCACTTGATCCGAAACGCACTCGATCATGGTATCGAAATGCCTGAGGTGCGCATGCAAAATGGCAAGCCGGCTCAAGGTACGGTTAAGTTGAAAGCCTATCACAGTGGAAATCACGTATTCATCGAGCTTGAGGATGATGGCGGGGGCATCAATAAAGAGCGGGTGCTTGAGAAGGCAATCCAAAAAGGAATCGTTTCTGAAGACATCGCCCAAACCCTTTCAGATCGTCAAATTTATGAATTAATATTGGCATCCGGATTCTCTACTGCAGAGCAAATTTCTGATATTTCCGGAAGAGGCGTCGGTTTGGATGTTGTAAAAGCAACCATCGAGTCGTTGGGAGGATCGATCACCATCGACTCCACCGTCGGACAGGGATCACTTTTCTCTATCCAGTTGCCGTTAACGTTATCAATCATTTCCGTTATGCTTGTTGAAATTGAAGCGGAGAAATATGCGATTCCGCTTTCTTCCATCATCGAGACAGCAATTGTGAAAAAAGAAGAAGTCATGAATGCCCATAATCAGAGAGTAATCGATTTCAGAGGGAAGGTAGTTCCTCTCTTATTCCTTGAAGATGTATTTGAAGTCCCGAAAGAAGCCAATGATGATGAATTATATTCTGTCGTTCTTGTGCGCAAAGGGGAAAAAATGGCGGGTCTTGTAGTAGACTCCTTCATTGGCCAGCAGGAGATTGTCTTGAAATCCCTGGGGAATTATTTAAATGATGTATTTGCCATTTCCGGTGCAACGATCCTGGGAGACGGACAAGTAGCGTTAATAGTTGACTGCAACGCTTTGATTAAATAGGAGGTATGGGTAATGAGTGAAGTGACAGAAACAGTAGAAGACCTTAAGCTTATCGTGTTTCAATTAGTGGATAAAGAATATGCAATACCGGTCAATCAGGTTCGATCCATCGAAAAACTGCAGCATATTACGAGAGTGCCAAGAACCGCCTCCTATGTGAAGGGTGTTATCAATTTACGTGGGGTCGTCACACCGATCATCGACCTGAGAAGACGTTTTGATCTGCCGGGATCCGAGCCAACAGACAGCACACGCGTTATCATCGCCGGACTGGAAGACAAGGAAGTTGGTTTGATCGTCGACGCGGCAAACGATGTACTTGACGTCCCGAAGGATGCGATTGAACCATCACCTGATGTAGTCGGCGTGGTTGAAGCAGAATATATTGGCGGGGTCGTAAAACAGGATAGAAGATTATTGATTCTGCTCCATTTGGATAAAATACTTCAGTCCATCTAAAGGAGGGATTCAAGTGGATTTTGAAAAAATATCATCCATTCATCTGGATATTTTGAAAGAAATCGGAAATATCGGGGCGGGGCATGCAGCAACTGCCCTCTCCACCCTTCTCGGCAAAAAGATCGATATGAAAGTGCCAAGTGTTCAAATCGTCTCATTTGATGAGATGATGGAAATGGCAGGGGGACCCGACAATGTTGTTGTAAGTGTGTTCCTGCGCATCGAAGGGGAGGCGCCAGGCAGCATGTTTTTCCTATTGCCAGTTGAACAAGCTTCCATTTATATACGTACGATGATCGATGACCGTTCGTTCTCCTTTCAAGAGCCCCCTTATTCTGAATTAGGGCTGTCTGCCATGCAGGAGTTAGGCAATATTTTATCAGGCTCGTATCTCTCTTCCCTTTCTGATTTTACAAATCTTAACCTGTTGCCATCCGTTCCTGCCCTCTCGGTGGACATGGCAGGAGCGATTATAGGTTTTGGATTACTGGAAATCTCTCAAGTGAGTGATTATGCCATTGTGATCGATACTGCCCTGAAAGAAGACGACGGGGAAGAATCGGAAAGTGTAAAGGGGCATTTTTTCCTGCTGCCTGATCCTGAGTCATTCGAGATCATCTTTGAATCTCTTGGAGTGAAACTATGATCAGTGTAAGCACGGTTGTGAAGGTCGGTATTGCAGATATGAACATCGCTGACAACGGTATCTCCATCCGCACCTCAGGCCTTGGTTCCTGCATCGGTGTCGTATTGTATGATGAGTTTATAAAGCTTGCCGGGATGGTGCATATCATGCTCCCGGACTCATCTATCGGGAAGGAAGCGAAGCCCAATTTAGCCAAATATGCCGATACAGGGGTCGAAGAGCTCATACGGCAATTGACAGGGCGCGGAGCAAGCCTGAGAAGGCTCCGCTGCAAAATGGCCGGAGGCGCCCAAATGTTTCAGTTTCAATCCAAAAGTGATGTGATGAGGATCGGCCCGAGAAATGCAGACGCCGTCAAAGCGGTACTCTTAAAAAATGGGATTCCGATCATGGCAGAAGATATAGGCGGTAATAAAGGAAGGACCATAGAGTTTTTCACTTCAACCGGTTTACTGCAAGTCAGGACGGTAAATGAAGGAATAAAGGAAATATGACGGGTCGGCTTTTCCCGTAAGTAACGTGGTGAAGCAACGAATCAAGTTTGAGAAAGTAAAAAGGTAGCAAGGAGGATTCTTATGTCTCAACAACCCCCTCGAACAGATGAACATCAATATTGGGAGAAATGGATCAACAGTCGTGATACTGAAGCGGGAGACATCTTGGTGAAAAAGTATATGCCACTCGTTTCGTATCATGTTCAACGTATTTCCGTTGGACTGCCAAAAAACGTCTCGAGAGAAGATATAAAGAGTCTTGGGTTGATGGGATTACTGGATGCTCTTCAGAAGTTTGATCCTACCAGGGATCTGAAATTTGATACGTATGCTTCATTTCGAGTCAGGGGAGCCATTCTTGACGGATTGAGAAAGGAAGATTGGCTTCCAAGGTCCACCAGGGACCGGGCGAAAAAAATCGAAGCGAAAACGGTAGAGCTCGAACAACTATTATTACGACATGTAACGGCAGAAGAAGTGGCGGCTTCATTGGAGATGTCGCCTGAAGAGGTGTATCAGGCAACGAATGAACATTTCTTCGCCAACGTGCTGTCCATGGATGAGCAATTAACCGATGACGATCATGAGTCCCAGCATTATTCACTGAAAGATGATAAGACGATCTCACCCGAAGAAGAAGTGTTAAAGGGCGAGAGATTGAGTGAATTAGAGGACAGGATCAAATCCCTTTCGGAAAAAGAACAGCTCGTGCTTAGCTTGTTTTATAAAGAAGAACTCACATTGACCGAAATCGGTGAAGTGATGAAGCTGTCCACCTCGCGGATTTCTCAAATCCACTCCAAATCCATATTTAAACTGCGCAATCTGCTCGACACATAAAGAGATAGAAAATCATATAAACTGGGTGATCTTATGGTAACGTTTCTACTCTTCTTATCATTTCTCCTGAATATCATTTCCCTGCTCGCGATTGTCATTTTATACTTGAGGCAAAATCGCTTTGTGCACATGGAAAGAGACCAGAAGAAGACGGTCGCCGAGATGGAAGATATCATTTCGGCTTATCTTCTGCAAATGAAAGAAGATCATGAAGAGTTTATTCGAACCTTCGAATCAAAGGTTCACGCGCCTGAAAAGGAACATATCCATCCGGGCGGGAATGATCCGGCACCGGATATGTTCCCCAAAAGGCCTGCAGCTGGATTTAAGGCTGCAACAAAAGCATATCAAGAAAGCAGCGACCTCAAGCCTCGGACCAATCAGTCAAAAGATCAAGACGAGCCTCCATCTGAACACGACCCCTTTCTGAAGGAGGTCATTTCTTTGAAGGAAAAAGGGATGTCCATCGAAGAAATTGCCCAAACTGTTGGGAAAGGGAAGACGGAAATCGAGCTCCTATTAAAATTCCGACAAATAATGTAGGAAGTTCTTGATTGCCTCGAACAGGTATGCTATAGTATTCATGGTGTTATTACACACGTTTCTCGATTGAAGCAGATGGTGCTATTTTGAAATGAATAGTTTCTGCCTTCAAGATGACTGAAACGGAGGAGAAAACAAAAACCATTTAGGAGGAAACACACATGTCAGTAATTTCTATGAAACAATTGCTAGAAGCTGGTGTACACTTCGGACACCAAACTCGCCGTTGGAACCCAAAAATGAAGAGATACATCTTCACAGAGCGTAACGGCATCTACATCATCGACCTTCAAAAAACAGTTAAAAAGGTTGAAGAAGCATACAACTTCGTAAAGGAACTAGCTGGTAACGGCGGTAAAGTCCTTTTCGTAGGTACAAAGAAACAAGCACAGGAATCTGTTAAAGAAGAAGCAGAACGTGCTGGTATGTACTACATCAACCAACGTTGGTTAGGTGGAACACTTACTAACTTCGAAACGATCCAAAAGCGTATTTCACGCCTGAAAGAGATCGAAAAAATGGAAGAAAACGGTACTTTCGAAGTACTTCCAAAGAAAGAAGTAGTACAACTTAAAAAAGAACACGAACGCTTAGTTAAATTCTTAGGCGGAATCAAAGATATGAACACGCTACCTGATGCTTTGTTCATCATTGACCCTCGTAAAGAGCGTATCGCTGTAGCTGAAGCTCGTAAACTTCATATCCCTATCGTGGGTATCGTTGATACAAACTGTGATCCGGATGAAATCGATGTCGTAATTCCTGCGAATGACGATGCGATCCGTGCAGTTAAGCTTCTTACAGGTAAAATGGCAGATGCTATTTTAGAAGCTAAGCAAGGTGAAGAAGCAGCTGTAGCAGCTGAGTAATGAAGGAAAGGTGATAAGAGGGCTTACCCTTATCACCTTTTTTTAAAGAGTATCCACATGGACTGCACTTATTGAAGAAGCAGGACATTTTATGACTGTCGCCAAATGGCGATAATAAGTCTACATAGTCAAACTAAGGAGGAAACCTACAATGGCAATTACTGCACAAATGGTTAAAGAACTTCGTGAAAAAACTGGCGCTGGAATGATGGACTGTAAAAAAGCGTTAACAGAAACTGACGGAGATATGGACAAAGCGATTGATTTCCTACGTGAAAAAGGAATCGCTAAAGCAGCGAAGAAAGCTGATCGTATCGCAGCTGAAGGTACTACTTACATCGCGAGCGAAGGAAATACTGCAATCATCTTTGAAGTGAACGCAGAGACTGATTTCGTTGCGAAAAACGAAAACTTCCAAAACCTTGTAAAAGAACTGGCTGACCACCTTCTTGCTAACAAGCCTGCTACTGTAGAAGAAGCGCTTGAGCAAAAAATGGCGAATGGTTCTACTGTAAATGAATTCATCAACGCTGCGATTGCAAAAATCGGTGAAAAAATTACCCTTCGCCGCTTTGAAATGCGTACAAAAGGTGATAATGACGCATTCGGTGAATACCTGCACATGGGCGGACGTATCGCTGTTCTTACAGTGGTTGAAGGAACGACTGACGCAAGTGTTGCGAAAGACGTTGCTATGCACGCTGCTGCATTAAACCCTAAATATGTTTCCCGCGATCAAGTATCTGCTGAAGAAGTAGAGCGTGAGCGTGAAGTATTGAAGCAACAAGCATTGAACGAAGGAAAACCTGAAAATATCGTTGAAAAAATGGTAGAAGGTCGCCTTGGTAAATACTTCGAGGACATTTGTATCCTTGATCAAACATTCGTTAAGAATCCAGATCAAAAAGTACGTCAATTCCTTCAAGCAAATAACGCTACTTTAACTGACTTCACTCGTTACGAAGTAGGAGAAGGTCTTGAGAAGCGTCAAGAAAACTTTGCTGAAGAAGTAATGAACCAAGTAAACAAATAAGATCGGCTATAGTTAAACATTTCTTTGTAGGGAACACCTAGTGTGTTCCCTATTTTTCAAGAAAAATTCTATTTTATGGAGGTTCCCATGAGCGTTCCGAAATACAAACGTGTTGTTCTGAAATTAAGCGGGGAAGCATTGGCAGGAGATGATGGCTTCGGTATCAACCCTTCTGTCATTAAAAATGTAGCAGAAGAAGTGAAAGAAATTGCTGAGCTTGGCGTCGAGGTGGCAGTTGTCGTTGGCGGAGGCAATATCTGGCGTGGTAAGATAGGTAGTGAAATGGGAATGGAACGTGCATCTGCCGATTATATGGGGATGCTTGCTACCGTGATGAACTCATTGGCGCTTCAGGACAGCCTGGAGCAGATGGGTATTGAAACGCGGGTCCAAACTTCCATCGATATGCGACAAGTTGCAGAACCATACATCAGAAGAAGAGCCGTACGTCATCTGGAGAAGAAGCGAGTTGTCATATTTGCTGCAGGGACAGGTAACCCGTACTTCTCTACTGATACGACAGCGGCACTCCGGGCTGCGGAAATCGACGCCGAAGTGATCCTGATGGCGAAAAACAATGTGGATGGTGTGTATTCTGCAGATCCTAAGAAGGATGAAACGGCAGTGAAATATCAAGAACTGTCCTATCTGGATGTCCTGAAAGAAGGATTGGCTGTCATGGATTCAACAGCTTCATCCCTTTGCATGGACAATGATATTCCACTTATTGTATTCTCTATTATGGAGAATGGAAATATCAAAAGAGCAGTAACAGGTGAAAATATTGGTACAATCGTTAGGGGGAAAGCATAATGCCAAACACGATCATTGCAAATGCGAAAGAAAGAATGACCAAAGCGGTCCAAACATTTTCTCGTGAATTAGCGAGCATCCGTGCAGGAAGAGCCAACGCTTCACTGCTGGATAAAATCTCAGTAGATTACTACGGTGCACCGACACCGGTCAACCAGTTAGCGGGGATTTCCATTCCTGAAGCACGTATGCTGGTGATCCAACCATATGATAAAACCGCTTTAGGTGATATCGAGAAGGCTATCCTGAAATCAGATTTGGGCATCACGCCAACAAGCGATGGTAACATCATCCGAATCGTTGTTCCTGCATTGACGGAAGAGCGTCGTAAAGAGCTTGTGAAACTTGTGAAAAAAGAAGCGGAAGATGCGAAAGTCGCGATCCGTAATATTCGCCGTGATGCGAATGATGATCTTAAGAAGAAAGAAAAAAGTGGAGACATCACTGAAGATGATCTTCGTGGATACTCTGACGATGTTCAAAAAGCGACCGATGAAAGCATTGTGAAAATTGATGCGATCGCGAAAGAAAAAGAGCAGGAAATGTTAGAGGTATAATCACTCATAATGTAAACCTAAGGGGCTGTCCTATAAGTGAACTCATATTCCTTATGGGCCGGTCCCTTTGTTTTTGCTTGTGGTTCTAAAAGAATGATGGCCAATTCAAAAGTTTCCTGTCCGGTGCTGAAGATTGGTCAGTCTGGGACAGGTTCCTATGGATGTACATAATCTATTTTCATGAAGATATCTTCCTTATTTTTTGATATGATAGTAAGGGTAAATATTTTTTTGATTGTTGGTGGAGGATTTTTTATGCTAAACAAGCTTAAACAATGGAAGAGACAACATACTTCTGAGGAAGTGGAAGAAAGATTTCAGGAATTACGTAAACACCCGATTCCGGGTCATATAGCGATTATCATGGACGGAAATGGAAGATGGGCCAAAAAGAGGGCGCTGCCCCGGGTGGCAGGTCATCACGAGGGCATGAAATGTGTCCGTAAAATTACGAGACTTGCAAATGAACTCGGAATAGAAGCGTTGACTTTGTATGCCTTTTCGACTGAGAATTGGAAACGTCCAAAGATGGAAGTGGAATTCCTTATGAAATTGCCTGAGGAATTTCTCGGAACGTTCCTTCCTGAATTGGTAGAGGAAAATGTGCAGGTGAAGATGATCGGATCTCCTGAAGCTTTACCAAACCATACAAAAGCTGCTGTCACAAAAGCGATGGAAGCGACAAAGCACAATGATGGTCTCATATTGAATTTTGCTTTAAACTATGGGAGCCGGTCGGAAATTATAGATTCCATGAAGAGTGTCTTAAAAGATGTCCAGAATGGAATACTAGAAGAAAGTGATTTAAATGAAGAAGTGTTTTCAAGTTATTTAATGACAAAAGATCTAAAAGACCCGGACCTGCTTATCCGAACGAGTGGTGAGATCCGCTTGAGTAATTTTATGCTATGGCAATTGGCTTATACCGAGTTCTTCTTTACAGACGTACTGTGGCCTGATTTTGGCAAGGAACAATTAACTGAAGCCATCGAAGCATATCAAGGCCGTTCGCGAAGATTCGGCGGGTTACAAAGCGAGGAATCATAATGAAGCAAAGAATTATTACAGCAGTGATTGCGGCAGCGATCTTTTTACCAATCATCATATACGGTGAAACACCATTTATGGTCTTGATGTATTTGATTGCATCCATTAGTTTATATGAAGCGTTAAAAATGAGGGGGCAGTGGATCCTCACGATTCCAGGCTTGCTATCCCTGGCTCTGTTATGGGTATTTCTGATCCCACAGGAAGCGATCGGCATCATCAACGATTTTGGCTATTCGAAAATAGAGTTGGCATTTCTTGCTGTACTGCTATTCTTGACATATACGGTTGCCACGAAGAATCGCTTTAATTTTGACGATGTGGCATATTCGATTCTAAGCGTCCTTTACGTGGGAATCGGGTATTATTATTTCATGGAAATCCGCCTGGAAGAAGGGGTTCAGTACGTTTTCTACGCCCTCTTCATCATTTGGGCCACCGATTCCGGTGCATACTTCATCGGTAAAGCGATGGGGAAAAAGAAACTTTGGCCAGAAATAAGTCCGAATAAAACCATTGAAGGATTCATCGGCGGCATCATTTGTGCAGTGATTGTCGGTGTCATCATGACGTTTTTCACGGACCTTCATATGTCTGTTCCGAAACTGATCATCGTAACAGCGATCCTCTCTGTTTTTGGACAAGTCGGTGATCTGGTGGAGTCTGGACTAAAGAGGCATTACAAAGTGAAAGACTCGGGGCATATCCTGCCTGGTCATGGCGGGATGCTTGATCGTTTTGACAGCTTATTATTCGTACTCCCGCTCCTTCACTTCCTATTATAAGGCCGGACAGCAATGTGAATATGTTCAGAGAGGAGATCAGTGAATGAAGAATATCAGTTTAATGGGTGCCACCGGTTCTATTGGCATGCAAACGCTGGATGTCCTCCGTGACCATCCTGAGGAATTTACGCTGACAGCTATGTCTGTCGGGAAAAACATAGAAGAAGCAAGAAAAATCATCAAGGAATTCTCCCCGAAACTTGTTTCCGTTCAGCGGAAAGAGGATGCTGAGTCCCTTACAAGTGAATACTCTTCCGTCAAAGTCCTTTACGGGGAAGAAGGACTGGTGGAGGTTGCCTGCCATCAGGATGCCGAGGTCCTTGTCAATGCGGTCCTTGGAAGCGTCGGGTTATCGCCGACCCTTCAGGCCATTGAGGCCGGTAAGACCATTGCGATCGCCAACAAAGAGACGCTGGTGACCGCAGGACATCTGGTGATGGAAGCGGCCAAGAAAAAGGGAACCGCGCTGCTGCCGGTTGACAGTGAGCATTCAGCCATCTATCAGGCACTGCAAGGAGAACGGAAAAAGAATATCGAAAAGTTGATCATCACCGCTTCTGGTGGAAGCTTCAGAGACCGTACACGGGAAGAATTGATTGGCGTGACAGTCAAAGAGGCTTTGAATCACCCAAATTGGTCGATGGGAGCAAAAATCACAATCGATTCGGCTTCCATGATGAATAAAGGTTTGGAGGTCATCGAGGCTCATTGGCTGTTCGATATCCCATATGATCAAATCGACGTCGTCCAGCATAGGGAGAGCATCATCCATTCGATGATCCAATTCCATGATTCATCTGTCATGGCCCAGTTGGGAACACCGGATATGAGGGTGCCGATCCAATATGCATTAACCTACCCTGACAGGCTCGAAAGAAAAGGGGAAAGGCTTGATTTGACTGAAATTGGGAAGCTCCATTTTGAAAAGATGGATATGGAACGTTTTCGCTGTCTTGCTTTTGCATATGAAGCGGGACGGACTGGCGGAAGCATGACAACCGTCTTAAATGCCGCGAATGAGGCGGCTGTAGCGATGTTCCTCGAAGGCAGGATTTCATTCCTTGATATCGAGACATATATCGAGAAAGCGATGGAGGCCCACCAGATAGTACATAGACCGGACCTTGAAGCGATCAAGGAGATTGATCAACAAACTAGACAGCGTGTATTAAGCTGGCTGTAGTCCCACATGCATGTTCACATGGACTGCAGCGTAGAATGGTAGTGGACGTGTTGTCGGCGTCCAATCATATTACATTCAAATCTGTTGCCGACAGGTTATAAAAAGGTGGTTTTTTATTTGCAAACGGTGATTGCCTTTGTTGTTATTTTTGGAGCTTTAGTATTTTTTCATGAACTTGGTCATTTGATATTCGCCAAACGTGCAGGCATTCTCTGTCGGGAATTCGCGATCGGTTTCGGCCCTAAAGTATTTTCATATAAAAGGGATGAAACGACCTACACGATCCGCTTATTGCCACTCGGAGGCTTTGTGCGCATGGCGGGTGAAGACCCGGAAATGGTGGAGCTTAAAGCCGGTCATCGAGTTGGACTGATCCTTGATCAAGATGAAAAAATTAAAAAAATCGTCTTGAACAACAAGGACCGATATCCATCCATCCGTGTCGTGGAAGTGGAGGAAGCGGATCTGGAGCACAGACTTCACATCCGTGGATACGAAGAAGATGAGGAAGAATTGAAGACATTCAGCATTTCCCGGGATGCCGTATTCGTCGAAGACGGCGTAGAGACACAAATCGCTCCCTGGGACCGCCAATTCGCTTCAAAATCGCTTCCACAGCGGGCAATGGCCATTTTTGCCGGTCCTTTATTCAACTTCATCCTGGCTTTCTTCATTTTTGTTCTTGTCGGTCTTCTTCAGGGGGTGCCGACAAACGATCCGGTCCTTGGTGAACTGACTGAGGACGGGGCAGCGAAAGAGTCGGGCCTGCAGGAAAATGATGTGGTCCTGAGCATCGACGGCAAAGAAATTTCCACCTGGGACGATATTGTGTCGGTCATTCAGAAGCATCCCGGTGATGAACTGAGATTCAATGTAGACCGTGCAGGGTCGATGACGGAGATCCCGGTAACCCCTAAACCACAAGAAATCGAGGGGAAGGAAATTGGGATCATCGGGGTCCACAGCCCCGTTGAAAAATCGCCGCTCAAAGTGGTATCAAACAGTGCCCAGCAAACCTATGAATGGACCAAAATGATTTTTGTTCTCTTAGGAAAGCTTGTATCCGGTGAATTCTCGATCGATGCACTATCCGGACCGGTAGGAATCTATCAGTCAACGGATGTCGTGGCGAAATCAGGGATTTACTATCTTATGAGATGGGCTGCGATTCTCAGCATCAATCTGGGAATCATGAATCTCCTGCCAATCCCTGCCCTTGATGGAGGCAGACTTTTGTTCTTTGCGGTAGAAGCCGTCCGGGGCAAACCGGTGGATCGTCAAATGGAAGGGATGGTCCATTTCGTCGGATTTGCACTCCTCATGGTATTGATGCTTGTTGTCACCTGGAATGACATCCAAAGATTTTTCTTATAAAATATAAACGTGTCCTTGCAGGCAGTTTCTCCCTCTCCATTCAAAAACTGAGGGTGTTACTGCCTGTTGGATTAAGATAAAATAGTTGGAAGGAAAACCTTCCTCTACATAACTTATATCGTAACTGAGGTGCTAGTAAATGAAGCAACGTAATACATTCATCCCTACACTGCGAGAAACACCGGCCGATGCAGAAATCAAAAGTCATCAGCTTCTCTTGCGTGCAGGATACATCAGACAAAATGCAAGCGGGATCTATAGCTTTTTACCCCTTGGAAATAAGGTGTTAAAGAAAGTGGAGCAGATCATCCGTGAAGAGTTGGATGCAGCCGGGGCTGTTGAAATGCTCATGCCGGCACTGCAGCCTTCCGAACTTTGGAAAGAATCGGGACGTTGGGCAACATATGGACCTGAACTCATGCGCATGAACGACCGTCATGACCGTGAATTTGCCCTGGGTGCTACCCATGAAGAAGTCATCACGAGCCTTGTCCGCGATGAAATCAAATCATATAAGCGCCTTCCGCTTACAATGTATCAAATACAAACGAAATTCCGTGACGAAAAGCGGCCTCGTTTTGGTCTCTTGAGAGGAAGAGAATTCATCATGAAGGATGCTTATTCCTTCCACTCCACGCAAGAAAGCCTGGATGAGACGTATGATGCATTATTCAATGCATACTCATCCATTTTCAGCCGGTGCGGGTTGAATTTCCGTGCAGTCATTGCAGATTCAGGGGCAATGGGTGGTAAAGACACACATGAATTCATGGTGTTATCAGATGTAGGTGAAGATACGATCGCATATTCAGATACATCTCAATATGCTGCAAATATTGAAATGGCGGAAGTCATTGATACGTATACCGAATCGAGTGCCGACATGCTTGAACTTGAAAAAGTTTCGACACCTGAAAGCAAAACAATCGAAGAGGTCGCGACTTTCCTTTCTGCAGGCAAAGATCAATGCATTAAGTCGCTTCTTTTTAAAGTGGACGAAGAATATGTGCTCGTACTATCTCGCGGTGATCACGAAATCAACGATATCAAAGTGAAAAACCTTCTTCATGCAAGTGTCGTTGAACTTGCTTCAGCAGAAGAGACGAAGGCCCAAACCGGGTGTGAAATCGGTTCGATCGGACCATGCGGATTGGATAATATCAAAATCATTGCGGATCAAGCTGTTAAATACATCCGTAATGGGGTGGCAGGAGCAAATGAAGAGGGCTATCATTATACGAATGTCAACCCTGAAAGAGATTTCGAAGTTTCTCAATATGCCGATCTCCGCTTCATTCAAGAAGGTGATCCATCTCCGGATGGGAATGGTACGATTGAATTTGCGAGAGGCATTGAAGTAGGACATGTATTCAAACTGGGTACGAAGTATTCAGACGCCCTTGGAAGTTCATACCTTGATGAAAACGGACGTTCCCAATCGATCATCATGGGATGCTACGGAATCGGTGTATCCCGTACGCTTGCAGCCGTGGCAGAGCAATTCAATGACGGAAATGGTCTTGTATGGCCTACGAACCTCTCGCCGTTTGATCTTCATTTGATCCCGATCAATATGAAGGATGAAGCACAGGCTGCCCTGGCGAACGAGTTATATAACTCGCTGAAAGAGAACCAATATGATGTGCTGATGGATGACCGTGCAGAGCGTCCAGGCGTAAAATTTGCAGATTCCGACCTGATCGGCCTTCCTATCAGAATAACAGTAGGCAAGAAGGCGGGAGAAGGAATCGTAGAAGTGAAAGTGAGAAAAACCGGAGAAGTGTCTGAAGTTCATAAAGATGACCTGCTTCGTGATCTCAAAGAACTATTCAAGACCTTGTCTTAAAGATAAAGGGCTCGACTTAAAGGGAGCAATCCTTCTCTGTCAGCCCTTTTTCTTCTGTAATGATAAGAATATGATTATGAATGGGGGAGAAAGGCCATGGAAGAAAAATCCCTCGGCAAAAGGGAAAGGTTTCAGCTGCTGCTTCAACAACTGGGGCTGACAGAAGATGCATTTGTTCAATATTTTCAAAACGCCGAAATTGAAAAGCTGGCCGTATACAGGAAAGAAAAAAAATGGCACTTTTACTTCAAGCTTGAAGAAATCATCCCCTGTAATGTGTGGAGTAAATTTTCGATTGCCCTGCAGACTTCCTTTAAACATATCGCCACAGTCAATTATACGATCCGCGTATTAAATGCACAGGCAACAGACGAGCAGATCCTTGACTATTGGCAGGATTGTGTGAAGGAGATACAAGGCATTTCACCACCATTATTAAAGTTGTTAAATACACAAAAGCCGAAAGTCATGGGGAACAAAATCATTGTTCAAGCTTCGAATGATACAGAGGCGGCACAGCTGAAGAGGAAATATGGTGAAATGATCTCATCTGTTTTCGAAAACTTTGGCTTTCCGAAGCTTGTTCTCGACGCTGAAGTCAGCCAAGTGGAAGAACAAAGCAATGAATACGAAAAATTCCTGGAAGAAAAGTTGAAAGAAGACCAGGAAAGAGCGAAACAAGCGTTGATTGAAATGGAAAAGGCTGAGAAAGAGGAAGCGAGCGGCATTCCAAGCGGTCCATTCATGCTTGGTCTCTCGATCAAAGATGATGCAGACTTCCGGAAAATCGAAGAGATATATGATGAAGAGCGCAGGATTGCAGTAGAAGGCTACGTCTTCGATTGTGAAACCCGTGAACTGAGAAGCGGCCGGACGCTATTGACCTTCAAAGTGACCGATTATTCGAGTTCAATTCTTGTGAAAATGTTCTCAAGGGACAAAGAAGACGCTGCCGTCATGAACAATATGAAAAAAGGGATGTGGGTCCGCTGCCGTGGAAGCATCCAAAATGATACCTTTGTCCGGGATCTTGTCATGATTGCCAATGATGTGAATGAAATCAAACCAGTGTTAAGACTGGATACAGCGCCAGAGGATGAAAAGCGGGTGGAGCTTCATATGCATACACCGATGAGTCAGATGGATGCTGTTTCTTCTGTGGCAAGCCTTGTCGGTCAAGCAAAAAAATGGGGCCATAAAGCAGTTGCCATCACCGACCATGCTGTCGCCCAATCGTTCCCGGAAGCATTTAACGCAAGTAAGAAGAATGACATTAAACTCCTCTACGGGGTGGAAGCGAACCTTGTCAATGACGGCGTGCCGATTGCCTATAACGACCGTGACCTCCCGCTTGAAGACAGCACGTTCATTGTCTTTGACGTGGAAACGACAGGTCTTTCCGCCGTATATGACACGATCATCGAACTTGCAGCGGTGAAGATCAAAGATGGGGAAATCATTGATAAATTCGAGTCATTCGCCAATCCACATCATCCCCTGTCTGCAACGACGATCGACCTGACGGGTATAACCGATGATATGGTCCAGTCGGCACCTGAAATCCAAGATGTGCTCCGTGACTTTCATCGGTGGATAGAAGACGATATACTCGTGGCCCATAATGCGTCATTCGATATGGGGTTCTTGAATGCCGGCTTTCAAAAGGCCGGAATCTCTAAGGCGACGAATCCGGTCATTGATACACTTGAGCTTGGGCGGCTTCTCTATCCCCAATTCAAGAACCATCGTCTGAATACGCTGGCGAAAAAATTCGACATTGAATTGACCCAGCATCACCGGGCGATCTATGATGCTGAAACAACAGGATATCTATTATTGAAAATGTTGAAAGATGCACTTGAAAAGGGAATCACCAACCATAATCAATTCAATGATTACATGGGGAAAGGCGATGCATATAAGCGGTCAAGGCCGTACCACTGTACACTGATTGCCCAGACGGAAGAAGGGCTGAAAAATCTGTACAAGCTCGTGTCGATCTCTCATATGAATTATTTCTACAGAGTTCCCCGCATCCCCCGTTCACAGCTTCAAAAGTACCGGAAAGGGATCCTTGTTGGTTCCGGGTGCGACAAAGGGGAAGTATTTGAAGGGATGATGCAAAAAGGGAAGGAAGAGGTCGAAGAAACGGCCCGCTTCTATGATTACCTGGAAGTACATCCAAGAGAGGTATACCAGCATCTGATTGAACTCGATCTTGTTCAGAGCCGGAAAAACCTTGAAGATATCATTAAAAATATCGTGGAACTGGGCAAGAAATTGGATATGCCGGTCGTGGCGACCGGGAATGTCCATTATTTGAATGAAACAGATAAAATCTATCGGAAGATACTCGTTGGTTCTCAAGGGGGAGCAAACCCGTTGAATCGTCACGAACTCCCCGATGTCCATTTCAGGACAACAAATGAAATGCTCGATGCTTTCTCGTTTTTAGGGAAAGAAACGGCCAAGGAGATCGTCGTTGACAATACGAATAAAATTGCCGACATGGTCGATGTCATCAAGCCGATCAAAGACGATTTGTATACACCGAAAATCGAGGGTGCAGACGAAGAGATGCGCAGGATGAGTTATGCGATGGCGAGAAGCATTTACGGAGATGACCTGCCTGAAATTGTTGAAGCAAGGATTGAGAAGGAATTAAAAAGTATCATAGGCCATGGATTCGCGGTCATTTATTTGATCTCCCACAAGCTTGTTAAGAAATCACTTGATGATGGGTACCTGGTTGGTTCCCGTGGGTCGGTTGGATCTTCGTTCGTTGCAACGATGACCGAAATCACTGAAGTGAATCCTCTGCCGCCGCATTATGTGTGCCCGTCGTGCAAAAAATCCGAGTTCTTCGATGATGGATCTGTCGGTTCAGGTTTTGATTTGCCGAATAAAGATTGTCCTGATTGCGGCGTCCCATTTAAAAAGGATGGTCACGACATCCCGTTCGAAACTTTCCTGGGCTTCAAAGGGGATAAAGTGCCCGATATCGACCTGAACTTCTCCGGTGAATATCAGCCGAATGCCCATAACTATACGAAAGTACTGTTCGGTGAAGACAACGTATACCGTGCAGGAACAATTGGTACGGTAGCGGAGAAGACGGCTTATGGATATGTAAAAGGCTATGCGAATGATCATCAGCTCCAGATACGCGGTGCCGAAATCGACCGTCTCGTCAGCGGTTGTACCGGGGTGAAAAGAACGACCGGACAGCATCCGGGTGGTATCATCGTTGTTCCTGATTATATGGATATCTTCGATTTTTCACCGATACAATTCCCGGCTGATGACTCAAGCTCCGAGTGGAAAACGACTCATTTTGATTTCCATTCCATCCATGATAACTTATTGAAGCTTGATATTCTTGGACACGATGACCCCACTGTCATCCGTATGCTTCAGGATTTATCAGGGATCGATCCAAAGACGATCCCGACAGATGATCCGGAAGTCATGAAGATATTCAGCGGAACCGATTCACTCGGTGTGACGGAAGAACAAATCATGTGTAAAACCGGTACATTGGGGATTCCTGAATTCGGTACGAGATTTGTGCGACAAATGCTTGAAGATACGAAGCCGACGACTTTCTCAGAACTTGTACAGATTTCCGGTCTTTCCCACGGAACCGATGTGTGGCTTGGAAATGCACAAGAGCTCATCCATAATAATATCTGTAACCTGAGCGAAGTAATCGGTTGCCGTGATGACATCATGGTGTACTTGATTTATCAAGGACTGGAGCCTTCACTCGCCTTTAAAATCATGGAGTTCGTCCGTAAAGGGAAGGGGCTGCAGGATGAATGGGTGGAAGAGATGAAGAAAAACGGTGTACCTGACTGGTATATCGATTCTTGTCTGAAGATCAAGTATATGTTCCCTAAAGCCCATGCCGCCGCCTATGTACTGATGGCCGTGCGGATCGCTTACTTTAAAGTCCATCATGCCCTGCTTTACTATGCTGCCTATTTCACCGTCCGTGCAGAGGACTTCGATATCGAAGCGATGGTCCGGGGATCCCAGGCAATCCGGGCGAAGATCGAAGACATCAACAGCAAGGGTCTGGATGCTTCCCCTAAGGAAAAGAACACGCTGACAGTCCTTGAATTGGCGCTAGAAATGTGTGAAAGGGGATATAAATTCCAAAAAGTAGATCTTTACCGATCCCAGGCATCCGAGTTTATGATCGATGGGGATACATTGATCCCGCCGTTCAATGCCATACCGGGTCTCGGTACGAATGCCGCTATCAATATCGTAAATGCAAGGAAGGATGGGGAATTCCTTTCGAAGGAAGATCTCCAGCAGCGTGGACGGGTGTCGAAGACGATCATCGAGTATCTGGACAATCACGGCTGTCTGGAATCACTTCCGGATAAGAATCAATTATCCCTCTTCTAAGCTGATATCATGGGAATTGTTTGCATAAACATGATGATTATGGTATATTTTTATTGGAAATACTAAAGATAGCTCTAAAGGTAGAAGAGTGGGGTCGCACCCCACTCTTTCGTTATTACATGGAGATTTTTTGAACTATCATTTCTAGTCTTGGTGCAAGATTTTCATATAGACCAGGAGGTAAGTATGAGCAAAATAACAACACTCGTAGAAGAAATTGTCACACCGATCTTGGATGATTTGTCACTTGAACTCATCGACATGGAGTATGTCAAGGAAGGATCCAACTGGTTCCTTCGTGTATTCATCGATAAAGATTCAGGTGTTGACATCGAAGAATGCGGAATTGTCAGTGAAAGACTAAGTGAAAAGCTGGATGAGATCGATCCAATCACTCATAATTACTTTTTAGAAGTTTCTTCACCTGGCGCTGAGCGTCCGTTAAAGAAAGACAAGGACTTCGAAAAGGCCATCGGCAAAAATGTCTATGTGAAGACATATGAACCGTTGAACGGTGAGAAGGCTTTCGAAGGAACGCTGCTTTCGTATACTTCAGAATCATTGGCATTAGAAGTAACCATTAAGACAAGAAAAAAGAAGGTTGAAATTCCAACAGATAAAATAGCTATCGCACGACTGGCTGTTACATTTTCATAGGAACGAACCGCACTATAAAGGGGGATGAAACCACCATGAGCACGCAGTTATTAGATGCTCTTACTGTTTTAGAGAAAGAAAAAGGCATTGCAAGAGATGTCATCATTGAAGCGATTGAAGCGGCCCTTGTGTCGGCTTATAAACGAAATTTTAATCAGGCGCAGAACGTCCGTGTAGACCTTAACCTGGATACCGGTACGATGAGAGTATTCGCCCGTAAGGAAGTCGTGGATGAAGTATTTGATTCCCGTCTTGAAATTTCGGTCGAAGATGCCGCTGAAATCAACCCTAGCTATGAAGTTGGGGACGTGGTCGAGCTTGAAGTGACGCCTAAGGATTTCGGACGCATTGCGGCCCAGACGGCGAAACAGGTTGTGACACAACGGGTAAGGGAAGCGGAGAGAGGAATCATCTATTCAGAATTCGTTGACCGTGAAGAAGACATCATGACGGGGATCGTCCAAAGACAGGACAACCGTTTCATCTATGTAGCACTCGGCAAGATCGAAGCACTCCTTCCAGTAAGTGAGCAGATGCCGAATGAAACGTATAAGCCCCATGACCGTATCAAAGTATTCATTACAAAGGTCGAGAAGACGACGAAGGGTCCTCAGATCTTCGTATCAAGAACACATCCAGGATTATTGAAGCGTCTATTTGAAATCGAAGTTCCTGAAATCTTTGATGGAACTGTTGAAATCAAGTCAGTTGCCCGTGAAGCGGGGGATCGCTCGAAAATCTCTGTGTACGCTGAGAATTCTGAAGTCGATCCTGTAGGCGCATGTGTAGGAACAAAAGGCGCACGTGTACAGGCGATTGTAAATGAATTAAAAGGTGAAAAGATCGACATCGTCCAGTGGTCAGAAGATCCAGTGACATTCGTCGCAAATGCACTCAGTCCATCAAAGGTTCTTGATGTGCAGGTGAACGAGGAAGATAAGGCGACGAGAGTGGTCGTACCTGACTACCAGCTGTCTCTTGCAATCGGTAAGCGTGGTCAAAACGCCCGTCTAGCTGCCAAGTTGACGAACTGGAAAATTGACATCAAGAGTGAGACAGACGCCCGTGAACTTGGATTGTATCCAAGGGAGGAGTCCTTCCTGCCTCAAGACGAAGAGGAAGAGTACGACGATGAACCTTTGAATATTGATTTCGAAAATCAAGATTAAGAGGTGACCAAAATGGGTGCAAATAAGAAGATACCGTTGCGTAAATGCGTGGCAACCGGTGAAATGAAACCTAAAAAGGAAATGATCCGGATTGTCAGATCGAAAGAAGGGGAAGTCTCAATCGACCCTACCGGCAAGAAATCAGGGCGCGGGGCTTATCTTTCCAAAGATAAAGACGTCATTTTACAGGCGAAAAAGAAAAATACTTTAGCCAATCAATTACAGGCGAAAATAGATGAATCTCTTTACGATGAATTGATTAGCCTTGTGGAGAAGGAGTAACGTTTAGCGTATGAATCAAAATCGTTGGATGTCACTTTTAGGATTGGCAAATCGGGCACGTAAGATTATTTCAGGTGAAGAGCTTGTTATTAAAGAAGTTCGCAGTGGACGAGCAAAACTTGTCATTCTTTCCAAAGATGCTTCTGCTAATACAAACAAGAAAATCACGGACAAATGTAAATCATACAATGTCCCGGTATCCTTAGTGGAAAACAGGCATGATTTAGGTCAAGCCATTGGAAAAGAGGCCAGGGTGGTTACGGCCATACTGGATGAAGGCTTTGCCAGAAAGTTATCCGAACTGCTCGATGAATCTCAGTGGGGGTGAACATATGAGCAAGATGCGTGTATATGAATATGCAAAGAAACATAATGTGTCAAGTAAAGATGTGATCGAAAAATTAAAGCAACTGAATATTGAGGTATCAAACCATATGGCAACTATAGAAGACGATGGAGTAACAAAATTGGACGCGATGTACAAGGGGAATGCAAAATCATCCCAGAAGGCCGATACATCAAAGTCTGAAGACGCTCCGAACAAAGAGAAGGTCAAAGCAGCACCGAAGAGCCGTGAAGGTAAGAAACAAGATCAACAGCACCAGTCAAAGGAGAAGAAAGTCTTCAATAATAATAACAACAACAACCAAAACAGAAATAAAAACAAAAATAACAAAAACAACAAGCCGAACAGAAACGCGAAACAGGCTCCTCAACAGCAGCCGCCTGCAAAGAAGAAAGAACTTCCGGCTAAAATCACGTTCTCAGAGTCTCTGACTGTAGCAGAACTTGCAAAAAAATTACACAAAGAGCCATCCGAAATCATCAAAAAGCTCTTTATGCTTGGTGTAATGGCAACAATCAACCAGGAGCTCGACAAAGATTCAATTGAACTGATCGCCGGTGAATACGGTGTGGAAGTTGAAGAAGAAATCAAAGTGGATGCAACTGACCTTGAAGTATACTTCACTGAAGATACGGAAGATCAGCTGGAAGAGCGTCCATCTGTTGTAACGATCATGGGTCACGTTGACCACGGTAAAACAACCCTTCTTGATTCGATTCGTAATACGAAGGTGACTGCAGGCGAAGCTGGCGGGATCACTCAGCATATCGGGGCTTACCAAGTAGAGGTCGATGGAAAGAAAATTACCTTCCTTGATACCCCGGGACATGCTGCCTTCACGACAATGCGTGCACGCGGTGCACAAGTGACGGATATCGCGATCATCGTCGTCGCAGCGGATGACGGTGTAATGCCGCAGACAGTTGAAGCCATCAACCACGCAAAAGCTGCTGAAGTTCCAATCATCATTGCGGTTAACAAAATGGATAAGGAAGCTGCCAATCCTGATCGCGTCATGCAGGAGCTGACAGAATATGAATTGGTTCCTGAAGCATGGGGTGGAGATACGATTTTTGTACCACTTTCAGCACTATCTGGAGACGGAATCGACAACCTGCTTGAAATGATCGTTCTTGTGAGCGAAGTGGAAGAGCTGAAAGCAAATCCACACCGCCTTGCACAAGGTACTGTCATTGAAGCTCAATTAGACAAAGGCCGTGGATCGGTTGCAACACTTCTTGTACAAAACGGTACATTGAAAGTCGGCGATCCAATCGTAGTAGGAAATACTTTCGGACGTGTCCGTGCCATGGTCAATGACCTTGGACGCCGTGTGAAGGCAGCTGGTCCTTCTGCTCCCGTTGAAATCACCGGGCTGAACGATGTTCCTCAAGCGGGTGACCGCTTCGTCGTATTTGAAGACGAGAAGACGGCTCGCTCTGTAGGGGAATCACGTGCCTCCCAAGCGCTTCAGGCTCAGCGTGGAGAAAAATCCAAAGTCAGCCTTGAGACGCTGTTCGAGCAAATGAAGCAAGGGGAAATGAAAGACCTTAACCTTGTTCTTAAAGCAGACGTTCAAGGTTCTGTTGAAGCACTTGCAGCTTCATTGATGAAGATTGAAGTAGAGGGTGTAAATATCCGCATCATTCATACCGGTGTGGGTGCCATCAACGAATCTGATATCTCACTTGCTGCAGCTTCAAATGCGATCGTCATCGGATTTAATGTCCGCCCTGATGTGAATGCCAAGCGTACGGCAGATGCTGAAGGTGTTGAAATCCGTCTTCACCGCATCATCTACAAAGTGATGGAAGAGATCGAGGCTGCGATGAAAGGGATGCTTGATCCTGAATTTGAAGAAAAAATCATTGGACAAGCGGAAGTTCGTCAGACATTTAAAGTGTCTAAAGTCGGTACAATTGCGGGAAGCTATGTAACAGAAGGTAAGATTTCACGGGACAGCGGCGTCCGCCTCATCCGTGACGGAATCGTTATCTTTGAAGGTGAACTTGATGCCCTTAAACGTTTCAAAGATGATGCCAAAGACGTAGCCAAAGGTTATGAATGTGGTATCACGATCAAGAACTTCAATGATGTGAAAGAAGGCGACGTAATCGAAGCCTTCATCATGGAAGAAATCACACGTAAATGATCACATATGTTGAATGTGAGTGTATGATACATGATTCTCATTCTTTAAAGGAAAAGCGGGCGGTCCTCCAAAGGGTACTGTCCCGCCTGAAGCAAAAGTTCAATGTCTCTGTCTCTGAAATCGATCATCAGGATGTGTGGCAACGCACAAGAATCGCGATGGTCACCGTTGCCTCTTCAAAAGCGGCAAGCGAAAGGGAAATCGAGCATGCCTTGAGGTTCATCGATTCCTTTCCAGAGTGGGAGCGGATGGAAACCCATATCGAATCATTGTAGCAGCTTATGTTTGACATATACCATTACAGATAAACAGAGGTGATATTGATGAGCCATCGTGCGAATCGTGTTGGCGAACAAATGAAGAAAGAGCTCAGCGATATTATCGGACGAAAAATAAAGGATCCACGCATTGGCTTTGTAACGGTTACAGATGTACAGGTAACCGGTGATCTACAACAGGCAAAAGTGTATATTACCGTTCTGGGTGGAGAAGACCAAAGAGAGAATACACTCAAAGGTCTTGGAAAGGCAAAAGGATTCATCCGTTCTGAAGTAGGACAGCGAATCCGCCTTCGCAAAACACCTGAAATTATTTTTGAGTTTGATGAATCGATTGATTATGGTAATCATATTGAGTCTTTATTGAAAAAGGTCCAAGATGAACCAGAAGAGTCTAAAGATACAGAGAAGTAATGAGAAAGGGCTGATCCGGACGGAAGTATATTTCCAGAGGATCAGCCCTTTATGCATATTTTAGACAGATATACATATTGGAGGTATGAATATGAATGGCATCCTGCCTTTATGGAAGCCCCGGGGCATGACGTCCCATGATTGCGTGTTTAAATTGAGGAAGCTGCTCGGTACAAAGAAAGTCGGCCATACAGGCACGCTTGATCCGGAAGTGTCCGGTGTCCTGCCGATTTGTATCGGCAGGGCCACAAAGATTGCAGAGTACATCACCGCCTCTGGAAAGACCTACGAGGGCGAAGTGACCCTCGGCTTCTCTACAACAACAGAAGACGCATGGGGGGAGAAGGTCGAGGAAAAGAAAGTCGACAGAAAGATCATGAGAGAAGAGGTTGAAAAGGTCCTTCAGAGCATGACGGGAGAAATCACCCAAACCCCTCCCATGTTTTCAGCTGTCAAAGTGAATGGCAAGAGACTGTATGAATACGCAAGGCAGGGGATCGAGATTGAAAGACCTTCAAGGACAGTCCATATCAAGCGTCTGCGCCTCTTGGAGGAGTGGGATGAGTTAAACGGTGATTCGAGCTCATTCCGCTTTGAAGTCGCCTGCGGGAAAGGGACATATGTGAGGACACTCGCTGTTGAGATCGGGAACAGACTGGGATATCCCGCTCATATGTCTGCCCTGACCCGTACGCAATCTGCCAGCTTCAAAGAAGAAGATTGCCATACCCTTGAGTATATAAAAGAATATGTGGAAGATCATCACCCCCAGGGACTCCTCCTGCCCCTTGAGCTTGGGCTTTCTCATTTGCCGAAAATGGTGATTAGTGATACATTAGCAGAGAAAGTGAAGAATGGGGCACGCTTACAAGAGCCTGATACATGGCCGGAAAGCACCGAGGTAGTAATGGAATATCAGGGCAAAGCGATTGCCATCTATCAAAGGCATCCGGACAAACCAGGGATCATCAAGCCTGTCAAAGTGCTTTTTAACGACTAGTGAAAAAGGTGAAATGCTGTGAAGGTAATAACTGTACATCATCCACATTCAATTCGTAAAAGTGATTTTCCACCCTTGGCCCTCGCACTTGGATATTTCGACGGGGTGCACAGGGGGCACCAAAGGGTGATCATGACAGCAGTAGAGAAGGCGAAAGAACTCAATTACAGCAGTGCGGTCATGACATTTGATCCCCACCCGTCTGTGGTGCTGGGGCATAAACACAAACATATTCATCACATCACCCCTTTGGAAGACAAAAAAGAGATCATAGAGGGTCTTGGAGTGGATTATCTATTCATCGTCCGTTTCACCTCGGAGTTTGCAAGCCTGATCCCCCAAGACTTCGTGGATCAATATATTATCGGTCTCAATGTGAAACACGTGGTGGCTGGATTTGATTATTCTTATGGCAGGCTCGGTAAAGGTACGATGGAAACATTGCCGTTTCATTCAAGGGATGAATTTACCTCCACGACCATTTCCAAACTAACGGACCACGATATGAAAGTGAGTTCAACCTTGATCAGGGAAAGCCTGAAAGAAGGGGACATCCACAAGGTCCATCAGCTGCTCGGAAGGCCATATAAGATGAAAGGTACCGTCATAAACGGAGATAAGAGGGGAAGGAAGATCGGTTTCCCGACCGCGAATATTGAAATGTCCTATGACTACCTCACCCCGAAATTTGGCGTTTATGCCGTGAAAATGATGATTCATGATAAATGGTATAATGGTGTGTGTAATATAGGATATAAGCCGACTTTTAAAAACCCCGACGAATACGCCCAATCGATAGAGGTACATCTGTTTGATTTTGACTCTTCCATTTATGGGGAGGAAGTATATATCGAATGGTTTGATAGAATCAGGGATGAACAAAAGTTCTCCGGAATCGATGAACTCATCTCTCAAATACAGAGAGATAAAGACCGGGCGATCAGCTACTTTTCGGAAATTTGATCTTTATACTTGATTTTTTATTAAAAGAGTAGTATTCTAAATATCGTATGAAATGAACCTTTGCTTGGCATCACGATTCACCAACGGTTGCTCAGTAACAGGGGATTTGAAAGAAATCAATAGGAGGTGAAAAGGATGGCTATCACTAAAGAGCGTAAAAACGAACTTATCAGTGAATACAAAGTACATGAGAACGATACTGGATCTCCAGAAGTTCAAATTGCTGTCCTAACTGAAGAAATTAACAACCTGAACGATCACTTACGCGTTCACAAGAAAGATCACCACTCTCGTCGCGGTCTTCTTAAAATGGTAGGTCACCGTCGTAATCTTTTATCTTACCTACGTAAGAAAGATGTACAACGCTACCGTGAGTTAATCAACAAATTAGGTTTACGTCGATAAACAGACAAAGGAAGCGGGATTATGTCCCGCTTTTTCTTTAGCTTTCATAAGTGGAAATTTTTGTATGATTCACCGCTTCTTTTTTTATTATTTTTTTATTAGTAGTATTCAAATTTATCGTTTTTGTCTAAAATACATAATATGTACACGAGAGTTGATCCAGTCCTTTCGATTAAACGGGCGTCTAAAACCGCGCTTTTACATAGTGACTTTTGTGATTCATTCAAACGAATATAACGGCACAATCGTGCATGATATAGATTTTTAAATATTTATCCGGGTTAGGCGAATGTCGAACCCTTTAGTGATATGTAAAGAGAGGGGTACACTTTATGGAACAAACTAAACAAACCTTTTCCATTGATTGGGCCGGGAGAGAATTAACGGTCGAAGTTGGCCAGTTTGCCAAACAAGCAAATGGAGCGGTTATGGTTCGCTACGGAGATACGGCTGTACTAAGTAGTGCGACAGCTTCAAAAGAACCAAAGCCATTGGATTTCTTTCCATTAACAGTTAACTATGAAGAAAGATTATATGCAGTGGGTAAAATTCCTGGTGGATTCATTAAACGTGAAGGTCGCCCAAGTGAAAAAGCGATTCTTGCCAGCCGTTTGATTGACCGTCCGATCCGTCCATTGTTCGCCGACGGATTCCGTAACGAAGTTCAGGTAATCAGTATTGTGATGAGTGTGGATCAAAACTGCTCTTCTGAAATGGCAGCTATGTTTGGTTCATCATTGGCACTTTCTGTATCTGATATTCCATTTGAAGGTCCGATTGCCGGAGTGATTGTGGGTCTAGTTGATGGAGAGTTCATCATCAATCCTTCCGTCGAACAACTGGAGAAGAGTGAAATCCACTTATCTGTTGCCGGTACAAAAGATGCCATCAATATGGTTGAAGCGGGAGCAGACGAGGTACCTGAAGAAACGATGCTTGAAGCAATCATGTTTGGTCATGAAGAAATCAAGCGACTTGTTGCCTTCCAGGAGGAAATCGTCGCTAAAGTAGGAAAAGAGAAATTGGAAATCAAACTTGCTGAAATTGACCAGGATGTTGAAGCGGAAGTACGTTCACTTTGTGAGAGCGAACTGATCCCTGCGATCCAGGTTCAAGAAAAGCATGCCCGTGAAAAAGCGATCAAAGCTGTCAAAGATAAAGTGATGGCAATTTATGAAGAGAAAGAAGCGGAAGATGACACACTGAAACAAGTGAAGAAAGTGTTGGACAAGCTTGTAAAGAATGAAGTCCGCCGCTTGATCACTGAAGATAAAGTACGTCCTGATGGCCGTGGTGTCGACGAAATCCGTCCGCTATCGTCTGAAGTCGGATTATTGCCTAGAACGCACGGGTCAGGATTATTCACACGGGGACAAACGCAAGCGCTCAGCATTTGTACACTTGGTGCTTTAGGGGATGTGCAGGTCCTTGACGGTTTAGGAATCGAAGAATCCAAACGTTTCATGCACCACTATAATTTCCCTCAATTCAGCGTTGGTGAAACGGGACCAATCCGTGGACCTGGCCGTCGTGAAATCGGACATGGTGCATTGGGTGAAAAAGCATTAGATCCAATCATTCCAAACGAGAAAGATTTCCCTTACACAATCCGTCTCGTTTCAGAAGTGCTGGAATCAAACGGTTCTACTTCACAAGCAAGTATCTGTGCCAGCACACTGGCGATGATGGATGCCGGTGTTCCAATCAAGGCACCAGTTGCGGGAATCGCAATGGGTCTGATCAAGTCAGGAGAAAACTATTCCATCTTGACGGATATTCAAGGTATGGAAGATCATTTAGGTGATATGGACTTTAAAGTGGCAGGAACTTCCAAGGGAGTTACCGCTCTTCAAATGGATATCAAAATAGATGGCCTTTCACGTGAAATCCTTGAAGAAGCACTTCAGCAGGCGAAAAAAGGAAGAATGCAGATCCTTGAAAGCATGCTGGCGACAATCGCTGAGTCAAGATCCCATCTATCACAATATGCGCCAAAAATCTTAACGATGCATATCAATCCGGACAAGATCCGTGATGTCATCGGGCCAAGCGGTAAGCAGATCAACAAGATCATCGATGAAACTGGCGTCAAGATCGACATCGAGCAGGATGGAACGATCTTCATTTCCTCTACTGATGAAGAAATGAATAAAGTTGCTAAGAAGACAATCGAAGATATCGTAAGAGAAGTTGAAGCTGGTCAAATGTATCTTGGTAAAGTTAAACGTATCGAGAAGTTCGGTGCATTTGTAGAAATCTTCAGCGGCAAAGACGGCCTTGTTCACATCTCTGAAATTGCCGAAGAACGCATTCGCAAGGTAGAAGATGTCCTGGCAATCGGTGATGAGATCCTTGTAAAGGTTCTTGATATCGATAATCAAGGAAGAGTCAACTTATCAAGAAAAGCGGTTCTGAAAGAACAGCGCGAAAAAGAAGAACAAAATCAAGCATAATTGCTTAAAATCTGCGGCTGTCCTGGAAGGAGCAAATGCTCCCTTTCAGGTCAGCTTTTTTCTATATAAGCAAGTGATGAATCCTCGTTCAAGGCTTGTTCTACCTTCTGCCAGTGCTTCATATGTTTTATGGAGAAGGAAGGTGAGCGAGAATGGAAAAAAAATACTTGATTGGAATTAGTCTAATTGCTATTCTGACTGTAGTAGCAGTGGGGAATCCACTATCAGATCAATATGTGACAGACCTAAAGCAAGAGGCGCTGGAAGTAAGTGGGACAGTGGCAGTGGATGATTTATCCCGTCAAATAAAAGAGGAAGCGAAATTAAGGGAAGCAGCCCCTCAGGACGCCATGATCGATCCAGTCTGGAAAGCGACTCCCGGATACAATGGATTGAAAGTGGACGTTGAAGCGTCCCTTCAAAATATGAAGAAGAACAAATCATTTGATGCTGATAAAATCGTCTATAAGCAAATCCCGCCTCAAACCCATCTGCCTGATTTACCTGCTGCCCCCGTATATCGGGGCAACCCTGATAAACCGATGGTGTCTTTGATCATCAATGTGGCATGGGGGAATGAATTTATCCCTGATATGCTTGCCACTTTGAAAAAACATCAGGTATATGCTACGTTCTTTCTAGAAGGAAGATGGGTGAAAAATAATCCTGACTTAGCGAAGATGATTGTCGACGCCGGTCATGAGGTAGGGAATCACTCTTATTCCCATCCCGATATGAAAACATTGGAATCGTCCAAAGTAAGACAAGAATTAAAGAAGACGAATGAAATCATAGAGGTGACCACCGGGGAAAAGGTGAAATGGTTTGCTCCACCGAGCGGAAGTTATCGTGATGAGGTTGTGACCATTGCGAGTGATATGGATATGAGGACAATCATGTGGAGTGTCGATACGATTGATTGGCAAAAACCATCGCCGCAAGTCCTGGTGGAACGGGTGTTGGGAAAAATCCATAAAGGGGCCATCGTGCTCATGCATCCGACTGCCTCCACAGCCAATTCATTGAATACACTGATCCTTCAAATAAAAGATCAGCATTTGAGGCTCGGCACGATATCAAGTTTGGTCAAAGAAGAGAGAATCATGGATACTATCGATAATTCACCCCAACAAGGAAATAGTAAAGAGAAGCAGTAAGTTTGCACCATGAATAGGAGGAAATTCTTTTGATAAAGAAACATACATGCCAAAATGGACTACGAATCGTACTTGAAGAAATTCCCCACGTCCGCTCAGTAGCCATCGGGGTCTGGATTGCGACGGGATCCCGAAATGAAACAGAAGAAAATAATGGAATTTCCCATTTTCTTGAACATATGTTCTTCAAAGGGACAAAAACGAAATCTGCACGTGAAATAGCTGAATCCTTCGACAGCATCGGAGGGCAGGTTAATGCGTTCACTTCAAAAGAGTACACGTGCTATTATGCAAAAGTATTGGACAATCATGCTGATTATGCATTACATACACTCTCAGACATGTTCTTCAATTCTACATACGTAGAAGAAGAAATGACGAAGGAAAAAAATGTGGTGTATGAAGAAATAAAAATGTATGAAGATACACCTGATGACATCGTTCACGACCTGCTCAGCAAAGCGATCTATGAAGAGCATCCACTGGGTTATCCGATCCTGGGTACGGAAGATACGTTGAATTCATTCAGCCAGGCTAAATTAAAGGAATACATGCATGACATGTATACCCCGGAGCAGGTAGTGGTTTCGGTAGCAGGAAATGTGGATGAGTCATTCATCAAGGAAGTCGAAAAGCTTTTCGGATCTTATGAAGGCGGAAAAGGACCGGAAGATCGACTGAAACCGGTATTCCATCATAATAAACTTGCACGAAAAAAGGATACGGAACAGGCACATTTATGCCTGGGCTTTGACGGCCTGGAAATCGGTCACGCTGACATATACAATTTGATTGTACTGAACAATGTCCTCGGCGGGAGCATGTCATCACGCTTATTCCAGGAAGTAAGGGAACAAAGGGGACTTGCATACTCCGTCTTCTCTTATCATTCAGCATATGAAGACAGTGGGATGGTCACGATTTACGGAGGAACAGGCGCTAACCAATTGGATCAATTATTTGAGACGATTGACGCTACATTGAAATCATTAAAGGCAGAAGGAATCACGTCGAAGGAATTACTTAACAGCAAGGAACAATTAAAAGGGAACCTGATGCTGAGTCTAGAAAGCACGAACAGCCGCATGAGCCGAAACGGAAAAAATGAGCTGTTGCTGAAGCGACACCGCTCCCTTGATGAAATTGTAGAAGAAATCGACGGTGTTACGATGGAGAAGGTCAACCGATTGGCTCAGGAAATCTTCACAGACGATTATGCTGCATCACTGATCAGTCCGGAAGGCAAATTGCCTCAGAACATGAAACAATCGTAAATTGAATGATGAAGGTAAGGCCCTTGATCCCCGTGCGGGATCAAGGGCCTTTTTTGTAGGCTGTTTACCAAGCGAGATGCGGTTGATTTCCGCTCCAGATGCTCGCTTTCCGCGGGGCTGGCGGTGAGCCTCCTCGGACTTCGTCCTGCGGGGTCTCACCTGTCCAGCGGTTCCCGCAGGAGTCGAGCATCTTCCGCTCCAATCAACTTACTAGGATAAAAAACCAAAAATTCACTGAATTATATGCTTATTCATCTTCTTATTAGTAGTGATTAACGCCATTCAATTACATTTCCCTTAACTCACTGCTATGGCAATTTTTTTAATTTCACAGTCTCAAATCACCGATGTTTGACGCTCATGTTGCAATCCTCCATATACGAGACCAGGGCATAGCTCAGTAAAGTACAGCGTATTTGCGATGAATCACTGCAATGTAGAAGATGAATAGGAAATGGTTGAAAAAATGCAACAGTGTGAACGAAAACTCCCTTTTGTAAAAACAAGGGGGGAGATTCTTCCCATTCCACGATGTCTTTTCCTTCTAAACAATGTGGACAGTGTATACATTGTAGTAAGGAGCTTGTAAAGGAGGAAGTGACATGAGGCTGAGTGAATTGAGCGGAAAGGAAATCGTGGATTACAAAAAGGCAGAGCGTCTCGGTATCTTAGGGCAGACAGACCTTGAATTCAATGAGCAATCAGGGAGTATCAATGCCCTGATCATCCCTACAGGGAAATGGCTCAGGAAGCAGGGCGGAGAGATCAGGGTGCCGTGGCATCAGATACGGACCATCGGGGCGGATATGATCATCCTGGAAGTATCTACCGACAATTAAGGAATAAAAGGACGTGGCTGAGATGATATTTCTCAAGTCAATGAATAATCCGAATGAAGATTCGAAATTCTCACGAGAAGATCGAATACATTCGGATTTTTTGTTTTCCAAGGGAATCAAACGTCTGAAGAAAAATCAACAGCGTCAGTTTTGATTTAAACATATAATGGAAATAACTGTTTTGAGTAGGAGGGTTTCATTAGGTTCCAACCTTATTTTGGAATTATATTCCATCCAGCATTTCTTCTCACCCATTGGGTAAGAGCAACATACACTGTTGAAGTGAAAAGGGATTTAGAATAGCGATTATGTAAAAAGTAGGTGAAATCAGTGATGCTGACCGGAATGCAGATCGCAGTTCTAGGCGGAGATGCCCGTCAACTTGAAATTATTCGGAAGCTTACGGAGTTGGATGCCAAAATTTCACTCGTAGGCTTCGAACAATTAGATCATGCCTTTACAGGAGCGACAAAAGAAAAGCTTGATGAAGTGGATTTTTCAATAATTGATGCCATAATCCTACCTGTGCCCGGCACGAATCTACAAGGGGAAATCGATACGATTTTTTCCAATGAAAAAATCATGTTAACAGAAGAAGTTGTATCCAAGACGCCAGAACACTGTACGATCTATTCAGGAATTAGTAATGCATATTTAGACGAAATTCTGTCATCGACAAACCGTAAACTTGTTCAGCTGTTTGAAAGGGACGACGTTGCCATTTATAATTCAATCCCTACCGTAGAGGGAACGATCATGATGGCCATTCAACATACAGATTTTACGATCCATGGATCTACCATTGTCATCCTCGGCCTTGGCCGGGTAGGGATGAGTGTAGCGAGGACGTTCCATCATCTGGGCGGAAAGGTGAAGGTCGGGGTTCGGAAAAGTGAACATCTTGCACGTGTGACCGAAATGGGATTGACACCATTCCACCTGGATCATTTAGAAAAAGAGGTTGAGGATTGCGATATTTGTATTAATACCATCCCAGCCCAAATTGTAAGGGCTGAAGTGATAGCGAAAATGCCGGCCCATACGTTGATTATCGATCTGGCATCAAAGCCTGGTGGAACAGATTTCCGCTATGCAGAAAAGCGGGGGATCAAAGCCTTATTGGCTCCCGGATTGCCTGGTATCGTCGCACCGAAGACGGCAGGACAGATTCTTGCAAATGTCCTTTGTCAATTAATTGAGGATGATTTTGATTCAGGAAAGGAGAGTTCATCATGAGTGTGAAAGGAAAACGTATCGGGTTTGGTCTGACCGGCTCTCACTGCACATATGATGCTGTATTTCCAGAAATCGAACGGTTAGTGAATAATGGTGCAGAAGTGATGCCGATCGTCACCTCCACCGTCATGAACACAGAGACGAGGTTCGGAAAAGGGGAAGACTGGATTAAGCGCATCGAAGACGTCACTGGACATAAAGTCATTGATTCGATCGTCAAGGCAGAGCCCCTTGGGCCAAAGATCCCCCTCGATTGCATGGTGATCGCACCGCTGACAGGCAATACGATGAGTAAATTCGCCAATGCGATGACAGACTCTCCTGTGTTGATGGCGGCGAAAGCGACTTTGCGGAACCACCGTCCCGTTGTCCTTGGCATTTCCACCAATGATGCCCTTGGCTTAAATGGAGTGAACCTGATGAGGCTGATTTCCACAAAGGACATTTACTTCATCCCCTTCGGCCAGGATGCACCGGAGAGCAAGCCAAAATCCATGGTCGCAAGAATGTCAGTAATTCAGGAGACGATTGAAGCGGCGATGGAGGGGAGGCAGCTTCAACCCGTCGTCATTGAAAGATATTTAGACTGATACACAAGAAGGCTATCACCTTGAAAGAGAGATGGCCTTCTTTTCATGCGCTCTATTCCCTATTTCCTCCTTGGAAAAAGGAAAGTTAACTAAAATGAAAAATTCCTATTGTCGAATAATTGTTTATGTTAAAATATTCTTTAATATAGTAATAGACTAAATTCATTTACCTATTGTACTATGAATATTTTGAATGGTTGGAAGGAGAGAAGATTTTGAATACAACGGGATTTCATGTAGCAGTTGTCGGTGCCACTGGTGCTGTAGGACAACAAATGCTTCAAACTTTAGAGAAAAGGGATTTTCCAATAAAACAGTTAACATTATTATCATCAGCACGTTCAGCAGGTTCCACCGTTACATTTAAAGGAAAAGAATGGATGGTAGAAGAAGCGAAGCCCGAAAGTTTTGAAGGAGTGGATATCGCTTTATTCAGTGCAGGTGGGAATGTATCAAAGCTTCTTGCTCCTGAAGCCGTAAAGCGGGGAGCCATCGTGGTCGATAATACGAGTGCATACCGGATGGATCCGGATGTGCCGCTAGTGGTACCGGAAGTGAATGAAGAAGACATCAAGCTTCATAATGGAATCATTGCGAATCCAAATTGCTCCACGATCCAAATGGTGGCAGCACTTGAACCGATCCGCAAACAATATGGTCTATCAAAAGTGATCGTTTCCACCTATCAAGCCGTTTCAGGTGCAGGTGCGGTCGCGATCGACGAACTTCACGATCAAACCCGTGCGATTTTATCCGGTGATTCTTTTGAGCCGTCTGTATTGCCAGTCAAAGGGGATAAAAAACACTACCAGATCGCATATAATGCCATTCCTCAAATAGATAAATTTCAGGATAACGGCTTCACATTTGAAGAAATGAAAATGATTAATGAAACGAAAAAAATTATGCATATGCCTTCATTGAAGGTCTCTGCAACTTGTGTCAGACTGCCGGTTGTAACAGGTCACTCGGAAAGTGTATATATTGAAATTGAGAAGGATTCTGTTTCAGTGAAAGATATTCATGCATTGCTGAAAGATGCACCGGGGGTCACATTGGAAGACGTACCGGAGGAACAGATTTATCCTATGCCTGCACATGCCGTGGGTAAACCGGATGTGTTTGTGGGGCGTGTGCGAAAGGACCTTGACGAAGACAAAGGATTCCATATGTGGGTTGTATCTGATAACCTGCTGAAGGGTGCTGCCTGGAACTCGGTTCAAATCGCAGAAAGTCTTGTAAAGCTTGGTTTGATTAAGTAAAGAAGAGGGTTCATTCCAGTCAGAGCTGTATAATTCCACTACTCGATTTTCTCATACCTCTTTGAACATATGACAATGAGGTGTAGTCATGAAAGTGATCGTTCAAAAATTTGGTGGAACATCTGTAAGAGACGAGGCAAGCCGCTTAAAAGCACTTGCCCATACTAAACAGGCGATAGATCAAGGATATAAAGTGGTGGTAGTGGTTTCAGCGATGGGAAGAAAAGGTGAACCATATGCCACTGATTCACTGTTATCATTGATTGGTGGCAAGAATACATCAATCAGCAAGAGGGAGCAGGATTTATTATTATCCTGTGGGGAAATCATCTCAAGCCTTGTGTATTCAAACCTGCTGCTTGAGCACGGCATTCGGTCAACTGCCCTGACAGGGGCACAGGCCGGATTCAGGACTAATCATGATTTTAATAATGCTAAGATTGTCGAAATGAAGTGCGGTCGGCTGTTGAAGGAGCTGGAGCTGCATGATGCAGTCGTGGTGGCTGGATTTCAGGGGGCGACTAAGGATGGAGATGTCACAACGATCGGCAGGGGAGGCAGCGACACGTCTGCTTCCGCCTTGGGTGTGGCTTTAAAGGCTGAATATATCGATATATTTACGGATGTAGAAGGCGTCATGACGGCTGATCCGAGAATCTCTGCGAAAGCACGTCCGATCACGGTCGTATCCTATAATGAAGTCTGCAATATGGCATATCAGGGGGCAAAGGTGATCCACCCCCGTGCGGTAGAAATCGCGATGAATTCGAATGTTCCCATGCGGATACGCTCCACTTATTCCAACGGGGAAGGGACGCTTGTGACAACGATAGAGAATACAAAAGCCCATAAAGAGTTCCGTAGTCACCCGGTGACAGGCATCGCCCATGTCCAAAACCTTACCCAAATCAAAGTGTTCGCCAAGGAAGACCAGTACAATCTACAGGCTGAGGTGTTTAAAGCGATGGCTAAGGAAGGGATCAGTGTTGATTTTATCAATATTTCTCCCCGTGGGGTCGTTTACACGGTAGCTTCGGCCCTTGCAGACGAGGCGATTTCAGCCCTTCAAAGAATCGGACATCATCCGACAGTAGAATCAGAATGTGCGAAAATTTCCGTAGTGGGTGCAGGAATGACCGGGGTACCGGGCGTGACTTCTGCAATCGTCTCCTCCCTGTCGAATGAAGGGATACGGATCCTGCAATCTGCCGACAGTCATACGACGATTTGGATATTGGTGAAAGAGATGGATTTGATCAATGCGATCAATGCACTCCATGATACCTTTCAATTACAAGAGAGAAATGCTACATTCAGAGTAGGTTAACTTTAGAGGAGAGTGAGAAGATTGAATTTTGGCCGTGTTTCTACGGCGATGGTGACCCCATTTGACCGTAAAGGAAATATCGACTTTGCAAAAACGACCCAGTTGATCCACTATTTGATTGACAATGGTTCAGATTCGTTGGTAGTGGGGGGAACGACAGGTGAATCCCCGACTTTGACGAAAGAGGAGAAAGTGGCTCTGTTCAGACATACCGTAAAAGTTGTGGACGGAAGGGTGCCGGTCATTGCCGGTACAGGCAGCAATAACACCCATTCCTCCATCGAACTGACAAAGAAAGCGGAAGAAGCAGGCGTAGATGCAGTGATGCTTGTGACTCCTTACTATAACAAACCGAGCCAGGAAGGGATGTATCAGCACTTTAAAGCAATCGCTGAATCAACACTACTCCCTGTCATGCTCTACAATATTCCGGGCCGTTCGAGCGTGAACATGCTGCCAGAAACGATCATCCGTCTTTCGGAAATTGAAAATATCACCGCTGTGAAAGAGGCAAGCGGGGATCTCGACAGTATGACAGAAATCATCTCCCGTACAAGCGACGATTTTCTGCTGTACAGTGGGGATGATGGTCTCACACTTCCTATTTTATCAGTGGGCGGCACCGGCGTGGTATCCGTCGCATCCCACGTGATCGGCAATCATATGCAGGAGATGATCTCTTTATTTGTTGAAGGGAATCCAGTTGAAGCAGCTGTCATGCATCAAAAGCTGCTCCCGGTCATGAAAGGGTTATTTACAAGTCCAAACCCTACTCCTGTAAAAACGGCCCTTCAAATCAACGGCCTTGATGTCGGGTCTGTCCGACTGCCATTGATTCCGCTTACGGAAGTGGAGCGTGCCAAACTTTCACAAGTACTGCAGACATTATCCTGAGACAGCTGCAATTCATCCAGGGTATAAAAAAGACGAAGCATACATTTTCAGGATAATAAAAATCCGGACGATCAATCGACACCCATAATTGGGTATCGGTTCCGTTCGGATTTTTTATTTAAAAGGCTGTTTTCCCAATGATTGTTGATATTATCAGACGTAAATGTGAGTATTTTAGGTAATTTGAGACTGTGGAATAAAAAAATGCCATAGCAGTGAACCAAAGACAATGTACTTGAATGACGTTGATCACTACTATTCAGAAGATGAATAATCAGTTAATCCAGTGGATTTTTGGTTTTTATCTTCGATGGTTGATTCTCGCTGCAGATGCTCGACTCCTGCGGGAACTGATGGACAGTCCGAAAAGCGGAGGCGGCTTGTTCAGCTCCGACAAGCATAAGATGAATGGGTTGTGAAGGCGGTCTTTACCTTCATGGACCATTTAGCTTATGACCTCGAGGGGCTCACCGCCATCCCCGCGGAAAGCGAGCATCTATCGCTGCAATCAACCGCATCTCGCTTGTTCAAAAGCCACAATGTTTACGAAAACAGCCTTTTTAAAAAAACACCATGACTGATCCAATTTCATTTTTCCCCCCGCTCTTCGTGCCAGTTGTCACCCCACCCCAAAATGCATGTATTTATCCATCAAAAGAAGGAAATTCACCCCCGCTATCGAAATAATAACGTAGAAGAGTAAATTGCAGTCTTTTTCCTCATCACACAGGATAAAATTGGTTGTACTACCAAAATAGTATCAAGTATAATGTACATAACTGATTGAAGATCGGGGAAGGCACAGCATAGGAGGACACAAAAGTGGGTAAGACAAAGAATGAAAGTATCAAAATCATTCCATTAGGTGGAGTGGGGGAAATTGGAAAGAATATGTATGTAATTGAAGTGGATCAGGAGATATTCGTGATCGATGCGGGGCTTATGTTTCCTGAGAATGAAATGCTCGGAATCGATATCGTTATCCCGGATATCCAGTATCTGATTGAAAACAAAGAGCGGGTAAAAGGAATTTTCCTGACTCACGGCCATGAGGACAGCATTGGCGCAATTTCTTATCTCATTGGGAAAATCAAAGCGCCTGTCTACGGGACAAGACTCACAAATGCACTCGTTAAGGCGAGAATGAAGGATGAACATGTCCGAGAAGATGTGAAGTTCTACACTGTTCACTCTGATAGTCATCTGACGTTTGACGGGGTAAGCGTCACGTTCTTTAAAACGACTCATAGCATTCCTGATTCTGTAGGGGTATGTATCCATACATCAGAGGGTGTCATCGTCCATACCGGGGAATTTAAATTCGATCAGTCTGCCAAGCATTTCTATCGACCTGATTTAGGAAAGATGGCTCAAATTGGCGAGAAGGGCGTTCTTTGCCTTCTGTCAGACAGCATCGGGGCTGAAAGACCGGGCTACACCACTTCCGAGGCGGTGATGGAGCAGCACATCACGAAGTCTCTCCGTACAGCATCAGGAAGGGTCATCGTGGCATGCTTTGCTTCTAATTTAATCCGTCTGCAGCAAGTGTTTGATGCCGCCGAGCAGAATAAACGCAAAGTCGCAGTAGTGGGGAAAAGCTTGAAGCGTGTGTATGATGTAGCGTTGAAACTTGGATATCTTCACGTCCGTGATGAAATGATCATCGGGATTGACGAAATAGAAGAATATCCAAAGGATGAAATCCTCATCATCGCAACAGGAACGCAAGGTGAGCCGTTTGAGGCCCTTCAACGGATGTCAAAACGCTCCCATCGCCTGGTGAATATCGAAGAAGGCGATACCGTCCTCATTACCGCAAACCCTTCCCCTGGCATGGAAGTGATCACAGGGAAAACGATCGATATGCTTTACCGTGCAGGGGCAGAGGTGTTGATCCCTACTAAGGAAGAACAGGTTTCAGGGCACGGAAGCCAGGAAGATTTGAAATTCATGCTGAATATCATGAAACCGAAATATTTCATCCCGATCCAGGGAGAATACAAGATGCTGGTCGCCCATACGCAGGTGGCCCATGACACCGGACTTCCTTATAAACAAATCTTCATCCTGGATAAAGGGGATGTACTTCAATATAAGGATGGAAAGATGCGCATGAACGGCAGGGTACAGGCTGGAAATGTGCTGATCGACGGCATCGGTGTGGGAGACGTGGGCAATATCGTGCTCCGTGATCGAAAGCTGTTGTCAGAAGACGGTGTCTTTACGGTTGTTGTCACCATCAACCGTAAATCCAAATCGATTGTTTCAGGACCGGAAATCATATCGAGGGGCTTCGTTTATGTGCGGGAGTCTGAGGAATTGATGGGAGAAGCGGGTGATATCGTCGCAAGCGTCGTCCACTCATACTTACAAAAGGGCTCTTTCGAATGGACAACGATCAAGCAGGATATCAGGGATCAGCTCAATTATTACCTGTTTAACAAAACGAGAAGAAGACCGATGATCCTGCCGATCATCATGGAAGTATAATGGAAGAGGCTGCTTGTTTATGCAAGCAGCCTCTTTTTTTGTGAGCGGATCCCCAAACATAAAAAGTATGAAAACACACCATTAATAAGATAATAACAATAGAATGGGAATGAAAAGGAGATGTTTTCATGGAAGAGAATACGTTATCGATGGGAGATCAGCCGAATAAAGGGCAGGATGATCATAAAGAGAAGCCATCAGGGTTGATGGAAAAGATCCAGCAATTGGGACAGACGAGTGTCCCTCAATTATCCCAGGACTCAAATATCCATTGTTTGACGATTGTCGGTCAGATTGAAGGACATATGCAGCTTCCACCCCAAAATAAAACAACGAAATATGAACACGTCATCCCCCAGCTCGTTGCAATCGAGCAAAATCCAAAGATCGAGGGATTGGTTGTCATTTTGAACACCGTGGGCGGGGATGTAGAGGCGGGCTTGGCCATTTCCGAAATGATTGCATCCCTCTCGAAACCGACCGTTTCTGTCGTCTTGGGCGGGGGGCACAGCATAGGTGTCCCGATAGCTGTATCATGCAATTTTTCTTATATTGCAAGCACGGCCACGATGACGATCCATCCGGTGAGATTGACAGGACTGGTCATCGGTGTTCCGCAAACATTTGAATATCTTGACAAAATGCAGGAGCGGGTGGTCAGCTTCGTTACGAAGCACAGCAATGTGTCTGAAGAAGATTTTAAAGATCTGATGTTTGCCAAAGGAAACCTGACACGTGACATTGGGACGAATGTTGTAGGGGAGGATGCCGTTGGCTACGGATTAATTGACGGTATAGGAGGAATTGGGTCGGCAATCAAGAAAATCAATGAGTTGATCGATATCAAGAAGCAGGCAGATCAACAAGAGGGATTGGTTCAATGATTCTTTATACAATGGTTCCGGATGACCTTATCTATCCGACAGATGAGAGTGTGTTTTCTGGCCAGATGATGATGGACTATCAAGGCATCCCGCTTCTTGTCCAGCAGGAGGAAAACAAGTATCGGGTGATCAGGATCATGAGCAGTGACCCGGCACATTACCTCAATGACCAACTTTACCCGGGGGGATTCATCGGTAATTAAGCAAGAAAGAGGATTTTCGTGGAAATAGTGGATATGCTATACTATACTTAATAGAGTGATGATCATACGATACATTTACCGGGAAGGGTCTGACACCTTAGGCACGCGTTTTGCCCCAAAGGGTCAGCCCTTTCTTCATCTTTATGTACATAACGAGAAAGACTTCAACAGAATTTAGGTGAATTGGATTGGCGAAAAGAAAAAAAAGAAAAAAGCGGTCAACAACGACGTCGACATTAAAACAAACGATCAAGTATGAAATCATCGGCTTGATCCTCGTTGCATTGAGCTTGATATCGATTATTGAGCTGGGTGCCGTAGGGAAGGCGCTGGTCTATTTTGACCGTTTCTTCCTGGGTGAGTGGTATATGGTTGCCCTGCTCTGGGTGCTCTATGTCGCAGGCTACCTTATGGTGAAGCGGGAGGTGCCCGTATTATTCAGCAGGAGACTTGTAGGGATTTATATCATCATTGCCAGCTTCTTGCTGTTAAGTCACGTGAAATTATTCGACCTGCTCTCTAACGAAGGGTCATTTGACAATCCAAGTGTCATCATGAATACATGGGACCTGTATTGGATGGACGTAAGGGGAGAGACGAGCACGTCGGACCTCGGCGGAGGGATGATCGGAAGCATATTGTTTGCTGTTTCATACTTCCTCTTTGATTCAGAAGGAGCAAGGATCGTCAGTGCTACTTTCATCTTGATCGGGATCATATTGGTGACAGGAAAGTCCATCGGGGATGTTCTCGGGAAAGCAGGAAACCGCTTCGGGGCATTCATGAAGGACCAGTGGTCTGCATTTAAGCAGGATATGAGTGATTGGAAGGAAGACCAATCAAAGAAGAAAGAGAGAAAGCTACAGGAAAAGAAGGAATCGAAAAAAAGGGAAGATGATGATCCGGTTATTCCCGAACCACAAGCAGGAGAAACAAGTGAACCGATCATATCAAACTTTGCAGAACGTGCTTACGGTATGTCCCAGCCAAAAGATGAAGGACCTGCTGCAGCGGTTGACCATAAGGAGGAAGCTCCACCGCATGAGGAGCAGGTACCTGAAGGGGAAGAAGATCCTGCACCTCCGATTACATTCACAGAGGTAGAAAATAAGGATTATCAACTACCATCAATCTCTTTATTGAAGAGTCCAAGAAAAACAGATCAAAGCAATGAATATCAGCTGATCCATGCCAATGCAGCCAAATTGGAGAGAACATTCCAAAGCTTTGGCGTGAAAGCGAAAGTGACACAGGTACATCTCGGACCGGCTGTCACCAAGTATGAAGTGCACCCTGATGTCGGTGTGAAGGTCAGCCGCATTGTGAATCTGAGCGATGACCTGGCATTGGCTCTCGCGGCGAAAGATATCCGGATCGAAGCACCGATACCGGGTAAGTCAGCGATCGGGATCGAAGTGCCGAATTCTGAAGTGGCGATGGTCTCACTAAGGGAAGTACTCGAGGCGAAAGAACATAACAAACCGGATGCCAAACTTCAAATCGGCCTCGGCCGGGACATCACCGGGGAAGCAGTATTGGCAGAATTGAATAAAATGCCCCACCTCCTCGTTGCAGGTGCGACAGGAAGCGGGAAGAGTGTGTGTATAAACGGCATCATCACAAGCATCCTTATGCGGGCAAAGCCACATGAGGTCAAACTGATGATGATTGACCCGAAGATGGTAGAATTAAATGTCTACAATGGAGTGCCGCATCTGCTGGCCCCTGTAGTGACTGACGCCAAGAAAGCCTCCCAGGCCTTAAAGAAGGTCGTAAGTGAGATGGAGCGGAGATATGAGTTATTCTCGCATACGGGAACAAGAAATATTGAAGGATACAATGATTATGTCAAAAGGCAAAACAATGAAAATGAAGAGAAACAGCCTCTCTTGCCTTACATCGTGGTCATCGTTGATGAGCTCGCTGATTTGATGATGGTTGCTTCAAACGATGTGGAAGATGCGATCACAAGGCTTGCCCAGATGGCCCGTGCAGCAGGCATCCATCTGATCATCGCCACACAGCGCCCTTCTGTGGATGTCATCACCGGCGTCATTAAAGCGAATATCCCATCCAGGATCGCCTTTGCCGTGTCATCCATGACAGATTCCAGGACGATACTGGATTCAGGAGGCGCTGAGAAGCTTCTTGGCAGGGGTGATATGCTCTTCATGCCGGTCGGTGCTTCCAAGCCGACAAGGGTGCAAGGGGCCTTCTTATCCGATGAAGAGGTGGAAGAAATCGTTGATTTTGTCATCTCTCAGCAGAAAGCCCAATATCAGGAAGAAATGATTCCTGATGAAATTCAGGAAGACGATAGAACTGGCGAAGCGGAAGATGAATTATATGACGATGCCGTCCAGCTTATTGCCGAAATGCAGACAGCTTCCGTATCCATGCTTCAAAGAAGATTCAGGATCGGTTATACCCGCGCAGCGAGACTGATCGATGAAATGGAAGTAAGGGGTGTAGTAGGCCCTTATGAAGGAAGCAAGCCAAGAACGGTCTTGGTCGGAAAGCCTTCTGAAGAGCAAAGTTCATAGTGAAAAGGTGTGTTACCCTATTCGAAAATGAATAGCGTGACGCACCTTTTTTTTATGTTATGAAATGTTTATCAGTGGTAACTCCCTAGGGCCCCCTTTTTTTATCCACTAATGTGACATACTATTAAAAGCGTTTCCATTAATTATGGTGGTTTATTCCATTTGTAATTATTACCAATCCATCACACACTTTATGTAAATAGTAAACTAGAATATTCCATGTAAACCCATACATGTAGTAAAATTCTCCTATTTACTGGAATAAAAGAAGTGTAAATTATCATTCATTTCATTTTTTTCGACAAAATCACACAATACTATTTATTTATGAAAAGAAAAGTGTTATAGTATTTTCGATTAGTAGGAAAGATATACATCAGAGGTCTGATGTCTTGAGAAAATTTGGTGGTGGTTCCAGTGACAATAAAAACAGATAATAGGCATTTATACTTACAAGTGATTGATCGATTGAAGAAAGATATCGAATTGGGCGTGTATAAAGAAAAAGAAAAACTCCCGTCTGAATTCGACCTTTCCAAACAATTAGGCGTAAGTAGGGCGACTCTAAGGGAAGCTCTCAGGATTCTTGAGGAAGAAAGTGTTATCGTACGACGTCATGGTGTAGGTACATTTGTGAATGCTAAACCGCTCTTTACTTCAGGTATCGAGCAGCTGAACAGTGTAACGAACATGATCAAGCAGGCTGGAATGGATCCAGGGACCATTTTCTTAAGCTCGACAACTCAAGAAGCTACTGAGGATGATATGAAAAGGTTTACATGCAATGAAGAGGATGATGTCATCCTGATTGAGCGGGTTCGAACAGCAAACGGGGAACCGGTTGTATATTGTGTCGATAAGATTCCGGAAGCGATCATGCCGAGGGACTTCACCCATGAAGATAATTCGATTTTCACTCTGTTGGAGAAACGGGAGAATAAGAGAATCACACATGCGGTGGCACAGATTGAACCTATGGGATATCATGATAAAATTTCCCCTATTCTAAATTGCGAACCGGAAACGGCTCTCCTTGTCTTAAAGCAAATGCATTTTGACGAAAACGATGAACCGATTCTGTATTCTGTAAACTATTTCAGATCAGACAAATTTAGCTTCCACGTATTAAGAAAGCGTGTATAGAAACAAACTGTCTTTCTACTAATTTATTACAATAATAGGGGGTACTCTAGGTGAAGAAACGTAAATTCGGTTTAGCGTTGTCATTTGTTCTGGCTGCAGGTACATTATTGGGTGCTTGTGGAACAAGCGGGGACAAAGAAGGTACATCTAGTGGTGAAGGAAAGAAAGAAGATCAATTTACGGTAGCGATGGTTACAGATGTTGGCGGTGTTGATGACAAATCATTCAACCAATCAGCATGGGAAGGCCTTAAAGCTTTCGGTAAGGAAAATGGCATGGAAGAAGGTAAAAAAGGTTACAGCTACCTACAATCACAATCTGATGCCGACTACGCTACAAATTTAAACACATTAGCTCGTCAAGATTTTGACTTAGTATATGGAATCGGCTTCCTTATGGAAGGTGCAATCAATGATATTGCACAGCAGCAAAAAGATTCGAAATTTGCCATCGTTGATGCAGTTGTGGAACAACCGAACGTGGCAAGCATCACGTTCAAAGAGCAAGAAGGTTCATTCCTTGCAGGTGTTGCAGCAGGACTTGCTACAAAAACAAACAAAATCGGTTTCATCGGTGGGATGGAAATCCCGGTAATCGAGCGTTTCCATTCAGGGTTCATCGCTGGTGTGAAAGCGGTTAATCCGGATGCTGAAATCGTTGCAGATTATGCAGGTGCATTCGATAAAGCGGAACTTGGTCAAACAATCGCCTCTAAAATGTACTCTCAAAACGTAGACGTTATCTTCCATGCAGCAGGTGGTACTGGAAACGGCCTATTCAAAGAAGCGCGTGACTTGAAAGAAAAAGATCCTTCCCGCGAACTGTGGGCGATCGGGGTTGACTCTGATCAATCAGCAGAAGGTAAGGTTGGAGATCACAATATCATCCTGACGTCTTCACTTAAACGTGTTGATAACGCAGTGCTGGATCTTTCTGGTAAAGCGAAAGATGGTAACTTCCCTGGTGGAGAAGTCATCTCTTATGGTCTAAACGAAGATGGAGTAGGGCTTGCTCCATTGAATGAAGAACTATCAAACAAAGATGAAGTCATGGCTAAGGTTGATGAATGGAAAGAAAAAATCAAGAGTGGGGACATCACTGTTCCAGAATCTCTTGATGCAGCTAAATCATTTTCAGCTAACTAATTGAAGAGGGATAAGGGGACCATGGAAAGCCGGTCTCTTATCCCTTTTTTTAAAACAAAATAAGCTTATAGCCTTCGAAAACATAAGTCTTTGGTCATGTAATCTTCTAAAATCTTCATCTATCCCGGAGCACTAAAAACTTTAATTGAAGCATAGAAACTTTTTCTATCTTTCATTTAGCGTTTTATAAGGGGACCTTTTTTTTCTGGTGATTCAAGGTCTGACCTCTAACTACTAGAAAGATACCCCTAGCCTATGCAAGGAGTGAATAGCAATGGATTATGTAATCGAGATGCTGAATATTCGCAAAGAATTTCCAGGCATCGTAGCAAATGATAATATTACCCTCCAGCTCAAAAAAGGTGAGATTCATGCGCTTCTTGGTGAAAATGGAGCGGGTAAGTCCACGTTGATGAACGTCTTATTCGGTCTATATCAGCCCGAACAGGGTGAGATCCGTGTGAAGGGCAAGAAAGTCAATATCACGAATCCGAATATCGCGAACGATTTAGGAATCGGCATGGTCCATCAGCACTTTATGCTTGTAGATACGTTTACGGTAACCGAGAATATCATTCTTGGAAGAGAGCCGAAATCCGGCGGTACCGTTGATATTAAAAAAGCGGAACGGGACATACAGGAGATTTCCGAACGATACGGATTAAAGGTTAATCCAGCAGCTAAAATTTCTGAAATCTCAGTAGGGATGCAGCAGCGTGTCGAAATATTGAAGACCCTATACCGGGGGGCAGACATCCTGATTTTCGACGAGCCTACAGCTGTGTTGACGCCTCAAGAAATTAAAGAGCTCATTCAAATCATGAAAACGCTCATTAAAGAAGGGAAATCAATCATCCTCATCACGCACAAACTGAAGGAAATCATGGAAGTGTGTGATAATGTAACCGTTATCAGAAAGGGTAAGGGCATCGGGACTGTTAAAGTATCAGAGACGGATCCGAACCATCTTGCAAGCCTGATGGTCGGTCGGGAAGTAACGTTCAAGACAGAGAAAAAAGAAGCCAATCCTGCTGATAAAGTACTGGAAATCCGTGACCTGTTTGTCAAAGATCATCGGAATGTTCCTGTCGTCAAGGGGTTGAACCTTGAAGTAAAAGCCGGGGAAATCCTTGGAATCGCAGGGGTGGATGGAAACGGTCAAAGCGAATTGATTGAAGCCATCACCGGTTTGTATAAGGCTGACAGCGGTTCGATTAAATTGAATGGAAAAGAAATCCTCAATATGAAACCGCGGAAAATTTATGAATCCGGTGTAGGGCATATTCCTCAGGACCGTCATAAGCATGGTCTTGTACTGGACTTCCCAATCGGTGAGAATATGGTTCTTCAAACCTATTATCAAAAGCCCTATTCGAATAAAGGGGTGCTCAGCTACAAAAATATTTACAAGCAGGCAAAAAAACTCATTACAGAGTTCGATGTCAGGACTCCGTCCGAATATACCCTTGCAAGGGCACTTTCAGGTGGTAATCAGCAAAAGGCAATCATCGGCCGGGAAGTAGACCGTGATCCAGATTTATTGATCGCTGCCCAGCCAACACGTGGGCTCGATGTCGGTGCCATCGAATTTATCCATAAACGTCTGATTGAACAGCGGGATAATGGAAAGGCTGTATTGCTCCTGTCATTTGAGTTGGATGAAATCATGAATGTCAGTGACCGTATTGCAGTCATCTATGAAGGACAGATCGTTGCAATCGTCAATCCGAAAGAAACAACCGAACAAGAGCTTGGATTGTTGATGGCTGGATCGAAAAGGAAGGAAGCGGGTGAAAACGCACATGTCTAATCGCTTAACAAATATATTAATCCCTGTCATTTCTGTCCTTCTGGGCATTATCGTCGGAACAATTATCATGCTTGTGAGCGGATATGATCCGGTTGCAGGATATTCAGCCCTATGGAATGGTATTTTCGGAGATATTTATTATGTAGGGGAGACGATCCGTCAAGTCACACCTTATATTTTAGCAGGACTTGCTGTCGCATTTGCATTTCGGACAGGATTATTCAATATCGGGGTAGAAGGGCAATTGATTGTCGGCTGGCTTGCTGCTGTATGGGTCGGGGTTGCATTCGATGACCTGCCGAAAATGATTCATTTGCCTCTTGCCGTATTGGCGGCAGCATTCGCAGGGGCCCTGTGGGGGTTCATCCCTGGATTGCTGAAAGCAAAATACCGTGTTCATGAAGTAATCGTTACGATCATGATGAACTATATTGCACTCCATGTTACTAATGCCATCATCCGTGACGTACTGACAGAACGGAAAGATCGTACCGACTATATTGCCGAGACGGCTTCTTTGAAATCACCGTTCTTCGAAAGTCTAACAGATTACTCAAGACTTCATTGGGGGATTTTCGTTGCACTTGCCTGTGTGTTCATCATGTGGTTTTTACTTGAAAAAACAACCCGTGGATACGAGCTGCGTTCAGTAGGTTATAACCAGCACGCTTCTCAATATGCCGGGATGAACGTAAACGGAAATATCATTCTTTCCATGGTCATTTCCGGGGCGTTTGCCGGTCTTGCAGGTGCAATGGAGGGACTTGGGACGTTTGGGTATGCTTCCATTAAAGGTGGATTCACCGGTGTCGGGTTCGACGGGATCGCCGTGGCCCTTCTGGGAGGGAACGTGGCAATCGGAGTTGTGTTCGCTGCACTGTTATTTGGGGGACTCAAAGTAGGTGCCCTGAACATGCCGCTTGAAGCAGGCATTCCAAATGAACTGGTAGACATCATCATTGCACTTATTATTTTCTTCGTGGCATCCGGCTACATGATTCGTTATCTCATTGGCCGATTCAGTAAAAAGGGGGTGAAATAAGTGGGCTTTCTTGATATCTTAACGATTCTCATCCCATCTACACTGCTTTGGGCTTCACCACTTATTTTCACTGCTTTAGGCGGGGCGTTCTCTGAACGTTCAGGCGTAGTCAACATCGGATTAGAAGGCTTGATGGTCATCGGGGCTTTTTCAAGCATCGTCTTTAATATCGCGTTTGCAGATACGTTCGGGGCTGCAACCCCTTGGGTGGCGTTGCTCATCGCCATGGTGATGGGGGCGCTGCTCGCTGTCCTTCATGCTGTCGCATCGATTACATTCAGGGCAGACCAGGTCGTCTCCGGTGTTGCAATCAACCTACTGGCGATCGGCTTAACGCTCTTCCTGGTAAAACGGATCTATGGCAAAGGACAGACGGATATCATTTCCGAAGGATTCGGTAAAGTTGATGTTCCTTTACTTCATAAGATTCCGGTCATCGGTGATATTTTCTTCAGCAATACGTATTGGCCGCCTTTCGTAGCGATTCTCGTTTCCTTTATCGTCTGGTTCGTGATGTTCAAGACGCCATTCGGACTGAGACTCCGTTCCGTTGGTGAACATCCGATGGCAGCAGATACAATGGGGATCAATGTAACAAAGATGCGCTACATCGGCGTCATCATTTCCGGTGCTTTTGCAGGTGTCGGCGGCGGGGTTTACGCCCAGTCCATTTCATCTGACTTCAGTCATGCGACCATCAGTGGTCAAGGGTTCATGGCACTTGCCGCGTTGATTTTCGGTAAGTGGCATCCGCTTGGTGCAATGGGGGCAGCCTTATTCTTCGGATTCGCCCAAAGTTTAAGTATCATTGGATCAAGCATACCTTTGTTTGAAAACATCCCAAGCGTATACTTGCTGATTGCACCATATGTATTGACGATCCTTGCTCTGACAGGGTTCATTGGTCGCGCAGATGCACCTAAAGCACTCGGGACACCATACATTAAAGGAAATCGTTAATTCTTTAACAGCCAAAAGGATACCTGATCATTCGGGTATCCTTTTTCTTATGCTTCTTCCAATGGTTATATAATCTAGAAGCCTTGCACGGAAATATCAAAAAGGATCACATTTTATGGGAGGTAGGTGTTTTGAAGAGAAGGGGAAAGGATAAAAGTAAAGAGAAAGGAAGGTCAATTTTCCAACATGAAAAGTGTATATTAAACAGCTCACATCGGTAAAATGCATGCCTAATCATAAACCATCTCCGCCAGACATATAATGGTTTACTCCATGGGTAATTTTCCAACAGAGGAAGATGCTTGAAATCGCTATCTTACTACATGTATAGTTAAACATAAATACCGCACAATAAAGGTGTTTATATCTTTTTTCTTTAAAAATGATGGAAGTGTGGAACGAAGGAGGACGGTACGATGACAGCCATTAATGAAATCGTAAAAAAGAAACAGGGGTACACGCTACATATCGTTCAGACAGATAAGTATAAAACCAACAGCCTGGTTCTGAAAATGAAAGCTCCCTTGGACAAGGATACAGTGACACTGCGTGGATTGCTTCCTCATGTGATGCAGAGCAGTACAAAGACCTATCCGAGTACGACTGCACTACGTTCATACCTTGATGAACTATACGGGGCAAACTTTTTCGTGGATTTAGGAAAAAAGGGCGAATACCATGTGGTCAGCATGAGTGTGGAAATCGCCAATGAGAAGTTCCTTAAGGACTCTGATCCGCTGCTTCAAAAAGGGATTGAGTTCCTGGCAGATGTCCTGCAAAATCCTGATGTTGACAGTGAAGGGTTTGACTCGAACATTATTGAAAAAGAAAAACGAAACCAAAAGGTGAGAATTCAGGCGGTCTATGATGATAAAATGCGCTATGCGAATTCAAGGCTCGTGGAGGAAATGTGTAAAGGTGAACGGTTTGCCCTCCATGTGAACGGTGTCAATGAAGAAGTCGATGGCATCACGGCAGTAAGTCTATATGAATATTACCAAAAGGTCATGAATGAAGACCAATTCGATCTATATGTGATTGGGGATGTGGATGTTAAAGAGGTAGAAGCCCTGTGCGACCGGCTTTTCAAATTGGAGGATCGACACCCTCAAGAAGTTGAATCTTCAGAAGTAACGAGAAAAGAGAATGAGCATGTCGTAAAAGAAAAGCAGGATGTGAAGCAGGGGAAACTCAATATCGGCTACCGTACTAATACCCACTACGGCGACGAAGATTATTTTGCCCTTCAGGTGTTCAACGGGATTTTCGGTGGATTCTCTCATTCGAAATTATTCATAAATGTGAGGGAAAAGGCAAGCCTTGCTTACTATGCTGCCAGCAGGCTGGAGAGTCATAAAGGGTTGATGATGGTCATGTCCGGAATCGAGTTCAACAAATATGATCAGGCTGTGGGGATCATCAATGAACAATTGAAGGCGATGAAAGAAGGCGACTTCACTGATGGCGAGATTGAACAGACGAAAGCGGTCATCCGCAATCAGCTGCTTGAAACCATCGATACGCCACGGGGAGTGGTGGAGATTCTCTATCATAATGCAGTCGCACATCAAGACATCGACTTGAAGCATTGGCTGGATGAGATTGAAAAGACGACGAAAGAAGATATCGTAAAAGCCGCAAATAAAGTGGAAATCGATACGATTTACTTTTTAACAGGAATGGAGGGATAACGATGAAAAAGATTTCCTTCGATCAATTACAGGAAAATTTATATTATGAGAAAATGTCAAACGGACTGGACGTATATATCCTTCCGAAAAAAGGCTTTAATAAAACGTATGCGACATTTACAACGAAATACGGCAGTATTGACAATCACTTCGTCCCATTGGATGAAGAAGAATTTGTCAAAGTGCCTGACGGGATCGCCCATTTCCTTGAGCATAAGTTGTTTGAGAAAGAAGACGGGGATGTCTTCCAGCAGTTCAGCCGTCAGGGTGCATCTGCCAATGCCTTCACATCATTCACTCGGACTGCTTATCTGTTCTCGAGTACAACGAATGTAGAAAGGAACCTGGAAACGCTCATCGATTTCGTTCAGGATCCGTACTTCACCGAAAAGACGGTGGAAAAAGAAAAAGGGATCATCGGTCAGGAAATCACCATGTACGATGACAATCCTGACTGGCGCCTGTACTTCGGTGTCATTCAGAATATGTATAAAAACCATCCGGTCAAGATTGATATCGCCGGAACGATTGAATCCATCACGCCGATCACGAAAGACATGCTGTATCAGTGCTACAACACCTTCTATCATCCAAGCAATATGCTGCTGTTTGTCGTTGGGGCGGTGGACCCTGAACAAATCATGAATCAAATCCGCACAAATCAAGAAAAGAAAGATTATGAAAAAATGCCTGAAATCAAACGGAAATTTGAAGATGAGCCGGATGAAGTGGCAGAAAAGAAGCAAGTGCTTCAAATGAATGTCCAAAGCCCTAAATGCCTGGTCGGGCTTAAAGCACCGGAACCCCAGCAGCAAGGGAAGGAAATGCTCAAACAGGAGCTGTCCATGAACGTATTTCTCGACATGGTGTTTGGTAAAAGTTCTACTTATTATTCTGAACTTTACAATGATGGCCTGATTGATGAAACTTTCCATTATGACTACACTCAGGAAAATGGGTTCGGTTTCCTTACGGCAGGGGGAGATACTGACAGACCTGACGAACTGGCAGACAGGATTCAGTCACTGCTCCTAAAGGCCAAGGAGGATTCCTTGTTTACTGAGGAAGCATTGGAAAGAACGAAGAAGAAAAAGATAGGGGCTTTCCTTCGTGCCATAAACTCCCCTGAATATATCGCAAATCAATTCACACGCTATGCGTTTAATGAAATGGATTTGTTTGAAGTTGTACCTACACTGGAAGGACTGAAATATGATGATATTCAATCGTTGGTGAATACCATCATCAGTGAAGAACGTTTTACGGTCTGTCAGGTAGTGCCTAAATCATAATGGGGTGGGAACTGCCTGCTGGCGGTTCCCTTTTATATTGGAGTGAAACAGATGAAGTATGCATTAATAACAGGCGCCTCCGGTGGAATCGGGCGCAGCACTGCCTTGAAATTGGCAGAAGAGGGATGGAACTTATACCTGCATTATCACAATAATGAAGTGGCAATAAAAGATCTTGTACATACGATCAAGGGTTTTGGAGTGGAAGTGAGGGTCGTAAGGGCAAATCTCTCTCTTCCAAGTGAAGTGAGCATCCTTGTGGACAGTATTTTTCAGCTTGATGCCATCATTTATTGCAGCGGGAACTCGAGCTGGGGACTATTTCAGGACCAGACGGAAGATGACATGGATCACATGATCAACCTTCACATCAAAAGTCCTATGCTGCTTATCCAGAAATTGTTGGCAAAGCTTATGGAGCGGAATGGATCGGTCGTCATGGTCAGCTCGATCTGGGGTCAGGTCGGGGCTGCATGCGAGGTTGTATATTCGACGGTGAAAGGTGCTCAGTTGGCTTTTGTGAAATCACTCAGCAAAGAAGTGGCGTTGAGTGGCGTGAGGGTGAATGCAGTGGCGCCCGGAGCGGTGGAGACCCCGATGATGAGCGAATTTTCAGATGATGAACTTAGTGGAATCCGGGAAGAAATCCCGATGGGGAGGCTTGCAACGGGGGATGAAATAGCTGATTCCATTCAGTTTCTCCTTTCCCCGAAAGCTTCATATATCACAGGGCAGACGCTTGGTGTCAATGGCGGATGGCACACCTAAAAAAATATCAAATCACTTTGCGCATAAATTTCCCTGATGGATACAAACTAAGGTTGTATTTCATTAAAGGAGGTCATGACAGATGTCTGTTCTAGATAACTGGTCTGATTGGAAAAACTTTTTGGGTGACCGTCTTCACCAAGCCCAGCATGGCGGGATGGAAAATGAGACGGTGAATGACTTGGCTTATCAAATCGGTGATTACCTGGCCAATCAGGTCGAAGCCAAGAATGATCAGGAAAAAACGCTTGCGGATTTATGGTCTGTCGCTTCAAAAGAAGAGCAGCATGCGATTGCCAATATGATGGTGAAACTTGTAAACAATAATGGCACTCGTTAAGGAGAGGGATTTCCCTCTTCTTTTTTTATACAAATATAATTTGTATGAATGGTGCCTGCGGATGAATGAGAAATTGTACATATTATGTAGGTTTTGCTTTTCTATTACTTGAAAATCATTTATTATAATACCTAGATGTTTAAATGTATTTATTTCAATTCGGAATGTCACATTTTTCAGGGAGGTTACCAATGGTGCGGAAAGAATGGTATCTTGAATATGAAATTCAAAAAAATCGTCCAGGCCTCTTAGGTGATATTTCTTCTTTATTGGGTATGTTGTCAATCAATATTGTGACGATAAATGGTGTGGATGAAGGAAGAAGGGGAATGCTCCTTCTCGCTAATAACGATGAACAGATCATGAGATTGGAGTCGATCCTGCAAACGATGGATACAATCAATGTGACAAAGCTGAGGGAACCGAAATTAAGGGACCGGCTTGCAGTGCGTCACGGACGATATATCCAGCGGGACGCCGACGACAAAAAGACTTTCCGGTTTGTACGTGACGAACTTGGCCTTCTCGTCGATTTCATGGCTGAGTTATTTAAACAAGAGGGGCACAAGCTTGTCGGCATCAGGGGAATGCCCCGGGTCGGGAAGACAGAATCCATTGTGGCATCAAGTGTTTGTGCCAATAAAAAGTGGTTGTTCGTTTCCTCTACCTTGTTAAAACAAACGATAAGAAGCAAGCTGATTGAAGATGAATACTCTTCTGAGAATTTATTCATCATCGATGGGATCGTTTCAACCCGCCGTGCGAGCGAAAAGCACTGGCAGCTTGTAAGGGAAATCATGCGGTTGCCTGCAGTGAAAGTAATCGAACATCCTGATGTTTTTGTTCAAAACTCTGAATATTCACTTGAAGATTTTGATTATATCATTGAACTGAGAAACGATCCTGATGAAGAAATTACATACGAATTGGTAGAACAAAATAATCTATTTCAAAATTCCGATTTTGGCGGTTTTGATTTTTAATATTGGAAGGTGTTAAGTGGTGACGGAATTAGGAAATCGTTTAAAGGAAGCTCGTGAAGCAAAAGGCTACAGCCTAGATGACTTACAAAGGATAACAAAGATTCAAAAGCGTTATTTGATCGGAATTGAAGAAGGGAATTATGATGCAATGCCGGGGAAGTTCTATGTACGTGCATTCATCAAACAATACGCTGAAGCAGTCGGACTCCCTCCGGAGATGATCTTTGAAGAACACAAAGGGGAAATCCCGACTACCCATGAAGATGAGATTCCTGTTTCCCTGTCCAGGGTGCAGTCCCGCAAGTCTGTTTCAGAAAGTTCGACAAAGGTTTTTGACTTTTTACCAAAGCTCATTATTGCCCTGTTTGTCATCGGCGCCCTGATTGCCGTGTGGGTGTTCTGGCAGGGAAAAGTAGGGGATAAGGCACCTGAATCCGATCAGTCCGCGAATCAGGAACAGGTAGATGTGGATGAAAATAAAAGTGCTGAAAAAGAACAGCCTGAAGACTCTGACAAAGAGGAAGAGACAGACAGCTCTACTTCAGATGAAGACTCCACAAGCGGAGAGAAGGAACAAAAGCCTGAACAAACGTTAGAAGCAACTGAAGTGTCAGGCAAGAAAACGACCTACTCCCTTAAAAATGCAGAAGGATTCAAACTTGAACTCAAAGCAAAAGGTGACACGTGGATCGGGGTATATAACACGGCCGATGAATTGCTATTCGAAGGGCTTCTGAAAGAGGGAAATATGAAAGACTTTGATTTTTCTTCTGAAAAGCTTGCTTACCTCGTCATTGGTAACGCATCAAATACCGATATCCTTGTGAACGAAGAAGTGCTTGAGTATAAAGTTCCTGCAGGAGAAGTGGTAAGACAGGACATCATCATCAACTATGATCCTGATGCAGCGCAATAATGATGTGTGAAGGAGTTTCTCATGACTCCTTTTTCTTACATAATATAGAAATAAAAAGGTGTTTAAGCATTGGAGGTAGAAAGGTGAACTTACCTAATAAGATTACAGTATCAAGGATATTTTTAATCCCTTTATTTTTAATCATCATGCTCGCCCCGTTGAATTGGGGAGATATGATGTTTCTCGGGGCTGAAATGCCAGTCAAGCATTTTGTCGGTGCACTGATTTTCATTATTGCGGCTACAACCGATTGGGTGGACGGCTATTATGCCCGCAAGCTCGATCTTGTGACGAACCTCGGAAAGTTTCTGGATCCGTTAGCGGATAAATTGCTCGTTTCGGCTGCTTTGATCGTGCTGGTGGAGCTTGGCCTCGCGCCATCCTGGATCGTGATTATCATCATCAGCCGGGAATTTGCTGTTACCGGTCTTCGTCTTGTCTTGGCCGGCGAAGGTGAAGTCGTTGCGGCTGGCCAACTCGGTAAAATTAAAACATGGGCGCAGATCATTGCGATTTCAGCACTGCTCCTGCATAATGCAATATTTGAATTGATCAATCTTCCATTTGCGACGATCGCTCTATGGGTTGCTATGTTCTTTACAATCTGGTCCGGCTGGGATTATTTCAAGCATAACAAGAAAGCATTTATCAATTCGAAGTAGGCGTGACAGGTGGGGTGATTCAGATGAATCATCCCATTCTTTATATCAGCAAGGGGGAATGAAAATGAATGCAGAAATCATTGCGGTAGGTTCAGAGTTGCTTTTAGGACAAATCGTCAATTCAAATGCCCAGTACATATCAGAAGAGCTGGCAGGGATCGGGGTGAATGTGTATTATCATACGAGTGTCGGTGACAACCCGAAAAGATTGCTCGAAGCCGTCAAAGTAGCACAGGGGAGAGCTGATTTACTGATCTTTACCGGGGGGCTCGGGCCAACCAAGGATGACCTGACAAAAGAAACGATAGCGGATGCGCTTGGCACTTCGCTGACAATGGACGGGGAAGCGCTGGATTCAATCCGGAACTATTTCAGGAAAGTGAACCGGACTATGACACCAAATAATGAAAAGCAGGCTCTCATATTGCAAGGCTCGGATGTACTTAAAAATGATCACGGTATGGCGCCCGGCATGTTGTTAATAAAAGATGGGAAAGCATATATGCTCTTACCCGGCCCTCCTTCTGAAATGAGACCAATGTTCAGTGCTTACGGCAAGCAGGCCATTTACGCCTTGTTAAAAAAGAAAGAGATCATTCACTCAAGGGTACTGCGCTTCTTTGGGATTGGTGAAGCCCAGCTGGAAACAGAACTTGAGGAACTGATCGATCAACAATCAAATCCGACGATCGCCCCCCTTGCCGCTGACGGTGAAGTGACCCTCCGGTTAACCGCCAAACATGAATCAGAAGACGTGGCCGGAAAGCTTCTTGATGATGTGGAAGAAGAGATCATGAAAGTAGCCGGTGAATATTTCTACGGGTACAACGAAGATTCCCTCGTCGGGGTCGGATTCAACTTGATGAAGGAGAAGAAGCTTACTCTATCATGTGCAGAGAGTCTTACAGGCGGGCTTTTCCAATCTCAATTGGCCTCCCTTAAAGGAGCATCTTCCGTCCTGAACGGCGGGGTCGTGTGTTACCAGGACGAAGTGAAAACAAAAGTGTTATCCGTGAGGGAAAGTACGCTGAAAACACACTCAGCTGTGAGTGAGCAGTGCGCAAAGGAACTTGCGGAAAATGTAAGGGTGCTTCTGGCATCTGATATAGGGATCAGCTTTACCGGTGTGGCAGGGCCGGGGGAACATGAAGGTCATCCGTCCGGGACGGTGTGGATCGGCTTGGCGCAGGATGGCCAACCGACAAAGGCATTCAAGCTGAATCTCGCCGGAGGCCGAAACGGGAACCGGCTGCGGGCAACCAAATTCGGCTGGCATTATCTGATCAAGTCATTGAGTTGAGGAAAAAGAGGTTTTTCATCCTATTTTCGGGTGATTAAGCATGTCCGGGCAAGCATTCATGTTATTTGATGGATGTTGTCCGGATATTTTTTGAATTGTTAAGCATATCAAGATCCTTCCTATTGTCCATAAAGAGCGCCTTCAGGGAGATTCACTGAGGTGATTCAAGGTGATGCTCACTCCAGTTTCTTGAGTTTTATATCATTTCAGGGCGAAATGAAAAAACCGAATGAATGTTCGACTTTTTTCTTGTTTTCTATCATAAAAAGGTTTATAGTATAGATAGGTTGGATTTGAGACAAGCTGATAAGTTGTCAATTCATGTTCTATAATCAAAGGAGGAAGATTTGTGAGCGATCGTAAAGCAGCCTTGGATATGGCGTTAAAACAAATAGAAAAACAATTTGGTAAAGGCTCTATCATGAAGCTTGGGGAACAAACCGATAGAAAAGTGGTAACATGCCCTAGTGGATCCCTTGCACTTGATGCAGCACTTGGAGTGGGCGGATACCCACGTGGACGAATCGTTGAGGTGTATGGTCCCGAATCATCCGGTAAAACGACAGTGGCGCTTCACGCAATTGCAGAAGTTCAGGCACAGGGTGGACAAGCGGCATTCATCGATGCAGAGCACGCTCTTGATCCGGAATATGCACAGAAGCTGGGCGTAAATATAGATGAACTATTATTATCTCAACCTGATACAGGGGAGCAGGCGCTGGAAATCGCTGAAGCGCTGGTTCGCAGTGGAGCGGTTGATGCAATCGTCATCGACTCAGTGGCAGCCCTTGTACCAAAAGCTGAGATTGAAGGGGAAATGGGAGATGCCCACGTTGGTCTTCAGGCCCGTTTAATGTCACAGGCCCTTCGTAAGCTTTCAGGTGCCATCAATAAATCGAAAACCATCGCGATTTTCATTAACCAAATTCGTGAAAAGGTCGGCGTCATGTTTGGTAACCCGGAAACGACTCCTGGTGGACGTGCGCTTAAATTCTACTCTTCTGTCCGTCTTGAAGTCAGAAGAGCCGAAACCCTTAAACAGGGTAACGAAATGGTAGGTAACAAAACGAAAATCAAAGTAGTGAAAAACAAAGTTGCGCCACCGTTCCGCGTGGCTGAGGTTGATATCATGTACGGTGAGGGAATCTCCAAAGAAGGTGAGATTGTCGATCTTGGATCTGAACTGGATATCGTTCAGAAAAGTGGTGCGTGGTACTCATATAACGAAGAGCGTCTCGGTCAGGGACGTGAAAACGCCAAAGTTTTCCTTAAGGAAAACCCTGAGATCCGGACTGAAATCATGCTGAAAATCCGTGAGCATTACGGGCTGGATACAGGCCGTGCCGAAACGGATGAAGATGGTGCGCTTAGCCTGTTAGAAGATTAAGCTTATAAAGAGAAGCAGCCGTTTTTGGTTTGCTTCTCTTTACTATGTATGCAGGAAGATTTTATGGTAGAAAATAGTAACAGGCTTATCTACTTATGAGACGGTGTGAGTCAAGGGATGATCTGAATGAAAGAATTCTCAGAGAGGTTTCGGTGTCATTGGCATTGCGGAGGCCAAATGCGCAGTGTCATTTTATGTCGAATGGAAAAATCCCTTGAGAAATCTAGTGATAGAAGGGTCTACCCCTTGACAATAAATTTTCAGAGATTTAAAATTAACATGTATATTTTACAAATTTTTCGAATGAATATTTGAAAGCCTAGCGCTGTATATTTTGTTCAAATGAGCAATGTACAAGCCGACATGTAAAAAAACATGATGACAGTTCATAGCAAGAGGAGGTGAAATAATGGAACCTGTAACAATCATCTCCATTTTGCTTGGCCTAATCGTCGGTGTAGTTGTTGGATACCTAATTCGTAAGTCCATTGCTGAAGCAAAGATTGCTGGTGCCAAAGGTTCAGCGGAGCAGATTTTAGAAGATGCTAAGCGCGAGGCAGATGCTCTGAAGAAAGAAGCACTTTTAGAAGCAAAGGACGAAAATCATAAACTTCGCACAGAAATGGAAAATGACCTTCGTGAACGAAGAAATGAATTGCAAAAACAAGAAAATCGTTTGATGCAAAAAGAGGAAAACCTCGATCGGAAAGATGAAACGCTTGATAAGCGGGAAGCCTTACTTGAGAGAAAAGAGGGGACTCTTAACGAGAGACAACAACATATTGAAGAGATGGAAAGCAAAGTGGACGAAATGGTACGATCACAGCAAACTGAGCTAGAGCGTATCTCGAGCCTGACTCGTGATGAAGCGAAAGGAATCATCCTTGACCGCGTGGAAAATGAACTTTCCCACGATATCGCCATTATGGTGAGGGAACATGAAACACGGGCGAAGGAAGATGCTGATAAGAAGGCGAAAGAGGTCCTGTCACTGGCTATCCAGCGTTGCGCCGCAGAACATGTGGCAGAAACAACGGTTAGCGTTGTGAACTTACCGAATGATGAGATGAAAGGTCGCATTATTGGACGGGAAGGACGTAACATTCGTACGCTTGAAACTCTTACCGGAATCGATTTGATCATTGATGACACGCCTGAAGCAGTCATTCTATCTGGTTTTGATCCGATCCGTAGAGAAACGGCTCGCATTGCGTTGGAGAAATTGGTTCAGGATGGACGTATCCACCCTGCACGAATTGAAGAAATGGTGGACAAATCCCGCCGTGAAGTGGATGAATACATCCGTGAAATCGGGGAGCAGACTACATTTGAAGTAGGTGTCCATGGACTTCACCCGGATTTAATCAAGATACTGGGACGTTTGAAATATCGTACAAGTTACGGTCAAAACGTCCTAAAGCATTCCATGGAAGTGGCATATCTGTCAGGATTACTGGCAGCAGAGCTTGGCGAGGACGAAAGACTTGCAAAGCGTGCCGGACTTCTGCATGACATCGGTAAAGCGATTGATCATGAAGTGGAAGGCAGTCACGTAGAGATCGGTGTAGAACTTGCAACGAAATACAAGGAACACCCGGTAGTCATTAATTCCATCGCTTCCCACCACGGAGATACTGAACCAACGTCGATCATTGCAGTACTGGTGGCAGCAGCAGATGCATTGTCCGCTGCAAGACCAGGAGCAAGAAGCGAGACGCTTGAGAACTATATCCGTCGTCTGGAGAAGCTGGAAGAAATCTCAGAGTCGTATGAAGGTGTAGAGAAATCATTTGCGATCCAAGCCGGTCGTGAAGTGCGCATCATGGTACGACCAGAAGCCATTGACGATTTGGAATCCCACCGTTTGGCAAGGGATATCCGTAAACGGATCGAAGATGAGCTCGATTATCCAGGCCATATTAAAGTAACGGTCATCCGTGAAACAAGGGCTGTTGAATACGCAAAATAAGAGGTTGACTCAAAAAGGGATATCCCTTTTTGAGTCAGCTTTTTTTATCGGACGGCGTATAGCCACAGTTGATGCATAGATGAGGAGTCAATTGTGTTACAATAACAAAAAGTACATAAAGAGAAGGGACATTTCATGAAAATTTTATTTGTAGGAGACGTTGTCGGTTCGATGGGCCGGGAAATGGTCTCAGAATACTTACCTAAGCTGAAAAAGAAGCATTCACCTGATTTTACGATCGTCAATGGAGAAAATGCCGCATCCGGCAGGGGAATCACCGAGAAAATTTACAAACAGTTTATTCAAGACGGAGCCAACATGGTGACGCTTGGAAATCATGCTTGGGACAATCGGGATATTTTTCAATTCATCGATTCATCGAAGCAGTTGGTTAGGCCTGCCAACTTCCCTGAAGGAACACCGGGGAGTGGTTTGGTGTTTGCTGAAGTGTACGGGAAAGAAGTTGCCGTCATCAACGCCCAGGGAAGAACATTCATGCCTCCACTTGATGATCCGTTCAAAGTGCTCGATGAGCTTGTAGATGAAGCGAAGAAAAGGACTCCAATCATATTTGTTGATTTCCATGCAGAAGCAACTAGTGAAAAGCAGGCAGTCGGCTGGTTTTTAGACGGACGTGTCTCTGCCGTGATCGGCACCCATACACATGTCCAAACAGCAGACAACCGCGTCCTGCCAAACGGCACAGCATTCATGTGTGACGTAGGGATGACAGGTCCTTATGATGAAGTGCTCGGCATGAGCAAGGATTCTGTATTAAAGAGATTCCAGACCAGCTTACCGGTCCGGTTTGAAGTGCCTAAAACCGGCAGGAAGATTCTGAGCGCATGCCTGATCGATATCGATCAAAAAAACGGGAAAGCCAAGAAAATCGAACGTTTGTTAATAAACGAGGATCATCCTTTCATGGCAGAATATTAAATGTTTCCTTCCTTTTTCACCCATCAGCGGAATGATTTGTCCTGTTCCTGAATATAGTAGCAGTGGAATCATTTATACCAGGTTTGTTCTTACCACGGACATGCGGTATGGGGGAAATGACAAGGAGGAAAAGGAATGGAAATATTAAAAGTTTCAGCAAAATCTAATCCTAATTCTGTAGCTGGTGCACTCGCCGGTGTTCTTCGTGAGAGAGGGGGAGCCGAGATTCAGGCAATCGGGGCAGGGGCTTTGAATCAAGCCGTGAAAGCTGTTGCGATTGCAAGGGGGTTCGTTGCTCCCAGTGGCTTGGATTTAATATGTATCCCGGCATTTACAGATATCCTGATCGATGGGGAAGAGCGTACGGCAATCAAGTTAATTGTTGAACCAAGATAATAAATCACGGGCTGTTCATTAAAGAGGATTCTTTAGTGGACAGCCCTTATACTATTCATAGGCATACATAAAAGGTAAGAATCGAAAGGATGCAGGCAGATGATCTTTGATGCACACTGTGACGTATTGATGAAATTGTACTTGGAAAAGGGAATGGGGACTTTTCAATCAAAGCATAACATGCATATCACCTATCCTCAGCTTGTTCATGCAAAAAGCAGGGTCCAGTTGTTCGCAATCTATATCCCGTCTGATTTGAAACCGGGTCAACGTTTCCAGGCTGCCTTGGAAATGGTGAACCTGTTCCATAATCAAATTTTAACACCCAATCCAATGCTTAAATGGGTGAAAAGTAAACAAGACATTGACCTTCTGGGAGACGGGGAAATCGGTGTAATGCTCTCACTTGAGGGAGCTGAAGCGATAGAGGAAGATATGACGAAGCTTGAGATTCTTTACAGGTTAGGCGTTCGTTCAGTCGGTTTGACGTGGAACTGGGCAAATGCGGTCGCAGACGGTGCCCTTGAACCGAGGGGTGGAGGACTGACCAGATTAGGTTATGAAGTGATCTCTTTCCTTAATGAAAAGAAACTGTGGACAGATGTATCCCATTTATGCGAAAAAGCATTCTGGGATACGGTCGAGGTAGCGGCATACCCGATTGCATCCCACTCGAATGCGTATTCCATTTGTCCGAACCCCCGGAATTTGAAAAATGATCAAATTCAAGCCCTGATCGAAAAAGACAGCGTCATGGGCATCACTTTTGTCCCACCCTTTCTTTCGAAAAAGGATGTGGCAGGGATAACGGATGTCATCAGGCATGTAGAGCACGTGTGCAGTTTGGGAGGGGAGGATCATATTGGGTTCGGATCCGACTTTGACGGGATAACGGAGACCGTTCAGGGCTTAGCGACGTTCGATCAATATGATAATTTGGTCCAGGCACTGCAGCGGTACTACAGTGAAAGACAAGTGAAGAAATTCCTCTATGAAAATTTTGTCCGAAGAATGCCTCAATAAAGATTTCAGAAGTCAATATAGGGAGACCTTCAGTGTTTGAATGAGCCCCTAATCTCTTTATTACAGTAGTGATTTAAATGGAAAAGTGATAAACTGATAGAGTGCACATAAAGAAGCATCGTGTAGCAATCAATAAATCTAATGATTGTATGAATGAATGGAAGAGATCGATCTTCTATAATAGATGTTACAAATAAAGTTTGAAGGGGTGTAATGAATGAAGGAACAACTTTCATGGAAGGTTGGCGGCCAGCAGGGTGAAGGGATTGAGAGTACGGGTGAAATCTTCTCGATGGCACTCAATCGCCTCGGCTATTTCTTATATGGATATCGCCACTTCTCCTCCCGTATCAAAGGGGGACATACAAATAATAAGATTCGGGTCAGCACGACACAAGTACGTGCCATTGCCGATGACTTAGATATCCTGGTTGCCTTTGATCAGGAAACGATTGATGTAAATTATAAAGAATTACATAGTGATGGTGTCATCATTGCAGATGCAAAATTCAAGCCTGAGAAGCCTGAAGATACTGATGCATCCCTGTTCATCGTTCCTTTTACAGAGATGGCGACGGCACTTGGCACGTCCCTGATGAAGAACATGGTGGCTGTAGGGGCAACCTGTGCAGTCTTGAACCTAAATCCGGGAGTATTCAAGGAAGTCGTTGAAGAAATCTTCGGACGTAAAGGCGAAGCTGTTGTAGAGAAGAACATGGAAGCCATCAAAAAGGGCTTCGAAGCGATGAAAGAAGCGCTCGGGGATAAAGTCGGGTCGTTACAGCTGAAAGAAGCCGACGGAAAGAAACGGATGTTCATGATCGGAAACGATGCGATTGCACTCGGTGCATTGGCAGGGGGCGTGCGGCTGATGGCTGCCTACCCGATCACCCCGGCCTCTGAAATTATGGAATACCTGATTAAGAAACTTCCGATGGTGGGCGGAACAGTGATCCAGACAGAAGATGAAATTGCAGCGGCAACGATGGCGATCGGTGCAAACTACGGAGGGATCCGTTCATTCACGGCTTCAGCAGGACCCGGTCTTTCCCTCATGATGGAAGCAATCGGTTTATCCGGGATGACTGAACAGCCTCTTGTAGTGGTAGACACGCAGCGGGGAGGCCCTTCTACAGGATTGCCGACCAAACAGGAGCAGTCCGACTTGATGGCGATGATTTACGGTACCCACGGTGAAATCCCTAAAATCGTTCTCGCTCCGAGCACGGTTCAGGAGGCGTTTTATGATACGGTTGAAGCTTTCAACCTGGCAGAAGAATATCAATGTCCTGTCATCATCCTTTCCGACCTTCAGCTTTCATTAGGAAAGCAAACCGTTGAGCCCCTGGATTACAGCAAAGTCGAAATCCGCAGAGGGAAGCTCGTCCGACAGGAGTCCGATTTGGACGAATTGGAACCGAAAAAGTATTACAAACGCTATGAAGTAACGGAAGACGGGGTATCACCACGTGTCATTCCAGGTATGAAAAATGGGATCCACCATGTAACGGGGGTCGAGCACGACGAAACAGGAAAGCCTTCTGAATCGCCTGTAAACCGACAGGCTCAGATGGATAAACGGATGAGAAAGCTTGAGAACATCGCATTCAAACAACCGATTCATATCAACGCGCCCCACGAAGAAGCAGACCTGCTGTTAGTGGGCTTCAACTCGACACGAGGTGTCATTGAAGAAGCGATGGGCAGGCTGGAAGCAGATGGTGTGAAAGTGAATCATGCACATATCCGTTTGATTCATCCTTTCCCTGCAGATGAATTGGAACCATTGATGCAATCAGCCAAAAAGGTGGTCGTGATCGAAAACAACGCCACCGGTCAACTGGCAAGCATTATCAAAATGAATGTCGGCTATGGTAATAAGCTCACGAAGATGACCAAGTATGACGGCACACCATTCTTGCCAAATGAAATTCACACTAGATGTAAGGAGTTGAACTGATCCATGGCTACCTTTAAAGATTTCAGGAACAATGTGAAGCCAAACTGGTGTCCTGGGTGCGGTGACTTCTCCGTACAGGCAGCGATCCAGCGGGCTTCGGCAAATGTTGGGCTCGATCCTGAGCAATTGGCAGTCGTATCAGGTATCGGATGTTCCGGGCGAATTTCCGGATATATCAATTCATACGGCTTCCATGGAATCCATGGACGATCCCTTCCAATCGCACAAGGTTTAAAGATGGCAAATAAAGATTTAACCGTGATCGCATCAGGCGGTGATGGAGATGGATTTGCCATCGGCCTTGGACATACGATCCATGCAATCCGGCGGAATGTCGATGTGACATACATTGTCATGGATAATCAAATATACGGATTGACGAAAGGGCAAACATCGCCACGTTCGGCGTCAGGATTTAAAACAAAGTCTACGCCGGAGGGCAGCATCGAACCTGCACTTGCACCGATGGAAATGGCACTCACCGCAGGCGCGACCTTCGTTGCACAAAGTTTCTCTTCCGACCTGAAAGAACTGACGGCATTGATCGAAGCGGGGTTGAACCATAAAGGCTTCTCCCTGATCAACGTATTCAGTCCTTGTGTGACATACAACAAAACCAATACGTATGATTGGTTCAAAGAGAATTTGACGAAGCTTGCAGATGTTGAGGGCTATGATCCTTCTAATCGGGAGCAGGCCATGAACACCTTGATGGAGAAAGACGGACTTGTCACAGGTCTGATTTATCAAAATCAACAGCAGCCGTCCTATCAGGAGCTTGTGGCAGGCTATTCAGAAGAACCTCTGAGCAGTCATGACCTAAAGCTTTCTGAAGATACATTTGAAGATTTAGTTAAAGAATTCATGTAAAGATAAACCGGGCTCCCTATTTAGGAGCCCGGTTTATTTTTCAGCTTATTGATTTCTTCTATTAAAAGGGAATTCGTAAATTGGAGATGAGCGATGGTGTTTTCTAATTTTTTCATTTCCGGAGATGCTGTGTTTTTCTCTTCAACTTTGAACAAAGAATCATCTTCCTTCATCTGTTTGATATTTAAACTGACCGATTGGAGTGTTTTCATGTACATCTCCATGTCTTCCCGTTGCTTTTTCAGTGCATGGTGAAGGGCTCGATTTCTATCCTTAAGCTTCTGTTGAAGGAGGGTGGCTTCATTGTGCTTATTCTCCTCGTCAGTCAAACGCTGGAGGAGGCCGGCCATTTCCGCTTCCTTATGATTGAATTGATCGATGAGGTCTTCCTTTTCCTTTACCAGTGCCTCAATCTCTATGTTCTGTAATTCAATGGAACGACGTAATACGTGTTCTTTTGAATGTGCTTCATCTTCACAGCTTTTAATCTGCTCTTCAAGCACCCACATTTCCCATTCCCTCTGCTGCAAGCGCTGCCCCATTTCTTCATTTGCTGAAAAATATCGCTCTCTTTCAAAGAGCAAGTGGCTGATCGTCGTTTGCAGCGAAAGAACTTCCTGCTGAAACACTTCAGCGCTTTCATGCAGTTGTTCATCATATAACTTTGTATCCCTCATATAATGTTGATTGATCTTCCGAAGTTGATCCTTCAGTTGATTGATGGTAAATCGGAGCTTTGACATTTCTTTTTCCTGTGCTTTATGAAGGAATACGAATTTTAACGATTGCCCTTCGATTTCTTCTCCCTTCTTTACAATGACATCCTCATATTCTTCAAGCTTCTTCAGGAGCGCTTGATGTTCTTTTTGAAGTGCTCCGTATTTTCGAACCACAACATTCGATTCCAAGGCTGCGCATCTTTGTTTGTATCGTTCCATCTCTGATTTATAATGAATGATCTGCTGCTGAAGCTGGATGGAGGAAAGCTGTTTCATAAGACTTCTCCTTTCTGTGCGCTTTTACTAGTATGTATATGTGTGAGAGCGGTATGATGCTAATCAACGTAAATAAAGCCATGTAAACTTCCCAGCGTTTACATGGCTTTTATATATAATTAATATCATTGCAATGATAGAAAATCATTCACGTTCGTAATATTCATTTAAAAGAGTAAGCGTAAAAAATAATCAGAGGTTAACGGTTAGCTTCTTCATTCAGCTATCAATAATGTGCATCCCTCCTTTTCTTATGCTATATGATATGCCGGCTGAGGAGGGGGAGTACAGTCAAATGACCACAGGTTTCGCCTATTTTAAGCCCGTTTCCTGCAAACTAGTAATTCGCCTAGTAACTTTTTTTTGAATAAATAGGTATTTACTCTATACCAAATTCCTTCTCGTCCATAAGATATATTGTGATATAAATATTCATTAAAAGAAAGGAAGGATTTGTTTGAAGAAGCGTAAACAAATTAGGGGTTCCCAGACTCCTACACCATCAGCGTCGCCACTACCATTGGATACAAATGATTTGGCTCCGGAATGTATCCGCGTAGACAAAGTATATGACTGGGTATTCTTTGCAAACAGATACGAAAACAAGAACTTCATTCCGGATGAAGCATGTCGTGCAACTGTTAGTGAAGCATTGGCTGGAGGCCAGAGGGTGGAGATTCAAACTGCACCGGTTGATCCAACATCCGTCAATGTGACAGGATCCATCATTGAGAATGGAAATCCTGGTAAAGTGTTGATCGTTTGGACTGTTCCGGTTGAAGTAACGGTCTTAATTGCTGGAGTAGCGGAGTGTTCATTTACAGTACGTACACAATTTACAGATGAAATAATGATGTGTGTACCTACAGGCATTACAAATGACAATTTGAATATCAGAGCGACTCAAGTGATTGCAACATCTGGTGGGGTTTTAATGGGGCCAGATCCATTCGGACCGATGATCCCGCTTAGAGTAGTATTATGTAAAGATGTTCAAGTAGAGTACCCTGTTAAACTTGAAGTTCTGGCTAAATTCTGCTTCCCGCGTCCTAACAACATTCCAGTACCTGAAGAAAGACTTTCTTGCGACCTCAGCCTGCTTGAATTCCCGCGTCAGTGCCCTGGATTATTCCCGGTAGCAAACTGTGAGTGTCAGGCGACAGCACTTGCCAGAAATGAAGATACCCTTGCAACAATCGGAGGAGAAGTCATCGAAGGTACATCCACACTTAGAGCAGAAATCTGTCAAGAATGTTCTCTTGCAGACAGCACATGGTCATATTCCTTCACTGACACTGAAGTTGGTCCAACTCCTGCTCCTACTGGAACTGGATTCCAACCGGACTTCAGCTTTACTTTCGATCCATCTTCCATCGATCGCGTGACTTGCGGAGATACTGCAATGACGGCTGTAGGTGAAGGGATCCGGTACTTTGACGGTGTACCTGAACAATTATTCTATGAGCTTCAAATCATCGATGCGCCAACTGAAAGCTTCCGCCTGATCTTGAGAAATACTGCAAATGCAGTCATCTTTGACAGCGGACTTGTAGATGCATTGGTAGAGTTTGGTGAGTGTGATACATTCGCTGACCTATTAGACGGTTTGGATGACTAATGAATGTAAGGAGAGGGGAAATCTCTCTCCTTTTTTTTAACATGTATACAAACCATACATAAGATAATACAAAGAAATCATTGGGGGTGAAACAGATGGAAGGGGAGGAGCATGCCCAGGGGGCGGGACCTCATGAAATATTACACGATATCCATAGCATATCAAATGAATTGGAGTCCCTTTATCATCACTATTCACGGAGAATCAAGAATGTGTCAGAAGAACTGTCGAGGGAAAGAAGCAAACAACGAATATACCAATTGGAAATTGCGGAAAATCATCAAACGATCCAGACACTCACTGAGCAGATTGAATTTTTATTGAGCGAAATGGAGGTGAAGCAAGAACTTTACCTTCAATTACAGAAGGAGCAAAGAGATAAGTCATTGCTGGAAGAGGTGCATAAAAGGGATGCTGCATTCACCAAAGTGGAACAAGGAAAGCTTCACGACCCTCCCGACGACAGTCCGGATGGCATGATGGATTCCGTTCTCCCAACCTCGATCCCGGAAATCAGGGTGATATATGAAAGTACGCATAACGAATATAAATCATATGTTGAAAAAGTAAAAAATGATGTGATCACAGCATTGATTGATGCAAATCGTGCATTTGTCACCTCATTGGGCCAAGATATGAAGATAGATGCAGACTACGGCTCATTCTTCAGCTTGCTTGAATGGATTGGTGAGCTGCGAAAGCATTATGAAAAAAAACCGGAAAGGTGGTATACAGACATGTGGAATTTTTTATGGGGGAAAGAAACTGAGAACAATCACCCGGAAATCATTAAGAAACTGGATTTGATTGAAGATCAGTTAGTATCTTATTCAAATAAAATCAATGAAGTGAAAGCAACGTTGGAAAAGGACAGTGAAAAAGACGAGAAGACACAAGAATATTTACAGAAAATGAATGCATTGCATGAAGAGTTGAAAAAGATCGAAGGGTACTATGAGGAAGAGCTTGACGCCTTGAAAAATCAGCTCGAAGATATGAAACAAAGGGAAACGGCATTAGAAAAACAAGTGAATCTTCTGAATGAAGTGAATGACAACAGACAGAAGGAAAAGAACGTCCGGGAATTGGAGATGGAGAAGGAATTGAACGCGCTCCGGGAAAACCTTCAAACTCAATCAAACAAGAAAAGCGACTTGTACAAAAAAATGAAGCAGCGGTCCACTGATAAAGCCCCACAAGTGAATCAGCAATTCGAAGAATACGGAAACATCCCGATGGACAGTGAATCGAAACGCACGATGTTTAATCCGAATAAATATATCCGCTAATATTGAAAGGGGGGATATTCATGCAATCAAAGGATCTGAATGCAATTTATAAGCAACGAAAAAGTATACCCATTGGCATTAAAAAAGAAGAAAGAATCCAATTGGAAGCAAAAAGAACAAAATTTAAATTCAAAGGCTGCGGATGTAACGCCTAAGGACTTTGTTATCATGTCCAAGCTTGTCTATATGAGAATCATGCTGGAAGTCAGAAAAGACCTGCCAAATGAAGCCTGTGGGCTGCTTTCCGGATCAGGCAATCAGTGCCTGACGGTTTGGCCGATGACCAATACGGAGCCCACCCCTTTTTCATTTGCCATCGATCCAGTGGAGCAAGACCGGGTGATGGAGGAGATGGTTATGAAGAAAGAAACCTTCCTTGGTATTTATCACTCACATCCAAATGGCCGCCCGGTACCATCCAGGGACGATGTGGAATATTCGCTTTATCCTGATGTGTATTATTTCATTGCTGCTGTTAGTGTAAAGGGAGAAGAGCTCCGCTGCTACAAGATCAATCACGGGAAAGTCCGGCATATCGAAATTCTCATTCAATAAGGCATGGTGGGTCATCATGCAAGCTAAATCCGAACGGGCATCTCTGCCGTTCGGATTTTAATGTTGAAGACAGTTGCCGCTCTTCACAACCGGATACGGTTATTGATGAAGTGTAGGCGTTGGTACAAGCATTTTACCATCAACGGGCATATACTGTCGGTATCACCGGATCTAAGAAAGAGGGGATTGAAGTGAAGGTATCCATTATCATTCCATTCTATAATTGCCCATATGTGGACCGGGCCATCAAAAGCGCTTTAAATCAAACGTATCAACAGGTCGAAGTCATCCTGGTGGATGATGGTTCCACCGAACATTTTGAAAAAATTAAACCGTTTAAAGATAGAATCAAATATATAAGAAAAGCAAACGGGGGAACAGCTTCTGCCTTGAACACAGGGTTAAGGCATGCAACAGGCACATATTTTGCTTGGTTGAGCTCAGACGATATGTTTACAGTAGGAAAGATTGAAAGGCAATTGACATATATGCAGGCAATCCGTTCTAAAGTTTCATATACGGCTTTCAAGGTCATAGATGAAAAAGATAAAGTCATAAATGAAATCCATTCAAGGAGAATGACAAAGAATATGTTCAGGAATGTACTCTTGAAGGCCTGTCCTGTCAATGGATGTACAGTGATGGCAGAAATCGATTTAATTAAGCAGGCAGGATGGTTCGATGAATCATTAAAATATACGCAAGACTATGAGATGTGGTGCAGGCTGATGCTTCATACGCGCATGGATTATTTGGATGAGGCACTGGTGCTGTATCGTGTACATCCGCAGATGGGGTCGGCGAAGAATGGAAAGGGTATGCTGCAGGAATCACAGGCAATACAGAGGAAATACCTGAAATATTTTCAGATGGACCGTAATAAAAATAAGAGATGAAAAAGAAAAAGTGTGAGGCGAAAATGGATTTTTAAAGCATCAATGCCTGGGGTAAAGCAGTTGATCTTAGTGGGAGGTCGAGTTTACAGACAGTCGAGGAAAAGTCCTTGAAGTAAATCAACAGCGGTACGTATTGCGAATCCCTTCTTCTATTGTATAGGACGGTTTCCATTGAAGAGATGCTGTCGCAAGTGAATTATCAAGGCAGCTATGTTTAATATCTCCTTGGCGGTCAGCTCCGTGGAATGTCTTGACTTCCGTGTCATGATTTTCTTGTATGAGTTGAATCAATTGAAGGATCGAAGTACTTTCTCCTGTACTGATCTGCACGACCAGATTTTTTGGTTCTTCTGCAGCAGCAATATTGGCGTCCACCACGTCTTGCACATAAATATAATCACGGGTTTGAAGTCCGTCCCCATTAATTTTCAACGCTTCATTTCTTTTGAGTGTTTCAAGGAAGACGGCGATAACCCCGCCTTCCCCTTTCGATGTCTGCCTTGGGCCATATACATTTCCGTAACGAAGGATGGAGTAGGGAATATTGAATGTGTCATTGTATAACCTGATATATCTTTCTGCTGCATATTTAGATAACCCATAGAATGAGATGGGATTAGGCGGCTGGATTTCATTGATTTTGTCACACATTACATTGCCGTATACCGCTGAAGTGGAGGAGAAGACAAATTTCTTGATTGGGGTCCTTCTGCAAGCTTCCAATAAGTTGATTGTGCCTGCCAAATTTGAGTGCATATCCGAAAAAGGGGAGGAGGTTGACCTCGACACATCAGCCTGTGCGGCCATATGGTAGATCACATCCGGCTTTTCATCCAAAATGAGCCGTTGAACACTCGGTGAACATATATCTAATTGATGGAATACGGAGGAAGGGTGGATGAACTCCTTCTTACCGCTGCTCAGGTTATCAATCACATGAACCGTATCCCCCCTTGAAATGAGGGTATCAACCAAATGGGAACCGATGAAACCGGCTCCGCCTGTTACAAATGCTTTCAATGGACATCTCACCTTTTTAAGTTATTAATCTTCTATGTCACTGCAATTAGGATGTTACACGCCGATGGATTTCAACATTTTATTGAAGTGAAAGGCATATTGTTCATGACTGAATTGAGATTTTAAGTGTAGAAGTGCATTTTCAATAATATATTTACGCAAAGTGGCATTTCCCATCAGTTCTTCAGCTTGAACAACAGCCTGTTGAATGTTGCCGAGCTGATAGTATTTACCGGTTTGATTATGAAGAATCGAACTTCTCACACCATCAGAGTCTGTTGTTAAAACCGGACACCGGCAGCTCATCGCTTCAAGCGGTGAATACGGGGCACCTTCTACTTTCGAAGTAGAACATAAGAAGCCTCCAGAGTCCCCGATCATGGAAAAATAGCGGGGCATTTGACTGTTGGGCAAATTTTGAAGAAGATGGACAGAATCATCGAGTCCGAGCATACCTTTTAATTGAATGAAATCCTGTCTCTCTTTTGGAGTGGATAGGCTCGGGTCCTCGAACATGTATAAATCAATGGCAGGGTTTTTTTGACGGAGGTGGTGCCCGATGTGTAGAAATTCCCGCCAATTTTTGTTATCTTCCAGCCGTCCGATCCAGGCAATGATCGGACGGTCTTTTTTTGGGAGTTTTTGATACGTGAATGCCATGTGATCAAAGCAATTGTTGAATTCAAAAATGGGCGTGGATGCAAAGAATTCTCTGAAAATCGCCCCAATATGGGGGGTCTTGGGATAAAGCAGGGCATCACAATATTGTTGGACAAATGGAATGGCTTTCCCCATTTCAGCCCTGGCAACTTCTTTAGGGCCATAACCCTGTATTTCGAGGATGATTTTCCCCTTATACCCCAACGATCTGAACCTTTCCATCGCCCTGTAATCCGACGTAATAATCACTGTATCATACTTGCCTTTGTGCAGGATCGCTTTGATTTCCTGGTCATCATTCGTGATGAACACATGGGATCCCTCGTGGTTCAGCAAATTTCTTCGCTTGCTGTAGTAAAGAAAGTCACAGCGGACCCCGGACTTTTGCAGAGCAACCGCCCTTTGTCTGTTTAACGTTTCGACACCGCCGCTCGGTACGTAAAAGACGAATAGTAATTTCATAGGATATCCTCCAATCATGTTTTCGTTCACAAAACAATCCTATTATTTTTATATGTAAGTGATTCCTTTTTGTAGAGGGCTAAGCGGTCATAAATTATAAAAAGGTCCTATTTTATCTGAATCCACTGTCAAAAGATACAAGCTGTACATAGAATATCTAGAGCAGTCATCGGTATTGTCCCTGCCTGTATCAGAAGGAAGAAGCAGCCAGGGGGTACAAGGCCGGTTGATCATAGAAGAAATATAAAAGAGGTGAGAATGGTTGAAAGATTTATACTTGGTCGGGGCAGAACAAAAGTCCAAAGTACTGAAAGATTGGGAACAATTCAAGAAAGCTGTCGTTGTAAAAATGGACGGCGTGACGAAGCAAGGGGAAAGGGTCATTGAATACACTTCTCCGAAAGAAGTGTGTCCTCTGCATGAAGCTTCCATCTCATTCACGGCGGCGACATTGAAAGGAAAGAGGCTGTATGCATGCACCCAAACAGAAATCCTCATCTACAATGCCTTCACTTATAAGTTGGAGGAATACTATAGTTTGCCGTTGTTCAATGATGTACATCATGTAAGTCCGAGGAGGAACGGGAATATTCTGGTTGTAAACACAGGGCTTGATATGGTTGTGGAACTGAATCCAAATGGAAAGATCTTCAATCTGTGGAATGTGATGGGGGAAAATCCGTGGAAGCGGTTTGATCCCAGAATCGATTATAGAAAAGTCCCCACAACTAAGCCTCATCTATCACATCCAAATTATGTATTTGAATTGGACGATGATATTTGGGTGACAAGATGCTTGCAAAAAGATGCGATCTGTTTAACAAACCGGGCGAAAAAGATCAATATCGGCCGTGAACTCATACATGACGGTGTAGTTTATAACGGTAAGATCTATTTCACCCAGGTTGACGGGAGAATCGTCATCGTCAATGCCAAAACGCTGGAAGTGGAAAGAACCGTAAATTTGGTGCAAATCAGTGGACATAGTGAAAAAATCGGCTGGTGCAGGGGGATCAAACCTATAACCGATAACATCGTATTAGTTGGCTTCTCCAGGATTCGGCCTGCCAGTGAGAAAAAGGAAGACGGAACGGTGACCTACGTTGGGGGTTATGGTGTTATGCCGACACGCTTATCTTGCTTTGATATTAAGGCAAATAAACTTTTGTGGGAAAAGAATCTTGAGGAATTTGATATGAATGTCATCTACTCGATTCATTGACCAAGGCCAAATGAAACATCAAACAAACCGTCTATGGGGAGGGAACCAAATGCTACCACGGAAAAATTATTACTGGCATGTAAATGGAACAAAAACATCGACACCTTTAAATCAGGTTCAACCAATCAATGATCAGCAAAAATATAAAAAGCAGTCGATCCCGGATCCAAGAATAAAGTCCATACTCGATGAATTTCTTAAGGGGTGAGTGAGATGAGAATATTAATAGCTACTGTATTTCCGCTACCCGGGGGTGGAATCTGGTCATTTGTGTCCAATTTGAGGGAGAATCTTGTCAAGCAGGGACATCAGGTAGACATCATGTGCACAAGTGACAATAACTCTACGCTCGTTCTGCTGGAAGGAAAGTTGAAAGTCGATCTCGCTCCTTATCGTTCATATGTGAATCACCGATTGATGAAAGCCTACCCTCATATGGTGCATAATCCTTGGGTGTACCATGCGGAATCAAATCGATATTTGTTCGAACAGGGTGCGAAAAATGTGGATTTGTCCAAATACGATCTCATTCATGCCCAGGATGTCATTTGTGCGGTGGCGTTGAGTCGTTTGAAGCCTGTGAATGTGCCGCTTGTCACGAGCATTCACGGTTTTTTGTCGGGCGCCATCTTCCATCAGTACAAATCGGTGAATCTGAATATGCAGGCTGAGGATATTTGGAAGACGTTTCTTCTTCGCTATTATTCGAAGATAGAGGCAATAGGCTATGAAGTGAGTGACGTCATCCATACTTCAAGCCGGTGGATGAGGGGGATCATCCTAAGTGAATTCAACATTCCCGCTGCGAAAATCTATACGTTCAAATACGGGGTGAAGCTTTCTGATTTCGACAGCGGTCCCATTATCCAAAAGAGAAAAGATAAAAAAATTATCCTCGTCAATAGCCGGCTCGTGTACTTAAAGGGTCTTCAGCAACTGGTCGAAGCCCTTTCATTTTTGAAATCAAGAGACGATTGGGAATGTTGGATCATTGGAGAAGGAGAGCTAAAGGGGAAATTGAAAGATCGTTGTGAGGAGCTCGGGATCGGCAGAAAGGTGATCTTCTGGGGAACTACGTCTCAAGTGAAGGAAATCTTGCAACTTTCGGACATGCTGGTGTTGCCGAGTCTTCAGGAAAACCAGCCATTTGCCGTGATAGAGGCACAGCTGATGGGGGTTCCCACGATTGTAAGTGACGCCGGAGGGCTCCCTGAAATGGTCGAACACGGAAAGAATGGATTTATTGTTGAAAAAGAGAACAGCCTGCAGCTCGCTGAAAAAATTGAGTATCTGTTAAGTAACCCTCAGCTGAGAACACAGATGAGCCAGTATGCAAAAATGCATGGTAAAGATCTATGGGATGTTGAAAAGTTAGGGAGAAATACCTTAATGATATACACCCAAGCTCTCCAAACAAAACAAAGGTAACGATTTAGGTTGAACCAGATTGACAGCAGGTCGTCTGTATCTACATGGATGGAAGGATGATATGCCATTCCCGTTTCAAAAAAAATTGATATTTGAAACGCCATGAGGATGGAGGAAAAGGTTCAGACAGAATTCTCCCCTGGAAATTACTATGAAGACCGATTTTTCACTGCCTATTCGAAAATGAAACGATCCAGTTGTGCAACCATGTCTTTCACAATGGATTCTTCCCTCACCAATAGAAGTAAAAGATGTTAATAGCCTCTTCAGTGGGGCTTTTTTATACATCGCAGATGAAAGGGCTTGATCATATCAGACATACGCCTTTTTTTGAAATAAGGTAAGGAGTCTAGGACATGTCCCGATTAAGAACATAAATATAATAAGAGAATGAAAAAGGAGAGGTGAATATGAAAATCGTAACTGTATTGGGAACGAGACCGGAAATCATCCGGTTGAGCCTGATCATGAAGAAACTGGACGTGCTTGCAGACGAGCATATCATCGTCCATTCCGGCCAGAATTTCACCCATTCATTAAATGGCATCTTCTTCAAGGAGCTCGGTCTGAGACAGCCGGATTATGTACTCGCAAGCGCCCAACAATCTCTTGGTGAACAGCTTTCATCCCTGTTCACGGAGCTGGAGAAGATCCTGTTAAAAGAAAAACCGGACAAAGTCCTTGTCCTGGGGGATACAAACAGCGGGCTCAGTGCGATTCTCGCTGAAAGAATGATGATCCCCGTCGTTCACATGGAAGCAGGAAACCGCTGTTTCGATCTGAATGTCCCGGAAGAAAAAAACCGGAAGATCATCGATGCCGTTTCTTCCTATAATTTAGTCTACACGCCATACAGCAAAACCAATTTACTCAAAGAAGGGATGACAGCAAGTAAAATCATCATAACGGGTAATCCAATCTTCGAAGTCTTGACCCACTATCAGCCTCAAATAGAAGAAAGCAACATCCTGCAAGAGCTCTTATTAGGCAGTAAAGACTACTTTCTAGCGACCATTCACAGGGCTGAAAATGTTGACAATCCCGCTCATCTTTCCACGATTGTCGGAGCATTGAATGAATTGGCTATGACGTACAAAAAAAGGATCATCCTGAGCACCCATCCGAGAACTCGTTCGAAACTCCACTCGTCTCCCCACCTATCATTGCATCCCTTTATCGAACTTCACGAACCATTCGGCTTTTTTGACTTCATCAAGCTTGAGAAAAATGCTTTCTGTGTGCTGACAGACAGTGGCACCGTTCAGGAAGAATGCTGTATTTTCCATATTCCGACCGTTACGGTCAGAAAGACGACGGAAAGACCCGAGACGGTGGATTGCGGCAGTAACTTCATTTCAGGATTGAGTGAAAAAGCGATTCTTAATGGTGTCAAAGTGATGAGTTCTAAAAGCTCTAACTGGATATGTCCTGCTGAATATCTGGATCGTCATGTTTCAGATAAAGTGATTAATATTTTATTAGGAGGTTCTGACATTGTTTACTAATAAAACAATACTAGTGACAGGCGGTACCGGTTCATGGGGAAATGAACTCGTATCACAATTACTTGAAAAAGATCCAAAGGAAATCCGCATTTTCTCCCGGAATGAAACAAGCCAGGTATTGATGAAGCAGAAATTTGAAAATCATCCTAAACTGACGTTCGTCATCGGGGATGTGAGGGACAAAGAAGCGGTATCCGAAGCTTCTCAAAAGGTCGATTACATTTTTCACCTGGCTGCATTGAAGCATGTGCCAGTGTGTGAATTCCAGCCATTGGAAGCACTGAAAACCAACGTATTGGGAACCCAGAACATCATTGATGCGGCGATCGAAAATAATGTAGAAAAAGTCATAAACATTTCCACTGATAAAGCGGCCAACCCGTCCAATTTTTATGGGTTCACTAAGGCGATGGGAGAGAAATTGATTATCAATGCCAACGTATTGACAGATAAAACAAAATTTGTCTGCGTCCGGGGCGGGAATGTGCTTGGGACCAATGGCAGTGTCATACATGTATTCAAGCATGGAATCAAAACTAAATCAAAGATCGGCATAACCGATAAAAAGATGACCCGCTTCTTCCTGACGATAAAAGATGCAATCAAACTATTATTCAAAGCAACCTACGAAAGCCATGGGGGAGAAATCTTTGTCATGAAGATGCCGACATGCAAAATCATTGACCTCGCTCAAGTGTTGATCGATCAATATTCCCCTGACAAGGAAGTCACCATTGAAGAGCTCGGTATCCGTCCAGGGGAGAAACTCCATGAACTTCTACTGACGGAATTTGAAAGCCATAATACAATCGTTTACGATAATGAGTACTTTGTCATCCTGCCGACGATTCCGATCGAGGGCCTGATGGAGTCCTATCAAGATTTTCCCCAGGTGGACCTCGATACGTATTCTTCAAGTGACAACATCATCCCATATGATGAAATCAAGACGATGCTGAAGGATGGAGGTTTTCTAGAATGAAGATTCTCGTTCTAGGGGGGCATGGAATGGCAGGACACGTCATCGTTGACTATTTGCAAGGCCGCGGGCACCAAGTCTCATATTCGGTCAGAAAAAAAGATTTAAAGGGAATAGAATTAGATGTGAGGAATCTCGGCAGAGTGCGGGAGGTCCTGCTTGCAGAACGTTCAGACATCGTCATCAATGCGACGGGCTTACTGAATGATTATGCGGAAGCACATGTGAAAGAATCGATTGAAGTGAATGCATTGCTGCCCCATGCCCTTGTGGACATCGTGAATGAATACGGGGGGAAGCTGATCCATATCAGCACTGATTGTGTATTCTCGGGAAACAGGGGGAAGTATACGGAGCAAGATGTGAAGGATGGATCCAATATCTATTCAAAAACGAAATCACTTGGAGAGATCCAGTCTTCGCCCCATTTGACAATCAGGACCTCGATTATCGGACCTGAATTGAAGGATGATGGAATCGGTCTCCTTCACTGGTTTCTCCGTCAGCAGGGGGAAATATATGGCTATCAAAACGTCTACTGGAACGGTGTTACCACATTGGAGCTTGCCAAAGCAATAGAGGACCTCATCAATGAGGGGATATCCGGCCTTTACCATCTAAGTGCAGATAAGGGAATCTCAAAATATGAACTACTGGTGCTGTTCAAAGAAACGTTTCAAAAATATGAAGTAGAGATCATCCCTGTTCCGGAGCCGGTGCATGATAAAACGCTCATTCATACACGGAGCGACTATAAATATCCAGTGAAAGATTATAAAAAAATGCTGCAGGAACTTCATGAATGGATGGAAGGGAAATGAGCAGGATTTTCATAACGGGGGCCGCCGGTTTCTCAGGCATGCATGCATGTTCATACTATCTAGAGAAAGGCTTTGAAGTGTACGCAGGGGTCAGGAGTCTGCCGCACCCGAATAATCAGGTCCACAATATCCAGTGTGATCTGATGAACCGGGACACACTGGAGGAGGTCCTGAAAACAATAAAACCACGATACATCCTCCATCTCGCTGCCCAGAATCACAGTGGAAGGTCTTGGGCAGATCCTGTGACAACGATCAATACCAATGTCATCGGGACGATGAATCTGATGGAAGCGGTAAAGAGGACCGTTCCAGAGGCGATTCTTCTCGTCGTAGGCTCCGTTATCGAATACGATCCATGCTCATCCTCACACCCGAACCATCCATATGGCTTGTCTAAATACATTCAAACCCTGCTGGCGGCTAGCTGGGCAACATTTTATCATCTGGATATCCGCATCGCCAAACCATCCAACTTAATCGGACCTGGTGAATCAGACGGGATATGCTCGCTTCTTGTACAAAAGTTTCTTGCCTATATGGAAGGCGAGCCGGTGGATTTTCACTTTGAAAATATGATGGATAACCGGGATTTCATTGATGTGAGGGATGCTGTCAAAGCCTATGATTGTATCCTTCAAAAAGGGGAGCGAAATGAATGTTATATCGTATCTACCGGCCTTTCACGACGTTTCCTGGAAGTCGTAGAAGAGCTCAAAAGAATAACCGGAAGCACCCTTCCCATTTCTACTGCACACTCACAATTGACTCCGGAGCATACCTATGAGAATGAGAAACTGGCCAATTTGAACTGGCAGCCGGAGATCACTCTGAATCAGAGTCTTAAAGATATCCTTGCATACTATCGAGAATTGAATGGAACATAAGGGAGTAAAACAGAGTAATCACATAACAACAATTTCACCTCTTGAATCATGAGACTTATAAGTAAAACACCAGTGATTGTGTAACTGGAAAAATCCGAACGCATTCGATATTCCATTAAGAATTTCGAAAGGCCGTTCGGATTTTCCATTCTGTGATTAAAAATAGATATTGAACTTTTTAAATAAATCCTCAATATCCATTTTTCTTCTTCTTACATATTGAGCCCTTTTAGCCAAAACACCATCTTTCAATACTTTCTTCTCTATTTCCAAAGGGGAACCGTGAATGATCAGTGCCTTTGCTTTTTTAATTCTCTTATCGTCAAAATGGAGGTATGCCATCCGCAATAAGTTATAATAGATGCCTTCATAGTTCACGGTGTACGGGTGACTTACCCTGAATAAATGCAGGACAGTCACCTGAGGGTCACAGTGACACCGGTAGCCAAATAACCAGAGTTTTAAGGCGAATTCCACATCTTCGTGACCCCAGGTGGAAAAACCGGTTTCAAATCCCCCTACGTCTTTGAACACACGCTGAGAGGTGATGATGCAAGCCCCCGGCAAAACGGCTGTTTCAAATAAAGATCGTCGCCTCTGATGCCATTTTATTTTTAAGGAAGGGGTAAGGGATTGGCCATACCCCTTGATTGTCGGATCATCAAGAGATCCGATTGCAGGGCATACGGCATCGCTTTTTCCTTGCAACAGATGATAAAGTAAACGGTCTATCCAGAAATTCTCGAAGGTCATATGAGCGTCGCAAAAGGCAAGATAGGGATATATTGCTTTTTCTGCCCCAAGGTTCCTGGCATTGGCAGGTCCTACACCATTCGCACGGATATAGGTCACTTTCGAACGATGCGGATAGTTTGCGAGAAAAGCGCAGCATTGATCGTTTGAAGCATCATCCACTATGATTGCTTGGATGTCAATTTTCGTTTTGACTGCAAATAATGAATCCAGGGTCATTTTCACATTCTTTCCTTCATTTTTAACCGGGAAAATGATTGATATTTTTGGAGGGGTGTTTCCCATGGTTTCTCTCCCTTACGCTGAAAGATTCTATTACAGTATATGTAGAAAGGGTAATTCCGTGTCTGTGATCGGTAAGGATTGAGAGGATGTTATTGAGTCATTCTTTATAACATGTTTACATAATGGATAATAGTTGTGAAAAACGTGTGATTCACTTCCTTCTGTTTTAGGGGAATGCTGCAGGTAGCTGAAAAAGCCGGACGAGGTGAACTCCGTCCGGATTTTCGTTTGCAGTCTATTCCGTTGTAGGGATCGTACAAAGAAAAGCAGGGTTGGTCAGGTTTTCCTTATTGTACTGAAGGGGCATACCTGTATGCTTAACCAGCACCTGTCCATTTGCTTCTTCCACAATGATCTGACCGGCTGCCGTATCCCATTCCATCGTCGGGGCGTAGCGGGGGTAATAGTGTGCGGTCCCTTCTGCAACCTGGCAGAACTTCAACGAGCTTCCGATGGATTCATACTGTAGTTTCAAACCCTTTTGCTGAAGGGATGCAACGTACGCTGAAGTTGCATCATTCAGGTGGGATCTGGACAAGATGACTTTTTTCACTTCTGGAGAGGAGGTGGCTATTTTCACCATTTTCTTTTTAAGTGGGGAGCTGGCATGGTGTATTTTATATGCGCCCTTTCCTTTTTCAGCACAATACACCATATCCAAAGCAGGGGCATAGATGACACCCAAGACCGGTCTATTTTCAGAGATAAGAGCGATATTGACTGTGAATTCACCATTTCGCTTAATGAATTCTTTGGTTCCATCCAATGGATCAACCATCCAAAATGTTTTCCAGCATCTTCTCTCACCGTAAGGCACATCCGATCCCTCTTCACTGAGTATGGGCATTTTCTCAGGCAGCTGTGCCAAGCTGCCCTGTATCCATTCATGGGATAATTGATCTGCGACAGTCAGGGGGGAGAGGTCAGCTTTTTGTTCTATTTTATACTTCTGATTATATACACCCATTATTTTCTGTCCTGCTCCGATGGCAATCTCAATTACTTCGTTCAGCATATTTTTCAACTCCTGTCATAAAATCACTGCTGATTCATCTTTATCATGGTATCAATTTTCTTCTTTTTAAATAGAGGAGGATCTGTTGAACAGATTGTTCAACGGTCTGTGTTTCGGTATCAATCACAATTTCAGGAGAGTCTGGCGCTTCATATGGGGAATCTATTCCTGTAAAATCCTTGATCTCCCCATTTTTCACCTTTTTATATAAGCCTTTTGGATCTCTCCTTGAGCATTCCTCAACGCTTGCTTGAACGTATACTTCGATGAATTCACCTTCAGGAAACAAGGTTCGCACAAGCGCCCGGTCATTTTTAAATGGAGAAATGAAAGCGGTCAATGTGATGATGCCGGCATCTACAAACAATTTGGATACTTCCCCGATTCTGCGGATGTTTTCTTTACGATCACCATCAGTGAAAGTCAGATCACCGTTCAACCCGTGGCGGATATTATCGCCATCAAGGCGATAGGTATGGATCCCTCTTTCAAACAGACCTTTTTCTAGCTCAACTGAAAGGGTGGATTTACCAGACCCGGATAAACCTGTGAACCAGATCACTGCACTTTTATGTTGATGAAGGCGGTGCCGGTCTTCTTTTTCAACTTTGCCGCCATGCCAAGAAATATGTTCACTTTTCAACGCATACACCTCGATTCCATTATTCAATTATAACCAAAAGAAATGAACTGCCGTAACGGTGGTGATCATGGTGATGATATTCAGCGGGATGCCGATTCTTAAGAAATCCTTGAACTGATATCCACCTGGACCGTAGACGATTAAGTTGGTCTGATAACCGATCGGGGTCGCAAAGCTTGCAGATGCGGCAATGGTCACAAGTACGGCCAGTGCGACTGGATCCAGATTCATGGCACTCGATATTTCAAGTGAAATCGGAAACATCATGACCGCGGCTGCACTGTTTGTCATCAACTCTGTAAACACATTGGTGAGCAGATAAATGGCCGTGATGACGGCGAAAATCCCGAATGGCTGCGATGCTTCCATCAATAAGCTTGCGGCGAATGAAGCCACGCCTGAATTCATCAAGGCATAACCGATGCCGAATGAGCAGGAAATGATGATCAAGACGTTCCATTGAATCGCGTTCTTTGCAACTTGTGGATGAACGATCCTGAAGAGAAATAGAATCAAGGCGGCCAAAGTCATACCGGTGAGCATGGAAACAAAGCCAAACGTTACAAGAAGAATCATGGCACCCAGCAGCAAAACCGAAAACCACCCTTGTTTTTTCTGCTTTTGGGTGAGGATTTTCTTATCAATCGGGGTTACGAGGTAGAAGTCATTTGTATGGATTCTTTTTTGAAATTCAGCCCCGGCTACAAGGAGGAGACTATCCCCGGGTTTTAAGACAATATCCCCGATCTTGGCCTTCAAGCGCTGGTTTTGCCTGTGGACGGCAATGACAGCGGCATCATATCTGCTTCTGAAATTCGTTTCTTTTATTCTTTTAAATAATAATGATGAATGGTGTGAAACAACCGCCTGTACCAGTTCGTGATGCCGGGGGAAATCATCCTCGACTGTAGAGAGCAATTGCAGTCCTTTATTTCCCTGAAGTTCGGTGATGGTGGTAATATCACCGGTGAAAATCAAACGATCATTCGCTTTCAATACGGTGGTATTGGATACCGGTGTGATCACACCGGTATCCCGGATGATACTGACCAGGAATAATCCTTTCAGACTTCGGAGTTTCGCCTGTTCCACTGTTTTTTGAATATAAGGAAAATCTTCGAGGATCAGGACCTCCCCTGTAAATTCCCTTACATTTTCACCTTTTGCCAGAGTGCTTTTCCTTGCAGGCAGGAGATAGTTGCTGAAAAAGATAAGGTAACAGAGCCCGATTAAAGTAACCGGGATGCCGACTTTGCTTAATTCGAAGAAAGTGAAACCTCTCAAATTATGATCAAGGAGTAAGCCATGCACAACGAGGTTCGTCGATGTGCCAATAAGCGTGATCGTTCCCCCGAGGATTGTCGCATATGAAAGTGGGATAAGGAATTTAGAAGGAGATAGCTGGTGATCTTCACACCACTTCTTTACAAGTGGCGTAAAGGCAATGACGATCGGTGTGTTATTCAGGAAAGCGGACAGGATGGATACCGGGAAGAGCAGCTTGGCCAGCATATGCCTCGAGGAATTGGAGCGGTCCAACAGCTTCAAGAGGGCATGATCGACGATGCCGCTTCCTTGAATGCTGCCGGCAATTAAGAACAATAATCCGATTGTCAGCATCCCTTCATTGGAGAAACCTTTGGTTGCTTCCTGTAGAGAAATGACCCCGGTCATGACGAAAAATAGAAGAGTGGAAGGGATGATGATTTCTGGCCGCTCGATTTCGAAAATCAAACAAGAGAGCATCATGATCATGCCCGCAATGACGATATAAAACTCAATCATGTTTTTGTCTCCTTATTGTTTCCCCCATTCTCTGAATCGGATCTCATTTCTTCCATTAGGATGTCAATTACTTCCGGCCTTGAAAATTCTTTCGGGGGAATGATGCCTTCCCGCAGCATCTGCCGCACTTTTGTCCCGCTTAGGTGAATATGGAATTCCTGTGAATGCGGACATGTCTTACGGGTTGCCATGGCTGCACATTTCATGCAATAAAAAGCATGATCGAATTTCAAGATCTCGATTCCTATCTCTTCTTTCGAAAAAGAATGGAAGATTTCCTGAGCATCATAGGTACCGTAATAATCCCCTACACCTGCATGGTCTCTTCCCACAATGAAGTGGGTACATCCAAAGTTTTTCCTGACAAGGCTGTGAAACACTGCTTCTCTGGGACCTGCATATCTCATGGCCGCCGGGAAAGTGGACAGCACTGCTCGATTTTTCGGGTAATATCCATCGAGCAATGCATGATAGCTCCTCATCCGCACAGGAGCAGGAATATCATCCTGTTTTGTATCCCCTACCAAAGGGTGGATCAATAATCCATCCACATGTTCCAGGGCTGTCTTTTGGATGTATTCATGGGCCCGGTGAATCGGATTCCGTGTTTGAAACGCGACGATGCTTTTCCATCCTTTTTCTTTGAAGATTTCCCTCAGTTGTTCGGGGGATTTGAAGGAATCTTTAAAAATAGGGGGAAATGCCAGGAGTCTTACTGGCCCTGCTACATACACATCATCTTTTTCGAATGTTTTCTTTACGCCGGGGTGAAGTTTGTCCAACGTTTTAAAAACGAATAGGGCTTCAGCTTCTTTGCTGTATTCATACATTTCCTCTATTTCCATCGTCCCATAAATGACGCCATCTTTCCCTTTGAGGGAGACGGATTCACCAATGGAAAGAGTCTCCTGTAACTGTTTCGGTATCGGGAGCGTGATGGGCAGACTCCAGACCAAACCATTTGATAAACGCATGTCCTTCAACACATTTAAATAATCTCTCTGTCCCATGAAGCCTGTCAAAGGACTGAAGGCACCTGTAGAAATCAGGACCAAATCAGAAAGGCCCCATGAATCGAGTGTGATGGAGGAGGGGAAGGCAGAAGCCTTTGTCAGCCATAGCTCCCTTTCTATTCCTTTCATCACAAGGTCAATAAGTTTGCCTCCATGTGGGGAAATCATATATATTGTCTCCTTTCTTATCATTCACCATTAGCATACAGGCGAACGGAATAAATCTATTACTTATACCATTTTATGTAAAACAGCAGCTTAGGAGAGGGCTTGATTAGAAAACAAACATCAGCCTATGTAGGTATGCAGAGGGCTCCTTTACGGCTCAATCATAATTTGAAAGACCGTTTCATAAGATACATAGACTACAACATAAGGGCGGTGAGCCTGGACATGAAATTGATCATCAACAATCAGGAATGGGGAGATATCCCGCCCCATGCATTGGCAGTCATCCAGTTCTATTGTGCTGAGAATGATTTGTTGTTTAACGTAAATGAGAAGGAAAATCGAGCAGAAGTGAAGAGTCCCCTCTATGGAAAAAAGGTCTGGTTGGCTGTCAGTGCGGAGTATGAAACCCTGGGCAACGATATTCAAAAACAGGTGAAAGCAACCCTCGCTCCCCATGGGATTCAAGTATTAATGAAGGGCAATCATGAAAGAGTGACCGATGGAGACCTGCTGATCGAGTTAACCTACGTGAAATCATCCGGAGAGGATCCTTTTATTTCTATTGGATATAATGGAAAATTAAATGCAATCAACGTGAAGAAGATTCTCATGTATAATCAACATTCTTTCCGTTTTAAAGGCTATTTCCTGATGCCCGACGAACATGACATCCCCCATCTAACATGTGCTGTTAATAGTAGAAACGAGTCCTTACTCATTCAGGAAGGTTCTGGGATATTGACTTCATGCATCCTCAAGGCTTTGCTTGGCAACCGGAAGCCGGGGTTGCTTCATCTGGATTTATTGCATTTCTTCCAAATGGGTAACAGCGGGGGAAGGAAGAAGGAAATGGACAGGGCCGGAAAGAAACATCTTCAAATGGACGATAAAACATATGAAGAGCTCAAAAAACGAAAGGCGAACCGGAAGCCGAGAGAGACCGTGGAGAAAAAACCTCATGCTGAAATTTATTTTGATTACAATCTCCTGCCGAATCGAAAACTCGAGCGGTACTCCATAAAAGCAGATTTCTTCATTAAAAATACCGGCAATGTAGAATTGATGGATCCAAAAATCTGTTTCAGGGTGAATCCTGCTGAAAAGATTGAAATCGGCGGTCAGATCCTCCCGCCAGAAATGAGCGATATCTTCTCAGTACAAGGGCAAAACGGTGCTCAGGGTTGGAAGTATATGGGGAAAGACTGGCTTGAAAAGGCTTATTCGACGGGGGAGTATTGGATTGAAGCCATCAACGGAACCAGCATCCCCCCTGGTGAAACAGCGGTGGTGGAAGGGTTGCAATTCACTGTGGAAAACTTGGAAGAGCAGGAATCTTCCACGATCATTGGATTTATATTATGTGAAGAACAAGGACTTCAACTGAGTTCAAATAACAAGATCATGATTACATTCTAAGCAAATGCCCTGCATATAACGATTCATACGGATGCATTGGCAAACTGAAAAAATCCGAACGCTCAATCGACTCTTCTGGGAGAAATCGAATTCGTTCGGATTTATCTATGTTTCAGTCGTCCGCTTGTTTTATTGGAATAGTGGACTCAGGCTGTGGCTTAGGTCTATGGTTGATTACACGGGTTTGGCTTCTCTTCTGATTTTCCACCAGCCGTTTCAGTTCAAATAGATTATGAGTCAACTTTGCATTATGGTCACGGATGTTTTCAACTTCTTCTATGAAGGACAGGAATCGGTCCTCTACCTCTTTAAACTTTCCGGCAAAATCCTCTTTTTGTAGTGAAAAATGTAATTCATGACTTTGCTCGATGTCCCCGATCCGTTCATCTTGCTTCTTCCGTTGCTGATCAATGTCTGCAAATTGCGAAGACAGCCACCATTCATTTTCCTCGATATGTTGGTGAAATTGTGACAGGAAATCCTTCATATAATGCAATTTCTCCTGTTCGGCTTCTATCAGGTGATTCTTTGAAAATTCTAAAGCATCCAGTGTATGTTGCCTTTCAGCCATCAGTTTCTCCAATTCTTCCGCTTTCGTTAAAAGAGTATGGAAAAGCTCTTTCTTCGTATTTTCAGAGTGGGAGAGGGCAGCATTTAAATCGGTGATATGCTGCTGTTGACTCTCGGTTAATGTAGTCAATGAGTGGATCTCCTGTAATAATGTTTGTTTTGTTTTTTGAAGATCCTTGTTTTCACCCGAGAGGTGATTCTTCCTGGCATTCAATTCTGACAGGGAGTCAGCATGAAGCTTCAGCTCATATTCAGTGTGAGAAAGCTGCTTCTCCAATGCATGAATGCTGTCTGTCTTTTCTTGAAGGGATTGGTTCTTAAGGAGCAGCTCTCCGGTAAGTGCCTTGATCTCCTGTTGCAGATTTTCAATGGAAAATGACAGATGAGTACATTCATTTTCCTTTAGAACAAGGTCTTTCTCAGTGTGTTTCATTTTTCCTGCCTGCTCGAGGAGCAATTCTTCTTTTATATGAAGCTTCTGATGAAGGGCATTCACTTCGGCTTCAAGTTTTTCCTTTTCAGTTTGAAACCGGTTGCGGTCACGGATCAATTCTTCCTGAATGATTTCGCTACATTCTAATGCTTCATGACTGATCTCTATTTCAGCCTCCTTCTCAGAAGCAACCTTTTTGAAATGCTGGACCTCTGCGTAAAGGTAGCTTTCTTGTAATCTCTTTATCGTTTGATTTAATTCATCGATTTTGGAAAGGTAATATAATTTTTCTTGATTTTCTATGTTGTACATCGGGGTCTTGATGTCTTTCTTAGCAATCGGAATCTCCTCCCTGGGTATTTGTCTTACTTTACGTTATGCGGTGTTTAAAGGGGAAGTTACTTGATCGAAAGCCCAATTTATAAGGGGGCGGGGAAGATTCGAACATTTATGGACACATATGCGCCTCTATTGTATGTAGCCTCGAAAACCTTTATACTATTATAATGTGCAATCATGTATATCTTGTTAATGTAACCGGACTTTTAATAGAAGGTAAGCGGTTTAGTTATAGAGGTAGAAAGGGGATTTTTCATGAACGAAGAACAGCGCAAACATGGACAACAATCGAAGTCTGTATCTCCAGCGGACCAAAAATCCGAAAAGGATTTCAGCAAGTACTTTGAAAGTGTCTATATCCCGCCTTCATTAAAAGACGCAAAAAAGCGCGGGAAAGAAGAAATACAATACCATAATGACTTTACAATCGAAGATCAATATAGAGGGCTAGGGGAAGGCAAGAAATTCTATATCCGGACCTACGGTTGTCAAATGAATGAACATGATACAGAAGTGATGGCAGGCATATTCATGGCATTGGGATATGAAGCGACCAATTCAACCGATGATGCCGATGTCATCCTCCTGAATACGTGTGCCATCCGTGAAAATGCAGAAAATAAGGTGTTTGGTGAGTTGGGTCATCTGAAACATCTGAAGAGGGAAAAACCAGAACTCCTGATTGGTGTATGCGGTTGTATGTCACAGGAAGAATCAGTGGTGAATAAGATCTTGAAAACCTATCAACAGGTGGACATGATCTTTGGAACCCACAATATCCACCGTCTTCCTAAAATCCTGTCAGATGCATATATGTCCAAGGCTATGGTCGTGGAAGTATGGTCGAAGGAAGGGGACGTGATTGAAAACCTTCCTAAAGTGAGACGGGGTAACATCAAGGCTTGGGTCAACATCATGTACGGATGTGACAAATTCTGTACATATTGCATCGTTCCGTATACCCGCGGGAAAGAACGGAGCCGCCGGCCGGAAGAAATCATTCAGGAAGTCCGTCAACTGGCAGCCCAGGGATATCAGGAAATCACCCTGCTCGGACAAAATGTCAATGCATACGGTAAAGATATCGAGGACCTTGATTATGGACTCGGGGACTTAATGGATGACCTGCGCAAGGTCGATATTCCGCGCATTCGCTTCACCACAAGTCACCCGCGGGATTTTGACGATCATTTAATTGAGGTTCTTGCCAAGAAAGGGAACCTGGTTGAACATATTCATCTTCCGGTTCAATCCGGATCTACAGATGTCCTGAAAATCATGGCCCGTAAATATACAAGAGAGCAATTCCTTGAGTTAGTAAGAAAAATCAAAGCGGCAATGCCGGACGTGGCCCTGACAACAGATATCATCGTCGGTTATCCTAATGAGACTGAAGAACAATTTGAAGAGACCCTTTCCCTCTACAGGGAGGTGGGCTTTGAATCTGCATTCACATACATTTACTCTCCACGTGAAGGGACACCAGCTGCCAAGATGGACGATAATGTACCGATGGATGTGAAGAAAGAACGCCTTCAACGTTTGAATGAAGTCGTGAAAGAATATTCTGCAGAGGCCATGAAGAAATATATCGGACAAGTTGTCGAGGTATTGGTCGATGGAGAGAGTAAGAGAAATCCTGAAATTTTAGCCGGTTATACGAGAAGAAGCAAACTTGTGAACTTTAAAGCACCAAAAACAGCCATTGGAAAAATTGTGAAAGTAAAGATCACAGATACCAAATCATGGTCTCTTGATGGGGAAATGGTTGAAGAAGGACGGATTGGAACAGAATTTCAAGAAGCGGTAGAGGTGAATTAATATGGCAAAGTATACAAAAGACGATATTATGAAACGTGCAGAAGAACTTGCAACGATGATTGCAGAAACAGAAGAAGTGGATTTCTTTAAACGTGCAGAAGCACAGATCCATGAAAATCAAAAGGTGCGGGAAATGATCGCAAGCATCAAGAGCCTTCAGAAGCAAGCGGTGAATTTCCAGCACTACGGAAAAACAGAGGCTTTAAAAATGGTGGAAGCCAAAATCGAAAACCTTGAGAACGAAATCGATGCCATCCCGGTTGTTCAACAGTTCAAGGAATCCCAAACGGATGTAAACGATCTGCTGCAAATTGTGGCATCTGTCATTTCAAACAATGTGACCGATCATATTATCGAAACGACCGGTGGAGATCTCCTTCGCGGGGAAACCGGATCTCAAGTGAAAAATTCAACACCGGGCAGCTGTTCTTAACCGAGGGCACGCTCTCAATTAATATATATGATAAGGAAAAACGATCTCTGCTTTTTTGCAGAGATCGTTTTTTTGCATTGATTTCCCGATTGAGATCCATTCGCAGGGAGGAAAGTCCCTCCACAATTTCCTTCATCCTGAACGCTTATTTTCACCTGTACATTACCTCTTCTTTTCGATGAGGGCAGGTATTGGGCGCCGGAACATTCAATGGTTATTCGCATACAATACATTATCTCGCAACAATCCCATCATGTGTTTAAATTTACTCGCACAAACACCTAGATAGCCGCATAAGATGAATTGAAAATGAATGAGGAGGTTCGCTCGAATGGCAGAATATAGAGAGATTATTACTAAAGCGGTCGTAGCGAAGGGACGTAAATTCACACAGTCTCATCATACGATTTGCCCGCCGCATAATCCATCGAGCATTTTAGGCTGCTGGATAATTAATCATCAGTATGAAGCACACAAAGTAGGGAAGAAGGTTGAAGTTCACGGTTCATACGATATCAACGTATGGTACTCACACAGTGATAACACGAAGACATCTGTTGTCACAGAGAGAGTGGAATATACAGACTGCATCAAATTAAAATACCGTGATCCTGACTGCTTAGACGACATTGAAGTATGTGCTCGCGTATTACAACAGCCTAATTGCTGCGAAGCGGTAATTTCACCAAACGGTAACAAAATTATCGTTCATGTTGAACGTGAATTCCTAGTGGAAGTTATCGGAGAAACGAAAGTTTGTGTCCTTGTCAATCCAGAGGGTTGTGACGATGAAGACTGGGACTGCGACTTGGATGACGAAGAGTTTGAAGAGCTAGATCCAGACTTCCTGGAAGGCGACGAAGAATAACATTTACTAGGAAGACGGCCTCTTCCTAGTTTTTCTTCATAGCCGAACTAAAATGATCCAGCGGGCATCTCTCCAGATGCTCTTTTTTTATATGGAAAGATTCAGGCGTAAGGATCAACTGCTGCCAGTGCTGAATGAAAGGGCATGAACGGACTTATTGATCTATGTTAAAATGAATTGAAGAAGAAAATACATAACCAGTTATGAAAGGATTTTTATACATGAAAAAGATTTTGGTCCTGGCAGAGAAGCCGTCTGTCGGCAGGGATATTGCCAGAGTGCTCCAATGTACAAAGAATGGGAATGGCTTTTTGGAAGGGAATGACTATATTGTCACCTGGGCCCTCGGGCATTTGGTGACATTGGCTGAGCCTGAAAGCTATGATGACCGATATAAAAGCTGGAACCTCGAGGACCTGCCGATGCTCCCGCCGGCTCTGAACCTTGTTGTGATCAAAAAAACAGGGAAGCAGTTTAGCGCGGTCAAGTCTCAAATGAACCGGCCTGATGTAAAGGAAATCGTCATTGCGACAGATGCAGGACGGGAAGGTGAACTCGTAGCCCGCTGGATCATAGAAAAGGCAAGGGTAAACAAACCGTTGAAACGCCTCTGGATCTCTTCCGTCACCGACAAGGCGATCAAGGACGGCTTCAGGCATCTGAAAGATGCGAAGCAATACGAAAATTTATATGCAGCAGCACAAGCGAGATCGGAAGCCGACTGGTATGTGGGAATGAATGCGACAAGGGCACTGACAACGAAGCATAATGCCCAATTATCATGCGGCCGTGTGCAAACACCGACGCTCGGCATCATCGCCCAAAGGGAAGAAGAAATCAAAAACTTCACCCCGAAAACCTTTTACGGTGCACAAGTTACAACGGAGAGCGGCACCTTCACCTGGACGAATACGAAAAACCGGGATACGAAGACTTTTTCTGAAAAAGAAATGGCCAGTGTCATGGAAGCATTGAAGAATCAAAAAGAAATCACCATTTCTTCGGTGAAAAAGGCGCTGAAAAAAACCTACGCTCCTTCTCTGTACGACTTAACGGAATTGCAAAGGGACGCCCACAAAATCTTTGGCTATTCAGCGAAAGAAACGTTATCGATCATGCAAAAATTATACGAACAGCATAAGCTTGTGACGTATCCAAGGACAGATAGCAAACATTTATCGAGCGATATGATTTCAACATTGAAGGACCGGTTGCATGCCGTGAATGTCCAGCCATATCGCAAGCTTGCCCACAAAGCGTTACAGGGGAACCCGAATCTGTCAAAAGCATATGTAGATGACAAGCTGGTGAGCGATCATCATGCGATCATCCCAACGGAAGAGACGCCTTCTCTTCAACGGCTCCAAGATCGGGAAAGAAAAATCTATGACTTAATAGTGAAACGATTCCTGGCAGCTTTTTATCCACCGTTTTCATATGAGCAAACGACAGTGGAAGCTTCTGCCGGGACTGAATCCTTTCAGGCAAAAGGGAAAAGGATTGTAGCATTCGGTTGGAAAGAAGTATACGGAATAGATGAGGAAAAAGATCAGCTTCTATCCGAAATGGAGGAAGGGAACACATTCCCTATCTCTTCAATCAAACAAACAGAAGGACAGACAAACCCACCAGGCAGATTTAATGAGGGAACACTTCTATCTGCTATGGAAAACCCTAAAAAGTTCATGAAGGAAAGCAACAAAGCGCTGCTTGAAACGATAGAAGATGCAGGCGGACTCGGCACTGTCGCAACAAGAGCAGATATCATCGAGAAGCTGTTCAACTCCGGTGTGATCGAGCCAAGAGGGAAAGACATCCATATGACGTCAAAGGGCAGACAATTGCTTGGACTTGCTCCCCTTGAACTGCAATCTCCTACACTGACAGCCGAGTGGGAACAGAAGCTTGAAAAAATCGCGAACGGTTCACTTTCAAAGCATGAATTTATAAAAGACATAAAAGCTTATACGAAAAAGTCAGTGAGTGAAATCAAAAATTCCACAAAGAAATACTCACATGACAATCTCACTGGCACCAAATGTCCCGATTGTGGAAACCTGATGCTTGAAATCAAAAATAAACACGGGAAGAAACTCGTTTGCCAGGATCGTGAATGCGGTCATCGGAAGAATGTCAGTAAGAAAACGAATGCCCGCTGTCCTAATTGCCATAAGCGCCTGGATCTTAGAGGAGAAGGGGAAGGCCAAATGTTCACCTGCGTATGCGGACATAGAGAAAAGCTCTCTACGTTCAATGAAAGAAAGAAGAAGGAAAAGAACAGTAAGGCAACAAAGCGGGATGTGAACAAGTATTTAAAAACACAACAAAATGATGAGCCGGCTAATACTGCGTTAGCAGATGCGCTGGCGAAATTAAAGTTGGATCAGTAGATAGGGAGACTCCATGAAGATGGAGTCATCTCTATCTTTTTTTGTGAAAAATTGGTAGACTATTCCTAATTATAAGAAAAAGAGGTGTTTGTGTGACAAATCAAGCGTTTTTTAAAGCAATCGAAACAGGGGACAAAGTACAGGTGGAACAAATCCTACGAAATGATCCGAATTTATGTAACGCAGAGAATGAACACGGACTGACGGCACTTGGCGTGGCAGCACATTACGGTCATTTGGATGTCGTCGAACTGCTGCTGAACTTTGGAGCGGATATCCATGCGGTCTCGAGGTCCAAGCTTACTTATATTCCTTCAAACACGGCTCTACATGCCGGAGTCGCCGGCAAGGCATCCAAGGAAGTAGTCGAGTTCCTTCTGAAAAATGGTGCAAAGGTGAACAAGACCGACTCATCTGGCTACACGCCACTCCATATCGCAGCCTTCGATGCCGGTGCTGAAATTACCTCCCTGCTTCTCACTCATGGGGATGGTGAGGGGATCCTTTCCGCTGGGGATCAACGGTCACCTTTGGACATTGCAAGGGAAAGGGATAATAAAGAATTCATAAAGGCATATGAAGAATTTGAAAAGAGGGAAGCAAAGTAGATCCTATAGAACAAGCATAAGGGCTGGTATCACGTAAAATCTGACCGAGTTCGATCTCTAATAGAGAGGCGAAGTCGGTCAGATTTTTTTGCATGGCTACGAAAAAAAATAAAAAACCTGCAAGGGGAGTATCCGCTTACATTACTGCTATGTTGGGAAAGGAACCAAAGTGATATTGAGAATATTAATCTGAATAGAAAATGTTTTTAGAAAATTCTGTTGTCTTTTGTCGGTTGACGTATTAGAATAAACGTTAATTTCATTTATACGAAGGGAGGACAACGTGATGCTCACATTTCTTGCATCAATCTGTATTTTAGTGGCTGGTTATTTCATCTATTCAAAGGTGGTCGAAAAGATTTTCGGCATTGATGATGCCAATGTGACACCTGCTTATTCCAAAAAAGATGGTTTGGATTATATGCCTATGAGCTGGTGGAAAGCGAGCCTCGTTCAGTTGTTGAACATCGCCGGCCTGGGGCCGATCTTCGGCGCGATCCTTGGTGCATTATACGGACCGGTCGCATTTGTGTGGATCGTGATCGGCACGTTATTCGCAGGAGCAGTCCATGATTATTTTTCAGGCATGCTGTCGCTCAGGCATAATGGGGAACAGTTTCCTTCCATCGTAGGGCGGTATTTGGGGAAACCTGTTCAATCCCTTATGAACATCCTGTCGATTGTATTGATGGTTCTGGTCGCAGCGGCATTCACATCTGGACCTGCTCAACTGATGGCAGAGGTGACACCGTTTAATTTTATGACTTGCCTGTTGTTGATTTTTACATATTTCCTGATTGCAACCATTCTGCCGATTGATAAGATCATAGGGAAAGTCTATCCGGTCTTTGGTGCAATCCTGATATTTATGGCAGTGGCAATCGGCATTGGGCTATTCTTCTTCGAGAATCCTGTCCCGAATTTAACACTCCAGAATCTGCATCCCAGTGAATTGCCATTGTGGCCATTATTGATGGTGACCGTATCATGTGGAGCGATTTCCGGTTTTCATTCCACGCAAAGCCCGATCCTTGCCCGGACGTTGAAAAAGGAAAGTGAAGGAAGGAAAGTATTCTATGGAGCGATGGTAGCTGAAGGAATCATCGCTTTAATATGGGCAGCAGCCGGCATGGCTTTCTTCAATGGAACAGGCGGGCTGCAGGAAGCGCTGGCTGCCGGTGGACCGGCCGGTGTCGTGAACGAAATAAGCAAGACGACGCTCGGGACAATTGGCGGGGTGCTTGCAATCCTCGGCGTCATTATCCTTCCGGTTACAACCGGTGATACTGCGTTAAGGTCTTCGAGGATGATGCTTGCGGACTTGCTTCGATCCGTCCGTAAAGGGAAAGATAATGGAAAATGGGTTCCGGTCGCACTTGTGATCCCTGTTGCACTGCCTACTTTCCTTTTGACTCAAATGGACTATACTTTCCTCTGGAGATACGTTGGATGGTCCAATCAAGTCGTTGCGACGGTCATGCTTTGGACGGCCGCCATTTATTTACTGCAAAGAGCCAAGTTCCACTGGATATGCAGCATTCCTGCTTTATTTATGACCGGGGTTGTCAGTTCATACATTTTTTATGCCCCAGAAGGCTTTGGTTTTGCCTACTCCAAAGCAATGATGCTTGGTGCTGTGATCTGGCTTGCGGTATTGATCTGGTTTGTGGTCCAATTGGTGAAATACAGACCTGTCCGCAACCGGCTTCCTGCTATGAAATCAGTTGAATATTAAAATACTTCATGGACAGTCTTTTCGCTTTTGGAGAAGGCTGTCTATTTTTGTGAAAAGAGCGATCAACAGTTGAAGCCAAGGATATTTATATAGTGCTAATTGAGTATAGCTTATAGGGTGAATTTCTTTGCGATACGAAATTTGTCGACTGAAAACTGAATATTTAAAGTATTATAACAAATATTTCTACAATTTTCGTAAAATAGATATGATACCTTATGTGAAACGGACAAGATTTCATACTGGTTGTACATTGTGACCAATGAAGAAGCGTGTTCGTGTTACATAGTGTATAGTGCTTTTTAAAATGAGCCGGGTTAGAATAAAGTGAAAATACTTAAAATTCTGAATTAATGTTGAATATGTGAATATAGCAAGTGATGTCATAGGAGGAAAAAACTATGAAAGCGCTTACTATTTTATAAAAATTCTATTTGTGTAGGGGGAAACGTGATGTCGGATTTAGTGAAAATTGGACTGATTCAAGCTTCTCATGATGTGGATGGAAGTGAAGGTGTTGATGTCCATAAAGAGCAAGCAATCAAGAAACATGTGAAATTGGTAAGGGATGCCGCTAAACAAGGGGCGCAGATTATTTGTTTGCAGGAGATCTTCTATGGACCATACTTCTGTTCCGAACAAAATCCAAAATGGTATGACTCCGCCGAAGAAATCCCTAACGGACCGACGACCAGACAGTTTCAGGATCTTGCAAAAGAGCTCGGTGTCGTCATTGTGTTGCCGATCTATGAAAGAGAAGGAATCGCCACCTACTACAATACGGCAGCGGTGATAGACGCTGATGGAAAGTACCTTGGAAAGTATCGAAAACAGCATATCCCCCATGTTGGAGTCGGGGAAGAGGGGTACGGATTCTGGGAGAAATATTATTTCAAACCTGGCAATCTCGGATACCCTGTGTTTGACACTGCGTTTGCAAAGGTCGGTGTGTACATTTGTTATGACCGTCATTTTCCAGAGGGCGCACGTTTACTTGGATTGAAAGGTGCTGAGATTGTATTCAATCCATCTGCAACTGTAGCAGGACTGTCTGAATATCTGTGGAAACTTGAGCAGCCTGCCCATGCCGTAGCGAACGGCTATTATTTAGGGGCAATCAACCGTGTCGGCTATGAAGGGCCATGGAATATGGGGGAATTCTACGGTCAGTCATATCTTGTAGACCCAAGAGGCAGCTTTGTTGCAGTGGGAAGCAGGGATCATGATGAAGTCGTCATTGGGGAAATGAATAAGAAGCTCCTGAGGGAAGTAAGGGATACCTGGCAGTTCTATCGTGACCGCAGGCCTGAGACATACAATGAGATGACAGCATTGCTTCCTTGATGGAGCGGTAGCTCTTTTCTGTGAAAGTTGCATTCAAATGGAGATGAAGAGGGGGAAGGCAGTTTGTCCAACACAATTTCATTACTCAATCTTGAAAGGAATTTCCTTGAAGCAAAAGAAGGCCTTACGAACAGAGAAGCGGTGGAGGAAGCGAATCGATGCCTGTATTGTTACGATGCACCTTGCATACAAGCTTGTCCTACAGGTATCGATATACCATCTTTCATTAAAAAGATCGCATCCGGAAATTTGAAAGGATCTGCAAAGACAATTATGTCAAGCAATCCTGTCGGGGCAAGCTGCTCACGTGTATGCCCGACCGAGGAATTATGTGAAGGGGCCTGTGTACTGAATCATTCCACCAAACCCATCATGATCGGTGATCTTCAACGTTATGCAACCGACTGGGCAAGGCATAATGACGCAGTATTATTTGAAGCAGGTGAACCCAACGGTAAAACGGTTGGAATCATTGGGGGAGGACCCGCAGGTTTGTCAGCCGCCAGAGAACTTGCACTGCTCGGGTATGAAGTCACAATCTATGAGGCGGAGGAAAAAGCAGGAGGCTTGAATACGTATGGAATCGTGTCCTTCCGTCTTCCGCAAAGCATTTCTTACTGGGAAGTCGAGCAAGTCCAAAAACTGAACGTGGACATACGAACAAATACAAAGGTAGGGAAAGACGTTTCTGCGGAAGAATTATCACTAGCACATGATTTCCTTATACTTGCTGCAGGAATGTCGGTCGTACCTGACCTTCATATTGATGGGGAAAAGTTGTCAGGTGTCCATGATGCCATAGACTTCGTTAAAGCGACGAAAAGCGGAAAAATCAGTAAGGAATATCAAGGTAAGAAAGTGGCCGTCATTGGGGCAGGTAACACTGCAATCGATGGAGCAACATGCGCTGTCAGGCTAGGTGCTGAAAATGTGAAAATTTTGTACCGCAGAACAATGGAAGAAATGACTGCTTATGATTTTGAATATGAGTTTGCAAAGCAGGACGGTGTTGAATTCCGCTGGCTCACGGCCCCTAAACGGATCATCGGAAACGAAGCCGGGGAAGTTGCCGGAATCGAATGCGTCAAGATGGCATTAGGGGAGGCTGGGACCGACGGAAGAAGACGGCCGGTGGAGGTGCCGGGCTCGGAATTTGTGCTTCCGGTCGATGTGGTCATCAAGGCCATTGGCCAGACGCGTCACCGGACTTTGATTGAACAGTTCGGACTCGCCCATTCCGATGGGGTGGTGAAGATTGATCAACAAACATTTCAAACGTCAAATCCTGCAATCTTTGCATGCGGGGATGTCATATTCGGCAAAGGTGTGGGAGAGGCGATGGTTGTCACCGCGGCCGAGCAGGGGAAGCAGGCTGCATACCAATTGCATGCAACAGCTGCAGAAGTTCAGATGAATTAAAACGTGATGAGGGGGGAATTTCATGGCAAATTTAAACATCGATTTAGCAGGGATAAAATCGCCTAACCCGTTTTGGTTAGCTTCCGCACCACCAACAAATTCAGGTTATCAGGTACAGAGGGCATTCGAGGCAGGTTGGGGAGGTGCAGTCTGGAAAACACTGGGCGAACCGATCATCAACGTGTCGTCGAGATTCGCAGCAGTCAGCTTCAATGGACAGAGGGTGGCTGGGTTCAATAATATCGAGCTCATAACTGACCGTCCATTGGAAGTGAATCTTAAGGAAATTTACGAAACGAAGAAAAGGTTCCCGAACCACGCCATCATTGCATCATTGATGGTTGAGCCAAAACAGGAAAAATGGCATGAAATTGTCAAAAAAGTGGAAGACGTCGGTGTGGATGGATTGGAATTGAATTTCGGCTGTCCCCATGGCATGGCAGAGCGGGGGATGGGTTCTGCATCCGGTCAGGTGCCGGAGCTTGTGGAAAAACAAACCTACTGGGCAAAGGAAATGGCCAGGACACCTGTCATCGTAAAGCTTACGCCGAACATAACGGATATCACAGTTACAGCTGAAGCGGCTGTAAGGGGTGGTGCCGATGCCGTCAGCATGATCAATACGATCAATAGTCTGGCCGGCGTGGATCTGGACTCATGGAACACCATTCCACATGTTGCCGGTAAAGGTGCACATGGCGGGTACTGTGGACCGGCAGTTAAGCCGATATCGTTAAATATGGTGGCAGAGTGTGCCAGAAATCCACGGATCAACGTACCGATTTCCGGAATGGGCGGGGTATCCAATTGGCAGGATGCAGTTGAATTCATGCTGATGGGTGCATCAGGCGTCCAGGTATGTACAGCAGCCATGCACCACGGCTTTAGAATCGTCGAGGATATGCTTGATGGCTTGAATAATTATCTTGATGAAAAGGGGATTTCCTCGGTTCAGGATATCGTTGGGAAATCAGTGCCGAGATTTTCAGACTGGGGTAATCTTGACCTCAACTATAATGTGGTGGCAAAAATCAACCGTGATGTATGCATTAACTGTAATAAGTGTCATATTGCATGCGAAGATACGTCCCATCAATGCATCGATATGCTGAAAGACCCTGATGGAAACCGTTATCTGAAAGTAAGGGAAGAAGACTGCGTAGGGTGCAATCTTTGTTCCATTGTATGCCCTGTTGACGGAGCGATCGATATGATAGAAGTTCCAGCGAGCGGCATGCCGATGACGTGGAATCAGCGTCAAGCAGTCATGAACAAACTTTCAGGCCCGGCAGTGAATGCAGTGAAATAAATCAGGAGGTATGATTAATGGCTAAAATCATTCAAAACGGAACAATCGTTACGGCAACAGACACATATAAAGCCGATATCCTGATTGAGGACGGCAAGATTTCCTCAATTGGTAAAGGCTTTGATACAGCAAAAGCGGAAGTGATAAACGCTGAAGGACAGTATATCTTTCCGGGCGGGATAGATCCCCATACCCATTTGGAGATGCCTTTTGGAGGGACTGTTTCCAAGGATGATTTCGAGACCGGGACGATCGCGGCAGCTTTTGGGGGAACGACGACTGTCATTGATTTCTGTTTGACCGATAAAGGAGAGCCTCTTCAACGGGCAATCGATACATGGCACGCGAAATCTAAGGATAAAGCGGTCATAGACTACAGCTTTCACCTGATGATCGGCGAAATCAACGAAAACGTCTTATCCCAACTCCCGGACGTCATGGAGCAGGAGGGCATCACTTCCTTTAAAGTATTCATGGCGTATAAAAATGTTTTTCAGGCTGACGATGAAACATTGTTCAGGACGCTGGTCGCTGCGAAAGAGCTTGGAGCCCTTGTCATGGTGCACGCAGAAAATGGTGACGTGATCGAATACTTAACTGAAAAGGCACTTCAAGAGGGAAATACGGACCCGATTTATCATGCGCTGACGAGACCGCCAGAACTTGAAGGAGAAGCGACCGGTCGTGCAGCAAAGTTGACGGGGCTTGCCGATTCCCAGCTTTATGTCGTTCATGTTTCATGTTCGGAAGCTGTCGAACAGATTGCATCGGCAAGAAGCAAAGGATTGAATGTGTGGGGAGAAACTTGCCCTCAATACCTGGTGCTGGATCAAACTTATCTGGAAAGACCGAATTTTGAAGGGGCGAAGTACGTCTGGTCTCCACCGTTGAGGGAAAAATGGCATCAGGAGGTCCTTTGGAATGCACTGAAGAGCGGACAGCTCCAGACGCTCGGATCGGATCAGTGTTCATTCGACTTCAAAGGCCAGAAAGATCTAGGGAAAGGTGATTTTACCAAAATACCGAATGGCGGGCCGATCATTGAAGACCGTGTTTCTATATTATTCTCCGAAGGGGTTGAAAAGGGACGGATAAGCCTCAATCAGTTTGTTGATATCATGTCGACAAGAAGTGCCAGGCTGTTCGGACTTTATCCTCAGAAAGGTACAATTGCTGTAGGATCTGATGCAGACCTGGTGCTGTTTGATCCGGTGGCGAGAAGAGTGATTTCTGCCAAGACCCACCATATGGCTGCCGATTACAATCCATTCGAAGGGATCGAAGTGAAAGGAGAGCCCGTATCGGTCCTGTCGAGGGGGGAATTTGTCATAAAGGATAAACAATTCGTTGGAAAGCTCGGCAGGGGCAAATATGTGAAAAGAGCGAAATACGGAAACCTGCTTACAAGAGAAGAGAGTGAAGCACTTCAATCCTCCAAGTCCTGATAAACAATCCAGAATCACATTCAGCTTACATGCAGAACGACTCCTGCAAACTGGATGGTAATCCGTCCGTTTGCCTCTCATGCACAATGATTGGATTTGCCATTGAAAGCAAATGTATAAGGGGTGTTCAGGATGAAAAGAAGTTATTTAAAATCTCCAGATTTATTGCCAATTAAAGAGAATGAAAGAAAGATCACCAAACTAGGCTATTCTTTTATGTGGGTAGGGATGGTAGTGGTTCTTGCAACCTTTGCCATCGGAGGGGCCGGGGTGGTTTCCCTGCCTCTTCCACTCGTAGTGCTGGCAACGATCATCGGTTCCCTCGCCATCGGTCTTTTCATCACGTTGACAGGTGATATCGGAGTTGAACACGGGTTATCATTTCCGGTATATATGAGGGCGCCATTCGGTACGATCGGCACCCATATCCCATCGGTTGTCCGGGGTGTGGCTGCCTCCATGTGGTTCGGTATCAACACTTACTTCGGAGCAACTGCGATGAACGGAATCTTGAATATCATGTTCAACTTTGATAATTGGTTTGTTTGCTTCATGATTTTCGCCCTCCTTCAATTGGTGAATACGGCTCTTGGGATCAAAGCCGTGGAACGGTTTGCAGATCTTGCTGCACCGGTCATCATACTCATTTCTGTATGGATGTATTCGTCACTATCTGAATCTGCCGCCTCTCAGGGGAGGGACATTTGGAGTTGGGTGGAAAGCCCGGTAACGGGTGCCGCCACTTTTACGGCCTTCCTGGTGGTGATTTTCAGCAATATGGGTTTCTGGGCCACGCTATCAGCGGATATCCCATCTATTTCCCGGTTTATGAAAGCACCGAAGAATGAAAGAAATTGGTTTAAGAGAAATCGAAGTTCATTGATTGGCAATCTTGTTGCATTACCGATCACCCAAGCCTTCATGGTTCTGATCGGAGGGATATCATATATAGCGGTCCTGAATTACGACCCAGTCATCGCCCTGCAGGAGGCAGCCGGCGGGTTCGTATTAGGCGTCCTTCTATTGATGATCGTCCTCGCACAATGGTCCACCAATATCGCGGCGAATATCGTACCTGCTGCCACCATCTTCTCAAATGTCGGAGGTCCAAAATTCCCATTCTGGGCAGGCGTCATAACAGCAGGTGTTGTAGGGACAATCGTCCAGCCATGGAATCTGTTTGGCATCATCATACCAGTCCTTCTTTTTGTAGGTGGAATTCTATCTGCGATCGTCGGCATATTGATTTCAGACTATTATTTCATCAGGAAAAGACGTGTGAATGTTCCTGACCTTTATGAAGACAATGGCCAATTTAAGTACGCAAAAGGAGTCAATCTTGCCGGGTTCATTTCATGGATCATCGGTGCGGTGGCATCCTATTTTGTACCGAATTTTTCATTCTTGGTCGGTTTCGGGATCGGGGCCATCTTCTATTATGTCCTCGCTAAATATTGGTGGTTCAAAAAGTATGAACAGGCTGAACTCCTGGATCCGAACGATGAAAAATATTTAGGGTTGTCAGTTGGACGGGATTGGGTCATTGATGTGGAAGAAGAAGTGGTCAAGGAAGAAATACCGACGGGTACAAGTTTAACTTGATTTCATAGTAATGAAAGATTCCGGTAGAAGGAAGGGGGTAGGAGATGTCTGATTATCAGGAGTTTTTAAACGAAAGGGATAAAATCGATTTTCTTTTGCAAAAGGGATTCTCCATTGAAAAAGTAACTGAAAATCTCAGTGGGGCATTTGTCGTGTTCAAGCACGCTGAAAGTAAACGAAGTGCAACTCTCCATGTGAAGACGGCAAATGCGAGGAAATATTTCTCAACGCTATTGGTTCATCAATCATAATGTAAAGGGGGAACTTGGATGAGTGACCGAAACGAAGAAATTGAATTGACGCTCTTTCCAAGCATCATGCAAACGTCTGATGAATTGATTGACTGGGTGCTATCGGTCTTATCTTCCAACCACCTGACAGAAGAACAATTATTGAGCTGGTGGAAAAAAGAAGTGCAGTTTGTCATCCCCCATAAAGAAGAAAAGTGAGGATTGGTCCAGCCAATCCTTTTTCCCTATCATTCTGAAGACAGAGTCAAAAGGAGAATAGGATGAAAAGTAATTATTATTTCGCAGTGGAAGATATGCTTATAAGGAAAAACTTTGAACATGCTAAAGTGGTTGCCGGAAAGAAAGGACTCAAAAGACAGGTCAAATGGGTGCATGTGGTCGAAGTGACATCGATAAAGAATCTCCTGAATGGTAATGAACTAATCCTTTCAACAGGTATTGCATTGAAAGAAGAGGACGTCTTCCTGTCTCTCATTAACCAGCTGATCGCATGTGATGCAGCTGCCCTCTGCATTGAACTTAATACAAATATCTCCTCTATCCCGGAGTCGGTCATATCATGTGCAGAACAATCGGATTTTCCAATCGTTGTTTTTCAGAAAGAAGTGCCATTTGTCAGCATAACCCAGGATATTCATTCCGTATTGATCAATCAGCAGTATGAAATGATCAAAAAGTTAGAATCATATGCTCAGGAATTAAACAAGCGGCTCCTCGGAGTCAATCATTTCAGGGACATTCTTAAAGTATTACATAATGAGTTGGGAACACCGGTGCTATTTCACTCTAGAGAAGAGGAAGTCGAAATTTTCCCTCGTATGTGTCCAGCTGAACATCATAGGCTCACCACCGAGTTTCACCAGCATGGGGAAGGGGAAGACTCTCCATTCGCTTCTTTGAAAGTCAACCTGTTTGACCAGGAATACGCTGAACTTTCAATATATCGTAACGGTCATCCTTTCAGTGAGTATGAGCTTTTGATCCTGGACCGGACATCTACCGCCCTCGCCCAGTTTCTAATGAGGGAACTTTACTTTACTGAGCAAAAGAGACTGGAAGATTCGAAATGGATCATGTCGTGGCTGAAGGGGGAACAAAGTCATGACAGACTGGAGCAGTTTATTGCCGAACTAAAGTCAGCGATTCATGGAGGTGTGGTCAGCATATGTGAAACGGGAATGGGAACTGAGCCCTTTGATATCACTTATTTTAATCTTGCTACCAGGAGCATCTTTGAACAATACGGTTTTCACGTTGTCCCGGAAAGAATGGGGGATTCTCTCATTTTCATTCTCCTCGACACAAGGAGGAGACAGGATTGGAAGACCCGCATCAAACATGCATACGAAAAGATCCTCCAGTCTGATTTATTCAAAGGGACTTTACCAAGTGTATTTGTAACAGGGAAATATGAAAATGACTTGATGGATATCCATAAAAGTTACGCAACAGCAAAGGAAAGCCTGACGTTTCGTAACAAAATGGGGGGAGAAGATCCCTATTATTTCTTTGATGACCTTCATTTATTCAGACTGATCTCTGTTGTTCACAGTAACGTCAATCTGTGGGATATGATCGAAGAATATCTGTCTCCCCTATTGGCGTATGACCAAAAGCATGACGGAAATTTAATGCACACCCTAAAAGTGTTTTTATCGTGTCAGGGGTCAAAGCAGGAAACGTCGAAACAATTGTTTATTGTCAGACAAACACTCTATCACCGTCTAAAAAAAATAGAAGATCTGCTGGGCGGGGATTTCATGGCTTCAGATAAACGGGTGGCGATAGAGTTTTTGCTTGCTTCATACGAATTCCTGCAGCCTGAAGCCTCCATGAAAAAGAGGAAAGTTAATTAGGGGAAAACTGTTGTTGAAATGTCAAACGGATGTGCCGGGTTCTTTTACACATTGTCTAATGAAAGCCCTGTCAATTTCCATCATAATGAAAGTAACAAATCGACCAAGATATATACATTATGGGATAAAATACGGATATTTCTTAAGGAGGAGCTAAAATGACGGTAATCAAAAAAGATGTGGCACTATTAAAGAATTATATCGGTGGCAAGTGGGTAGATTCCTTAAGTTCGCAAACATCAGAGGTGTTGAACCCTGCGACGAATAAAGAAATTGCCAGAGTCCCGATTTCCACTAAAGAAGATGTGGCGATGGCAGTGAAAGCCGCCAAAGAAGCGTCACAGACGTGGAAGAAAACCCCTGTCCCGAAAAGGGCCCGCATTCTCTATAAGTATCACGCCCTGCTCTCTGACAACCATGAAGAATTGGCAAAGCTTGTTGTTCAGGAAAATGGCAAGGCATTCAAAGAGGCATACGGAGAAGTTCAGAGGGGATTGGAATGCGTCGAATTTGCCTGTGGGACACCGACCTTGATGATGGGTGAAACGCTGGGTGGAATTGCCGAAGAGATAGATTCTGAAATGTTCCGATATCCCCTTGGTGTAGTGGCTGGGATCACACCTTTTAATTTCCCGATGATGGTTCCCCTTTGGATGTTCCCTCTTGCGATTGCCTGCGGGAATACGTTCGTCCTTAAACCTTCAGAAAGGACGCCGATATTGGCAAATAGACTTGGAGAGCTGTTGACGGAAGCAGGGTTGCCTGATGGTGTCTTCAATATCGTGCACGGGGCCCATGACGTGGTGAATGGGTTGTTGGAACACAAAGACATCGCAGCCATTTCATTTGTAGGCTCCCAGCCTGTCGCTAAATATGTGTATCAGCAGGCTGCATCCCACGGGAAGAGGGTCCAGGCATTGTCCGGGGCTAAAAATCATCATATCGTCATGCCGGATGCAGATATCAATAAAGCAGCGGAGCATATTATCAGCTCGGCATTCGGCAGTGCAGGACAGCGCTGTATGGCATGCAGTGCCGTGGTCGTTGTCGGAGAGAACGAAGCGTTTGTTAAGGCTTTGAATAAAAAGGCAGATGAATTATCCATCGGGAACGGGATGGATGAAGAAGTGCTCCTTACCCCTGTCATCCGACAGGAAAATCGGGAAAAGACTTTGGGTTATATTGACAAAGGGATTCAAGAAGGCGCATCACTTATCAGGGACGGCCGAAAGGAAATGGATGATTTCAAGGAAGGAAATTTCCTTGGGGCGACGATTTTTGATCATGTGACGCCTGAAATGACGATTGCGAAGGAAGAGATGTTTGCGCCGATCCTCAGTTTATTAAGAGCAGATGATTTGGACGGGGGACTTGAATATATCCGGCAGTCAAGGTATGGCAACGGTGCAACGATTTATACGAAAGATGCGGCAGCTGTCAGGCAGTTTAGAGAAGAAGCAGATGCGGGCATGCTCGGCATCAACGTGGGCGTACCGGCAACAATGGCATTCTTCCCATTTTCAGGATGGAAGGATTCTTTCTATGGAGATATGCATGTAAACGGTAAAGACGGAGTAAATTTCTATACAAGGAAGAAAATGATCACTTCTCGATTTGATTTTTAATCAGGGTTAGGGGGAATCTCCATGGTAAAAGCGGGACAATCACAGGACGTATGGTTGAAAAATGATGAAAAATTCATCTGGCATTCGATGAAACCATATAACCCGGACGGGACGATGGTCGTAACCGAGTCAAACGGTTCCTGGGTGACAGATCAGGAGGGAAGGAAATTCCTGGACGGGATGGCAGGGTTATGGTGTGTGAATGTTGGATATGGACGGCAGGAACTGGCGGAAGCTGCCTATGAACAGTTGAAAAAAATGGCTTACTTCCCACTGACCCAAAGCCATCAGCCTGCAATAGAGCTTGCTGAGAAATTAAATGGCTTACTTGGTGATGACTATGTGTTTTTCTTTTCCAACAGCGGATCGGAAGCGAACGAAACTGCCTTTAAAATTGCCAGGCAGTATCATCAGCAAAAGGGTGATCATAACCGCTTTAAGATCTTTTCAAGGTATAGGGGATATCATGGGAATTCGATGGGTGCCCTGGCTGCGACAGGTCAGGCACAGCGCAAATATAAGTATGAACCTTTGGCACCTGGTTTTTATCATGTCGCCCCGCCGGATGCTTATCGGGATGAAGCGTCGGGGAAAAGCCCAGGGGAGCTGCCCGGAGTGAAGGCAATCGATCAGGCGATGACGTGGGAGTTAAGTGAGACGGTTGCTGCATTGATCATGGAGCCGATCATCACAGGCGGTGGCGTACTCATTCCACAGGAAGACTATATGAAGGCTGCGAAGGAAGTATGTGAGAAACACGGGGCACTTATGATCGTGGATGAAGTCATTTGCGGATTCGGCCGTACCGGTAAGGCTTTCGGTTTTATGAATTACGGAGTGAAACCGGACATCATCACGATGGCAAAGGGAATCACGAGTGCTTACCTCCCACTTTCTGCGACCGCGGTGAAGCGGGAAATATATGAAGCTTTTAAGGGCTCTGAAGATTATGATTACTTCCGCCATATCAATACGTTTGGCGGGAATCCGGCAGCCTGTGCGCTGGCTTTGAAGAATATTGAAATCATGGAAGACGAAAAGCTCTTCGAACGATCTGCGGAGTTGGGGGAGAAGGCTCTGAACACCCTCAAAAACCTTTTGCAGGACCATCCATACGTCGGGGATGTAAGAGGGAAAGGGCTATTGATCGGGATTGAAATGGTATGCAATAAAGATACGAAAGAACCATTGGAAATAGACAAGGTGAACCGTGTGATTGGCCACTGCAAGCAAAATGGTGTCATCATCGGGAAGAACGGGGCGACCGTGGCGGGCTTCAACAATGTGCTCACCATCTCTCCGCCATTGAATATTGAAGAAGACGACCTTGATTTGTTATTGTCAACGGTCATCGCGGGAATTGGACAATTAACATAATGATGGTATAAAAGCACCTGCAAATGCAGGTGCTTTTATGACTCTCTCCAGTGATAAGGATAAATACTTGAAAGGTAGAGGGTTATGATGCCGACATAGACCTTAGAGGAAGCCGAGGGTCAGTCAAGGGGCACGCTACCCTAGGCACCTGGAATCTGTCTCATTTCTGCATTGACAGTATCCGAAGAATAGACTTTCACGATCAATTGGCCGCCGGTAATACGGGCAGAAATGAGCACTGGCTGATTGTAATCGTTCCTGAATGTAAAGTCGGGGCCATACCAGCTGACGGTAGCATCCCTTCCGAGAGGAACATATGGAACCCTTTTTGAATGATGATACCTTTCCAAAATGGCAACTCCCGCCCGGTCCACAGCATTAAATAAAGTGGAGGATACCTGACAGATCCCGCCTCCAATATCCTCTGACAGTTCCCCTCTCACAATTACGGGTGCCTTTTCGTATCCCTTTTCTTTCGTACGTTTTCCGACTACCTCATTAAAAGAAAAGACTTCCCCGGGAAACACCACAGCATTGTTGATTTTTTCAGTGGCAAGCGTGATATTCTTTGTCCTTTCTTTATTGAAGGTGTTGAAATAGGTGATGTAACTGCCAATTAATTTAGTGCGAATATGGGCAAGGGTCTCACTGTCGACCCTTGGGTACAGAATGAGGAGAGGTGCTTCCAGATGTAGGTCGCCTTTTGAAAACAGGAATTCATTTGCGGATGCTCGAAATTTCCCATCATTCAGCATCGTCCCTGGATGTTCCTGGACAATGTTGTTTGTTTCATCTATAAAAGCATTTTGAGGGGGAGAATAGACAGACTTTTGGACCTTTGAAAGTATTTGTTGATAAGCACTTTCATTTAAAAGGGGTTCATCCACTAATTGAACCTCCAGAGAAGAGCGTTCGATTGAAAAGGACTGTCCTTCAGCCGTTTGGATATGTAATGTATCAGCATTGTTATTGACCACCGGAAGCATCAGGAAACCTATCGCACTCCACAGCACCCATCTCATATACATTCCTCCCTTCCATCAATAGTATCAGTCATGATTCCCTTTTTATGTTGCCGGACTTTTGCCAAAAATTGATTATCATGTATTGGTCCTGCTGACCTACACTAATATCAAAAAGAGGTTCTGGATATGCTCTTATTGATAAGATTGATACTGGTCGTTTCAGTTTGCTTTTTCATGTCATTGAAGCCGGCAGGTGCGATCCCCAGCTTTAGTGTTGAAATCCTTCCGTGGGACCAAGTGAATGAAATCATTCCAAAGGGATCGTATTTTACGATCATTGATGTGGAATCCGGTCTGTCTTTTAATGTACAGCGGAGAGCGGGCAGTAAACATGCAGATGTCCAACCGGTCACGGAGAAGGATACAAAAGTCATGAAAACCATTTACGGGGGCAATTGGAGCTGGGATCGCCGGGCCATTCTTGTCTTGGTCAATGACCACCTCATCCCTGCTTCGATGAACGGTATGCCACATGGTGCCGGAGCCCTTCAGAACAATTTCCCTGGCCATTTCTGTGTCCACTTCTCCGGCAGCACGACACACAAAACGCCTACCCCGGACCCGGCTCATAAAATTATGATCTTAAAGGCAGGCGGGGAGTTAGACAGGTTCTTACAGAAATCAGATCCATATGAAATCACCAACGTGTTGGAAATTGCTATCAATCAGCATGACGGGAAGCTCCTTGCCAAGGTTATGACAGGGGATGAAGGGACCCTCAGGAGGATATTAAATGAAATCGATCGAATCCAAATCGTTCAAAGGTCGATCCTTCCCATCGAAGATCTTCCCGTAATGGTTGGAATGGAAACGGAAGTGAAAGTAAAATGGATCCGCCATGATCAGACCCAGGAAACGAAAAGCATACGGCTTACCTTCGTTAAAGACCCTGCATGGGACGGGTGGAAAATCGAAGGTGATTCGTTTAGAGATTCAGTGAGCTAACAGGTAACATTTTTTCCCTCCAGTGGATGAAAGCTTCTCTTCCTATTAAGTTTCTTAGTGGTGAAAAAGGGAATAGGAGTAATAAATGAATCGTGGAGGAATGAATCAGATGCTTGATTTTGTGATGGATATGATTAAGGACTTGGGAATATGGGGGCTTTTTGTGGGAAATGCGATTGAAGCATCCTCACTGCCGTTTCCCGGTGCGCTTGTAACCCTGACGTTTGGTTATGTGCTGGATCCGTCCCCGATGGAACTTTTTCTGTTGGCGATCGCCAGTTCACTGGTATATACCGTGTTCAGTTATATCCCTTATGGTATCGGATATAAATTAAAGGATAAAATCAAGGACAAAACAAGTTCTAAAAAAATGGAAAAGGGACAGAAATGGTTCCGGAAATGTGGTTTGTGGAGCATCGCGATAACAAGGCCTTTAGGTATAGGAAACTACATTTCATATGTAGCGGGGATCAGCAAAGTAAATAAACTGAAATTCGGCATGCTGACTTTTACCGGCATATTCCCGATCACCTTCACGATGCTGATTGTCGGCAAAAATGGAAACTTGAAATCAGTACAATCCATCATGAGTCAAATGCAGACGTATCTCTTGGCAGGGGGAGTGGCCCTCATCATCGGATTTGTAGTGTATAAATACTGGAATAAATCAAAAAACAAATCCGACTGCCTCCACGCTGACTCGCATATTGCAAAACAGACAGAATGATTCGCTCCTTGAAAAGGAGCGTTTTTTTTAATATGAAACGTGTGGTTTCTCTTCCTCAAACTGCTACATGCTTATGCCTCTGTCACTGTGATATAATGAATAGTCGAGAATAGCAGATTTACATGGAAAGGTTTGAATGAAACCCATGACACAATATACCCCGATGATCAAACAATATTTACAGGTAAAGGCAGAATATCAGGATGCCTTTTTATTTTTTCGCCTTGGCGATTTTTATGAAATGTTCTTTGACGATGCAATCGCTGCCTCTCAGGAGCTTGAAATTACTTTAACGAGCCGTGATGGTGGAGGAAAGGAACGGATCCCAATGTGCGGGGTACCGTACCATTCAGCACCCAATTACATAGAGCAACTGATAGAAAAAGGTTTCAAGGTTGCCATCTGTGAACAAACCGAAGATCCAAAACAAGCCAAAGGAGTTGTACGACGGGAGGTCGTTCAGCTGATCACACCTGGAACCGTCATGGACGGAAAAGGCTTGAATGATAAAGAAAATAACTATATAGCGTCTGTGACCGATTTTCAGGATCAAACATATGGCCTCGCATACAGCGATTTATCCACTGGTGAGACGAAGGCTACCATTGTGACAGAAGGCATTCAGTCACTATTGAATGAATTGTCAACGATTGGCGCAAAAGAAGTGGTCGTTCACCCGGATCTTGATGAAGAAGTTCAATCCAAGATGAAAGAACGCAATGATGTCACGCTATCATACGAAAGATCAACCAGCACAGGAGAGGCTTTCTCACACCTGGTCGCTTCTTTGAAACAGGGGAAACTGGTTGAATCCTCTTCCATGCTCCTTCACTATCTTTTCAGGACGCAGAAGAGAAGCCTGGATCACTTACAGGTAGTCGAACCATATCAGCTCCATCAGTTCATGAAAATGGATTACTATTCGAAGCGAAATCTTGAACTGACGGAAACAATCCGTTCAAAAGGAAAGAAAGGATCGCTTCTTTGGCTGCTGGATGAAACGATGACCGCGATGGGGGCAAGGTTACTCAAACAATGGATCGACCGCCCGCTCATTCAAAAAAATGAGATTGTGAAGCGGCAAACCGTCGTCGAAGTTTTACTTGAAAGGTTCTTTGAAAGGCAGGATCTAAGGGAACATCTGAAGGAAGTATATGATCTTGAAAGATTGGCCGGCCGGGTGGCATTCGGAAATGTGAATGCCAGAGACCTCGTTCAATTGAAGAAGTCATTGCAACAAGTTCCTGTGCTCAAAGAATTGGTTGAGTCACTTGAGAATGATGCGACTGATGAGCTTGTTAAGAAGCTCGACCCTTGTGAAGAGCTGACTGAGATTCTTGAACATTCACTTGTGGACAATCCTCCGCTTACTATCAAAGAAGGAAGTCTGATCAGGGAAGGGTATCATGAAGAGCTTGACCGCTACCGTGATGCAAGCAAAAACGGTAAATCATGGATCGCCCAGCTTGAAAGGGATGAGCGTGAGCGTACGGGCATCCGTTCTCTGAAAGTCGGATTCAACCGTGTATTCGGCTACTATATCGAAGTGACCCGTGCGAATCTTCAGCATCTTGAAGACGGGCGCTATGAAAGAAAGCAGACGTTAACGAATGCTGAACGGTTCATTACGCCTGAACTGAAAGAAAAAGAATCGCTTATTCTTCAGGCTGATGAGAAAAGCGTGGACCTTGAATATGAATTATTCCTTGAAATCCGTGAGAAAGTGAAGGCGTTCATTCCCCGTCTTCAGCAGCTTGCCAAACTTGTCAGTGAGCTAGACGTTCTTCAATGTTTTGCTACCATTAGTGAAAACCGTCATTATACAAGACCTTCATTCAATGAAGAAAGAAGGATTCATTTGCGGGACGGACGTCACCCTGTCGTGGAGAAAGTGATGGGGGCGCAGGAATATGTACCGAATGACTGTTATATGAATGAAGAGCGGGAAATCTTCCTGATCACAGGACCGAATATGTCAGGTAAAAGCACTTATATGCGTCAAATCGCATTAACGAGCATTCTTGCCCAAATTGGCTGCTATGTACCGGCAAGCGAAGCGGATCTTCCAATATTTGACCAGGTATTTACACGAATCGGTGCGGCAGATGACCTGATCTCCGGGCAGAGTACCTTCATGGTTGAAATGCTCGAAGCTAAAAATGCCATCATCCATGCCACGCAGGAAAGCTTGATTCTCTTTGATGAGATCGGGAGGGGGACGTCCACTTATGATGGGATGGCCCTCGCACAGGCAATCATTGAGTATATTCATCAACACATCGGTGCGAAAACATTGTTTTCCACACATTATCACGAACTGACGGTCCTGGAGGAAGAGCTGGACAAGGTAAAGAATGTCCATGTCAGTGCGATGGAACAAAACGGGAAGCTTGTCTTCCTTCATAAAATCAAGGAAGGGGCAGCTGACAAAAGTTACGGAATCCATGTCGCTGAACTTGCCGAACTCCCTGAAGCATTGATACAGAGAGCGAATGAAATCTTACTGGAACTTGAACGGAAAGATGACACTGCACCAGTCCGTGAAATTGCAGCTGCCCGTGAAGAAGCGGTTGAAAAAGATAATCCACAAGATGACTTGGCTCAGCTTTCTTTCTTCGGTGCTGAGGAAAAGAAACAAACTTTCAGCGGGAGAGAAAAGAAATGTCTGGACGAGCTTAAAAAACTAGACATCCTTGAAATGACACCGATGGATGCCCTGAATACTTTATACGGAATCCAAAAAAAGCTTAAGCAATAGGGAGGTGAAACTGTGGTAAAGATCTTTCAGCTAGACGATTCATTATCGAATAAAATCGCTGCAGGCGAAGTGGTCGAGCGTCCGGCTTCCGTTGTAAAGGAACTGCTGGAAAACAGCATTGATGCCCGCGGGACCGTCATCGAAGTGCACATCGAAGAAGCCGGATTACAATCAATCCGGATCATCGATAACGGAGAAGGCATCGAGCATGAAGATGTGCAAACAGCATTCAAGCGCCATGCCACCAGCAAAATTAAAGATGAAAATGACCTGTTCAGGATACGCACCCTTGGATTTAGGGGAGAGGCCCTTCCGAGTATTGCATCGGTCTCTCATTTCGCTTTAAAAACAAGCACAGGGGAAGGACCGGGAACCTTAATCGAGCTGGAAGGCGGAGAAATCAAATCATTTGAACATACGTCTTCAAGAAAAGGGACGGATATCACAGTTTCACAATTGTTCTTTAATACACCGGCCCGTTTGAAATACATGAAGACGATTCACACAGAACTTGGGAATATCACAGATGTTGTCAATCGCATCGCCCTGTCACATCCGGAAGTTTCAATCAGGCTTCTGCACAATGGCAAATCGCTTCTTCATACAAATGGGAATGGAGATGTCCGTCAGGTGCTGGCTGCCATATACGGCGTCGGGATCGCCAAGAAAATGGTCCCCATTCAAGTGGGTTCCCTTGATTTTAAAGTGAGCGGGTACATTTCCCTGCCTGAAGTGACAAGGGCATCAAGGAACTATATCTCCACGATGATCAATGGCCGCTTTATTAAAAATTACGCCATTGCCCGTGCAATCGGGGAAGGGTATCATACCCTTTTACCGATTGGCCGTCACCCGATCGTCCTTCTGGACATTGAGATGGACCCCATTCTTGTTGATGTGAACGTCCATCCTTCAAAGATGGAAGTACGTATCTCTAAAGAGAATGAGCTGAATGAGCTGATCACTGAAGGAATCAAGCGGGTGTTTAAAGGACAAGAGCTGATTCCATCGGGGGCCGTGATCCCTAAATCGGCAAAGCCGAAGTCTGAGCAGACATTCATGAATTTAGATCATTCAGTTAAACCGGAGAAGCCGAGGCAGGCAGGAGCAGTACGTGAACGGCTGCTGCCCAAAGAAGAAATGGAAAAGCTTTACTCGCCGCCACAGCTTGAAAAGGAGATTCTTCCCCCGAGTGAGCCTGTCCCCCAACTGCAGGATGAACCGGAGGAAGTTCCTGTCGGGGCTCAGTCGGAAGCGGTGGAAGATATTCAGGAGGAGACCGTTGAAGAAGAAAGAGATGATTCACGGCTGCCGCCATTTTATCTTGTAGGGCAAATGCACGGTACGTATATTTTCGCGCAAAATGAGCGGGGATTATATATCATCGACCAACATGCCGCACAGGAGCGGATCAAATACGAATATTTCAGGGAAAAAGTCGGAAAGGTAGAGAAAGAGCTGCAGGAGCTTCTTGTACCGATCACATTGGAATTCTCAACCGACGAATATATCAAAATCAATGAACACAGAAGCCATCTTGAAGAAGTCGGGGTGTTCCTGGAGGACTTTGGACATAACAGTTTTATTGTCCGGTCCCATCCCCAATGGTTTCCTAAAGGGGAGGAGCAGGAGACTATAGAGGAAATGATCGAGCAAATCTTAAAGATGAATAGAGTCGACATCAAGAAGCTCAGGGAAGAAGCCGCGATCATGATGAGCTGCAAAGGATCGATCAAAGCAAATCATCATTTGCGAAATGAAGACATGCAGTCACTGTTGGATGAATTGAGATTGGCCGGAGACCCTTTCACCTGCCCGCATGGAAGACCGATCATCATTCATTATTCAACGTATGAAATGGAAAAATTGTTCAAAAGAATCATGTGAATTTTAAAAGACGGAGGACCAACCAGGTTCTTCGTCTATTTTTTGAGGATTTATAAACCATAAGTATATTATGTAAACTTGTTTGAAATTTTTCATAAAAAACAATTGAAATAATTCCTTTTTGGTGTAAAATTACACCAAAAGAGCGAAAGGAAGATATTTCATGCTTAAAGAGAAAAGGAACGTATTGTGGCTCATCATTTTACTCGTCTTGAGCTACACTCTGATTTTCATCTGGAAAACACAAGACAGTCCAGCGAATGATGTGGTGACAGACGTAGCCAGGTTGATGCCGACAAAGATTCATAAAATGGTTGAAGGAAACGAGACTGAAAGCATAAAAGAAACAATCCTGGAAGCGAAAAAGGAAAATCTTAAGGTGTCGATAGCCGGAAAGAGACATAGTCAAGGGGGGCATACCTATTACCGGGATGGCCTTGTACTGGATATGACCGGATATAATAAAGTGCTGGAAGTCGATCCTGTTCGAAAGACTGTCCGTGTCCAAAGCGGGGCGACGTGGGATGATATCCAAAAAGCCATCAATCCTTATGGTCTTTCCGTGAAAGTGATGCAGTCCCAGAATATCTTTACAATCGGGGGATCCCTTTCTGTGAATGTCCACGGAAGGGATATCCGCAACGGATCATTGATTGAAACGGTCAATTGGTTCAGACTGCTCAAGCCGGATGGAGACATCATCACAGTATCAAGAGAGGGAAATGCAGAATATTTTCCGCTGGTCATCGGGGGCTACGGGCTGTTTGGGGTGATCCTAGACGCGGAATTACAACTGACCAGCGATGAATTATATATGATGAACGTAGAAGAGATGCGATACGATGAATATAAGGATTATTTTCTGAAGAATGTGCTTGGGAAAGGTGATGTGAAAATGCATCTAGCCAGGTTATCGACCGCTCCGGACTCTTTCCTCGAAGACATGTATGTGACCGATTATGTATTAGATGAAAATCAGGAAGAACTAGCTTCCTCCGCGCAATTGAAAGAAGATCGGCTCACATTTTTGACTAAGTTCCTGCTCGGGGTCTCCAGAGATTTTGATTGGGGGAAAAATGCATTTTGGAACATGCAGAAAGAGTTCTTTCAAAAGCGGGAAGGTATGCTGGAGACCCGGAATAATGTGATGCGTTCAGAATCTGCATTCCTGGAATATGAAGGGGAAAATGATACTGATATTTTGCAGGAGTACTTCATTCCTGTCGAAGAATACGATGCATACATCGACGAATTAAGGGCGTACTTATCTCACCAGGACTTGAATTTGATGAACATTACGGTGCGCTATGTGCCCCGTAATGAAGAAGCGCTCATGTCTTATGCAAAAGACGATATGTTCGCCCTTGTGCTTTTGATCAATCAAGGGAGAAGTGAAGATGATATTGAAAGGACAGGTGAAACAATCAGGGGAATGATCGATTTGACCATTGATCATGGGGGGAGCTACTATCTTCCTTATTATGAATACCCGACAGTAGACCAGATGCATGCAGCATACCCGAATGGTGATGAATTTTTCAATTGGAAGAAGGAGCTTGACCCTGATGAAGTGTTCATGAATTTCTTTTATGAGAGGTACGGCCAATGAAGTGGTTCATCATTTCTCAAAGTTTTGTTTCCGTGGCGGCAGGTGTGTCTTTTCCATTCTATCTATTATTCATACAAAATATCGGGAGCACTTATGCAAGCTTTGGTTTTGCGTATGGGCTGTTTATGCTAAGTGCCGCCATGAGTCATCGATTAGTAGGAAGGCTTGCCGACGTGATCGGCGGGAAGCTTTTACTTTTTGGCTATTCGATTGGCATGAGCATCCTGTTCCTCTTCATTCCTTCCATCGCGAGCGTGCAGGGGGTCTATATGATTCAATTACTGTTGGGTCTGTTGGGAGCTGTGCAGAAGACGTCAGAGAAGGTTGTATTGAGTGATGTGACAGATCAGCTTTACAGGGGCAGAAGTATCGGGTCTTACCATTTTTGGACATCGATATTTTCAAGTTTGGCCGTGATGGGAACAGGCTTCCTGTTGGATTACTTCACCATATACTTTATTTTTTATGCTTGTTCCCTATTCTTTTTTATAAGCGGGATCCTCATTTTGACAAAGCTAAAACTCCAACCGATAAAAAATAGTAAAAACGGGGCTGTGTAGATCCCGTTTTTTGTTTTCAGGAGGCGTTCTTTCTTTTTCAGCGCATTCTTTTATATAGATGAAGGAATTCGCCAAGCAAAGAGCTAATAGTAAACATATGTATATTTTCTGAAAATTCTATATAGTGTTTAGGGGGAAAAGGAATGAATGGAGGCATTGAGTTTCAAAAAAAGAAAAGCAATAAGCTCCTCAAGTTCACATTATGGGGGGCAGGAGCGGTATTGTTCATTCTTCTTGGTATCCTGATCTTTGTGAATTATTATATCGACCGGTCCCTTCCCGTTACCTCCGGGACAGTTTCCATGACTGGACTGTCGGAGGACGTTGAGGTGATCCGGGATAAAGACGGTGTTCCTCATATCCTTGCTCAAAGTGAAAAAGATCTATACATGGCACAGGGCTATGTGCAGGCGCAGGACCGGCTTTTCCAAATGGATCTGAGCAGGAGGCAGGCATCAGGTCGGTTAAGTGAAGTGGTCGGTGAGCAAGCGGTGGATCGTGATAAATTCTTCCGCACATTCGGTTTGCGGAGGGCGGCCGAAGTTTCTTATACCGCTTATCCTGACGAAGCAAAAGAATTGCTTGAGTGGTATGCAGCAGGGGTGAATGCTTATATGGATGAAGCGAAGGAGAAAGGAAAGCTCCCTTTTGAGTTCAAGCTCCTTGGTTATGTTCCGGAAACATGGACACCCATCGATTCATTGACCATCGGAAAATATATGGCATTTGATCTGGGCGGACATTGGCAGGGGCAGGCGTTCAGGTACTGGGCTCTTGAAACCCTTCCTGAGAACAAGGCATATGATCTCTTTCCCTCCTACCCGGAAGGCGCACCGACAATACTTAATGATATTGGTGAATCGGGGGTTGAGGTAAGCAAATCCTTTGAAGATGCAGTCATTCCGCCAGCATTCAACGGCAGCAACAACTGGGTTGTAAGCGGTGATAAGACAGCCAGCGGTATGCCTTTGCTCGCAGATGATCCCCATCTGTCGCTCGGAACTCCTTCAATCTGGTATCAAATGCATCTTCAATCCCCTGAGATGAATGTAAGTGGGGTGATTTTTGCCGGAATACCGGGGATCATCCTTGGACATAACGATCAAATCGCCTGGGGCGTGACGAACACCGGGCCCGATGTACAGGATTTATACATCGAAAAGCGCAGCAAAGAAGATCCTTCCCTGTTTCTTTATGATAACAAATGGGAAAAAGCGACCATAATAGACGAGCCGATTTCTGTGAAAGATGGGGAGACCATCCCTTATGAAGTGACGATCACCAGGCATGGACCGGTGATTTCAGAATTTGCCCATCGGAATGATGATGAAAATGTCCTGTCTATGAGATGGACCGCTCTTGATCCGAGCCTGGAGCTAATGGCAGTCATAAACATGAATAAAGCTGAAAACTGGGAACAATTCGAGAAAGCTTTATACGATTTTCATGTTCCTACCCAGAATTTTGTATTCGCCTCAAAGGACGGAACAATCGCTTATAAAGCAAATGGGAAGATTCCAATCAGGAAGAAAGGGGACGGACTTCTCCCGGTACCTGGATGGGACCCTGATTATGACTGGCAGGGATTCATCCCCTTTGAAGAACTTCCGAAAGTGGTCAATCCAGCAGAAGGATACGTGGCAACTGCAAATAATAAAGTGGTGTCAGATGAATATCCCTACCATATCAGCCATCACTGGGCTCAGCCCTATCGTTATATGAGAATCTCAGAATACTTGGAAAGCAAGGATGAACTGACAATCAATGATATGAAGGAGTTGCAGATGGATCAATTGAACCTACATGCCCGTGAATTCGTATCGATGCTCCTGGAGGCACTGTCTGAACAACCACTCACCGGGGAACAGCAAGAGGCGCTGAACATCTTAAGCGCGTGGGACTTCCGGGATGATAAAGAGGAAGCGGCTCCCCTGATCTTCCATCAGTGGATGGGCGAAATATCGTCGGGGCTTTTTAAAAAGGAAATTCCGAAGAATATGATGAAAATGTTCGAAGGGAAACAGAATGTAGTAGACGAACTGATCCGAAAAGCAGACGGCGGAGATGAGTCCGACTGGTTCCAAGACAGGGGAGGATACAGTGCGTTCATGTCGGATTCTTTGAACGACACGCTCTCTTCATTGAAACAGTCATATGGTGCTTCCATGAAAGATTGGGAGTGGGGGATGTATCATAAAGTATACTTTGAACATCCCTTGTCGGCTAGTTCATCGTTCCTGCAGAGATTTCTGAACGACAGGGACCCTCTCCCGGTAGGCGGGAGCAGGGTGACGGTGGAAGCAGCGAGCTACAATGATGAGGGCATCGTCAATCACGGCGCTTCCTGGAGGTTCGCAATCGATACAGAGGATATGGAGAAAGGCTATCATATCGTTGGGCCGGGACAGGCAGGCCATTACAAAAGCAAATGGTATCAAAACCAGATTGATGACTGGGTCAACGGAACCTACCATGTCACTTCCACAGGAAATCCAAGTGGCGAACGTTTAATTCTGACATCTGAATGATAAATGATATTGAAGATATAAATCCGAACACATTTTTTAACTTGGAATGTGTTCGGGTCTTTTTTTGCATATTGATAATAGGTTTTAACCACCTTCAAAAGGGGTACTTTTTCCTGAAAGAAAGCGTATATGCTCTCAGAAAACGGGCATACTGACAAGATGTGATTTAAACAGATCTATTATTATGGTACGATAATATGTAAAAGAATTCTTTACATAGAAAGCAGTGAACGTATGATAAATAAAGAGAAAGTGATCGTCCTGATTGGACCGACCGCTGTCGGTAAGACCAATACAAGCATAGAGCTTGCTAAGAGATTCAACGGTGAAATCATCAGTGGTGATTCCATGCAGATTTATAAAAAGATGGATATCGGGACAGCCAAAATCACAGTTGAGGAAATGGACGGTGTACCCCATCATCTGATCGATATTAAAGAGCCCGATGAATCGTTCTCCGTGGCAGAATTCCAACAACTAGTGAGAAAGAAGATCACAGACATCCATTCACGAGGCAAGCTCCCGTTCATTGTCGGGGGAACTGGCCTTTATATTCAGGCAGTATTATACGATTACCAATTCACAGAGACCCCGGGTGATGAGGGATACAGGGTGGCATTGGAAAGAGACCTTGCGAGCAAAGGGTCTCAATGGCTGCATGAGAAACTCGAGAAAATAGATCCGGCTGCCGCACAGAATATCCACCGGAACAACACCCGACGTGTGATCCGTGCATTGGAAATTCACCACTGTACCGGAAAGACCATGACGGAATATCAGGAAGCACAATCGCAAGAGCTGCTGTATGATGTTGCCCTCGTTGGGCTGACGATGGACAGGGAAAGACTATATGAACGAATTGACCTCCGCGTTGACCTCATGATGGATCAAGGTCTGATCCAAGAGGTGAAGGGCTTATACGAAAGCGGATTAAGAAACGTTCAGTCGGTTCAGGCCATTGGCTACAAGGAACTGTATGATTATTTTGACGGGACGGTCAGTCTTGATAAAGCGGTTGAAAATCTCAAACAGAACTCCAGGCGATATGCAAAACGTCAGCTTACATGGTTCAGAAATAAAATGGATGTATCCTGGTTCGATGTAACCATAAAGGACTCACATACAAAAATTATTGAGGATATTTCAGAATTTATTGCAGGAAAGCTTCAGTTGAAGTCGAATAAGTAAGTAGAGATAGAAGAGGAGGACTAACCATGAAACAATCCATTAATATCCAAGATCAATTCCTTAATCAATTGCGAAAAGACGGTTCACTCGTAACGGTATTCCTTTTAAACGGTTTCCAAATCCGTGGTCAGGTGAAGGGGTTTGATAACTTCACAGTATTGTTTGAAACGGAAGGGAAACAGCAGCTCGTCTATAAACATGCCATCTCGACATTCGCTCCCCAGCGAAATGTTCAAATAAATTTCGAAGAACAAAACAGTTGATTCATGAGGGAAAGCTGCCGTAATGGCAGCTTTTTTTATTTGGCTGTTTTCGCATAGAGTGTGGCTATTATTAGACGATAATGTGAGCATCTTCGGTAATTTGAGACTGTGGATTAAAAAATACCATAGCAATGAATCAAGTGCATGGTACCTCAATTACGTTGATCACTACTATTAGAGGAAGAATAAGCAGTTAATTCAGTGAATTTTTGATTTTTATCTTCGATGGTTGATTGGAGCGGAAGATGCTCGACTCCTGCGGGAACTGATGGACAGGTGAGACGCCGCAGGACGAAGTCCGAGGAGGCTCACCGCCATCCCCGCGGAAAGCGAGCATCTGGAGCGGAAATCAACCGCATCTAACTTGTCTCAAAGCCACAATGTTTACGAAAACAGCCTTTTATTTTGACATTTAGTAGCATTGATTTGCCTGCTGAAGAAGATTAATTAATGAAATGAATAGTAGTTGAATAGGATAATATGAGAGGCATTTTTATCAAGATTTATGAATGTTCTCCTGTCTAAAGATCAGGAGATGTAAAGAAACGGCCCGGAAATCCGGCAGCGTAATTCTGTTTATTTCTCGGGAAAGCGCAGAAATAGACAGGATTCTTCTTATTTGTCGAAATGAAGGAGAGTGTATGGGATTCTCACTTATTAAATCCCCTGTGGCAAGAATTGTCTTGAGAATGGTGAGGTGAAACCTATGGATCAACCAATGAGAATGAAAAATAATGGGCAAATAAGCATCGTGTTGAATTCCCATAAACGCAGTTCTGTGCGGGAAACGTTAGAACCGATACCACAATCCCTCCCTCAAGAGCATATCGCATTGAAAGAAATCGAAGAAGAATTAGGATCTCTTGTCGGAATGGAAGAAATGAAAAAAATGGTGAAAGAAATCTATGCCTGGATATATGTGAATAAAAAACGTGAAGCAATGGGGTTGAAAGCCGGTAAGCAAGCTCTTCATATGATGTTCAAGGGAAACCCCGGCACAGGTAAAACAACGGTTGCCAGAATCATCGGCAAGCTGTTCTTGAAAATGAATGTACTGTCAAAAGGGCATCTCATAGAAGCGGAGAGAGCGGATCTTGTTGGTGAATATATCGGTCACACCGCCCAAAAAACAAGGGACCTTGTGAAAAAGGCACTCGGCGGTATTCTGTTCATCGACGAGGCGTATTCGTTGGGGAGGGGAGGAGAGAAGGACTTTGGAAAAGAGGCGATCGATACCCTTGTTAAACATATGGAGGATAAACAACATGACTTCATTCTCATCCTCGCCGGGTATTCAAAGGAAATGGAGCACTTTCTGACATTGAATCCCGGCCTTCAATCAAGATTTCCGTTAGTGTTCCACTTTCCTGACTACTCTGTTGATCAACTGATGGAAATCGGCAGAAGGATGCTTGAAGAGAAAGAGTACATCTTGAGTCATGATGCAGAAAGGAAGATCAGGGACCATCTTCATTCTGCCAAGAACACCCTCTCACCGATGGCGTTTTCAAATGGACGGTATGTCCGGAATGTTTTGGAAAAATCAATCCGTGCACAGGCGATGAGACTGTTGATGGAAAACTGTTATGATCGCCACGATTTACTCACGATCCGCAGTAACGATCTCATTTTTACAAGGGAAACATCTGATTGATCCCTGGGAATATAGAAAAAATGCATTCAAGTTGAATGCATTTTTTTATGTTACATTTGAGCCCGCAAGCTCCTGTTCGGTAATCTCCACTTATATAGATAAGACAGTACACGCAATGCAGTGGTGATGATGAATAATGAATATAGTTCAAATGCCGAGTGTACAAAACCAAGTCCGATGGCAGCACCGCAAAGGACAGCCCATACTGCATAAATTTCCGATCTCAGCACCAATGGTTTCCGGCCGGCCAGAAGGTCCCGGATGATTCCACCGCCGCTTCCCGTTAAGACAGCGGCTACGATGATCGCGCTGATCGGATGATTCATTTCAGATGCATATAAGGCCCCCTGGATTGCGAAAGCAGATAAACCGATCGCATCGAAGAAATTCCCCCATCTTCTCCAGTGCTTCAACAAATTATGAGGGAACAGGAAGACGGCCGTGATCGAAAGGAGAGCAATTTGAAACAACATGCCCTGTTCCCAAAGGGCAGACACCGGAACACCGATCAATAAATTCCGAATGGCACCTCCGCCGAATGCAGTGACAATCCCCAAAATATATACGCCTAAAATATCATACTCTTCTTCCATGGCAATGATGGCACCTGAAATAGCAAATGCAATTGTACCGATGATGCTCAGGACTTCCCATGTCATCGTCATACCTCCCAACCCTGAATACGTCTCTATGTAAACATTGAAATATGTGCTGAATCATAATCAAACATACTGATTTTAACACGTCTATCACGAAATGCAACCATTTTTCACCGCTTTTTACATAGTGTTTACCGACCTGTTTTGATATGATGAAGGTAACAATGAAATGAAAAGAAAAGAGGACAATCATTGAAGAATGAATCACTTGAAAAAGTCATACTTGTCGGTTGTCAAATAGATGAAGATGACCTTCGATTTCAATATAGTCTCGGGGAGCTCGGGGAACTGACAGAAACGGCCAGGGGACAAGTGTCCGCCATCCTTACCCAGAAGAGGGAGAGCGTCCATCCGGGTACATATATAGGGAAGGGAAAAGTCGAGGAGCTTGTCCTCCTGGAAGAAGAACTGGAACCGGATATCATCATCTTCAATGATGAATTATCACCTAGTCAGATAAGAAATCTATCGAAGGAACTGCAGGCAAGGGTGATCGACCGGACGCAATTGATCCTGGATATCTTCGCCCAGCGTGCAAGGTCAAGGGAAGGGAAGCTGCAGGTGGAGCTTGCCCAGCTACAATATCTGCTCCCAAGACTTATCGGTCAAGGAGCATCCCTTTCCAGATTAGGGGGAGGAATCGGGACGAGGGGACCCGGGGAGACCAAACTTGAGAGTGACCGTCGCCATATTCACCGTCGGATCGATGATATTAAGAAACAGCTGCAAAGCATTGTAGGACACCGGGAAAGGTACCGGGAACGGCGTAAACGGAATAAAAGCTTCCAAATTGCCCTCGTCGGATATACGAATGCCGGTAAGTCGACGTTATTCAACCGGATCTCGTCAGCCGATTCATATGAGGAAAACCAATTGTTTGCCACCCTTGACCCGATGACGAGGAAACTGTCATTGCCAAGCGGATATTCAACATTGATCACTGATACGGTTGGATTTATCCAGGACTTGCCGACAACGCTGATCGCTGCCTTTCGCTCTACATTGGAAGAGGTAAGGGAAGCAGATCTGCTCCTTCATGTGGTGGACAGCTCCAACCCGGATTACAATCAGCATGAAACAACAGTCCAGGAATTATTGAAAGAGCTCGACATGGCAGGCCTGCCCCAGTTGACAGTTTACAATAAACGGGATAAGATCGATGCCGATTTCGTCCCGGGCAGTGATTCTGATCATATCCTGATCAGTGCACTGGATGAAAGGGATCTGTCAGACTTGCTGGTGAGAATTGAAAAACTTGTGAAAAAGCAGATGATTTCCTATCATGCCTTCATTCCGGCCGGGGAAGGGAAGCTTCTTTCCCAATTAAAGAGTGAAACGATCCTCAATAAATTGGAATTCATTGAAGAACGTGAAACATATGAACTTGCCGGCTTTCACCTGGAGGATCATCCCGTAGCGGGAAGCATCAAGAAATTTCAAAGATAGAAGGGAATAATAACGCATCATGTATGAACAATTAGAAAATGGGTATTTATTAAAGCCAATCATCACCAAAGTGGAAGAGGGCATAAAAGATAAACACAAAGAGATAGACGAACGTGCAGAAAGCAATCAATTCAAGGTTTTAAGGGCATACCAGGAACATCGGGTAAGTGATTCCCACTTCATCCCTTCAACAGGATATGGTTATGACGATGCAGGGCGTGATACGTTAGAGAGTATCTATGCATCCGTTTTCGGCGGGGAGTCGGGGCTTGTGAGACCACAGATCATTTCTGGTACACACGCAATCTCCATTTCCTTATTCGGGGTGCTTCGTCCTGGCGACGAACTCGTATACATAACCGGGAAACCATACGATACCCTTGAAGAAATCGTAGGGATCCGGGGAGAGGGCACCGGTTCGCTGAAAGACTTTCATATCGGATATCAGACGGTTGATCTGGATCCTTCCGGAAAAGTTGATTTCGATGGTGTTGCCAAGGCAATCACATCCAATACAAAAATGGTGGGCATCCAGCGCTCTAAAGGCTATGCAAACCGGCCGTCCTTTACGATAGCTGAGATAAAGGAAATGATTGATTTTGTAAAAGAGATCAATCCACAAATCGTCGTGTTTGTTGATAACTGCTACGGTGAATTTGTCGAGGACATGGAGCCGTGTCATATCGGGGCCGATTTAATGGCCGGATCCCTGATAAAAAACCCGGGTGGCGGTCTTGCCAAAACGGGCGGATATATCGTCGGGAAAAAGGAGTTCGTTGAAGCGTGCTCCTACCGTATGACCTCACCGGGGATCGGTGCCGAGGCAGGGGCGTCCCTGTACAGCTTGCAGGAAATGTATCAGGGGTTTTTCCTTGCTCCCCATGTGGTGGCGCAATCGTTAAAGGGGGCCGTGTTCACTTCGGCACTTCTGACTGAGCTCGGGATGAATACGAATCCTTCACCTCGTGCAGAACGGACCGATTTGATTCAATCTGTTCAATTTGATGACAGAGAGAAGATGATTGCATTTTGTCAGGCCATTCAGTTTGCGTCACCAATCAATTCCCACTTTACGCCACAACCTGACTATATGCCAGGGTACGAAGACGATGTCATCATGGCGGCGGGGACTTTCATTCAAGGTTCAAGCATCGAATTGTCAGCCGACGGTCCGTTAAGACCTCCATATGTTGCATATGTACAAGGCGGGTTGACCTATTCCCATGTGAAAATCGCTGTCGCATCTGCCGTGGATCAATTAATAAAAAAAGGTTTACTGACCTTATAAAAAGGATAATAAAGGAGTAATTGGATAGTCTAAAGCTGACTATCCTTTTCTTTTGAAATTTAATGTAAGAAAAGCTAACATAAGATTGACAGAACTCCTGACATTACATATAATGAATTCAAGAAGGAAATATAAAGGAGGAATCAAGATGAGCGGAAGTGAAATTCGTCGAACGATGGCATTATTTCCTATCGGTATTGTCATGCAGCTCACGGACTTAACGGCTCGTCAGATTCGATACTATGAAGAGCATGGACTGATCACCCCGGCACGAACCGAAGGGAATCGCCGCCTCTTTTCCTTGAATGACATTGATAAGTTACTTGAAGTGAAGGATCTGTTAGATCAAGGTATCAACATGGCCGGAATCAAGAAGATTTTTTCTGTGAAAGGGCCGGATGAAAGCAAAGTAGTATCTGACGTAAGTGAAAAGGAAGAAAAGGCACGACAAGATCTATCTGACGAGGAACTTCGTAAATTGCTCCGAAATGAATTGATTCATTCCGGTCGATTTAATCGATCTACTCTGCGTCAAGGCGATATGTCTCGCTTTTTTCATTAAATATAAACCTTTAATAAACTTGAGGAGGAATTACGTAAATGGCAAAGTATACGCGTGAAGATGTTTTAAGATTAGCGAATGAAGAGGGTGTTAAATTCATTCGATTACAATTCACTGATATTTTAGGTACAATCAAGAACGTGGAAATCCCTTTGAGTCAGCTTGAAAAAGCACTGGATAACAAGATGATGTTTGACGGGTCTTCAATTGAAGGATTCGTGCGCATCGAAGAATCTGATATGTATTTATTCCCGGATCTTGATACATGGCTTGTATTCCCTTGGACAGCTGAAAAAGGGAAGGTTGCCCGCCTGATCTGTGATATCTATAATCCAGACGGCACGCCATTCGAAGGAGATCCCCGCAACAACCTAAAACGCATCCTGGGTGAGATGGAAGAGCTTGGATTCACTGACTTCAATCTTGGGCCTGAACCGGAATTCTTCCTCTTTAAATTAGATGTAAACGGCGAACCTACGCTTGAGTTGAATGATAACGGTGGTTATTTCGACCTTGCGCCAACAGACTTAGGAGAGAACTGCCGTCGCGATATCGCGCTGGAACTTGAGGAGATGGGCTTTGAAATCGAAGCATCTCACCACGAAGTGGCTCCTGGTCAGCATGAAATCGATTTTAAATATGCAAATGCATTAAAAGCATGTGATGATATTCAAACATTCAAGCTGGTTGTTAAAACGATTGCCCGTAAACATGGTCTGCATGCGACATTCATGCCTAAACCATTGTTCGGTGTAAACGGATCAGGTATGCACTGTAACATGTCCCTTTTCAAGGACGGAGTGAACTCTTTCTTTGATGAAAAAGGAGATCTTCAGCTGAGTGATACTGCGCGTCAATTCCTTGCTGGCATCATCAAGCATGCGACTGCATTCACAGCGATTACAAACCCGACAGTAAACTCTTACAAGCGCCTTGTTCCGGGTTATGAAGCGCCATGTTACGTTGCATGGTCTGCACGCAACCGCAGCCCATTAATCCGTATCCCTGCTTCCCGCGGACTGAGTACACGTGTTGAGGTGCGCAGTGTCGATCCGGCAGCGAACCCATACCTTGCAATGGCTGTATTACTTGCAGCAGGTCTTGATGGTATCAAGAACAACCTTCCTGCACCTAAACCAATCGACAGAAACATTTACGTGATGGATAAGAAGGAGCGTGAAGAAGCAGGAATCGTAGATCTTCCGGCTACATTACACGCAGCACTTGAAACATTGAAAACAAATGACGTCATCGTTAAATCCCTTGGAGAGCACATCTTCGAACATTTCGTGGAAGCGAAAGAAATCGAATGGGATATGTTCCGTACGCAAGTACACCCATGGGAGCGTGAACAGTACATTCAAATGTACTAATTCGCCACTATAAACAAAGCCGTACTGCAGGTGAATTGTCTGCAGTACGGCTTTTTCTTCGTTTCAAAACAAAAAAACGGCTGCGCATCATTGCGAGCCGTTTTTCATTAATGCACTTGTCTATATACTCCGACTACTTTACCAAGTATTGAAACATTTCTTAAGATGATCGGGGCCATGGTTGAGTTTTCCGGTTGAAGGCGGACATAATCCTTTTCTTTGAAGAAACGTTTGACCGTCGCTTCATCTTCCTCGGTCATCGCTACGACGATATCTCCGTTGTTCGCCGTTTGCTGCTGGCGGACAATGACGAAATCTCCATCGAGTATCCCTGCCTCGATCATACTATCACCCATGATCTCAAGCATGAAGACCTGTTCATCAGAAGGTGCCATCCTCTCTGGAAGAGGGAAGAACTCTTCGACATTCTCCACTGCCGTGATCGGCTGACCGGCAGTGACTTTACCAATCAATGGTACATTTACGACCCTCTGACGGGGGATCGTGTCCTCTTCAAGATTCAGTATTTCAATCGCTCTTGGCTTTGTCGGGTCCCGGCGGATGAGTCCTTTGCTTTCCAATCTTGCCAAATGTCCGTGGACGGTAGAACTGGAGGCAAGACCGACTGCTTCCCCTATTTCACGGACGGAAGGCGGATAACCTTTTACCCTTACTGCGTCTTTAATGTATTCTAGTATATCTTGTTGTCGTTTCGATAGTTTTGTCATGTGCACGCACCTCGATTATAGATCTTATGTTCCCATTATAGCATGTCTTTCCAATTGATACAAACATAAGTTCGAATAACTGTTGACACCAAACGGATGTTCGTATTAGAATGGATATAACAAAACAGAACAAACATTCGTATGGAGGCGTTTTATCATGTTAACACATATTTGGAACCGTTTCTCTTATATTATTATATTATTTGTTTTCGCCCTTTTATCTGCAGCATACCTTTTAATCACAATGGCAAGCGAGCCGTCGTATCAAAGTATTACCGTACAGGACGGAGATACCCTTTGGACTATTGCCAAACACTATAATGAAGAATATTCTATGACAATGGAAGAATTCATCGCGTGGGTGGGGGAAGAGAATAATCTCACAACATTTTCAATCAAGCCAGGGGATTCACTGATCCTGCCGATCGAGAACCCAACCCTGTCAACCCACTCCGGTTATGAGCTCGTTATGAATGAAGAATAGAAGAATAGAGGGATAATCAATGAAGGCAGTCGTATACTGCAGAGTCAGCACAAAGAAAGAAACACAGGAAACATCCTTGGAACGACAGGAAGAAGAGCTGGTGAAGCTTGCCGGGGAGCTTACTTACGAAGTGGAAGCCATCATCAAGGACCAGGCAAGCGGATTTGAACTGGATCGGCCAGGTGTATTGGAACTTCTGGACCTGATCAAGGACCCATCCATCGGAGCTGTCCTGATCCAGGATGAAACGAGAATCGGCCGGGGAAATGCAAAGATCGCACTCATCCACTGCTTATTAAAGGAAGAGGTCAAGATCATCAGTCAAACCCACAGCGGAGAGCTGCATTTATCCGAATCTGATTCAATGGTGATCAATATTGTCAGTATGGTAGAAGAATATCAACGGAAATTACATAATTTGAAAATCAAACGTGGGATGCGAAGGGCTGTCGAAAACGGTTTCCAGCCACATAAAAACCTAAAGAACAAAGGCAATGTGGACGGCAGGGAGCGGATTGAAGTGCCGGTGGAAGAAATCGTGCGTCTGAGAAAGAATGAATTGACCTTTGCCGAAATTGCAGCAACCTTGAGAGGCTTTGGTTATGATGTCTCAAAAGCGACGGTACATAGACGTTTTAAGGAGTATATGGCATCTGTCGAAAATGCGTAATGCTTGTTTTATCTTCCCTAATCTAGTAACATGACGATAGTATTTGCATTCAGCTATTACATTCGAATCTATTGCTTACTATGCATTAAAGGAGTTTTTCATATATGCTTTCCAAATCAAAGATGAATCGTATCAACGAACTCGCGAAAAAATCAAAGAGCACAGGTCTGTCAGAACAGGAAGCGAAAGAACAGACAAAGCTCAGAAAAGAATACTTGGAAACATTCCGTCAATCCATGAAGGGTACGATTGAAAATACAAGAATCTTCGACCCCGAAGGTAATGAAGTGACACCTAAGAAAATTCAGGATATTCAAACCAAAAAGAAAATGCATTAAGGAACAAGCTGTCTGATCCATAGTTGATCAGGCAGTTTTTTTGTTATTACTATTTCCCGGAAGTCAAAAAATAACCCGGAATACAGGGGTTTTTCGTTTTCAAGGATGATAAACTCATGTTATCATTCAAGATAGTTGTATAAACTGCCAAAGAAGATTAATATTAATAAGGTACATTAAAAGGAAGGATGTCTGACAAATGTTTGATAAAACAGATCAATTAGCAATCAATACAATTCGTACATTATCTATCGACGCCATTGAAAAGGCGAATTCAGGACACCCTGGCATGCCGATGGGCGCAGCTCCGATGGCTTATGCACTTTGGACAAAGTTCATGAATCATAATCCGAAAAATCCTGAGTGGTTCAACCGTGACCGCTTCGTATTATCAGCTGGACATGGTTCCATGCTTTTATACAGCCTTCTTCATTTATCCGGCTATGACGTTTCTATGGAGGACTTAAAACAATTCCGTCAATGGGGCAGTAAAACGCCAGGACATCCGGAATACAAACATACTCCTGGAGTAGAAGCTACGACTGGCCCACTTGGTCAGGGTATCGCGATGGCTGTAGGTATGGCGATGGCTGAAAGACATATGGCAACTACATACAATAAAGACCAGTACAATATGGTCGACCACTTTACATATTCCATTTGTGGAGATGGGGACTTAATGGAGGGAGTTTCTTCTGAAGCTGCTTCTCTGGCTGCCCACTTGAAATTAGGTCGTCTTGTTGTCCTGTATGATTCCAACGATATTTCTCTTGATGGGGATTTGGATAAGTCGTTCTCTGAAAGTGTCAAAGGACGTTTTGAATCTTATGGTTGGCAATATATCCGCGTAGAAGATGGAAATGACTTAGAGGAAATTTCAAAAGCGATCGAAGAGGCACAAGGGGATACGTCCCGTCCGACAATGATCGAAGTGAAGACAGTTATTGGATATGGTGCGCCGAATAAATCCGGTAAATCTGCCGTCCATGGTGCTCCACTTGGTGAGGACGAAATGAAGCTTACCAAAGACGCATATCAGTGGACGTTCGATCAAGACTTCCACGTACCGGATGAAGTGTACACTCGCTTCGAAGAAACAATCCAGCAGGATGGTTCACGAAAAGAAGAAGAGTGGGCGAACCAATTCATCAAATATAAAGAAGATCACCCTGAACTTGCTGCACAATTAGAAGCGGCAATCAAAGGGGAGCTTGCTGAAGGCTGGGATAAAGATATCCCTGTATACGAAGAAGGAAAAGCACTTGCAAGCAGAGCTTCTTCCGGACAAGTATTGAATGCAATCGCAAAAAATCTCCCATCATTCATCGGAGGATCAGCTGACTTGGCGGGTTCAAACAAAACGATGATCAATGATGAAGCAGATTTCACACCTGAATCGTATGAAGGACGCAATATTTGGTTCGGTGTACGTGAATTCGGAATGGGAGCTGCTATGAATGGTATGGCGCTTCACGGTGGCCTTCAAGTATTCGGCGGTACATTCTTCGTATTCAGTGACTACCTGAGACCTGCTATCCGCCTTGCAGCGCTAATGGGACTTCCTGTCACATACGTATTCACCCACGACAGCATCGCCGTAGGAGAAGATGGCCCTACGCATGAACCTGTAGAACAACTTGCTTCACTTCGTGCAATGCCAAACCTTTCTGTCATCCGTCCTGGAGATGGAAATGAAGTGGCTGCAGCATGGAAGCTGGCATTAGAATCCAAAGATCAGCCGACGATGCTTGTTCTGTCCCGTCAAGACCTACCAACGTTAAAAGGTACTGGGAATAAGGCTTATAATGGTGTAAGCAAAGGTGCATACGTTGTGTCTGCATCTGGAAAAGACCAGCCGGATGCTCTGTTGATCGCCACTGGATCTGAAGTGCACCTTGCAGTAGAAGCTCAAAATGTCCTTGAAAAAGACGGCATCAGTGTATCTGTTGTCAGCATGCCTTCTTGGGACCGCTTCGAGAAACAATCTAAAGAATATAAAGAATCCGTATTGCCTAAGAGTGTGAAAAAACGTCTTGCAATTGAGATGGGCTCTCCACTTGGCTGGGATCGTTATGTAGGCGACGAAGGTGACATCCTTGCAATCGATGGATTTGGTGCTTCTGCCCCAGGAGAGAAAGTCATGGAAGAGTATGGCTTCACTTCGGAGAATGTAGCATCACGCATCAAAGCATTACTTCAGTAGTAGAATATCTAAGAGAGGTCAGCTCCTTGCACTCTTTAAGGAGTTGACCTCTCTTTCTTGTGTGGGATGTCGGCACCACACCGTGAATGAATGGTCAAGGCGTTCGACAAAACTAGTGTAGATTTTTAACAATTTATGACAATGACTCCCTTCTAGTTGATTTATACTAGATGAAAGAATGGCAGGAGGGAGAAACGGTGAGAAATTATCAAATCTATTGGGTTGAAGAGACGTTTGTCCAGCACTATTACGGTCGGGAAAGAATGTTCTATCAATTGTTTTCTGAATGGGAAGCAAGTACAGGAGAGCTTCATGAAATCATCTCGAAACAAGTGGATTACCTGACAAAGCCAATTCCATACCTCCCCACACAGCGATTACTGAAGCAGGAACTCATGAAAACAGAAGGTGCAAGGTGGGTCGATTCTGTCGCCACCATCGAACGGATGGACTCCAGTGCCGTCCTGATTCTGAATGAAAAGTGGATGACATTGAAAACATCCGGGCATGATGAAGCAGAATATACCTTTTTTGAAATCTTACGCAGGAACATGGGACAACTATTGGCAGTCGATGTTCAAAACGAAAGATATGGCTGGCTAAAACCGATTAAACAAAGAAAATTTATATATTAATATGAAATTATGACAGAAATATTGTATAATGTTTCAGGGTTTAGTACACTTTTATAAGGACAACATGAAGGAGGAAGTAAGAGTATGGGAACGACTGGATTACTTATTCTAGTGGGAGTTCTGGCATTACTTGCTGGAGTTGCACTAGGATTTTTCATTGCTCGTAAATACATGATGAGCTATCTTAAGAAAAATCCACCAATCAATGAGCAAATGCTTCGCATGATGATGATGCAGATGGGTCAAAAGCCATCACAGAAAAAAATCAATCAAATGATGAATGCAATGAATAAAAACATGAAGTAATAAGAGCGGGCACAAGCCTTTTACATCAAGGTTCATTGACCTTCTGATGATTGATTGACTAAAAAGATAAGCCATAAAAATGTTGTTTGGTTAAACTTTCTTAGCAAATTTCATTCAAATTGGTTTATCTTTCACGTTATCAAAAATAAGACCACTTTTCCTGTAGAAAAATTAAGCAGGGGGAGTGGTCTTTTTTGTTGTTACTTGATGATGTGATACAGGAATATTTATACCACTGCATGGCAAAAGGATTCACTAAGAAAACAATGATCAATAAGCGATTCGAATTAAATCAGGCGAAAGAGTATTTGCAGAATAAACGAGGTTTATCAACTCTGGAGAGTGTCACAATACATGATCTCAAAGCTTATGTAAGGTATAAACATCAATCTGGACTCAAGCCGCAAAGTATAGTATCGCTTTTTAAAATGGTTAGAGCCTTCTTTTCTTGGTGTGAGAAGGAAGAGTACTTACAAGAGAATATAGCCAAGAAAGTAGAACTACCAAAAGTACCGAAACGAGTATTTGAAGGATTGACTACTATTGAGGTTCAAGCCATGATCAATTCTTTCTCTTATAAGAGCTACCTTGAGGCTAGGAATAAAGCGATTATTGCAATGATGGCTGATTGTGGATTACGTGCAATGGAAGTCAGAGGGATTACAAATGAAGATGTAAAAGAAACAGCAATCTTGGTTCATGGTAAAGGAAACAAGGAGCGTTTTGTTTATATCAGCCCTGCACTAAAAAAGATCCTTATTCGATACGAGAGATTAAAAAGAGAATATTTTAAAGAGCGGCTGATTGAGGAGGATTTTTACTTTTTGAATTATGTTGGTAGGGGATTGTCTCATATTGGTTTAGATAATTTGGTCAAAGAGGCTGGCAGGAGAGCTGGAATTGATAAAAACAAAGTTAAACCTCATAACCTACGTCATTATTATTCGGTTACCACTTTGTCTGAAGGGCATTTAGATTTGCATAGTTTATCAAGACTATTGGGGCATTCAGAGATCCAGACTACCCAGATATATTTAGCTTCTCTCAGTGAGGAGCAGTTATCCAATAAAGCCATTTCAAGCAGTCCATTAATGAATACTGGAGGAATTAGAAAAGGAAAGCTCAGATAATCCACCAGACCATTCTGCACATCTAGGAGGGCATTACACCATGAAGAGTGACAAAGAGGTATTAGAGCGTGTTAAAGAGCTTTGTGAACAAATTATACATTTTGATAAGAATGTCCTTGGAATACCTGACGATTCACATATCGATCTTTCAATGCTCATCTTAAATGAAATAAATAAAACCAAATAAAAAAGGATGAACCAGTTGCAGCTGATTCATCCCGTTGTCCGTAAGAGGACGTCAATTTGTACTTATATTGTACGCTAATCACCTTGAAAAATCAATAAAAGGTGGTTGGTTTATTTGAGTATGCCCAAAACCCTCTTGCGGAATATCGTAGGAGGGTATATCTATGTCCAAAAAAGCTATCACAATAATAGCTGGCGAAGAAAGCTATAGTAATCTAACCACATTTGATTGCATAGAAGATTTGAATAAGACAGTTCGTTATTATAAAGAGCAATTCCAAACAAAATTAACTAAGAGTGCTGTACTAGTTCTGGATCAACTTCACAGATACTCCTGTGTTTATTTAGGTGTTTCATTCCGTACTAAGAATAATATCGCTAAATCATTGGATATAAGCCGTAAAACAGTACAAAGAGCCTGTAGGGTACTTGAAGACTTAGGTATCATTAAACAGCTTGAGACGAAGCGTAAAAGTGATATGAGACAGTCATCTAATGTAATTCAGATCCTACCAATTGAAGAAGATGTCCAACAAGAGCAAAAGAATACAGCGGAAAATTGTCCTACCAAAAAGACAACCCCATCTTTAACACAAAAGATTAAAGATATACGTATCGAATACGTTGATCAATTCGAAAAATATGCTTCAATTTTCTTTCATGATTCCAAAACTATCAGGGAGCTCAAGAAAATCTCAATCGTACACTCCAGAATCAATTCTATATGCGAAAACACAGCGAAATCTCTTAGTTTGGAATGCCTGAAGGTGTTGATAGCCAAAATCAAATCTAAGCCTATATCGAATCCTAGAGGCTATTTTCATGGAATCTGCAAGCGTAGGATGAAGACTGCTCACATTAGACAACTGTGGGATGAATATTGGTTATAAGATTATTAATAAGTAAGAGTATGTATAATATGGTAAAATTTATGTATAGTAGTTTAAATCATTTTACAGGGAGTTGAAGTTATGAGCTATAAAGAAAACTTAGAGAATTTCTTATCTGTGCTAACCAGTTCAAGCTTTATTAAAAACGCAATCTACAATGACGCACAAAGAATTGTGTTCATTAATTACTATGAATCATACGAGGATTACAAAAGAGAAAATGAGAATTCACCACACTCTGAACATGTTTATGCTGACTACTTTAAAAGTGGAGCTAAAATTGAAAAAATACTAATTGAGGAAACAGCAAGGATCTTGAGACAATTTCCTTTTGTAAATACAGTTTCAGTCACTTTGGATTTTGAAGGAGAGAATTATAACGTTAATGTTGAACGAGAAAAACTTAATAGTTTGATTGGTTTTAATATCGAAGAAACTTCAAACGATGATGGTTCTTGGCAAGAAAAATTCCAGAGGATTTATGGTGGTGGTCTAAGGAATGATAAAAGAAAGATGTTATTGGATCATTTTAGAGTATTTGAATAAGTGAACTGTGTAATAAAAAGGAGTTGAACTGATGAAAAACAAAAAATACAGTGAGTATTTTGAAAGATTTGTAATCAAAGGAGAAAAATTTGACTTTAATTCTTTCAAAACTAGAGAAGAGTTTGACAGATTTCAAAAAGAGTTAAAATCATACAATGACGAAGGAGAAGAAGAGAGGCAGGTCGATGTGCAAAAAGCAAGTGAAATAAAGCTTTTAGGAGTATACGATAACCCGGATGATGAAGATAGGTATACCATCACATTCAAAGTCGACAATGGTGAAGTTTGGGAATTTGCAGCCTCTGAAGATGACATTATGTTTGCAATGGACGTTACTACGGCCAATGATGTTGACAATGGAAAAGAAATAAGCTTTGATGAATTACCGGAAATAGTAAAAGATAAAGTTTTGGCAGAGTGGGAAGGGTGGAACAACTAGAAGATCATTTAAAGTAGGCATCAATAATAAAAAAAGCAGAGATATCAATATATCTCTGCTTTTTTTATTATTCTTCTCCATATTCAAATATATCTCTAATCTTATGTTTCTTTTCAATTCCTTTTGATAATGCAATCCTATCCAGTGCTTTTAGGATTTCACTCAAAGTATGAGCACTTAGTTGCTTGGCTTCGGCACTATACAGCGAATTTATTGTTACTGGTCTTATTTTGGATTCTACTGCAAGTGCATTTCTAGTTATGCCAAGTGATGTAATTGTCTTTTCCAGATGGGAAACAAAACCAGCCTCTTTTAATGATTGAGTTACCCTTGTGTCCTTTTCCTTTGTCATGAAGTAACAACTCCCCTCATAATCAATGATAATTTATTTAACCTATTAAGTAAAACTTTTTTATGAATGTGTTGACTTATGATTTCAAGGGTAGTATATTTAACTTAACAAGTAAAACTTGTTAAGTTAAACGAGGTGACAAAATGTTATCAGTAGCATTAATCGGCTTTTCAATTCTTGGATCTTATGCCCTTGGATTAGCAACAGGATTAAACAAATCCGGGGATTTCAACTAAAGGATGCATTCCGAATGACCAAGTTATCTCATATTACTGAGCAAACAGTCCAAGAACTTGATCAACTATTCTCAGTTATCAACGACTCTGGAACAATAACTGATAAGGAAATGCACTCGGCCAGATTACATGATCTTATCTGTACCGTATTAAATTCAATTGCAAGTCATCCAGAGGATCTTGAAGGCTCAGTGAATTTTCTTTGTATGAGTATGACCTAAGAAGTCGAACAGAGCGGATAATTAAGCGAAATACCAATTAATTAGGAAGGACGGAACTAACAATGAGTAAAATTCTCAACATGCTTAAAGAAGAGATGGTGAAAAACGGGGAGACAAATATCTCAGTTGCAGCAGCTTGCAATACCTCTCCAACTACTGTAACTCGTTTTCTAAACGAGAGCAGACAGATAGATCCATCTCTTGCAGCATCCATTGTCAGATATCTCAATCCGTCCCTAGAAATTGAGTACATGAAATCTTATGTATTAAAAGTTACACGCCATGAAAACATTCGTAAAAGCATGGAATACTGCTCAATTAATCGTCTGCTTGATCCAGAGCTAAATACCTTAGTATCCAACGCTAAACATGACAGGAATGGTGATGTTAGGGATGCTGGTGAGTGTTATGAAATTGCTCTACAAATGCAATTAGAAAGGTTGTCACCACTTGAGACTTATGAAATTGTACGTTTCAAGAAAGCATCTCTAAAAGAGAATCAGATCTTACTTCGCATCTTAGAAGTGTGTTCCATTTACAATAGAGGAGAATTTAGTTTTGCAACAGTTTCATTAGGACAGCTTAAGAATCATATTAAATCCCTCGAAGATGGCTACATCAAGGAAAGTTTCCTTAGCAGATATCATGAGCTAATGCACTCCATTATGCTTAAACAAGGCGATACCAAGAAGTCAAGAGCATACTGTAAGCGTATATTAGACAGTAAAACCAGTGGTCTCATTTATCGTGCTACTGCATTAAACAGGATTGGAGCAAGCTTTCAATCTGAAGACTTGGATAAATCAATTAAGTACTATAGGAAAGCACAGAAACTGTACAAGACAATTGGAAGGAAAGACTTGGTAGAAATCGCTGAATACAATGTTCAATTTACTCAAATTTTATGGCGAAAACAAGTGAAGTACTTCGTTGATCAGGAACTCGAAGCATACTCGATGATTAAGAATGGGATGCATAGGACTGGTTACAATCTCCTTTGTTCCATTGATGATAAAGAACAGTCAATCTGTCCAATTAGAGAATTTATTAAAGGTGAAGCAAATGCAGAGGAGAGCATTGCTCATTACTATAATTCTATGAATCTGTACCTTAAAAAAGGTGACCGTCACATGGCGAGCCTGTCACGAATTCGATTATTAGCGTTAGGAGAAAAAGACTACATTGTATCAGGTCTATTCAACTAACGATAATATATAATTTTACTCTAATGAAAGGGGATGATTGGAAGGAGGTGTTAATATGTTTAAGAAAGTACTAGCAGCTTTATTTTTATCAGTTTTACTCACAACAGTTTCTGCTTCTGCAGAACAGACTCAACTGGTTGATGACAAAGTAATTCAATATGCACCAAAGGAACCGCCAATCGGGGGGTAGTCAGCCATTGAATACATAATTTCTTTCCTATACCAAGACATAACTAAATGGCAAGTCCGTTAATACTGGATTCCAGTGTTAGCGTGCTTGCTTATACCTAAAATCAAAAAGTTTAAATGAAACCAAAAAATTGGAAATGGAAAAGGGGAAATTTATTATGATGACAGTTGTAAATGAGAATTTATCTTTTGAAGCTTTAGGGACATTCGCTTATTCTTTATCGCCAGTATCAGCTTCGATTCAAGAGGTTGCAGAGTTAGAGTTTTATAGAGAAAGTGATCAGTTACTCCGCACTAAGTCTCAAGGGGCTGTAAGAATTAATATAGCTGACTGGGAAAACAATCCGACTGACATTGAAAATAACTTTGTCCACTATCAAGAAGCTGTCATCATAAATGTTAAAGCTAAAGATGAAGAAGAAGCTCTCCATATGCTCAATATACAAGTGAATGAAGTAAACCTCAACGACGCATATATCACTCTTTATGACTTTGAAGGTAAACCGTATTTGTTTTCAATTTTCCAAACGAGGATTAATTGGGACTCGGCTGAAATAAATCTTAAAAACTAATTAAAAACGGATATTTATCTGGAAGCAGGCGACCAAACCAAGGCTTCGAGATAAATATCCGTATATTTAAAAAATAAAATTTAAATTGCTATTGAAATAATTATATAACTGAATACTATATAATATGTGAGGCTGAAAAAGGTGGAAAATACAAAATGGGCTAACTGTATTCAGCAGCCTAAGCTTTTCATATCCATTAACATATAAATCTATATACTTCTCAATCTCTTATGATATATAGATGTCTTGTAAACTTATTTACAAGTATACGGGCATAACAACAAGTTGTCAACGATTTTTAGTAAGTAAATTAAAGGGGGTGGTTAAATTGGGGTCTTTAAATGTAATTTCAACAATATAAAAAATTCATTTTAACAGGAGGAGAAAATAATATGACAATCATTAATGAGGTAAATCACTTATCAAATCAGAAACTGATCAGCAACTTAGAGTTCAGTATTGCGGATATTTCACCACGAGGAGCGTATCACCTAGATATTCCAGATTCACTAGTTGAGAGTATTGCAGCAATTAGAGAAAGACTTGAATCTTATCAAAGTCAGTCTAACATACATAACCGACCAACACAAATTGTAATTACTCCAGAATCGGTATCAGTACTGTCTGATGGAGAGTTAAAAGAAAAGACTCAAATGATCTTTGAATGGTTATATGACACGGATAACATTAAGGATAAGAATCGGTTATTGGAACTATTAGATGTTGTTCATGATGAATTAAATACTCGTTTCTGTTTAGCGAAAGGAGGTGCGTGATACTGCAAATGTTAAGTGGAAAACAGATCAAAGAAATATTAACTAACAGGGGGATTAAACAGACTTGGTTGAGCAAAGAAGTAGGAATGCAACAATCCAACCTAAGTTCATGGCTCAATTCGAATGGGAATAAATCAATCCCAATGAGTAAATTACATAGGATTTATCAGGTGCTCGGCTTAGAAGTCGAGTATCCCACATACGTAAGTTTTAAATGAATAAGGGAAGGAAGCAAATGAATGAAGCATTTTTTCTGCTATGACAAGGAACTGGCCACATACATAAATAAACGAGGATATAAGTCAGTCACAACAGCTTTATCACCAACTACATATAAGAAATTCACGATTTTTGTTAGATCACCGAGGCTTCAAAAGATTATTGATGAGTTTACCCTCAGAGAAAATAGTTAGGCAAAGGAGGGATAATCCAATTTGTCTATTCAATTACAATACAATGATAACTATTCAGAAGTGTACGGTGACACATACATAAACAAAATGAATTACTTAGTTAAGGCAATCACTGAGTACAAAACCGGAGAAGATCATTTTAACGTTTTCAATTTTGAAGCTGGTCTTGGTAAGTCTTACACAGTTGATAGGCTACTTAAATACATAAACAATGATTATGAAGAATGGGACAATATCATAGAAGCGAAATATCTTATTGTAAAAAGATTCAATGAAGAGTCCATTAAGAGTGCAAAATTTACAAAGCATGAATTCAATCCTAATTCATTAGCAATCACACATGAGAATTGGAGAGAGTGGATGAATAAGCTTGATGATTTAAAGCATCAAAAAATCATATTTATATCTCATCAAAGGTATATATCGCTCTGTGAAAATGAAGAATTCAGACGTGCTATTACTGCAGGTAGAGATACGCTGATTATCGATGAGAAAGTAATGTTTCCTGTTTATACATACAATGACAAGCGATATTCCAAGATGTTTGAAATTCTTCCCAATGGTCTCAGGGAAATACTGATTGAAGTGTGCAGACCACTGAATGAATTCATTGAACTACAAAAGACTCTTAAGCACACGAACAAAGTATTGTCCATGAAGTTTAAGGTGAAAAAAGAGATCCTTAGCAACTATAATTCTGAAATGGAATTAGCGCTCAATAATTCCACTATAAGAGGGACTGACAATAGAAGGTGGTTTCTCAAGGATTTTCTTAGGGATATTAACCTACTATACACCAATCAAAGTATCTACAACGGTGGGAATATCTCAACATATAATCCTCTACACAAGCATTGGGGTCTAGAAAATAACCTGATACTTGATGCTTCTGGTGGAATAGATGGGGTGTATCTGAGCAACCCTGAAAAGTTTAATCTCATTAACCAGACGAGAATTGTAGAACATGGTGAGTCTGAGTTCAATATCATTAACTTTAATTCATCCAAATCAAATATAGAAGCTCATGACCAGTATTACTTCAAAGAAATTGCTTCCAAGATTGCAGCTAATAAAGAGCTATCAGACAAAGTACTGATTGTTGGCAATAAAGATTCGTCAAAACGAATTAGGGAAGAACTACTTGGATTGAAAGTAGATAAAAATGAGATATGGGTGGATAAAGAAGATAAGGATAATGATCCAGATTACGATAATCAGCCATACGCAATTAGTTGGTACGGAAATCTAATCGGAAAGAACTGGGCATCAGATTTCACTCAAGTGTGGTTGGTTTCGACTCCGAACATCCCTTTAGAACAATACTTAGTACATTATCTTCATTACTCTGATGAGCAGATTGGCAATAAATCGACTCAAATTTATAAAGGAAGGTTCAAAAATTTCTATTTTAAAAGTATCCAAGAAGGCTACATAGCTGCAGAAATGTATCAGAGTTTGAAAAGGATACAAAGGGTAGCGATTCCTAAAGGGAAATTCTTTATTGTAAATGCTGATGAGAATATTACGAATTCAGTCTTATCTCAAATGAAAAACTCCAACAATCGCAAAGAAATTGAATTGGATTTTGTTAAAGCATTGGAGCAGGAAAGGGAACGTAAGAAATCGGAGAATAAGAAGCCTGATCAAGTTGATAAGTTTCTAGACTACATATTGGTTCAAGATAGAGGTACATATAAGAAATCTGACATATCTAAGCAACTCAGTATTACTAAACTAAACAGAGTTCTTTCTGACAGTAGGGTAAAGACATTACTCAATAAAAGATACAAAATACATACTCGATCCATTGAAGTTATCTAAGTAGCCAGGCACTTATATAGATGAGACACGAAAAGTCTACCGACATTTCCTAAGCCCCGTTTTACTTAACAGTAAAAGCGATTGAATAAACTAATGAATAATTAAACTCGACATATTTCCTATTTATATTATAAGAGATGATGTCCACTTTGGTTAAATCCCTTGGGAGAGTAAGGTTGAATGGTTGTTAGTGTAAGAAAAAGTAAATGAAAAAATGAGGTGAATATTAATTACTTTTTACATTACATGTCCTTTTTTCCACTTAAGGATAATAAATTGTTGACCTAGATTGCCAGTTTGGCAACTAGAAAGTAGGCTTAGGGGCGGTCTATCCCCTAAACGTACGCTAATCTATATGAGTGTTCGGCAAGCATCTTAAATAACATCATTAAGCCCTTTCATTTCTTAATATATCAAAAAATATATTTCCGATTGCGGCAAACACAGTAAGTTCTATAGTTTTAGTTGAAAAAAAGTGAAGATACTGAAGCATCCTTCCAACTCCTAAAGAATTTAGTGCATTTAACAATTTAGCAGTAGGGTAGAATTTCTCATTCATGGGAATGGCGTACTGTAAACCAAAACTAAAGTAAATTTGATCTAAGATACCAATTTCTCCAAGGTTATATGCTAAAGAAAAGAAATTATATAAGGAACCGAAAGCGATGTGAGGACTTACAAAAGTAAAAACAATAAAGATCATTAATTTTATATTTCGGATTAACTTTTCTGTAGGAGCCAATCCATTAACCACATTATTATTAATAGTCATTTTGATGATGAATCTTGTTGATTGAAAAATAACCAAAAATAATATGCGCATGAATAAAATACTTGTCAACAAAGATACAAAAATTATGGCATATTCATTTTCAATTTTGTTCAAAAGTTCATCAGACAAATTATTCTGGACAAATGGAAATTCGAAGAATCGTGCCATAAATATAATAAAAGAGTAAATAGCAAGAATGAAAAATGTTAATTCAACCCAGACGGTATTAAATAATCTATTGTATTTATCTAGTTTAATAGCACCCATTCCTTTTTTTACTTGAAAGGGAAAGAGGGTGAAAGATATCGATAAAAATAAAAGGCTGATAATTGAATTATTTATTAAGAACAATATTCCAAAACAATAAAATAAGCTTAAAACGCTTAGGTATGTCGGCTTATCAACTTTATTTGTCAAATTGTACTTTTTATATTGGTTGATTGAAATAAGGATAATAAGCAAAGTGAAAAAATAAGAAAGGAGTGATAAATGTGAATAGTTCTTGATTAAAGGAATTGATAAATATGTAGCAACAAAAATTGGTACAGTTCGAGCCGATAGGAATAAATTGAGTAGTTTTGTAATAGTTAATTTTGATTGATTCATTTAGATCACCATGAAAATTGTACCAGATTTAGTTAAGTTAGCCAATGACATATTACATAGCAAGTAAAATTATATCATATAAGATTACTCGGAATTGTTATTACATACGATACGATAAAATTGAATGTTAATTAAGGTGAAATTGTTAACGAAACACTGTATTGGCAAGGTTGGACGATAGACAAAACGATAACGATATCTTAGGAGGATATTAATGAAAAATAATAAAAATAAACAGATACAATTGTACAGTTTGGACACATCAGCTTTCTACACGGATACAGAATATAAACTTAATATTAAGTTGAGCAAGAATAAACGGAGAATGGCGATTTATAAAAGTGAGATTGAGAATATTAAATTATATGAGAATAATAATTTTATGATCCCGTCTCTTAAGCAGAACATCGAGGAACAAACTGAAAAACTGAATGAGATGGATATTCCTGCAGGTGCTAATAAAGAGTTGAAAATTAAGATTAAAGAAGAACGAAAGCAGTTAAGCAAAAAAATCAGTGAGTTGAATAAAAGACTATACAGAGCCCTGAAACAAAATTCAAGCAAAAAGATGGATGTAATTAAGAATAGGGAGTCAATGGATCAGCTTCCTCAGTATCTTCGAGAATGCAGCGAGAAATTGAAGATAGCCAAACTTAGAGTGAAGAGATTTACACAAGAATTGAATACAGAGTTGAAAAGGTTTGGTGAATTGGAAACAAGAGTATTGAGACAGGAGGCACTTGCAGATAGAAATAAAATTTCTCAATTCCAAAGCACTCTACCCAGAACAATTACAGTTGGTGAGGATGGTACAACTAAAGATATTATTATGATCAGGGCATTCAGATACGTTGTTTTCAAGAGTTTAGTGAATAACGGGTTTTATGATCAGTTTGGACGTCATTATCAATACTTCACTTCAAGTGCTGGCATGGTTCGTAATAAGAAGTCAATATTTGCAGCAACTGATGTTGTGGAGAGTGAGGGATTTCAGAATAGGATCTGGTGCGGTCTAACTAAAAAGAAAATTAATGAAACTAAATTCAAAAGGAAAGATGATGAGAATCTAATCGAGAATGGAGTCAACTTGAGTAAGATGGGTGCGTATCTGGCCTTGTGCATGACGAGTAGCATTCCTTTTGAGGATTTTGATATAGATCGAGCGATTGTCGTACCAGATTATGAAAAGGTGCTTAAGGGTCAGCATGTTAATTACATAAGCAAGAAAAATAAATTCAAGCCTACTGAAGATACAAATCGGAGCGTACCAGTAAATATTGTAGATGGGTGTGGGATGATGCTTCCTGAAGTGAGTAAGAAGTGTTGGCAGTACAGGATGCCCGGACATAAAGGGCTTTTAATCCCTTTTCCATTTGTGGATTTCATTCGAAAAGTTGGGAAGATGGACGATTGTACGGTAACAGATATCTATGGTGAAACTCACGATATTATAGCTGACCGAATTCAATACATTTTTACAGCAAGTCAATTCAAGCTTGCCCCTTACTACAAGAATTGGGATGAGTATAAAAGAGCATTTAAAAAGGGAGGTGAATTTGCGATTTGCAAGGAGGAGGAAGACAATTTCCTAGATAAGCCAATTTCATATCAGATGATCCAAACGCTCCCTGATATTGCTAACGATGAAATCAAGACTCTTACATCACTAACAAATAAGAAGATTGCTGAGATTGAAGAAAGTGCTGATAATATGCTGGGATTGCTTGGGGTAAATAATGAAGAGGGAAACAAGGATTCTTATCAGAAGGCACTTACGATATATCCTGAATTAATTTCTGATGAATATTCTAAGGAAAAGATAAGGAGTGCTCGTGATTCTTTATATAAGAATGCTAAGTCAGGGAAAATTTATCTTAAAGGGACGAAACGAACTTTCATGAGTCCGGACTTATATGCGTTCGCAGAGTGGTTATTCTTGAAAGATCCTGATCCAAAAGGATTAATTGATAAAGATGAAGTGAGTTGTAAGTTATATAAGAATGAATTAAGTCTAGATGTTCTAAGGAGCCCCCATTTGTACAAAGAACACATTTTAAGCAATAACAAGGTTGATGATGAAACTAAGGATTGGTTCATTTCTAATTGTATTTATATGAGTAGTCACAATCTCGATTGCAGCAACGTCTTAATGGCAGATTTCGATGGTGATGAAGCGACAATCGTATCCGACCCTTGCTTTAAATTTATTGCCAAAAGGAATATGAAGGATGTTCTTCCTTTAGACTACGAGCTTGGAACAGCAAATCGTGAAGAAATCAATAACGAAAACTTGTATAACTCACTTACTAGAGCCTATTCGAAAAATCAGCAGATTGGTGAAATAAGCAATAAGATTACAAAAGAGTGGGCGAAGCAAATCGATCAAATTGACGAAGAATTGGTAATGCAGTTAGTATATCAGACAAATGCAGCCATTGATTTCGCAAAAACGAGTTGGTATCCATCGTTTCCTGATGAGGTTGAAAATAAGATCAAAGACCTGAACAAAGAAAAGCTGCCACACTTTTTCATATACAGTAAGGATAAGGAAGACAAACAGGTAAACATGATTCCTAAGCGAAAAGACATTAAAGGTGAAGAAGACCTGAAGGCAGCGATTGAAAAAGCCTGTACTGTAGATAAACTTGAATATGTTATTGGAAAAAATAAAATCAGTTTCTCCAAGCTCTTTGATAAATTTGATTATAAGATGATGATGAAAAAGAAAAATGTTAAAAAGGTGAATCAAGACCTGATTAAGAAATACGTGGAATTGAATAAGAAGAAAAAGTTTCAGTTAGAAAAGGAACTAATGGATAGTGGATATACGGAAAGTGTGAAAGAACTAACAACATTTGAAATGATTAGAGATCAATTGCTGGAGATACACAATAATGAAGAAGAAGTTGCTGATATGTTGATTCATTATCATTATGAGGTAAACCCTGAAGCTAAGAGGGGGACGATTTGGGATGCATTTGGTCATATTATTTATCAGAACATAAAGACGAACTTAGAGGATGAAAGTCAATCTGGTGATTGTAAAGTATGTAAGACTACATATAGAAAAGTAACGAAGAATAAAGAGTTATGTGATACTTGTAAGAAGGATGAGGATAGAAAGAAAAATGCTGAACAAAAGAAAAAGTCTAGGGAAGCGAAAAAAACCTCTGACACAATTAAGGTAGGGTGATGTGAGCCTATGGGGGAGTAGGCATCGAAGGGTATAGATAGAATTGTAGAAAAGTAGCTAGTAGGGAAGGGTAACGTTATAGGTGATCATCAAGGATGTTACCTCCTTACTTTTTTTCAGAAAAAGCACATAGTTGACCTAATTATAGTTTGATTATCTAATTACACTATATACTATGTCCTTTTATATGGCAAGTAAAATCTTCCCCAATTCAATAATCTTTTGGATATTGATTATTGATCCTCCTAGGATTTGTTTGTCGAGATAAGTTGTTTGAATACTTATCTTCTTTTTTACGTTTAGATTAATCTATCAGATTATTATATTTTGGAGGCGAGGTATGGAGTGAATGAAAGTTAAACAGAAGCATCTTTTGGAGAAAATTAGGTTCGATTATAATTTGTCGCAATCAGCATTGGGGAAAATGCTTGGTGTTTCACAAATGCATATTAGCAGAATTGAACGAGGAGAACGGCCGATGAATGAAACTGCAACATAAGATATTGTCAGTATTTAATATAGATAAAAAATCATTAAGAATATAGGAGGATTATTATGCAAATTAGAATTGGAAACAAGGTATATAGCTACGAAGAACCGGTTGTTATTGTAGATGATGAGCTTGGAGACGATAACAGAGGAATTATCCATTATGAAAATCATGAAACAGAGCCATTGAAAATTAAGGTGAAGAAAGGTTATTCTCCTGAAGTTTGGGCTGAAGTACTATTACACGAATGTATTCATGGTATTTGTAGAGAAAGTAATTTCGAAGATGACTCGATTTTTGAAGAACACGTAAGAATGATGGGGATTGCATCATCAATGTTTTTAAAACAAAATCCTCATTTCTTTGATTTGTGCAGGAAGCATTTATTCTACGATGACAAATATGAAAATGTTCCTGATCCAGAAATTATGCCTAAAGTTCATTTTGGAGCGTACTCATATGAGCTATTACAAGTTACCGGGGAGGCTGATGTAGATAATTTACCAGATGGAAAATATGTTCCGTTTCAAGTATGTGACAAGAAGTCAAAAATGTTTCTTTACGGTGATGAACCAAAAGCATATTGGATTTTGATTCAGTATTACTTCTATTTAATGCTGCATTCAACGAACAGACAATTTAACGCTGGAATTCCATCAGATACATTTTCTAGGCTGGCTGAAGGGTTAGCTAAGCTATTAAAAGAAAATCGTTGGGTGTTTGATAAATTAGAAAAGATCAGTAAGAAATCAAATAAAACTAATCGTATCAACTTTAAGAAATATGAGAATGCTCCATCAACATTTAGCGAGTAATTAAAATAAGTGGGTTAAATATAGGAGGGATTAAAATGAGTAAAAAACTTAGCTTGAATATTTTACATAGAAGAATGAAGGATTTGTCCAATGTATTAGAAATCCAAGGTGATAATACATTTGGAGATGATGCTTATATGGTTGGTTTGTACAATGGGATTGAATTAGGTTTAGCTACTATGGAAGGTCGAGAACCTGTTTATCGTAAGGTGAGTAAGAAGAGCATTAAGAAATACAATAAGGATATTCAAAGGAGATTTAAGAAACCGAAAGGGGAATAAGGGACTTTTAAAAGTTGAACTGTTTAAATTAGCATTAATTTGATTCAAGTTACATATTTACCTAATATACCCAATATGTATATCGTATTCTGTCAAAAAATGATAGAATTGTAGGTATATAGATTGGGGGAAATGAATTTGGAAAGAAAGTCAATCGGTATAAGAGTAGAACCAAAAGAGATTATTTACACAATACTTAATAAAGACGAAAAAGATAATGTATCATACAGTGTTGAATCAATAGTAGTGCCGAAGGCTCTAGAAAATGATGTTCCTCGACAACTTTCATTCATTAGAACCACATTGTATTCAATTATATGTGAATATAATGTTGAGTTTGCTGGACTGAGAACAGCAGAAGGAAATTCTAACACTAGTAGTACATTTCGAATAAATCTTGAAGGGGTCATCCAAGAATTATTTTCCGATAGTACAATAAAGCGATATTTTGCTGGCACTTCAACTTCAATAGCTTCAAGACTAGGTACAAATAGTACCAAAATAAAAGACTGTTGCAGTGGAAAAGAAAACACATTTAACTTAGACTCTTGGAACAATAAAATGAACAATAATAAAAGAGAAAGTGTTCTTACCGCACTAGCTGCTATTGAAGGGGCGTATTAATAATGATTAAGGTTAACCAAGTAAAGGCACATTTGTCATTGGATAAATGGAGAAACATAGGTGAAGAAGGGAAAAATTCAGATGTTTGGATAGCTAGAGACAAGCAGTTAGAACAAGTATTAATATTAAAAAAGATTACAAAGAAGTCATTAGATCAACAATTGGTTGAGGACTATTTTGCAGAAGCAAAAATCTTAAATGAGAGTAGACACCCTCATATTATGCCTGTTTACTATTCTGCTGAAGATAATGAGAATGTATACATAACAATGCCATATTACAGTAACGGCTCCCTTAATGGTCTAATGAATAAACGATTCTTATCTGTTAGAGAGATAATAAGGTATTCATTAGATTTTTTATCGGGATTATTGTTTACACATATTAAAGGGTTATTACATTTAGATATTAAACCCACCAATTTAATCATTAATGATTCAGATAGGATTCTACTAACCGACTTTGGTTTATCCAAATATTTAAATGAAACAGGATCAGTTGAACAGCTTTGGCAATATGTAGCACATCGCTCTCCTGAATCATATGATACTGTAGACAGAACTATTTCTGATGATATCTACCAGGCTGGTTTAACTTTGTATAGAATGTGTAACGGAAATGAGTTATTCAAAGAACAGTTTGACCATTTCAAAAGTCAAGGTCAAGATGTTTTAAAAAGAGCAGTTCAAAAGGGAGAGTTTCCAAGTAGGAGAACATATAAACCTCATATACCTTTAAAACTAATTAAGGTTATCAATAAAATGCTTCATCCAGATCCAGATAAACGTTATAAAGAAGTTCTTAGCATTATTAATGATTTAAGTAAGATAGACGAAATGTTGGACTGGTATTATTCTGAGGATGAGAATATCCAATGGGTTCTAGAAAGTGAAAATTCTTTTTTAACCGTATTTCTTGAAAATGATAACGGTGAGTGGTTGACAAGAGCTGAAAAGTATGTTAAAAGTAGTCAAAGGAATATGAAACAAACTAAATTTAAAGGTTCATTTAAGAACATTGATAAAGCACTTAGGTTTATAGCAGAATCTTTAAAAAATCATAAATAGGGAGGTTATTTAGATGCTATCGGAAAGTGAGCGATTATCGAGAAAGTTCCTTGCCAACCCTCATCAGAATACATCCTATCTTGATTTGTTAAAGAAGAACAAGTCCGTTGATTTAAGAGATAATAGTTACACAGTTGATCTTGGTAACGGGTACAATGCTATTATACCTATTGATAAAAATAAAACTTTTCAATAATTATGGTAATAAGGCTCACTCTGTAGAGTGGGTCTTTTTTGTTGTACTTATTAATCAATTTTATTAAGAAAGGATTGGTCATATGAAGAAGCAAACATACACAGCTGATCAAGCGAAAGCTATGTACTGGCTATCATTACCTAAGAAAGATAGATGGACAAAAGACGAAGACACAGGTGAGGTTATCCAGTTGGATACATTGGAGAAGCTTTCGGTTTATCTAGGTTGCCATCGTAATACCCTATACAAATGGAGGAAAGAGTTTGATAACGAGGACTTCATGAAAGAGGTCATTAAGAACTCAATTGGTGAAGCACCAGAGGTTATTGGAGCAATTATTAGAGAGGCCAAAGCGGGTAAAGGTAAGCAGCAAGAGTTGTTCCTTAAGATGACAGGAGCATTCAAGGATGTTAAGGAAATACATAATCGTCACTATGAGAGCGTAGATGTAGATGAGATTAAACGTAAAGCTGAACGTTATGCACAACTGAATGATGATGGAATGAATAAGGTTAATTAGTTGTATGTGATTACACTTGAATGCTAATGAAAGCCTTTATTTACCGTTTAAATGCGTATGTAATGGATGTTAGAGAGAAGGTTAACATCTGTATTCAATTGTGTTCATTAGTTTAATACATCCACTGCAAGGCTCTGATGGACATTGGCCAGGAAACTTTTCACTTCTAAGGCAAATTGATATTGAATTAAACATCGTTTATACATAACTTTATTCATTTGTAAGAATTAATTTTATGCATAAATTCGAAACGTATCTGATCTTAGAACAAGTGAAAACGTTGATATATCAAGGATGTATAAAACAACGTATATTGAAGGTAAATCCACACCTTGCAAACGTTGATATAATAGCATTCTTATTTTAATCAACTTCCTCAAATGTGATTTATGTAAACTAGGATTGAATAATAAATTCAACAATATGCAAAACGATATACGAAATGAATAATTTTTATACATAAGATCATACGTTCGAAGGGGTACACATGGGGGCAGGGGTGCGTGTCCATCAGCACCTAATGGGTTATAGATACATCTACAGATTACCAATTGGCATGTCATCAGATCATATAATTGGCTTGGAAAAGGTCTTCAGTGATGGACTAAATAAACCAGTAAGAGTCGAGTTTAGAAAAATTAATGGAGAAAAGAAGAGGGTCTGTCTTTCTGTTTATGAAAAAGAACTACCTGTTCTACTTAAATATAGCCACATACCAATGCTTGGTGATGAATGGGTGATTCCATTGGGTCAAACTCAAGAAGGTATGATATGGCATAACACCGATCAGATACCTCACATGACAGTTGCAGGGACTACTCGATTTGGTAAAACAGTTTTTCTCAAAATGATGATGACATATTTGATTGAGAACCACAGTGACAATTTTGAAGCGTATATTATTGACCTAAAAGGTGGGCTAGAGTTCTCTAGATACTCAAGTCTCAAACAGGTCAAAAAGGTTGCAGGTAATGAAATAGAAGCTTATGAAATGCTCATAGAAATCCATGAATCAATGATGATGTTCGCTTATTACAAGAAAAAACAATGGAGCAATATTGTTAATACGCCAATAAAAAAGAGACAATTCATTATTGTGGATGAGGCAGCACAGTTAGCACCTGAAAGTTGGATGGATAAGGATCATAAGAAATTGCTTTCGCACTGTCAAAGGTTGCTCTCTGAAATTAGTCGATCAGGCGGAGCGTTAGGATATAGGTTAGTGTATTGTACTCAATACCCTGTTGCTGATACCTTATCAAGACAAATTAAAATGAATTCTGATGCAAAGCTCACCTTTAGATTATCAACTGGTTATGCTTCACAAGTTGCCATTGATAAAAAGGAGCAGAAAAGTTGCCTACAACCATTAAAGGGAGAGCGTTATTTAAGACTCATGAGGTTAGTGAGATACAAGTTCCATTTATCAGTGATGACGAGATGTATTCAAGGCTAAATAAATTTCAAGAACCAGTCATATGGGAAGGGGAGAATGATAATGTCATTAACCATGAGGAAAATGATTCGAGTAGAGGAAATACTCAACACAGTTCAGACATTGGGGTTCGTAAGTCGTTCACAATTACAAACAATACACAACTTAAAAAGTGACAGGAACGCATTAAAAGTTCTCGGTGAGATGAAGGAACATCTCCATGTTAAACCGTCACCAGAACGGAGCAACGAAAACATCTACTACTTGAACAAGAATGGGTGTGAGTATGTAGGTCAGAACCAGGAACGGAGATGGGGACAGTCGGTAGAACACTATTTAATGCGAAATGATTTGTTCATCCACTATAAGCAGCCAAATCCCTTTAATATTGAGCCGGAGATACTGTTAAGAGAGGGAATGACTCAGAAAATTATTAAGCCTGATGCTACATTTATCAGGGATGATCAGTATTATTTTCTAGAAGTGGATCGGACGCAAAAGATGAATGAGAATAAAAAGAAACTGGATAATTACGCAGAACTATTCCCTCTAATTAAATCCACACTCAAACAAACCCCTATACTTGTTTTTTACACACTTAGTCATATTAGAAAAGATAAAATATCAGCTTGGTGTAAGGAAATGAACTTGCCTTTCGAAATTATCTGCAGAGAGGATTTAAAATAAGCATACTTAATGACGATAAAAGGCACTGAGGAGGTGTCTTTTATTGTTTGATTCAGTTGATAACAGTCCAATGAATGATCTTGCCATAAATATAATTAAATTTGGTGGAGTAGTTGCAATTATTTCTATAATCATTTTTGTTGTTTTAGATCGCTTAAGAGTGCCAAGGGTATCGCAAGTGGAATTGGTGCATTAGCGTCATTGTATGTGGCTTATAGAGTATTCCTATTTATGTTTCCTTAAGAAAGTTATGGAAGAAAATTCAAAGCGAATTTAATTAGTTTATTTTACTTAAATCAGTATTGCTAGTAATACCAATATACGATTTCAGAGTGAGGGTGAAAATGCCTTCATTCTTTTTATATTCACTTATTTTATATAATTTAAAATGTTTTGACTTCTTTGGTATTACCGGATAAAATCGGAAACTGTGAAGGAGGAGAAGGTACAATGGATAATAAACTTACACGAGAAGAACTTCCTGAAGTAATGATGCCAATACATGTTCAGAGGTTTCTGGGAATTGGAAGAAGGCAGACTTACGAAATGATTCACAATTCATCTTTTAACGTAGTTAAAATAGGTAGACTATATAAAATTTCAAAGGCTTCATTTCTTAAGTGGTTTGACGGTGATGTTCATGATAGGTAAAAATGATCTGCCAGAAGTATTAAGCCCTAAACACATTCAAGAAATATTAGGTTTGAGTAGAAGAGGAACATACGACTTAATGGAAAATCCACCGTTTCATGTGGCTCGTGTAGGAAGGCTTTATAAAATTTCTAAAGAAGTGTTTTTTAATTGGCTGGAGGGTCGTGAGGATGATTAATGTTGTAGTAAATGAAACTGAAGTAAAAGAGCTATACTTAGAGGAATTAAAGAAAGCAATAAAAGAAGCTGAGAAGCAGACGATCTTTTGGGACATGAAAGAATTAGTAAGGCAGACTAAAATGTCAAGGGACACCATTTTTAGGCAGTTCTTTTATGAACCGGGCTTCCCAAAATATAAGGTAGGTCAAAAGTGGATGTTCCCTGAGGAAAAAACTAAAGAGTACTTGCTGGATTGGATTGAGAGATAAGAGTCATGAGTAAGGGAAAGTGTAGTACTGGGAGCATAGTGGTCACATATAATTGAAGAAAATAAACCACTTTACTCTTTATGATTATGGACAATACTCCGTTCTCATGGTATATTTTCCATAATAGGAAAAGTGGTCGGAAACCTTTGATAAACATTGATATACCAATGAAATGGATGGCATTTTCAAAAGCCATCACAGAAAAAAATCAATCAAATGATGAATGCAATGAATAAAAACATGAAGTAATAAGAGCGGGCACTCAGTTATTGAGTGCTTTTTCTTTTTGCAGATTTTCCTGATAGAATCGGGAGATAGTATAAAATAATTATTTTGATGAATTCAAAAAAACTTAGAGCTTATCTTTCAGAATGAAATAAAATGTATGGTAGAATATAGTCCGGAGGGAGTTCTATGAAAAAATGGATGATCGTTTCACTTTCTCTTCTGATTGTTGTTGGAGGATGCAGCAACAAGCCTCAAGAAGTGATAGATGATGAAACACTTGAAGTGCAAAACAGTGCTGCAGGTGATGCACGTGAATATTTGAATTATAAGATGAATAAAGAGAAAAAATCGGTGAATCGTGGATTAATCACGATGATGATCAACAACCGAAGTGATATGGATGAAATCGAGACAGGGCTGATGTCCTTATCTACCGAGCATTTTTCCCCCGAGAAATATGTTTACCAAGAAGGACAATATCTTTCTAAAGCAAGCAAATGGTTGGGCAGAAAGTCGGATTCGAACAAATCAGGCCTGAATCCTGAGCTGAACATATCCTCTGACATGGATTGGGAGCAGCAGATGGAGCTTGAGAAGAAAAATCCCATGTATCTTGCTTATATCCATGAACAAAACTATGTGGACTCAGAAGGAAAGCTTCAAGGGATTTCAATTGGACTTGCGATGAATACCGTCGACTATATTCGCGTTGAAGATGATAAAAAGCTCATGCATTTTGACGAAGCGAAGATTGATGACAAAATGATCAAAGAATACGGGGAGAAAGTCGCCAATTCCGTCGTCAGCCGTGTCAGGGGGATGAAGGAACTGAAGGATGTCCCGGTCATGATCTCGATTTATAAGCTTCAACCCTTAAATAGTGTCGTCTCAGGCAACTATATTTCCACTGCCTATCTGGATGATAACGATAAGAGAATCAAAAAATGGGAAGATGTGTCGGACAAATATTTCTACTTCCCGAGTGATGACGGGGAAGAAAAGGACCGTGACCTTTATAATCGGATCAGGGACCTTGAAGATTATGTATCCAAATTCTTTTCTCATCAGGATATCGAGTTTGTCGGCAAGGGCTTATATCAGAAGGACACTTTGAATAAGCTGGTCATTGACGTACATACAGGTATGGTGAAAGAAACCGAATTAATCGGCTTTGCCCAGGCGATAGGTCCTGAAATTGTTGATTATTTCCCACATACTCCGGTATACCTATATGTCAAGACACCAAAGGGACTGAAAGCAACGATTGTGAAGGAAGAAGATCAAGAGCCTTTTGTTCAAATTCATTAAACCTAGAAAAACATCCCTTTACAATGAAGGGATGTTTTTCTAATGGCAACTTCTATGAATGACGGTTTGGAACTCCAAGAACGTCATGAGGAGCCCGTTTATTTAAACAGCTTACAATCAAAAAAAGGCAGGATCCAAGAGCCGGCCTTTTCAGAATATCTATATGTATGTAAAATGTTCAGCTTATTTGAGGAGTGCACTTTTTTATATATTGGGAGTTGTAGCTATTTAACAGACGATCAAGTTCCTGACTAAATTGAATAGCTTGAGGTGACGTGAGTCCATTTTCAGCGACAATATCAATCAATTGAGCGCGCTTATTTTCAATTCGTTCGAGAAGCTCATTTTTAGACACGGCTGTTTCCTTTCTTTTGTATGTCCTTACAAGTGGAATACAAAACTAGTAATAACTGTAACTTTTAATTAGTATAACGAATTATCCAGATTTTTTCAAAGTAAAAATGCTCGTTTTTTTAAAAAGAAAAGAGACTTTAATCTATTTGAAAGAGTCGCTGTGAAATGTAAAGAAATGGTCACAAATTCTTCACAATTACATTTCACATAGTTAACACAAGAGTCTGCTAGAATAGAGTCAGAAACTAAAAGGTAGGAGATGTAAAAATGTCTGATATCAATATTTTTTTAGCCTTCGGTGCGGGTTTCCTCAGCTTCATCTCGCCCTGTTGTCTTCCTCTGTATCCCGCTTTTCTTTCTTATATTACGGGAATGAGCGTCAATGAATTGAAAACTGACAACGCCATGCTACAAAAGCGAAGTTTATTACATACGTTATTTTTCTTGATCGGGTTCTCTTCGATATTTATTGCCATCGGGTTCGGCACTTCCCTGATCGGGAACTTCTTTTTGGATTACAAAGATCTCATCCGACAACTGGGTGCCATATTTATCGTCGTATTCGGCCTTGTTGTCATCGGAGTCTTCACGCCTGAGTCACTTATGAAAGACCGGCGCTTTGAATTCAAGAACAGACCAGCCGGATTCATCGGCTCAATTTTGATCGGTATGGCGTTTGCTGCCGGATGGACACCGTGCACAGGCCCGATCCTTGCATCCGTCCTCACCCTTGCCGCAACCAACCCTGGTTCGGGCGTACTCTATATGACTGCATATGTCTTAGGTTTTGCCATCCCATTCTTCATTCTTTCGTTCTTCATCGGAAAAATGAAATGGATCAGAAAAAACAGCGGAAAAATCGTGAAAGCAGGGGGATATGTGATGATCGCAGTGGGGATCATGCTGTTCTTTAATTGGATGACAGTCATCCTGGCATATTTCACGTCTATTTTGGGAGGATTCAAAGGATTTTAACGTAAAAAAATGGATGATGGTGATTACGTTTTATGGTATAGTTATATGGATGAATAAGGAAATGATATACATTGGACAGCGATAGGGTATACGAGGAGGAAACAACTGTGGCAACGATACTAGTAGTGGATGATGCTAAATTTATGAGAATGACGCTAGGGGGCATGCTTTCATCCAGCGGTCACGAAGTCGTTGGGGAAGCGGAGAATGGATTCATTGCCGTTGAAAAGTATCGTGAGCTCCAGCCGGATCTGGTGACAATGGACATCACCATGCCAGAAATGAATGGAATCGAGGCGGTCAAGAAAATATTGGCTGAGCATCCAGAGGCCAAGGTCATCATGTGTTCTGCCATGGGGCAACAAAAGGTCGTGGTGGAAGCGATAGAAGCGGGAGCGAAGGATTTCATCGTGAAGCCTTTTGACGAGGTCCGGGTTGATGAAGCAATCAAACGGGTCTTGGGCTGAAACATTCAAAGAGAGCTTGAAGGTACACCTCATCCTCTCTTTTTTTGTGTTTTTGTTTTGACTGCATATAGGCTATAATGAGTATGGTAGGAAAGTAGAATATTAAAGGATGATGGTTTATGATGATTGCTTCATCCATTGCAGCGATACTTATGGGATTCTTGGTTATATTCATCAGGATGAAGGCTCAAAAACGACCGGTAAGCGGAAAGAAAATCATTCTACCTCCATTATTTATGAGCACCGGGGCACTGATGTTCATTTTACCTGAATTTCGGGTGACCGCAGGAGAGTGTTTGGAGGCATTGACAGTCGGGATGGTCTTCTCGTTGTTATTGATCAAGACTTCTAAATTCGAAATTCGCGGTAGTGATATTTTCTTAAAGCGCTCTAAAGCATTCGCATTCATTTTGATTGGACTACTATTGATCCGGATCGTGGCAAAGTCCATTCTGAGTGTTTCCATCGATTATGGAGAATTGAGCGGGATGTTCTGGATCCTCGCATTCGGAATGATCGTTCCATGGAGAATTGCCATGTATGTTCAATATAGAAAGCTGCATCTGGAGAATAAAGATATAACAACAAACTCAATCTAACAGGCTGATGCAATAGCCAGCGGAAAAACCAAACGACTTCAATAGGTGAAGTCGTTCGGTTTTTTTTGTGATGAAGATGGGTGATGATTTCAATCATATTACGATTTCTTTACAAAGAGTGGGATGATGCTTAAAAGCGGTGTGCATTGGGGAAAGGTAGACATATGAAATCACAACTAGAAATTGGTGGGATCAGCATTGTTTACATTAGCAGATATATGGACATTTTTCCTCGCTTTCTTTCTGACACTGCCTTTGGTCACAATCGTTCATGAAGCCGGGCATGTACTCGTTGCAAGAATTTTTGGAGCAAAGATCAAATTCGCCATCGGTACAGGAAAACACTTAGTGAATATAGGACCCCTGGAAGTGAAAAGGATGTACTTCATGGAAGGTTGGTGTCAGTATAAGGAGTTAAAATACAACAAGGTATGGATACGGGTATTGATTTATCTCTCAGGCAGTTTATTCAACCTGATAGCAATATTACTTATTAACTATTTAATTTATGAAGGTGTCATCCCGGTCCACATCTTTTTCTATCAATTCGTTTATTTTTCTGTTTATTTCATTTTCTTTTCTTTATTTCCGTTTAGAAACGGAGACGGTAAACCGAGTGATGGCCAGGCAATAATGGATGTCATTCGATTTGGAAAGACGGAAGATCCGATTGATTAATTTTGTGCATGGAGGAGAGGTGAACAGAGCTGTTTACCTCTTTTTTATTGGAGAAATGCAAGGAGGTTCTCGAAAGATCCTGATTCGCTCATAGAAATGGTAGTGTGAAAGGATCTTATCGGCGAAATATTGATTTTAACGGCGATATCCGGGATATAACGGCGAAATATTAATTTTAACGGCGAAATCTAAAATATAACGGCGAAATTGCTAATTTATCGGCGAACGTCATTTTTTACATCTCCAATGAACGCGCACCCAACATTGCACTTTTCTCTCATAAAAAATTACCAAGCATCACCTAAAGGAAGTGCAGATGCAACCCAACATCCAACATTTCCCACCAAAAAGGCAAACGTTCAACGTTTGCCTTTTTTCCCGCGCTTCCATCGTACATACAGAAAAGCAGCGGCGATGATGAAGATTAAATAAAGTATGATCGGTATGATGAGGATCGTTCCCATTCTGTTACCTGCCTGCTTTCTTTAGAATAGATGTTCGTAAGGGCTCATATCTATATGCATTTCATTTAGTTTTTTTCTCAGAAACTTATGATCCCGCTTGGGAGTAGCCAAGATGTAACCCCTTATCACCAGTTCCTCTGTGATGGCATCTGCCTTTTCCTGCAGCGCCAATTCCCCGATTTTACCTGCAATTTTCTGCTTCGCTACGTCTCTGAATAATTCAGGGACCGGTGTGACCAATTCATTGAGCATCTTTTTCTCATCTGTGCCCCATAAATGGATGGTTTCATTTACGTAATGCTCTTCCCAATCCAGATCTGATTTCCCATCTTCCTTAGGGAATCTCTTCAGGAATTTCCTGAACATAAAGAATCCGCCGATTGCAAACGAAGCCACTAAAAAAACGACCCAGAAAAGGATGAAATATAAGAACCAACCTTCTAGCATGCTTTCACCTCAATTTATGTATACAAGTGTATCTCATTCATTATAGACAAGGGATCCGCCAGTGACAAGAATATCGTGGATTTTGCAAAGTAAGTCTATACTGTTCTTCCTTGGAAATGATATACTAATAAATGACAAATAGCATGAAAATTCTATCTATTCCGATACTTACTTTCGTTGTCAGGGGGCTAATGGATGATATATAGGGGTAGGGTCATATCAGTACTCACCGGACTTTTTTTAGTCATCACTTGGGACTTTATTTACTATTTCGTACTGCATTATCCGATAGATGTTAAGGTGGATGCGGTTTATACGTTATCGATCATCTTCATCGGTTATTACTTAGGGAAGAATTATGACCTGAGTCAGACGGCACTTACGGAGATTCGAAAAAGTGAAGAGAAGGTTAAGGCATTGAATGAAGAAATGCAGCATGTTTTGCAGAGTATTGATGAAGTGGTCTTTCATACGAATGACAAAGGGGAGTTTCAATTCCTCAATGCTTCCTGGGAAGACTTTACAGGCTATACGGTCAAAGAGAGTTTACATAAGAATGCCCTTCATTTTGTTTCCCTTCACGAGCGCCATGAGTTTCTGCGGGTGGTAAGGCAAAATGCAAGTGTGAAAAAAGAGAAGATCAAGATGGATTTTTCCTACCAGAAACGGGACGGTCAGTTCCGGTGGGGGGAAGTGACAATCAAGATGAATTATAACAGCGAGGGAAAGCTCCTTGGCACAGTCGGGACGATTTCCGATATAACCGCCAGGGTACATAATGAAGAAGAATTGATGGAAATGAATGAGACGCTCGCAATCGAGTCTCAGAAACTATCGGTTGCAGGTCAGCTTGCAGCAGGGATTGCCCATGAAGTGCGGAATCCCTTGACGTCTATCAATGGATTTCTTCAACTGTTACGGGATGAAGCTGATGACAAGACAAGGGAATATTTAGGAATTGTCTTTTCAGAAATCAAGCGGATCGAGCTGGTGTTAAGCGAGCTGTTGATCCTTGCCAAACCTCAATCCGTTACTTATAAACGCATCAATATCATTGAAACACTCGATCACGTATCGAAATTATTGAATACGAACGCGATTCTGTATAATATCGAGATTCAGACCGATTTCAAAGATAAAGAGTTATTCATCCGGGGTGATGAAAATCAGTTGAAACAAGTCTTCATCAATTTAATCAAAAACGCAATCGAAGCCATGCCCCATGGAGGTGCAATCACCATACAAGCAAGAAACACCTCAGATAACAAAGTGCAGGTATCTTTCAAGGATGAAGGAGTGGGGATGAAGAAGGAAACTCTTGATAAACTGGGAGAACCCTTTTTCACCACAAAGACAAAAGGAACGGGTCTCGGCCTTACGATATGCTTGAGAATTCTAAAAGACCACGGAGCCGACATCCGTGTTCAAAGCGAGCAGGGAGAAGGCACCACTTTTCATATCATCTTTGAAGGTGTCCGGCCAACGGACAGGAAAAGGCGGGAAACGTTACATCAATCATAAAGGGGGAAGGGAAATCTCTATAAGCGGACTTCCTATTGGAGCGTCTCAACAGCTTCAAACAGACATTAAGCGCCAGTGCTACAAAGAAATCCGAACGGCTATGTTTATCCAATAACCCGTTCGGTTTTTTTATTGGCAAAAACCTCTTTGTCCGGGGGAATATTATGTGGTGAATAAATGCATTCCCCTGTACAGGAATGGGTGTCTTATCTATTCATATACATGAAGAAGGACGTATTACAGGGGGGAGAGCATGGGAAAAAAGCCGTCGGTGTATGTGATCAATCCTGCATTTCAAAGCGAAAAGGGCAGACTGTTTGCCGGTACTTCCGGGGTGTTAAAGACGAGTGCCAGCAAACAGGCATGGGCGCAACTTGTCAATCCGGAAGACTCCAAAGTGAATTTATATGTTTCTTTTTTTGCATTAACGAATTTCTCTATCAAATTGGTAAAGGCCGATTTTGTTGTCAATGCCATTCCACCCGGCACCCCCATAGAATCATCAGAAGTGAGCGTGTTGAAATTAGGCTCTGACGTTCAGCCTGTTGGCAGGATCTATTATCATCCGTCAGTGTCAGGGGCCTTCACCGGAGGGAAAATCGTCGGGACCAGGGCAATGACGCCATTAACGACGATCCCCGGATTCCGGGTGGATGGCCGGTTGATCATTGAACCAGGTACCAACGCCATGTTTTTTGTGTACAGTGAATCCTACGCTGAATCCCAAATAGAATTCGAATGGTTCGAGAGCGATCATCTTTAGCAACGTGAACAATGCCCTCAGTAAAAAACAGCTCCTTTTGGGGCTCTCTTTTACTGTACATATAATCAAGGATTCAATGACCTAAAGGAATATCAATATATTTTTCGTACTTTTGTTTATCAAGGTTCAATACGTAGACCCTGATAAAATTCACTTCAAACTCGGGGTAGGGTGCCAAATCCAATGGAGCTGCATTTTCCATTTCTTTTAATTGCTGGTGAGAAAGTCCATCCGTGATGTTTCGTCCATAGTGTTCTTTCCCAAGAGTTAAATGAGGGACAAAGTCGTTTCCTTCAAAATATTGTTGTATTTCTTCTTCTGTAGGTGAGATTGCCTGTACAATTTTCTGATGCAATCTGTGCAGATTATTTGAATTTACACTTAAGTATAAGATGGTATCCCCAAAGTATTTCGGTTCCTCCAGGGAGGCAGGAAAGGGTGTGAAGCCTTCACATACACGCTGAACCGCTTCCATCCACTTTTCATCGGGCGTAAGCCCTCCTTGTGCCTTTAACGTAATGTGAGGTTCTACACCTGGTTTGGCTATCCATTTTCCTTGAAATTGTTCAATCCGTTCTAAGTATTCTGGGGGTGGGACAATTCCGATAAAATAATCTTTCTCCACTTTGTTCTCCTCCTCTTATTCCATTAATGTACATTTATTGAATTTTCACCCTTCATTTCATCCTCTAGTAACAGTATCCTAAAATCATGAAAATAAAAACCATTTATTTATAATATTTGTAATATTTAAACTTTGGCGAAATCTACAACTATTTCTTTACCAACGGTTTATGCCCATGATAAGATACTTTTTGCCGGCTTATGATAGGTAAAGTAAGCGATTTCGCAATGAGGCCGCTTGCCTTGATACATGTAAAGGAAATGGACACTGAGAGGAGAAAACAACGATGAAAAAATTATGGTTATTAGGACTGGGATTATCTTTGGTATTGGCAGGATGTTCTGATTCAGGATCTGACAAAGAGGCCAGTGACAATGCTTCAGTAAATGAAAATCTTGCAGGGGACTTGATGGATTACTATTTGAATCTGACAACGACCGTCAATGGTGTTGATATCGAGCTGAATGGCTACGAAGAAGCGATGGCCGGAGAAGAACCACCTGCAGGTGAGGAATTGGCTGAACTGAAAGCATCAGCAGCTGCCTCGGCAACGGCTTCTGCGGAAGCAGTTGAAGAGATTGATATTCCGAAAGACCTTGGAGAGCAAAAGGAAGCTGTTGAAAACTTTAAACAGACACTTTCTGAATCCTATACGATGAAAGCTGAAGCACTTTCTAAAGAAGGCGAAGCAGATTTGTCAGCCGCAGAAGAAAAAATGAATGAAGCTGAAAATCAAATCAAAGCAATTCTTGAAGATGCTGGATTAGTAAGCTCAAGCTTGATCAGCGACCTAAACGGATAATTCGAATGAAAAGCAAATCCTTCTTTACGACGGATTTGCTTTTTTAATAGAAGTATCCTTTTTCCTTTTCTTTTCCTATATAAAGGGTGAGAGGGGGGGAGAGGATGGAGTCCATCATATCGATTGTTTCGGAAGTGGGCTTTCCGATTGTGGTCACGATGTATCTGCTATATCGGATCGAAACGAAGCTTGATGCCGTTATCACATCGATTCAAGCACTTCCGCAGAAGCTGAGGGAATAACCGAAGAGGCCGTGTATAGGCAATGGGAAATCCGAATGATGATTCGACATTCTGTAGTGAAGGTCGCATCATCATTCGGATTCTTTGTTTTCATACAGCTGGCGTATAGCTTTTGTAGTGGAAACCTGGCATAAGGGGGACTCTTCGCCGGGAGAAAGTGCCTGCCCGGAAATCAAATGCGTTCGAAGTAGTTTGTGAGTTTCCTTCACATTGCATGACTTTTCCTTATACGTGGATCTTGCCAGTTTGATATAATCTTGAGAGAGAGTGTTGAGATCGGAGGAGAGGTTCACAATGAAATTTATACATACCGCAGATTGGCACCTTGGCAAACTGGTGCACGGAATTTATATGACAGAAGAACAGCGCTACATACTGGAGGAGTTTATCAACCTTGTGAAAGAGGAAGCACCGGATGCAGTCATTATTGCAGGCGATCTTTATGATCGGTCGGTTCCCCCGACAGAAGCGGTGGAGCTTTTGGATGAAGTTCTGTTCCGCATCAATGTGGAATTGAACACACCGATCGTGGCGGTGTCAGGCAATCATGATAGTGCCGAGCGTTTATCCTTTGGATCATCATGGTACAAGCACAGTCAATTTTACCTGAAAGGGAAGATTACAAAGGATTTCACACCGGTCAAGATCAAAGGAGTGAATTTTCACTGCGTCCCTTATGCTGAACCGGGGACAGTCAGACAGGTTCTGGAAGAAGAAGGGGTATCCAGCCATCACGGGGCAATGGAAGCCATTGTAAAAAGAATCGAAGAGAATATGAACCCTAATGAACCACATGTGTTTGTCGGTCATGCTTTCGTCCTCGGAGGCAAGACGTCAGATTCAGAAAGGACGCTTTCGGTAGGTGGATCAGGATGTGTGGGGGCAGAGGTGTTCGAGCCTTTCCATTATACTGCGCTCGGTCATCTTCATAGTCCGGATGCGATTAAGCACGATAAGATCAGATATTCAGGATCTTTATTAAAGTACTCCTTTTCGGAAGCGAAGCAGCGGAAATCCGTCACCATTGTTGAGATGGAAGACGACGGTTCCTTCCAACTGAGGGAGAAAGTACTCCAGCCAAAGAGGGATATGAGAGAGGTAGAAGGGTTCATGGAGGAATTGCTTGACCCTCTGTTCTACCAAACGCAAAGTGTTCATGATTATTTGAAAATCACCCTTCATGATCAAGGTACCTTGATTGATCCCATCAATCAGCTCCGTCAGGTTTATCCGAATGTTCTTCACCTTGAACGGAAACTCGATCTTGTTGATGCGAAAAAGAAGCACACATTCCAGGTGTTGGAGGATAAGAAGAAATCGGAAATAGATTTGTTTATGGAGTTTTACCAAGACATGACAACGAGTGAGTTTACTGAAGATAAAAAGGAAATGGTTGAAACAGTGATTGAAAAAGCAAGGAAGGAGGTCGATCCCGCATGAAACCACTTCAACTCATTATGCAGGCGTTCGGTCCATATGCAGGCAGGGAAACGATTGATTTCCGGGCGTTGGGAAATCGGACCATGTTCGTCATATCCGGAAAAACCGGATCAGGAAAGACAACGATTTTTGACGGGATTTCATATGCCATTTATGGGAAGGCGAGCGGAGAGGACCGCACACCGACCGAATTGAGAAGTCAATTTGCAAACGATGAAGATATAACGGAGGTTGAACTTCTTTTCAGTCTAAGGGGAAAAACATACCGAATCTGGCGCTCACCTCAACAGGATAAGAAGAAGGCCAGGGGCGAAGGATATACCACGATCAATGCTAGAAGTGAACTTTATGTATTCGATGAAGACGGAAAAGAACAGCTCCTTGCAGCAAACGTCAGGGATGTAGATGAGAAAATCAAAGGTCTGATCCAATTGGATGCCAATCAGTTCAGACAAATCCTGATGATTCCTCAAGGTGAATTCCGAAAACTGCTCACATCTGACAGTAAGGATAAAGAGCTCATTCTACAGAGGTTATTCCATACTGAAATTTACAGGAGCATTCAAGAAAAGTTAAAAGCAGAAGCAGACGACTTGAAAAAAGCAGTGGAAACCTCCATGGAGGAAAGGACGAGGGAGTTAGTAAGAATCCATGCGGAAGGACATGAAGAGCTGCGGGATTTGCTGTTGCAAAATCCATTGAATGATCATCTGATCCTCCAATTGCTTCCGGCTCATATTGAAGATATGGAAAAGAGTGAAAAAGACCTTCAATCCCGATATGAAAAAGTCCAGTCGAAAAGAGACCAGCTTCAAAAAGAACTTGCCGAAGCAAACCGATTGGCTGAGCTCTTTGAACAGCAGGAAAAGCTGTCGAAACAAAAACAAAGCTTAGAGGAAAAGAAACCGGAAATTGAAACAATTGAAAAAGAGATCCTGCTCGCCCAGCGGGCATCGGTGCTCGTACAGCAGGACGAATATTGCCATAAATTGAATCGAAACCTGAATGAATTGAATGGTCAATTGAAAACACTGATGAAAGAAAAGGAAGAGCTTTCACAAACACTCCTTGCAGCCGAAGAACGATTCAAAGAGGAAAGAGAAAAAGAATCGCTGCGAAATGAAGTGGCAAAAAAAGTAACGCAGCTTGAAACAATGGAAAAGGATATCTTTTCTTTAGATTCCTTGTCAAAAGAGACCGGTGAACTAAAAAGTAAACACGAAAGGCAGCAAGGGATCGTAAAGAAACAAACAGAACAGATTGCATTTTTACAAAAAGGCATCAAAGAGAGGGAATACACCATAGAAAAAGGTGAAAATGCCCAGAATATTGTCTTCCAACTGGATAAAAAGTTGCAGGAGCACCAATATCTTCTGGAACTGCTCAGTGAAATGAAGACATTGGATCTGGAGGTTAGAAGGCAGCAAAACACCACGGAACAGGTGAAAGAACAACATAAGAAGATTCAAGAGCAGGTCCAGGATGCATCAGAAACACTGGATTACTTAGAGGGGAAATGGAAATCGGCACAAGCAGCCATTCTGGCAAAGAGCCTGAAGCAAGGGGATCCATGTCCGGTCTGCGGGTCGGAGCATCACCCTCATGCGGCAAGTGATACAGTCTCTTTACCGTCTGAAGAAGACCTTAAAGTGGCAAAGACCAAACTTCAGGAACTGGAAAAGGACGAAAAGCAGTGGAGCTTAAGGAACGCTCAGGAAGAGCTCAAACTTCAAAATGTCCAGGAACGGATAGACGGCATCACATTGAAGGTAAGGGAGAGAGAAGAAGGATTTGAACAAAGTGATTTCGAATCTGCGCTTTCTCAAGTTAAGCTGGATATTGATGCATTAAAGAAAGATATGGCTGAAAAGCGGGACGAAGCAGAACAAGTGTTGAAAATGAGGGAAGAGGTTAAAAAAGGAAGAGAGAAGCTGGAAGAACTTGAAGTGTCAAAAGTGCAGGCACAAGAACTGCTGCACGATCTTCATGCATCATTTCTGACAAGTAGTACTACCCTCGAAAAGGTGAAAGCATCCATTCCTGAAGAGCTGAGGACGATGAATGGGTTCAAAGAGGTTCTGTCAGAGACGAAGAGTAGGTTAGAAGCATTGAAGGCTTCGTTCGAACGTGCACAAAATGAGTATTATGAACTCAAGAATCAATTGAGTGTCAAGGAATCACAAGTGAAAGAGAATGAATCCAGGGTGATCCAGGTGGAAACAGAAATGAAGGAAGAGCGTGATCGTTTTGTTGCCCTTCTTTCCGATCAAGGATTCGCTCATTATAAAGCATTCCAGGAAGCAAGAATGTCTGAATCGGACATCATGCTGCTTCAAGAAAGAGTCAAACATTTCGGAGAAGAGCTCCGTTCGGTTTCCGACAGGCTATCTGATCTGTCACAACATCTAGAAGGAAAAGAGAGGCCGGAAGTAAACGGGATCCATGAGAAAATATCCGCAGTGGCTGAAGAAATGAGTACCGTAAATGATCAACTGAATGAAATCAAGACAAATCGGAAAGACAACTCGCTCATCCTTTCCAGGGTCACTGCCATCAACGAAGGAATAAAAGACCTTGAAAACAACTATCGAATGGTCGGCCATCTTGCAGAAGTCGCCCGGGGGCAAAATGCCAATCGGATTACATTCGAGCGATACGTACTTGCCTCTTTCCTTGAAGATATTCTCAGAGTCGCAAATGAGAGATTGATTAAGATGACTTCTGGACGATATCAGCTCATCCGCAAAACAGACAGAAGTAAAGGGAACGTGCAAAGCGGATTGGAACTTCTTGTCTTTGATCAATATACTGGACAGGAAAGGCATGTCAAGACGCTGTCAGGCGGGGAGAGCTTCAAGGCTTCACTCGCATTGGCGCTTGGGCTTGCTGATGTTGTCCAACAGTATGCCGGAGGAGTCTCGCTTGAAACGATGTTCATCGATGAAGGGTTCGGAACACTAGATCCGGAATCGCTTGATCACGCAATCGAGGCATTGATGGATATACAGAGCAGCGGCCGGCTGGTAGGGTTGATTTCCCACGTGCCGGAGCTGAAAGAAAGAATAGATGTCCGTCTAGAAGTTATCTCTTCACAACGGGGCAGTTCGACTGAGTTTCAATTCATGGCTTAAAAACATGTGTCGTAATCACAAACCGAACGAATTCGAAATCATTCAGTGGATTCGAATTCGTTCGGTTTTTTGATATGAAATTAGAGGTTGTTGGATCCTATCCCATACACTGATCAGGGGTGAAGCTCCTGTCTGTTGTAAGTTGATGAAATGGACTCAATCACAGTCAGGATTTGACCTGTTTTTGGAATGAGAATATGCAGGGGATAGATTAAATTGAACATGGAAATAATTAGAGTAATACGTTAAAAAGTGGAGAGTTCTTATGAAGAGTATCCGACCTATCTTAATTCCAAGGCAATTGTTATTATTGTTGATTCTTTCAACAGGTTTGTTAAATCACGTCATGCTGATACCGAGCATCCTTCGGGCAGCGGGAAGGGACGGATGGGTGAGCATATTGATTGCTTATCCGATTCTGATCGCTATGTCGTTATTGATATACTATATTGTTAAACATTCGTCCTCTGAGGGGTTCTTTCATCTCCTTCAGAGGAAGTGGCCTAGATGGGCAGTTCTTCTATTCTCTATCCCTGTCTGTTTATTTTTATTTTCAAGTGCATACATTACCTTCGTTGATTTAATACTATGGCTGAGCGCCTATTTTTTAACAGATGTTCCTCCCTTCATCGTCACGGGAGGAATTTTCTTCATTTGCTTTTTGATTACATGGGCTGGTATCAAGCATATGGCGATCGCAAGCGGCATTCTTTTACCTTTGGTCATGATCTTTGGTATTTTTATTGCGCTCACCAACACGAACTTGAAAGACCCCAGCCTATTGTTTCCGATATTCAGTGATGGGTATGCCCCGGCGATGAAAGGAAGTATCTATGTATTAAGTGGACTTCTCGAAATATACCTGATTGTCCTGATCCAACCGTATAGCGAAGGGAAAATAAAGCTGCATCACATCATCGTCCTCGGCTTGATTTTCGCTGGGTTGATGCTTGGTCCTCTATCTGCCTCAATCATGGAATTCGGGCCGGAGGAGTCTGTTTTTCTCCGATACCCAGCCTACGAACAGTGGAGGATACTATCAATAGGAGAATTCATCACCCATCTTGATTTCTTTGCCCTATACCAATGGTTAAGCGGAGCACTAATCAGAATCAGTCTGTTTATGTTTTTATTAGCGACCCTCCTCGTGAATAATAGGAGGTATGATTACCGTCAATCCTTAAAAATCCTCGTTCCATTATTTATTGTGTTTTTCTGTCTTGTACAAATCAATGTGGATACATATGAATTTTACCACTTCCTATTTAAAGTGTTTTTTCCGCTTACCGTAATCCTTTTTATTGTACAAACCATCATTTCTGCCATCATGATCCGATTTCTAAAGTAAAGGGTGTACGCGATGAAGAAAAAAATGAAAGAAGAGAATCGGGCTGAACAAGGAACGAACATACTTGATGAAATAAGGGACCTGTTTATTTCAAGTCATGATTTAATGATCAAGCCTCATTTTTTTGCTGAACAAAAGATGACTCTCGTTTATTTTTATTCTTTGGTGGATTCTCATTATTTAGATCAATATATCCTCTCGAAGTTAGAGGACACAGATCATGAGCACTTTGTCAATAAAATGAAGAGTGTTTTTCAGGCGATCGATCTTTCCGGTCAATCGATGGAAGATGTCCAAAACTCGCTATTTTCAGGGTGTGTGCTTTTCTTTATCGGTGAAAGAATCCTCTCCATCCATGCAGGGGATGTCCCGAAACGACTCCCGGAAGAGTCGGCCCTTGAAACGTCCATCCGGGGACCGAAAGATGGATTCGTTGAAGATCTGAATACCAATATTTCATTGATCAGAAGAAGATTAGCGACTCCTTCCCTTTGTGTGGAAAAGTATTGTGTAGGCACACGTTCCCATACAGAAATAGCTATCGTTTATCTGGAGGATGTCATCGATAAAAAGGTGTTGGAAGAGTTATACGCCAGGCTGTCTAAGGTCGATATTGATGTCATAACCGGTAACCAACAGCTTGAGTCCCTGCTCGATGACAATCCATACTCAATCTTTACAAGTTTTGATTATACGGGAAGACCGGATTTTATCGTCGATTCCATAAACCAGGGAAGGTTTGCCTTGATTGTGGATGGATTCCCGACTGTTTCCATCGCACCGGTCAGCTTACTGTTGCAGACGAAATCACCAGAGGATGCGAGCATCAATTATGTATATGTGTCAATGGAAAGGCTCATCCGGATGGTGGGCATTACCATCTCTGCATTCCTTCCCGGCTTATGGGTCGCTTTCTCTGCTTTTAATATCGAACAGATTCCTTATCTTCTCGTCGCCACGATTTCCATGTCTAGATTCGGTCTTCCATTATCCGCACCGGTCGAAATGTTCATCATCCTGTTCCTGTTTGAGTTCTTCAATGAAGCAGGTGTCAGGCTTCCCAGGGCAATTGGTCAAACAGTCTCCGTCTTGGGTGGCTTAATCGTCGGTGATGCGGCGATCCGTGCGGGATTGACATCCCCGACGATGCTTGTAATTGGGGCCATCACCTATGTTTCTTCGTTTACTCTCGTCAATCAATCGTTGAAGCACGGTACGACGATTTTGAGGTTCCTTGTCCTGCTTGTCAGCACCTTCTTTGGTTTATTCGGTGTGGTGATGATGTTCATTTTATCTGTTATTTATTTATCTACCCTATCGTCATTTGGTGCCCCGTATCTGGGGACCGTCGCCCCGCTCAGCTGGTATGATACGCTCAGGTCTTTTTTCAGACTACCGATTCAACTGTATAAGAATCGGACGTCTTCGACAGCTCCTGAAGACGAAACGCGGAAAGGAAGGCCATAGGATGAACAAATATACAAAAAATGGGAAGCTGGTCGCATTCTTTCTGGTCATTTTCGTTTGTGCAGGTTGTACGGGATCCAAGAACATTCAAGATTTGGCCTATATTGTAACAATCGGATTGGATTATGATGATGAGAACGATGAGTATACGGTATATCTACAAGGGTTGAACTTTGCAAACGTGGCAAAGCAGGAAGGAAGCAAATCTCAGGAGCCGATTCCAACCTTAATCGGCAAGGCAAAAGGGAAGACCATGAATCTGGCAATCAGCAAACTGTTCAGATTATCCCGGCCCCCGCTTTTTTTTGGTCACACCAAAACGATTGTCATTTCCAAAAACATATTGACGTATAAATTCAAAGAAGTTTTGGAGGATGTCGGTAGAAATTATTCTTTAAGACCCAGTCTTGAAATCCTTGTAACCGATGAAGATATGGAAGAAGTGTTAAGCGCGAAGGGGCTTTTTGATTATCCCCCTGTCTATACTGTCTTGCTGACGAGTGAGAAATTAGAAAAGATTAAAAATGACATTGAGCCGACAAACTTGATGCATTTCCTGCGGGAATATTATGAACCGATGGGTAGTGCATTCCTGCCGACAGTCAAATTAGATCATGACGCATGGCAGGCGTCAGAAAAGATCACTTCTCTCTATCTTGATGGGTACAGTGTGTTTCAAGGGGAAGAGTTAAAAGGGGATCTTCCTGCCAAAGATGCGATGATGGTATATTGGCTGCGGAATAAAAACAGTGCAATCTACTTTCCCCTCTATCAAGACGGGGAGTTAATGTCTACGTTTGATCTATCGGTAAATAAAATGAAGGTGAAATATCTTAAATCCAAAACGGAGTTCTCGGCGTTTTCGTTAGAAGTGGATGTAGAGGCGGAAATGCTGGAGAAAATTGCTGATATCCCATACGGTGAAATGAAGAAGGCTTTACAACAGGCAATAGAAAAAGAAATCACTTCCGTCTATCAAAACGGTCTGACGAAGGAAATGGATTTATTGGATGTTGGGGAAACATGGTTCAGGAAGCATCCCCAGGCATTTCGAGAGTTGGAAAAAAAGGAAAATAAATTTTACCTGACAGAATCCTCTTTAAATCAAACAATGGTCAAGGTAGATATTAAACATTTCAATGCGTATCGTTATAAGAAAGAGGATAGGTGATGGATGTGAAAGGAATATCGCATTTTCCTTTCAATTTCCAAAGAATTTGAATAACATAGAAGGTAGTAAACAGGAGGGGGAGGTCTGCATGAAAATTAGTATTTATATATTGATATTATTCGTTTCGGCCGTGGTGGCAATCGGCTGGAGCTGGAAGCGGCTGTTGGATTTTAATACATATAAAAAGCCGTTTCTGGAAGGGGTTCTTCTTCAATTCCTGTTCCTGCTCTTTGCATCCGTCTGGTGGTTGTTGACTGAGGATATGACGGATGGCGTAATGGGGGTATTCTATTATTTCCTTGCTTTTGTTACTATCATGGTTATTCATGGATACATTCTTCATTACTTATTTTCTAAACGGAAAATGAAGGAACGGGAATAATGGGTGTCCTCGGGATCGATGCAGGCGGAACATTGACCAAAATCGTTTACGAAGAAAGGGGAAAACTTCATTATAAGACATTCCGTGGCGATCACCAACATGAATTGGAGAACTGGATCAGGATCCTCGCGCCACAGCACAGGTTTTTCGTCACAGGAGGCCGGGCTGATCAATGGAGAAGTCTCTCTCAGGACGTTGCAGTCGTGAATGAATTTGACGCAGTGCACAAAGGGACGGTTCAGCTGATGGCAGCGGAAAAGAATGATGCGTATCACTATTTGCTCATAAATATCGGCACAGGCACGTCTTTTATCGCAGTAGACGAAAATGGCCCTGAAAGATTGTTTGGAAGTGGCATGGGAGGTGGGACTTTCTTAGGGCTTGGTTCAATGCTGACGGGAATCACTGACTTTCATGACCTCGTCGCCCTGTCGGATAAAGGAGTGAGGGGAAATGTGGACCTACTTGTGAAGGATGTTTATACTAAGGGGGATTCACCAGTGGACCCTCAGTTGACGGCAGCCAACTTTGGTAAAATGAGCATGAATTCATCTCATGCAGACAAACTGAGGGCACTGTCGAATATGATTGGAGAAACCATTATCCTCCTTGCCTCACAGGCAGCGAAAACCTTTCAGATAAAGGACTTCGTCTTCGTTGGGGGAGCGGTAGAATACATCCCGTCATTAAGGGAAGACCTCTCCCAATTTCAATCGATGCTGGCATATACCCCACACTTTCCCATGAGGGGATCCTTTGCAGGTGCTTTGGGAGCCTATCAGATTGGATTGGAAGGAGCACATTCACAAAATAGACAATGAATCTTCTTAGGGGGGAATTGTTTTTTTCTCTACACTTTACTAACATAGAATGGTATAGATACATATATTCGGAGGAGATAAAGATGTTAAAAACCAAATCATTCATTGTGGTGATGACCATCATCGGGATTCTCCTTGCAGGTTGCAGCAACAGTGACTTCCAAGCAGAAACAGATTATGACGTGAAGGATTTTTCCTATACGAATCAAAACAACGAGAAAGTCAGTTTAAAAGACTTAAATGGTCAAGTATGGATCGCTGATTTTGTATTCACCAGCTGTGAAACCGTATGCCCCCCAATGACGTTTAATTTAGCAAAGCTACAAGCCAAGCTGAAAGAAGAAGGTGTGGAGGATTACAGAATCGTTTCGTTCAGTGTTGATCCAGAAAAAGATACACCGGAAGTGTTGAAGGAATATATATCAGGCTTTGAAGCAGACACAAGCAAATGGGATTTGCTCACAGGTTATGAGTTTAATGAAGTGAAAGATCTCGCTGAACATTCTTTCCGTTCTATCGTGGCAGATGACCCGAATTCTGATCAAATGATCCACGGAACAAGTTTCTACCTTGTCAATCAGGAAGGAACGGTCGTCAAAACGTACAGTGGAAACAGCGATGTCCCTTACGATGAAATGGTTGAGGATATGAAAATCCTGATTAAAGAAGGCTCTGAATAATTGAGGATACAAGGAGAATCACTGATTTAATGGGTGATTCTTTTTTTCTGTGAACAAATCCCTTATTTTTCATTCCAAAATAAGGTTGATAAGGATTATAATGATAAAAATGGATGAAGGAGCGTTTATTATGAATATCCGGCCGATTGAAGTAAGTGATGCAGGAAGAATCGTGGAAATCATGCGTCAAAAAACTGTATTGCCCAATATCATTGCGTTGCCAAGCTTGAGGGTTGAGAAGTTTGAAAGCAGGTTGAAGAGCCCGGCACCAAATCAGCATGATTTTGTTGCAGAGATAGACGGTGTCGTCGTTGGTCTGTGTGGGCTGACTCAAGGTCTTGGCCGGCGTGCACATACCGGCACACTTTTCCTTTTCATAGATGAACAGTATCATAACCGGGGCATCGGTACAGCGCTGATTCATCATGCAATCGATCTGGCAGATAACTGGTTGATGCTTGAAAGAATCGAATTGACGGTCATTGACGCCAATCAGAGGGCAAAAGCGCTTTATGAGCGATTAGGCTTTGAAGTTGAAGGCTTCAAACATGGCTCCATCGTACGAAACGGCCGCTATGCAGGGGAATGCTGCATGGCCAGGTTCAGACCCGATGGAGCAGTAAAGAAGGAATATGATAAACTAAAAGAAACAGAACAGATGGAAAGCAGCAGGTGAGGATTCATTCGAAAAAACAAAGGGTTGTTGATCATTGATATTAGTATCACCCTATTTATACTGATTTGGGTCGTCAATTCATATTCTGAGGGTGAAATATGGAGGGGAACAATTTTCTCCGTATGCTTTGCCATCATGGTTGGTGTACTACTATTCAGATTCAAAAAGAAAGCGTAACGGGTGGGGAAGCTGCCCTGAACGACTTGACAATGTTCAGAGGAACGGCGTCATACTTCATCGTTTTCCCGAACATGTACAATCATGCAGCAAAAAATGAAAGTAGGATTAGCAGTTATGAAAGAATTATGGAGCGCTTTTAGCTGGGTCATCCCGATTCTCTTGTTGGTGACAATCTCCCTTATCTTTGCGGTTTCCTTTTGGAAGAAAAGAAGGGGAAAGGGAAGATGGATGAACCTGCTCCCTATCATATTTACATTTATTTCGGCGGGTGCGATTTGTTTGATCACATTAATACCCGTAACTTCCGGAAATGTCGCCGACGGGTCAGTGAATTTCGATCCCTTTTCAAACCTGAAATTGAACCTGGTTTATCGAAATCACCTGGATGTCCCGATCAGGAATTTGTCGGCAAACATTTTATTGTTTATCCCGTTTACCTTTTTTCTATCCTGGTGGTTACGGCATTCCAGGCAGCTTGTCGTCATGGTCACTTTTTTAGGGGCGATGTTTTCCTGCGGGATAGAATTTGCCCAATACTACCTGCCGCTGGGAAGGGCGACAGATATAGATGACTGGATCATGAATACGCTGGGTGCATTTATCGGAGGATCTCTCTTCGTGATTGTTAAATACATTTATTCAGTGATTGTCATCAACAAAAGACGGCAATAGTAGACGGTACAACTCTAAGATCTCCTATTAAAAATGTGGTTTGGTTTCCAGCTGCTGATTTTCGTGCAGCGCCTCTCCACAACGGTTGGAACCATCTCAATACGAATGAGCTATGGCACGAAAAAATCCGAACGGGGCTGATGTACCTGTTCGGATTTTTTTCTTGGTGAATCTTATTGTTACGGCCTTTAGCTAGTATTAAAAGGCTCTTTTCGCATAGATTGTTGCTATTATTTAACGCTAATATGAGCATCTCTCGCTACAATCAACCGCACCTCGCTTGTTTAAAAGCCACAATGTTGACGAAAACAGCCTGTTAAAAAAATCCATATTCCCCAGTAAAGGAATAACCCGGGCCCGGAAACCAAAGAATAACACTACATACGAAGGTGGTGGGTTCTGGTGGTGAAAAAAGGGTTAATAGGCATCCTGCTGACTGTCTGTCTGTTGGGGATATTCATCGTGATCATGCACGTGGATGTGAAAAACGGGGTGAAGCAATTTGGTGAATCCCATCCCATCAGAGAAACGGCGACCCGTAACGCCGACATCAGCATCTTCAAAACCGGAGAAAGCTTCTATGAAGCATTATTCGAAGATTGTAAGGCTGCAGAGGAACATATTTGGATCCACTTTTTCATCATCAGGGATGATTCAATTGCAAACGAGTTATTTGATCTGCTGATTGAAAAAGCCCAGAGGGGAGTCGATGTCAGATTATCGGTGGATTTTCTGGGATCGGATATTCGGGAGAGTACAGTAAAGAAACTGAGAGAGGGCGGTGTGTATGTGTTAAAAAGCAGGCCTGCAAGGATTCAAAACATCTCCTATTCCCTGCATCATCGTAACCACCGCCGGCTCATCTCCATCGATCAGCAGATCGGCTACATAGGGGGCTTCAATATGGGGGAGGAGTATTTGGGCAAAGACCCGAATCTGGGCTATTGGAGAGACTACCATCTCCGCTTGAACGGAAGCGCAGTTTATGAAATATCCAGGCAGTTCGCGATGGACTGGAAAGAAGACGGTGGCGGGCACATCCCTTATCCATTGCCGCCTGAATCACCTTTCAAAGAGTCAGGCAGCCCGGTGAAGTTCCTCTTTTCATCAGGGGAGGGGCTGGTTGATAAAACAGTCGGATGGATCAATCGGGCAGAAGAGAGCGTGACCATCACGACCCCTTATTTCATCCCCGATGAAAACCTTGTTTCTGCATTGAAGGATGCAGTGGAAAGGGGGGTGAAAGTAAATGTACTCGTACCCGATGATACAGATGCATGGTTTACAAAACCTCCGAGTTACGCCATTGAAGAAGAATTATTAACTAGCGGCGTTAACTTCTATTTATATCAAAAAGGCTTCTTTCATGGAAAAGTAATCATCATCGATCATCAGTGGGCGGACGTGGGGACGGCTAATTGGGATTCGAGAAGTTTTCACTTGAATGATGAAAGCAATGCAATCATCCAGGATGCTGAAGTGGCCCTCAAGCTGGAAGCGTTGATAAACGAAGATATGGAAGACAGTGCGAAGCTTACGATGGAATCATTTGATCAATTACCAATATGGCAATGGGTCTTGAAAAGTACACCAGGGTGGCTTTCTTATTATTTTTAATGGCTCTTTTCGTATAGATGGTTGCTATTATTAGACGTTAATGTGAGCATCTTCAGTAATTTGAGACTGCTTAATAAATCATCGAATCAAGGGCAATGAACCTGAATTAAATTTATCACTACTATTCAGAAGATGAATAAGCAGTTAGTTAAATTGATTTTTGGTTTTTATCTTCGATGGTTGATTCTCGCTGCAGATGCTCGACTCCTGCGGGAACTGATGGACAGGTGAGACCCACTGGCTTTGCATAAGTGTAAATCAATTTCAATTTAAGTAAAAATATTACAGTTTGTTTTACCTGTGGGAACAAAAAAGAGAAACTCTATATAAGATTATTGTTTGTTCCCATTTTTTGTAATATTATTTTATCATCCTTTTAACCTGTTTCTTTCTTTGCTTGACGATGAGAGCGACGGATCCAAAATCTACTTCTTTTGGAGGTTTGTCGGGGATCTTCTGCCTGCCTCTCGAAGTTCTTTTTGGTGTGTAGTCCAAGGCAGCTTGGAGGTCCCCCCATGTCCGATGGAGGTAAATCTGAATATGTCTAAGGATAGACAACATACTTTTTTGAGATTTCGTCTTCAACTTCACCATCAAAGTAAGAATATAGGTAATCATTGCGATAAACATTTGGTTCCAGATGCCTTTCGGTTTGGTACTCCAAACATTCACAAATCTTAGAGATTGTTTGATCCACTTAAAAAATATTTCAATGATCCAACGGTTTTTATAGATGTCTGCGATCTCACTTGGCGTTAAGTCCCATCTTGTCGTAGCTACTTTATACACTTTTCCATTCTCATCCTGATATTCCACTAATCGTACCGGCTCCATTTTCTTTTCTACACCTAATATTACTTTGGCATCTCTTAAGATTTGATCCCGACTCCCTTCAGGGATTTCACGCTCTTCCTCGACTTGTATGCGAATATCATTCTTTAATCGAATCACGAATTTAATGTTGTTTTTAATCCATTGATTCATCCTGATTTTATCCATATATCCACGATCCATCACATAGGTGGCATCGCTTGATTCGATTAAGAATTCTCCCCCTTCATGATCTGAAGCTTTCCCGTTGAAGGGACAATTTTATCGGGATAATATACATCCGGTGAGGCCACCACCAGACGGGTGTGCATTTTGACAACGTTCCAACCCTTGGTGACATAGGCCCATTCAGACAATACAGGCGGTAGCTTAATATGGGTCGCATCAACAATATGAAGTTTTCCGATATTCGGAAGGCCTGAAAATGAGTGCATATAGGGCTTTAGGTTATTGAGAACTTTGAAAAAAAGAGTTTGTAGAATAGTGGTATCTAATTCGTTTATCCTTCTACTTAGTTGAGAACTACTTATACTCTCGATTCCAATGTCATTCATAAAGTCCTGGTTCGCTTGCATTTGGGTGTCAAATTCAGGATACGATCCCCATTTATCCAATTGAGCCGTAACAAAAATTTTGACTAACTGTTCAATCGAAAGCTTTTTATTATTGTAATTTAAAAGTGGACAAGCCAAACCCTCGGTAGGTAATAACGATAAACATTGACTAATGACTGATTTTTGAGTTATCATAATGAGGTTAATTTGGTGCTCCTTTGTAGATAGTTTGTTTTTGGGAACAAACGCTCAACATATCTACAATAGGAGCTTTTTTTGTGTTTGTCTATCTATCAACGTGCCAAAAGAATAAAGAACTACAGCGCTTACTTGATATATAATTACTTTTTTTGGAAGTTACGCAAAGCCAGTGGGTGAGACCCCGCAGGACGAAGTCCGAGGAGGCTCACCGCCATCCCCGCGGAAAGCGAGCATCTCTCGCTGCAATCAACCGCATCTCGCTTGTCAAAAAGCCACAATGTTTACGAAAACACCCTTTTTAATAGAAATGTTTATAGGGGAGGAAAACATTTTGATTGAAAATGAAAATATGGTAAAGTGTTCTCATATATTGAAGATGTAACCACCTCTCTTAAAGAAAGGGATTGTTCATGAGCGAGCTCCTGTTTATTGCTTTGTTTATCTTTTCACTGCTGGTCATGACATTTTTGAACATTTTAAAAATGAGGCATGTTTCAAAATCCAGAAAATCTGTGGCGCTCAGTATTGTTATCTTCTCATTGATCGGCATGATGCTGACCGTCTTTTTTTATCTGCCGAACGCCTCATAATGAAGAACAGACAAGGTACCAAGAGAATGGAAAATGCTAAAGGCACCGGGGAGAAGCCTCGTGTGTCTTATTTTTGTTTTCGTCAGGATACATATCATTATCACCCTGTCTTCACAAAGGGTGATCGGCATCATTCCAGGCGGTTCTGGTTGATAAAAAGCCCCTTCCCGTTCTGCAAAGCGGCGGAATTTGATATGATAAGGAAATGGATAGGACAAGTCATTTAATATGTAAGAACAGATCGTTCAAAGTAGAATTGAATGACTGGGATTAAAGGAGAGTACGCATGAAAGCAGCAATGATATTTGACATGGATGGAACAATTTTTCAAACGAACCGGATTCTTGAAAACGCATTACAAGATGCCTTTCAGTATCTGCGAGACCAAGGGATGTGGAAGGGGGCGGCGCCATTGGATGAATATAAAGAGATAATGGGTGTGCCCCTTCCCGTCGTCTGGGGCACACTGCTTCCCCATCACCCGGTGGATGTGAGGAAGACGATGAACGAAATTTTTCACGAACGATTGATTGAAAATATATACAGAGGAAACGGTTCGCTGTATCCACACGCTGCTGACCTGTTTGAATACTTATCACAAAGAGGATACCCAATTTATATTGCCAGTAATGGACAGCCCAAGTACTTAAAGGCAATCGTAGAGCATTACAGGCTGGGCAGATGGATATCAGATTATTACAGCATCCAGAGTATTCAATCGGGGGATAAAGGTGAATTGATCCGGAGTATCAAGGAGGAACATCAACTGTCTTATGGAATGGTGATTGGTGATAGACTTTCAGATTTTATGGCGGCACACGCGAATCAGTTTCTTTCCGTCGGATGCGCATTTGATTTCTCCCAGGCACATGAATTAGCTGAAGCCGATATTGTTGTGGATGATTTGATTGAGGTCAAAAAGTTCTTGGAGAAAGTCAAGGAATGACAGGAGGGTTAGCGATGGAAGACGAGAAGTTAAAAATATTTGATGAAAACGGAAATGAGCGGGGTGCAGCAAGCAGGGCAGAAGTCCATCGCAAAGGATATTGGCATGAAACCTTCCACTGCTGGATTACCCATTTCGATGAGGCGGCAAAAGAAACCTATATTTATTTCCAATTGAGAAGTAAGGGCAAAAAGGATTATCCTGGCCTGCTTGATATCACAGCGGCAGGACACCTGCTGGCTTCAGAAACGATTGAAGACGGTGTCAGGGAGCTTCATGAAGAGTTGGGTCTAGACATTCCCTTTCATCTTCTGCAGCCACTTGGCAAGCTGAAGGGGGAACTTCATCAACCAGGCATGATCGACAGGGAAATCACCCATCTGTTCCTTTATTCAAAACCTGTCGATTATGGTGAATTTCATCTCCAATTGGAAGAAGTATCAGGCATCTTTCGGTCTACATTAAAAGATTTTAAGGACCTGCTCCTTGAAGTGATAGAGGAAATCTTCGTGGAAGGCTTTGAAATAAACGGGGAAGGGGAAAAGAAATTCCTCGGACGAAAAGTAGGGTTTCACCATTTCGTACCCCATGAAAAATCCTATTTGTTAGAAGTACATAAACGCATTTCCCAGTTTCTTTAAGAAAGTGATTCTTCCTGCCCATGGTCATAGAGGAGTGAAAAAGGGTATGATATTCATTTAGTACATACCAATCGGTGGAAATAGGGGGACTCAATTGAACGGCACAGCACATATGGCAATCGGAGCAGCAACAGGATTTACCGTGGCCAATTCATTCGGTTCAGATCCCGGCATCACAGCGACACTCGTCACGATCGGAGGGATCTCTGCCCTTATGCCAGATATGGATATTGATGGGAAACTCAGCAACAAACTGACTTTCTCTTCCTCCATGATAAAGGCAGTGGCGCAGATCATCGGGTTTCTTATGATGGTGTACAGCTATCTTGAGGGCTTTGGAAGGGAACGATGGCTCGGCATTGGATATGGTGCCGGCATGATGATCCTTTCAGCATTCATTACACAAAGAAGGATGCTGACAATCACAGGTATTGGAGTGACCGCCTGCGGATGGCAGTTGGATGAAACCTGGTTATGGTTGATCGGACTATTCATCTTCATCGCTTCCTTCGTTTCTCACAGAAGCTATACCCACTCGATCCTTGGTATCCTTTATTACGGAATTGTGGCCCATTACTTAGAGGCTTCCCTCATGATAGACGGTGTATTTGAGGCGTGTGTGACAGGGTACGCAAGTCATTTGATAGGGGATATGAAATTCCTTCCCTTCAATAAAAGGGGCATCAAGCTTTTCCTTCCGTTGTCTACGAAAGAACTGTAAAAATAAGCAATTGCCTATTGACCATTATTTTCCCATACATTAAAATAATGGAAACAGTTGTATATGGATATGCAATGATGAAGAGAAGTAACCGGTCGGAATACTGAAGAGAGCTGATGGCAGGTGGGAATCAGTGTAGGAAACCCGGTGAATGGACTTCTGAGCATCCATGCCGAACATAAGTAGGCTTTGGCGGATCCGGCCCACCGATAAAAGGGCAAGTGTATCGGAGTTGAACTCCAGTACATGACAAGTGCGTTTGCGAAATTGCAAACGAATGAAGGTGGCACCACGGGTTTCTCGTCCTTTTTATAAGGACGGGGAGCCCTTTTTGTGTTCCTGAAAACATAAAGAGAGGGGAATCGCTATGAAAAAACAAGTACTGACCGGCATCAAGCCAACCGGACGCATTCACCTGGGAAATTACATCGGCGCCATCAAACCCGCCATGAAGCTTGCAGATTACGAGACCTATGAAACAGCTTATTTCGTAGCCGATTATCACGGTCTTACAAAGATACATGACCGGGATGAAATGAAGGATCTTTCCTACGGTGTGGCAGCTGCATGGTTGGCACTCGGCCTGGATCCAGAAAGGTCGATCTTTTACAGGCAATCGGATATTCCGGAAATCTTCGAGTTAAGCTGGATACTTGCATGTTTTGCTCCGAAAGGATTATTGAACCGTGCCCATGCCTACAAATCGATCGTGGAAGAAAATGCCGTTGCCGGCCGGGAGTCCGATCATGGAGTGAATATGGGGGTGTTCACGTATCCGATCCTGATGGCCGCAGACATCCTCCTCTTTCAAACAGAATTGGTCCCGGTGGGAAAAGATCAGGTCCAGCACGTGGAAATTGCACGGGACATCGCTGAGAATTTCAATAAAGTCTACGGGGAAACATTCACTCTGCCAGAGTATGTCATAGAAGAAGATACGGCTGTCATACCAGGATTGGACGGCCGGAAAATGAGCAAAAGCTATAATAATACGATACCTCTATTTGAGGAACCGAAAAAGCTGAAGAAATTAATCAATAAAATCAAAACAGATTCTTCATTGCCTGAAGAACCGAAAGATCCTGACACATCGATCATTTTTTCCTTATATAAAGAATTTTCAACTCCTGAACAAGCGGCTGTCATGAAGGAAAAGTATCATTCAGGAATCGGATGGGGTGAAGCCAAATCAGAGCTGTTTCAAGTGATGGATTCCTACTTAGAGAAACCAAGGTCCAGATATAACGAATTGATGGCCAATCCGCACGAAATCGACCGGATTTTACAAAGAGGAGCGGAACGGGCGAGGGAAAAGATCACTCCATTCATGAAGGAAATCAGAGAAAGAATTGGCATGTGATCAGGAAAGAGCCGCATCCGGGGAAAGATGCGGCTCTTTATTTATGGTTTAAGAATGACTTTGATATTTCCATCCGCTTTCTTATCAAAAATATCATATCCTTTTGCGGCATCTTCCAGCGGCAGGACATGGGTGATGATGTCTGTAGGATCAAATTCATTGTTCTCGATCATATCATATAGTTTGGGCATCAGGTGGATGACAGGTGCCTGTCCCATTTTCAAAGAAACATTTCGGCTGAAGAAATCTCCCAATGGGAAGCGGTTGGCTTCCGTTGCATACACGCCGGTCAACTGAACAGTCCCAAATTTACGGACGGCTTGTGAAGCGGTTTTAATCGGGCTGATTGTCCCGAACTGATTATCGAACTCAGAACCGAATGTTTCATTTGGCTGGACGGTTCCATCCATCCCTACACAATCAATCACAACATCAGCACCGCCCTTTGTATCTTCATGTAAAAGGGAGCCGATATCTTCATAGTTTTTGAAATTATAGATGTCCACTTGATTGGTCCGTTTCGCATGATCAAGACGGTGATCGACCTGGTCGACAGCGATGACCCTTTCGGCACCTTTCAATTTAGCGAATTTCTGTGCCATCAATCCAATCGGCCCACTCCCAAGTACGATGACCGTATCTCCTTTTTTGACGCCACTGTGCTCTACACTCCAAAAGGCGGTAGGGATGACATCTGACAGAAACAGGACGCTTTCATCTTCCAACTGACTTGATTCAGGGACTTTGAATGATGTGAAATCGGCATAAGGAACGCGTAAGTACTGAGCCTGACCTCCGGGATATCCCCCGTTCATTTCAGTGAAACCGAACAGACCCCCTACCTCACCATGAGGGTTGGACTCATCGCATTGACTCTCCATCTGGTTCTCGCAGAAAAAGCAGCTTCCACAGCCAATGTTGAAAGGGATAACGACGCGGTCTCCTTTTTTCAGTGTTTTTACGTCAGGTCCGACCTCTTCTACGATTCCCATCGGTTCATGACCAACCACGTAATCCTTCTCAGGCTCGATCCCTCCTTTATAAAGATGAAGATCAGAACCACATATGCCACTAGCCGTAATTCTCACAATCATATCTGTTCGTTCTTGAATGGCAGGGTCCTCTACTTCTTTCACGACCATTTTTTCTTTTCCTTGAAATGTAACACCTTTCACCTTCATCACTCCTGTCAATTTTGTAAGATTCTTCTATGTGTATACACCATTTCCATGGGACGTAAACCAACGAATGTTTTAAACCTTAGGGGATCACATCCTTGGTGTTCAATAAACGTTGCTAACCAGCAGTGTGAAAAAGCATAAGTATGGAATGAATTACCAAATGCATGGTGTGGAAGATTCAATGAGAACATTCCACATTGATCTAAAGTTTGTTCTGTTAAATGACCGGTTGTGAGTCATAGCGAATAAAAAGTAATTGCGTTTCTTTTTTAAAAATTCTCACTTTTCATTGACAGCCATGCTTACTTGTTATAAAGTATGAGAAAGTTAAACTTCACACAATCAAATAATTTCTTATCTAGAGAGGTAGAGGGACTGGCCCGACGACACCTCAGCAACCAGCCGCAGTTACAGGTATGGTGCTAATTCCAGCAAGTTGATGTCAACTTGGACGATAAGAGGGAGAAAGAATAGACAAAACCTTCTTATTTTATAAGAAGGTTTTTTGTTTTTTCCCTTTTCGATTTCAGTGGAAGAAAAGGAGAGAATGAACGTGAGTAAACATATTGAAACGTTGCTTGTTCAAGCGGGTAACCGGAAGGACCCTGCTACGGGAGCGGTGAGTCCGCCCATTCATTTATCGACCGCTTATGAACATAAGGGAATCGGGCAATCGACCGGTTATGATTATTCAAGAACAGGGAATCCGACGAGAGCCACGTTAGAGGATGTGTTGGCCGGACTGGAAGAAGGTTATGGTGGATTTGCCTTCAGTTCAGGGATGGCAGCGATTCAGGCCGTTTTGTGCCTTTTCTCTTCAGGGGACGAACTGGTTGTCTCGAAAGATCTCTATGGCGGCAGTTACCGTTTATTTACTCAATATGAGAAGCAGTATGATATGATCTTTCATTTTGTAGATACAAGTGATATTGCAGCCATCACCAATAAAGTGAACGGAAGGACGAGGGCGATTTTTCTTGAAACGCCTACCAACCCGTTGATGAATGAAGCTGATATTTCGGAAGTTGCACACTTTGCGCAGGATAATGGGTTACTTCTGATCGTAGACAATACGTTTTATACTCCGGTTCTGCAGAAGCCATTAACAGATGGGGCAGATATAGTGGTCCACAGCGCCACCAAGTATCTGGGCGGACATAATGATGTATTGGCGGGGGCAGTGATCGTACAGTCCAGGGAGCTCGCTGAAAAAATCTATACGATCCAAAATTCAATCGGATCGGTGTTGGCACCCTTTGATTGTTGGCTGTTACTGAGGGGGATGAAAACACTCAGCCTCAGAATGCGCCAACATGAGGAAAATGCCCGTGCACTTGCCCGCTATCTTGAAGAACACCGGTGTGTAACGGACGTACTGTATCCGGGAAGGGGAGGCATGCTTTCTTTCCGCCTTGAAAAAGAAGAATGGGTCTCCCCGTTCCTTCAAAGGTTAAAGGTCATTACGTTTGCAGAAAGTCTCGGCGGCGTGGAAAGTTTCATCACCTATCCAGCCACCCAGACGCATGCGGATATTCCGGAAGACGAACGAAACAAATTGGGCATTTGTAACCGGCTGTTAAGATTTTCAGTAGGAATCGAGCATATCGACGACTTAATCGAGGATTTGGAGAATGTTTTTCATCAATTGGAAAAAGAGGTGCATACGTATGAGTAAAAAACCATTTTCAATTCAGACGTCACTCATCCATTCCCACGGTATCCATAAAGAAACAGGGGCAGTTTCAACACCGTTACATCATGCCACCACATTTCATCAACAGGATTTTGATCAGTACGGCAAGTACGACTACAGCCGATCAGGAAACCCGACAAGGGAAACAGTGGAAGAAACCATCGCTGAGCTTGAAGGTGGCGTGAGGGGCTTTGCCTTTTCATCGGGAATGGCGGCCATCTCAACAAGCTTTTTATTATTATCGAGCGGTGATCATGTGCTTGTATCTGAAGAAGTTTATGGAGGAACTTATCGCATGATCACAGAAGTCCTGACCAAATTCGGCATAGACTATTCGTTCGTAAACATGAAAGATCTTCATGAAGTCGCCTGTTCAATCAAAGAAAACACAAAAGTGATTTATATGGAGACACCATCGAATCCACTCCTGAACATCACGGATATACAAGGGGTAGTGAAGCTGGCAAGGGCGAATGGATGTATGACATTCCTGGATAACACATTCATGACGCCCCTTCTTCAAAGGCCGATCTCCCTGGGTGTGGATGTTGTGCTGCACAGTGCAACAAAATTCCTTGCCGGACATAGCGACGTTCTGGCGGGCCTTGCTGTGACGGGAAGTGAAGAAATTGCAGAGAAGCTTTCCTTCCTGCAAAATTCATTTGGTGCCGTATTGGGTGCACAGGACTGCTGGCTTTTGTTGAGAGGTTTGAAAACACTTCATGTACGATTGAAGGAATCGTCAGAATCGGCTTATAAGATCGCTACGTTTCTGGAGAAAAGAAAAGAAGTCGAGGAAGTCTACTATCCAGGTTTGAGCTATCATCCTGGACGGGAGATTCAGATTCGCCAATCAGAAGGTCCGGGAGCGGTGCTTTCGTTTAAGTTAAAGGGAGAAGAAGAGGTAAAAAGATTCATAGAGAATATCAATATACCTGTTTTTGCAGTAAGCCTCGGGGCGGTCGAATCGATCCTTTCCTACCCTAGCAGGATGTCCCACGCCTCTATGCCGAAAGCAGAAAGGGAAAGGCGGGGAATCACCGATGGATTATTGAGGCTCTCGGTAGGGCTTGAGAACGCCGAGGAGCTTATAAAAGACCTTGAACAGGGGCTGGACAGTTTAAATAGAAATAAAGGAAACAGCGTCATTAATTTATAGAGAAGGAGGGAATGTGTTGAAACCGTTACTGGATGCACTGAAAGAAAAGATACTGATCGCAGACGGGGCGATCGGGACCCTGCTGTACTCATACGGAGTGGACCGATGCTTTGAAGAGTTGAATCTGTCTCATCCGAATGAAGTGGTAAAGGTTCACAGGGAATATATCGAAGCTGGAGCCGATATCATTCAAACGAATACGTACGGAGCGAACTATCAGAAGCTGTCAAGGTACGGCCTTGAGGACTCTGTGAAGGAAATAAACACTGCGGCGGTCCGTCTTGCCAGAAAAGCAGCAGGTCAGGACACATACGTTCTTGGCACCGTCGGCGGGATCCGGGGGATCAAGCAAAATGTCCCCTTGGAGGAAATCAAAAGAAGCTTTCGGGAACAGCTTTATTGTTTATTATTGGAGGGCGTCGACGGGCTCTTGCTTGAAACGTATTATGACTTTGAAGAATTGACAACTGTATTGAAAATTGCCAAACGTGAAGCAGACATCCCTGTGGTTGCACAAGTTTCCCTTCATGAAACCGGTGTGCTGCAAAATGGCATGGAGGTAGGGGAAGCGCTGAAGCAGCTGGAGTTACTCGGAGCGGATGTCGCAGGAATAAACTGCCGAATGGGACCGTTTCATATGGTCAACTCACTGGAAGAGGTCCCATTACCGAAAACAGCTTTCTTATCGGTTTATCCGAATGCAAGTCTCCCGAACTATGAAGAAGGCCGCTTCTATTATTCTGCTGAACCGGGGTATTTCGGGGATATCAGTAATGAACTGAGGCTGCAGGGGGCAAGGATCATCGGCGGCTGTTGCGGTACAACACCCGACCATATCCGGTCTGTTGCCGAAAAATTAAAGAGCAGGGAACCGGTGACTGAAAAAGTGGTGAAAAGAAAAAAAGCCGTGGAAATTTCTTCACCAGCAATCAGGGGGAAACTGCTTCATGAACAAGTGAAGGAAAAGAAAACAATCATTGTGGAACTCGATCCGCCGAAACATCTCGATACCACATTGTTTTTTCAAGGGGCGAAGGCTTTGAAGGAGGCAGGAATCGATGCGTTGACCCTTGCTGATAATCCGCTTGCCTCACCTCGTATCAGCAATGATGCCATTGGGAATCTGATCCACTCGAAATATGACCTTACCCCGCTCGTTCATATTACGTGCCGGGACCGGAACTTGATCGGACTTCAATCCCACCTGATGGGGCTTCATACGCTTGGCATCCATAACATACTCGCAATCACCGGTGACCCTGCAAAGATCGGGGATTTTCCGGGAGCGGCTTCAGTGTATGATTTATCTTCCCTTGAACTCATAGAGTTGATTAAACAGAATAATGAAGGTTTATCTTTTTCGGGTAAATCATTAAGGGAGAAAACAAGATTCTCGGTGGGGGCTGCATTCAATCCGAATTTCCGACATCTGGACGCTTCTGTTAAAAGACTGGAAAAGAAAAAGAAGGCCGGTGCAGATTATTTCATTTCTCAGCCGGTCTTTGGAAGGAATCAGCTGATGCAAATTCACGAAGCTACGAAGCATCTGGACATTCCCATCTTCATCGGGATCATGCCTCTGATCAGTTCTAGAAATGCCGAGTTTCTTCATCATGAAGTACCGGGCATCAACGTTCCTGAAGAAACAAGGAGAAGAATGAAAGAAGCGGGTGCTGATCCTGTCATAACAAGGTCGGTCGGAATGGAAATGGCCAAAGACCTGCTTGAAACAGCACTTGAATTATTCAACGGGATTTATCTTATCACACCATTTGTAAGATACGACATGAGTATCGAATTGATCCAGCATATCCAACAACTCAATGCAGAAAGAGAGGTTCCCTATGGCCATCACATTATTTGAAGAACAACTGAGAAAGAAAATACTTGTCCTTGATGGGGCGATGGGAACAATGCTTCAGCAGGCCAATCTATCCCCTGAAGATTTTGGCGGGGAAGCGTTTGAAGGGTGTAATGAAAACCTTGTATTGACAGCTCCGGAAGTCATTCACCGCATACATTCAGAATACCTGAAGGCAGGGGCTGATGTGATTGAAACGAATACATTTGGTGCAACGCCTGTCGTGCTTGATGAATATGATCTTGGCTATAAGGCGTATGAAATCAACCGGGTGGCAGCAGAAATAGCCAGGAATGCAGCAGATGCTGTTACTACACCTGAATGGCCCAGATTTGTCGCCGGGTCCCTCGGCCCCACAACCAAGACACTATCGGTTACAGGGGGGATCAGTTTTGACGAGCTGACAGAGAATTATCGCATTCAAGCCGAAGGCCTCCTTGACGGGGGAGTGGATGTGCTGCTCCTTGAAACAAGTCAGGATGCCTTAAATGTGAAAGCCGCGAATCTCGGAATACGATCGGCATTTGCATCAAGGGGGATCGAGATTCCCATCTTATTATCAGGTACGATTGAGCCAATGGGAACGACACTGGCCGGTCAGAATATCGAATCATTTTATATTTCCCTGGAGCATTTAAATCCATTGGTGGTTGGCCTGAATTGTGCGACGGGCCCTGAGTTCATGCGTGACCATATCAGGACTTTATCGAATCTCGCCACATCCTATGTTAGTTGCTATCCCAATGCAGGATTACCGGACGAAGAGGGTAATTATAATGAAACGGCCGAGTCATTAAGTGTGAAAATGAAAGGTTTTGCCGAGAAAGGCTGGTTGAACCTTGTTGGAGGCTGCTGCGGTACGACGCCTGAACATATCTCTGCCCTTTCAGAAGCCGTGAAGAATTTTCCTCCACGAAGGCCAAACGTCTCCCATCCTCATGCCGTTTCTGGGATTGAAGCATTTGTTTACGAGGATGAAGACAGAAGGCCGATTCTAGTAGGTGAACGGACCAATGTCATCGGTTCACGCAAATTCAAGAGACTGATAGCAGAAGGGAAGATTGAAGAGGCATCAGAGATTGCCCGGGCTCAAGTAAAGAATGGGGCACAGGTGATCGATATTTGTCTTGCCGATCCCGATCGTGAAGAAGAGGAAGATATGGATCAATTTATTCAAGAGGTTGTAAAGAAGGTGAAAGTTCCCCTCGTTATAGATTCGACTGATGAAAAGGTGCTTGAGACAGCATTGAAATATTCTCAGGGGAAAGTGATCATCAATTCAATCAACCTCGAGGACGGGGAAGAGCGGTTCGAGAAGGTTGCAGAGCTCATGAAGCAGTACGGGGCCGCGGTAGTGGTCGGAACGATTGATGAGAAAGGGATGGGGGTATCTGCTGAAAGAAAAGTGGACATCGCTGTCCGGTCTCATCAGCTCTTAACCGAGAAGTATGGCATCGCGTCTGAAGATATCATTTTCGATCCCCTCGTCTTCCCTGTCGGCACAGGTGATCAGCAATATATCGGATCTGCCAATGCAACTGTAGAAGGGATCAGGCGGATCAAGGAAATCTTGCCTGAATGCCCTCATATATTGGGGGTGAGTAACGTTTCGTTTGGTCTCCCGCCAGTCGGAAGGGAGGTTCTCAATGCGGTATATCTTTATCACTGTACAAAGGCTGGCCTTGATTACGCGATTGTGAATACGGAAAAGCTGGAGAGGTTTGCTTCCATCCCGGAAAAAGAAGTGAAGCTTGCCGAGAAACTGTTATTTGAGACGACAGATGCTACCCTGGCTGAATTTACTGCATTTTATCGTGGGAAAAAGAAAGAAGTCAAAGTTCCCGTCAATACGATGAGCCTTGAGGAGCGGCTTGCACATTACGTGGTGGAAGGAACGAAGGAAGGACTGCTGCAAGACCTTGACCTGGCCCTTGAACAATATGAAGCCCCCCTTGATATCATTAATGGTCCGCTCATGGAAGGAATGAGTGAAGTCGGCAGATTATTCAATGACAATCAACTGATCGTCGCAGAAGTATTACAAAGTGCAGAAGTGATGAAGGCTTCGGTTGCACATCTGGAACCGCATATGGAACAAAATGAACATTCCTCTTCAAAAGGGAAAGTAATCCTGGCTACGGTAAAAGGTGATGTTCATGATATCGGGAAAAACCTGGTAGACATTATTCTCAGCAATAATGGCTATAACGTCATTGACCTGGGTATCAAGGTGACGCCACAGCAGTTGATCGAGGTCATCCGTGAAGAAAAGCCGGATATTGTCGGTTTATCAGGCTTGCTTGTAAAGTCTGCCCAGCAAATGGTCATCACTGCCCAGGATCTGAAGCAGTCGGATATTTCCGTTCCCCTTGTAGTAGGAGGAGCAGCGTTGACCCGAAAATTCACCACTGGCAAAATCGGTCGTGAATATGACGGTCTAGTGCTATATGCAAAAGATGCAATGGATGGTCTTTCTATCATGAACGGAATCCAGCATGAAGAAACCAGGCAGCAGTATGAAGAAGAAAGCAGGGAAAAGCTCAGTAAACTTTCAATAAGCGAGGAAACAGTGGACCAGACAGATTCCAGCGTAGCGCTCAAGGTCAAATCGGATGTATCAAAGGACGTTAGGGTTCATGTACCTTCAGACCTTGATCCACATACCATCAACGGTTTTTCCCTTGATCAAATCCAGCCGTACATCAATCAACAAATGCTCCTTGGTCATCATCTTGGGATCAAAGGAAAAATCAGCAGATTGTTGGAAGAAAGAGATGAACGTACTGTCGGATTGAAAAACATGGTAGATGAATTATTTCAAAGTGCAAAAAGAAAAGGCATGATTCAGGCATCGGCCCGTTATCAGTTCTTTCCTGCACAGTCTGATGGGGATGATGTGATCGTTTATCATCCGGAAGATTTCTCTGTCGAGATCGAACGCTTTCACTTTCCGAGACAAAAAGGAAACCAGCATTTATGTTTGGCAGATTATTTACGATCTGTTGATAGTGGAGAAATGGATTATGTCGGCTTTTTTGCCGTTACCGCAGGTGTAAAGATCAGACAGTGGGCAGCTGAACTCAAGCAGGAAGGCAGATTTTTGGAAAGTCATGCATTACAGGCGCTGGCATTGGAAACGGCAGAAGGCTTGGCTGAAAGGGTCCATGAAATGATGAGGAGCCGCTGGGGATTCCCGGATCCGGTGGATATGACGATTCAAGACCGGTTCAGGACCCACTACCAAGGTCAGCGATTTTCATTTGGCTATCCTGCCTGTCCCGAACTTGATGATCAGAAGAAGCTGTTCAAACTGCTTCAACCGGAGAAAATCGGTATCCAATTGACGGACGGATGCATGATGGAACCGGAAGCATCAGTAACAGCCATGGTATTTGCCCATCCGGAAGCGAGATACTTTAATGTTTTATAAGAAAAGAAAAGGCAACTCCTAAAAATGGGGTTGCCTTTTGGTGTAAATATAGTTGAAAGTCTGTTCTAATCGCATAAATTGAAAGTGATTGACGAAAAATTGGTGTTCGACAGTGGTGGCAATTCAATATACATGAGAGAGAAGAGTTTGGAGAATATGATAGGGAAATACGATGCTTGTAGAGCTTAGCCTTCTTTGGTAAGAGGATTTTCACAATAATTTGCTTCGATTATTTCTAGAATTCTTTCATCCGAGAATCCGGTGATTAAGGATAGATTCGTTATAGTGGGTTTGATCCCGATAGAATCGCAAAAATCATATGCGCTTTGAATACTAAGGTTTTCAATGGACCGTCTTGATAGATTATTTTTCATTCTCTCATCAGCTCCCAACTTTAATAACGAAGAAGGAGGGATACGAAATTGGATAAGATCTGTTGCAGGAATCTTATACGAGAATCTCAATTTCAAGATCGTGAAACTTTCTAAGTTATTAACCCCATTATACACTTTATATTTTGAATTGTAAGAGGGAATCTCATTATTTTATGGAATTTTTAGAATCATCCTATAATTACCGCGGAAATCTATATAATCAGAAGTAAGTATATGGAAAGACATCTGACAGAGAATGATTGAACTATTGTTTCAGGGAGGGGAATCTGTGAGGAACCAACAGGTGAATATTCAGGGAATTCTAAAAGAATTGAAAGTTGGTGAAGTGGAGTCCTTCACTTCAATATCTAATGGAACGGCGAGCATTGTATGGAAAGTCAGCAGGAAATGTGGCAGGTCACTTGCTGTCAGATTGGTAGGAAGCGGCCAGCTTCATCAATGTCGAAAAGAACAGAAAATTATGGAAGTGATGCGGGAGGAGGGGATGCCCGTCCCAATCGTCCATCAGGTCAAGGAAGTGGACAGGTATGCTGTGATGGTATTGGACTGGGTCGATGGAAAAACAGTGGTTCAGCATCTGCTCGAGAGGCCGGGGGATGCACATGTGATAGGGGGTGAATTCGGAGAGATGCAGGCTGCGTTACATCGTCTCCCCCTGAACTTTGAACCATCAGGTGAAGGGGACTGGCTGACAGCTGAAACCCCTGCGGAAAAGGAGCTGTTTATCCACTTGAATACGGGGGATCGTTCATATCTCCATCTTGATTATCATCCTTTGAACGTCATGCTTTCTGAAAGAGGGATCATTGACTGGACAAATTTCGCTTTGGGTGATTACCGTTTTGATCTGGCCAGAACATTATCAATACTAGAAATTCATGGAGGGCAATACTTTTCGGAAGAAGTGCTTCACTCTTTTATAACCGGCTGGAAAGAAGGCTATAAATCGAAACGGGGATCGATCGGGAAACTGACCTCCTATATTGCGTGGGCAGGGGAACGGATGAAGAGGGATCTTGGTGATTCTATGGATAAAGAAGTGGAAGCAAGGATCGATGATTGGGTGCATAAACAAAGAGGGGAGGGCTTTTAATATGGGGTCGAGGGTGATGCATAGTATTATCGCTTATCAACTTGCAGCCAAATTCAGGTGTGAAAATAAAGCATCGTTTGTCATTGGGGGGATCGCTCCGGATGCCGTCACTTACAAAGATAGAAGCCACTTTTATACAGGAGATGTAGAGGATCATTCAAGAGAAATCGATTATGAAGGGTTTCGGGGTAAGTACGCCTCCCGTCAACACACGCCATTTATCACAGGGTATGCAGCACACCTCATTGCCGATGACTTATGGCTACAGGGATTCTATTTGCCATGGCTGAAAAATCGACTGACAGCCGATCCCTCCCTGCATGAAGCATATCATCGGGATTTTAGAAGATTGAATGCCCAATTGATACATCACTATAATCTGAAAGAAGAATTCACCCATCTACTCCGTGAAGTGTTTGATTATGTTGAAATAGAGGAAGTGAGCAGAGTGGAGCTGGAAGAGTTTCTCCCGTTATTGAGAGGGGACCTTGACTATGACCCTATAGACATTCAGCAGCCTTTATCTGTCTTCACCCTTCCACAAATCATCGGTTACATGGAAACATCCATAGAGATTGCCGGGCAGAAATTACGTATCGGAGTATAACAGAGGCTCCATTTCTAACTCAGGGGTTTGGAGACTGATCAATCATGTGATTGGAAAAGTTCCCTCGATCTGTTATATAATAGTGGTTGGTAAGGGAAGTGTCGAAAAATTCTTGATACATGGACGCCTATAGCGTTTCTTTAAGTACGGTATGGTTTCCCACCTGTTTGCAAGCCTGAATGAACCTTAATAGAGAGAGTGAATATTTAATAATTTAAGGAGGGATCATACATGCATCGAAATAAGGAACTACATACATATCTATTGAGTAAAGCCCGTCAATTAACAGATGAATGGTATGAATCACTTGATAAATCCACCGCCTCAGGTGTGTATTCATCCAATGATCCGAAGGTGATCAATAGATTAAAAGAACAGAATTTTGAGTTTCACGGCATCCTTTGCAACATTTTCGCTGAGGACAAAGAAACCTTTAAAAAGCATCTAGATGAGTGGGTATTATCCATTGCGACAGATAAAGAACATCTGAACACACCAAACCATTCCATCCTTTACGAGTTCATGAGAGTAAGGAATCAATACCTTGAATTTGTGTTGGAATATGTGAAAACTCATTTGGACTGTGACATATTTGAGCAATTCAACCTGTGGAATGATGTCATTATCGAAGCGTTTGACCAGGTGATGCTGCGATATGTGGAACTGCAGACAGAGGTGATTGAGCAGCAAATTCATACCCAGCAGGAAGTGATCAATGAATTAAGCTCGCCGATCATCAGCCTGAATGCACATACAGCACTTCTGCCACTTGTTGGAAATATCGATCCAACAAGAGCCGGTCTGATCTTGGAAAACGCACTTCAACAATGTGTCAGTAAAGAAGTGTCCCTTCTATTCATCGATTTATCTGGCGTGGTGTTGATCGATACGATGGTTGCCCATCAGATTTTCCAACTCATAGATGCCCTCAAACTGATCGGTGTGAGACCCGTCCTTTCAGGGCTGCGTCCTGAAATCGCCCAAACCGCAGTGCAGCTTGGCTTGAATTTTGACAATTTAACGATCACGTCGACTTTGTCACAGGCTCTGACCATTAAGAATAATGATGTGTAAAGGGTCAAGGAAGCTTGCACAAATGTATACAATAAAAAATGACGAAAAAACCGTTCGAAACATTCGGATGGTTTTTTTATACGTCCAAAACGATATTAACCTATAAACCTCGAAATAAAATATCTTGAATTAAAGATAAAAACCGTGTATGATCATATTAGAGAATGAACACCTTTATAAGGAGTGAATGCAAGATGAACATTAAACCATTAAAAGGGCAGCATCATGTTTCTGCCATTACAGCCAACGCAAAAAAGAATTTTGAATTTTATACAAAAGTACTCGGTTTAAGACTTGTAAAAAAATCCATCAACCAGGACGACACATCCGTCTATCATTTGTTTTATGCCGACGAACGAGGAAATCCGGGGACGGACCTCACATTTTTTGAAATTCCCCATGCGGGACAAACGTATAAAGGGACCAACTCGATCTCTTTAACTTCCCTTCGGGTGAAAACGGATAAAGCATTAACATACTGGAAGAAGCGCCTGGAAGAATACGGAATCGAGCATGATGGTATTTCAGACAGAAGCGGACGTGCGACGTTGCGTTTTCAAGATTTTGAAGGGCAGCGTCTCATGCTGGTTTCAGATGAACATAACAAGGGAGTCCCTGGTGGGAAACCGTGGGATAAAAGTCCGGTACCTGTTGAATACGGCATCATCGGCCTTGGTCCGATCACATTGACAGTCGCACAGAGCGAAAGTACGGCAGCAGTACTGACAGACCTATTAGGGTTTAAAGAGACTAGAAGTTTTCCATCAGATCAACAGGGGCAACCGGACATCCGTGTGTTTGAAACAGGAGAAGGAGGAACCGGTGCAGAAGTGTTCCTCGAAGAACGCAGTGATCTTCCACGGGAAAGACCAGGCAGGGGAAGCGTTCATCACGTTGCCTTCCGGGTAGAGGATGAAGAGGAATTGAAGAAATGGGTGAAATGGATTTCGGAGAATCGCCTGCCGAACTCCGGGTTTGTGGAACGGTATTATTTCCGTTCACTCTATTTCCGTGAGCCGAACGGTATCTTATTTGAACTTGCGACAGACGGCCCTGGATTTGAAACCGATGAAGAGTTTAACAGTTTAGGGGAGAACTTATCGCTACCGCCATATTTTGAAAATCAAAGAGAGTCCATCGAGGCGAAATTAAAGCCGTTGGAGACAAAAGAGTAAGGAGGGAAAGCATGAAACATATTTATAAAGAAGGGAATAAGCAATTACCTACACTTCTATTGCTACACGGCACAGGTGGGGATGAACGTGATTTACTTCCCCTTGCACAAATGATTGCGCCGGAGTGTGCTGTTCTGAGCGTGAAGGGAAACGTGGATGAAAACGGGATGGCACGCTTCTTCGCACGCCTCCGGGAAGGTGTATTCGATGAGGAAGATTTATTATTCCGTACAAAAGAGCTGAAAGAATTTATAGATGACAGCTCTGTTCAATATGGCTTCGACAGGGAAAATGTGGTGGCATTAGGGTACTCGAACGGTGCAAATATAGCCGCGAGCTTAATGTATCATGAGGATGCTTCACTAAAAGGCGGTATATTGTTTCACGCGATGGTGCCGAGACGTGGAGTCGACCTGCCTGATTTGAGTAAGGTGTCAGTTTTCATCGGAGCCGGTAAAAAGGATCCTCTGATTCCGCCTGATGAAACCAAAGAACTGGTAAAGGACCTGCAGAATGCAGGTGCACCTGTAACTGAGTATTGGACCGATGGTGGCCATGAGCTCCGCCGTGAAGAAGTGGAAGCTGCGGCACAGTGGTTCGACAATCAATATAAATAGGAATGCAAAACGCCGGAAGTTTCAATTCCGGCGTTTCATTCGTTTCAGACCAGGCCGTATGCTTGATATGTTCTCAACATTTCAAGAGTCAAAATCCCCCTCCATTCTTTTTCTGCAATCGGCCATGTTTCATTGAATTGTCCAAACCATGTCCAATTGGGCTGCCAATAGCCTTCTTCAGATTGTGTTCTTGTTTCATGCTCCAGCTGAAGAAGGATGTCTGCTTGAAGAACTCCGAAAAATGGTGAAGATGGACTGCCTGCCATTTGGAGTGGTTTGGCGACATATTCATTCCACCGGGCCGGATCTGAACACACCGTCCCATTGATGCTGGAAGAAAGAATATCAAATAGATACGTTTTTACTTCACCTGTCACAACATCCATAAGCCGCTGATAACAAAGGAAATCGTGCATCCCGATAGGAAGGGACATTGATGAAAGTTCATCCTTGGCTCTTTCCGTCCACTCATGAAGACGGGGATGATCTGGCCTGAACAGATGGAAATAGCTCACGATTTCTGCATTGGGATTTGCCCAGGTCGTTTGTACGCCACAACGGCCTTTTTCCTCATCGACATGCCACCACGGTGCATGGGGGACCGAATTGACTTCTTCAGGCACGGCATTCCATCCATGCATCCCTTCATCATATGACGCTTCTAAATAATTCATTGCTTTTCTGACAATGGGATTCTCCATTGATAGCCCAAGCTCTTTCACGTGTTGTAAACCAATCGTCGTGGCAAGGGGAGATGAAGCTTCCAGTCGAAAATCAGGTTCGATGGAACGGCCGAAACCGCCGTCCGGATTTTGGAAGTGAGATAACTCTTTTATGACATCCTCTTTACTCCCGTTTTCAAAATAAAAGGTGAATAATTTTTGTTCCAGTGGCCTTGCGTGCGTTTTGATGAAGGATTTTGCATTTTGCCATTGTTGATGGGTTAATTTCATGTGGGACTCTCCTAACATGGTTGGATTGATTCTATAAGTATACATTTTGCTTCTTTTGCATTAAATCCTTCTTTTTACGAAAGGGAGGTCCGTCCCTCATGAATGAGAGCAATCATGAAACTTTTTAAGGAGTTGTTACGTAGGTAGAAGAAATAGCTTTTTTAAAGAGGGGGAATTTTATGTTTTTTGTTTTAGGGTGTGTGTTGCTTGGAATCGTCGCAGTATTCATTGTGGCTCGGAGGGTAGCCCCCCAGTCGGAGTTGATGAATTCATTCAGCAGGGCAAATTCGTTTCGCAATGTGATCACTTCGTTGGTGGTGCTTGCAGGATTATTGTTCATCGTTCAATTTTTTGTAGCCCAAAGGGAAGAGTGGAGAGAGGATGCCATTATCCAGATTGAAGACAGTGACGGGAAGATCAATCTATTTCAAGGTGAAGAGCATAAAGCGGCCATCGCCTTTGATGAGATACCACAATCAAAAGTGGAATATCAAACGTCTTTGCTGTTGTGGAGGCAATATAACGACCTGTCGATCATCCTGAGTGAAAAAGGGTATGAAGAACAAGGTGAAAAGATTGACGTGGATGAAGCGAAAACATCATCATTCAACGATGAGACCCATACAGTTCCAGTCTCCCTATTGTTCGAAAGGGCAGGAACCTGGAAGATCACCGTTGAAAATGCTGGGGAAACCGTCGGTGACATCGTAGTAGAGGTAGAATAGGTCTTCACAGAGTCATCTTAAAAATAGATGCCTGATTTTCGGCGGCATCTATTTCTTTTGACCGCTATACTATAAGTAATAAGAAAAGCGGAGGGTTGAAGATGATATCAAAAGGGCATCAAAAGGAATATTATCAAGCGCTCGTTGACAAGAAGACAGAGTATGAAGGAGTATTTTATGTAGGGGTCAAGACGACAGGTGTATTTTGCAGGCCCACTTGTCCGGCCAGGAAACCAAAATTTGAGAACTGCGAATTTTTCGAGTCTGCAAAAGATGCATTGCTTGCATCATTTCGCCCCTGTAAAAGGTGTAAGCCTTTATCCCATCCGAACAGCGTCACAGACGTTGTAAAAAGACTGGTGGAAGCGGTAGAGGCAAATCCTGAAAAGCGGTGGAGAGATGCGGATTTTCAAGCACTGTCGATTGATGCGTCTACAGCCCGCCGGCAGTTCAAGAAAAGATTCGGGATGACGTTCGTTGAATATGCACGGTCAAGAAGGATGGGGGTCGCCATGAAACAGATCAGGTCCGGCGGTTTAGTGCTTGATGCCCAGCTTTCGAGCGGATATGAGTCAGGGAGCGGCTTCAGGGACGCATTTTCTAAAATCATGGGTGCTCCCCCGGGACTGTCCCAAAGTTATCAAGTACTGAAAGCTGCGTGGATCGATACGAAATTGGGTCCGATGATCGCTATCTCAGATGAGAAGACCCTTTTCCTGTTGGAGTTTGTAGACAGACGTGGCCTGGAGCTTGAGGTGGTCAGGTTAAGAGAGAAAACGAAATCAGCCATCATACCGGGGATGACGGAACCGCTGCATATGATTGAAAAGGAACTGAACGCCTATTTCAACGGAGAGTCTGCGGTGTTTCAAACCCCGATTTCTACCATTGGTTCCCCTTTTCAAACATCTGTGTGGGAAGAACTTCAGAAAATCCCGTCCGGGGAAACCCGCTCCTACACCGACATCGCTGAAAAAATCGGCAATCCGGCAGCAGTCAGGGCCGTCGCCAGGGCGAACGGCTCAAACCAGCTCGCCATCATCGTCCCTTGTCACCGGGTGATCAGGTCAAATGGTGATTTAGCAGGCTACGCCGGGGGATTGGCCAGGAAAAAGTGGCTGATTGATCACGAAAGAAAAATGAAGCCCGGTAGTCTAACATAAGCTTGAAGGAGGCTACATAGCGTGCATGAAATGTGGAAAGATTTCCTGACCAAACAGCAGCTGTCCCTTGAGACGCCGTATGAATCCTGGCATTTCTGCATTGAAAAGCAGGATGCGGATGAACTAGCGTCCCTTGTGCAAAAAGGGAAAAAAACTGCAACCTCCTCATTACACATCTTGTATGATGCAGAAAATGAACCGCTCCCTGAGGTTGGTGAATATCACATCATCACCGACTATGACGGTGATCCAAAAGCTATCATCCAGACTGAAAAAGTAACCATCGTACCTTTTAGGGATGTGGGAGAGGATTTTGCCCGGAAAGAAGGAGAGGGCGACCTGTCGCTGTCGTATTGGAGGAAAATTCATATAGACTTTTTTATGAAGGAATTAACAGCGATCAACAGGTCCTTCACAGAAGATATGTTGGTTGTATGTGAAGAATTTAAAGTCGTGCACACTTGAATGTGAGCCCCATTGATGAGGAGGCTCACGCAGCTGTTTTTGCCCCGTACAGGAGTTCACCTGGCCGCATACTTAAGATAGTTCCTTCAAAATAGACTTGACCGTATGGGACGGCGAGTTTTCGAACAGTGAGATATATTGAAAAAGTTTATTTTTGGGCAGCAGATGTTTTCGGATTTCTTTGGCCGATTTCCCCTCTGTGTAAGCGGCGGTGACGGCATCCTGAAGCTCTTGAAGGTAGTCCCGTTTCTTCTCCAGAAGCCTTCGCCCATGTTTTAAATATCCCTGATGGGAACAATATACTTCTTCAAAAGAATACGACAGCGTTTTGTTGATGGACCGTATGAGTTCCGGTACAGATTCAAAGGAGAAATTTGAGGTAGGGGAATGAAACAGGTACAGGTCCCCTGAGAAGCAAATCCCTCTTTCTTCATCAATCAAAACGATGTGGTCGTCTGCATGTCCAGGTGTATGAACAATACGAAACGAGTGATGCTTGGTTTCGAAAACGGTACCTTGAAGGGATTGTGGCTTGAAAGCAGGGCGGTTATGCCAGAACATCGCCCGGTAAAACGGGAGTCTTGTTCTTTGTACGCATTTTTCCACCCCTGACGGATGAATCCACTGGGGAATACCGTAGAAACGTTCTATCCAGGCGCTGTTGCCTGTATGGTCCTCATGATGGTGTGTATGGATGACTTGTTTCACATCAAGCTCTTTGAAGATTGTTCGTACTTCCTTTTTCATACTGAACGGTCCTGTATCCACAAGAACATCGTCGACTTGAAAGATATAGACCGGCATTTTCTGTCCAAGGGTTTGGACGTTTAATTTAAATGGTTGTATCACATCAGTTACTCCTTATGAAATAGTGTTATAGTACATAATTCGGATGAAATCCCTGGATTCCTGCATGAAGTCATATTTTTTTGCTCTCTTTTAAAAGGCTCTCTTCGCATTTTGCTATTTTTATACGTTATGTGAACATCTTCGGTAATTTGAGGCTATGGAATGAATAATTTCCAAGCAATGAATCAAGGGCAATGTACTTAAATTACGTTGATCACTACTATTCAGAAGATGATTAAAGCGGAAATCAACCGCATCTCGCTTCTCTAAAAGCCACAATGTTTACGAAAACATCCGAAATGAGAGGAGGCGGCCCTGAGCATGGCTGGACAGGTTCTATTCCTGGAGGACAGAAAGTGGTAAACAGGAGGGAGACAGAAGATTTTTTAGGGGGATTTTGTGTGCAGTCATGTGATCGTTGCCATCATTCATTTCAATGGAAAGAAATATTATTCTCGATTTGGGGATCGTATAAACCGATAGAGTGTAAACAGTGTGGGAAAAAGCATACAATCAGTTTCACATCGAAATTTTTCGTTTCGTTCCTTATCATTGTACCGGCCGTTCTATTTGGATTAGTGTTGGCCCCGGAGAAAGGCCTCTCAAAACCTGTGACATTTGCCATCATTGTTTCTATGGCATTTCTCATTTCACTGGCTTTACCATTCTTTGTGAAGTATGAGAATAAGAGCGGCTGATCAAGCATGACAGCTATACCATAAATGTGGCTGGTACAGCGTGCGTAAACAAGCTGTTTCAGTTCTCGACTTTCACCATTCTAAAAAAATCCGAACGCCTTCGATTTTCATCAAGAATCTCGAAGCACGTTCGGATTTTCATTTGCTAATTGTTTTCCCGAAAGAGCAGTATGAATTTTCAATGTCCCTTCTTATACTGGTCAAGCACTTCGTCCAACCGATCTGGGTAATTCGTGAACATCCCTGTCACGCCCCAATCCAACAATCTTTTCATGTCTTCTTTCTCAAGCACCGTATAGGGATGGATCAGCAATCCGTGTTCCCGCACTTTTTTCACATATTCCTCATCAATTTTCTTATAGCTCATGCCAAGGCCCACAGCATAGGTTTCATAATGGTCCAGTTCTTCATCTGTAATGGAAGCTTCGGTTTTGTAATCGATAAGCTGGACAAGGGGAATATGCCCGTTTAAATCATGTATCTTTTGCAGGCTTGCTTCACTGAAAGATTGAATGATCACCCTTTTGGTTGTTTTATTCTGTCCCGTCAGTTTATATTCCTCCAAAATCTTCAGTAACTTCTCTTCCATTCCTGGATAGACGTCAGGTGATTTGGTTTCGATATAGTAGTGTTTGTTTTTTCCAAAATGCTCTATGATTTCTTCAAGCGTCTGAACCTTTAAATCCTTATAGGCAGGATCCGCTTTTTCCGGATATGCTTCATTAAACCATGAACCTGCATCCAAACTCTTTATTTCTTTCAATGTATGGTCCTTTGCCAGTCCTGTTCCATCCGTCGTCCTGTCCAAGGTCTCGTCATGCATGGCCACCAACTCGCCGTCTTTAGTCATTTGAAGGTCAATTTCTATGTAGTCTCCACCCATGTCTTCACCAAGCTGATAAGAAGGGAGTGTATGTTCCGGAGCGTAAGCAGAAGCCCCCCGGTGTGAAATATTCAGGATGTTGGCCTTCTTGTGCGAAAAATGGGATTGTGCCAATGCGGGCTGGGCAACTGAAGCACCGAGACCGATGATGGCTGCTGACAGACAAAGCTTTTTGATGTGCTTATTCATGATTTTATCCTCCTTGATTTGAATTCATTTCAAGGATAAGGAATGAATATTGAATGAAATCCGAGTTTTAGCAAACACAATGTAAACATTGGATTAAGAGAAGGTGACAGATCATACCTTTGGCACAGGTCAAAAATCAGGGAAAGATAAACGAAAATAGGGGATATTTTACAGGATTAGGAAAATAATAAAGAAAAATGAAAAGGAGCCGGAAGATGGAGAAAAAAGACATACGATTGACGACGGCAGAAATCTCCGCCATGTGGACAACTTATATTAAGAGCTCGGCATTGAATTGCTTTTTTGCTCATTTCCTTACATTTCTAAAAGATGAAGAAATTAAGAAGCTTACGCAAGAAAGTCTGGACGCAAACATAGAAGTCATGAAGAAGATTGAGAACCTGTTCCATTCTGAAGGTTTTCCGGTTCCACATGGATTTACAGAGAAAGATGTGGATTTGTCTGCACCACCCTTATACTCTGATTTGTTCGCACTGAGCTTTGTATACCGGGGGGGACAGGTGACGAGCGATCATTACACCACATTGGTTGGAATGGTTGCACGGACCGATATTTATGATCTCTTTGAGAACGCATTGAAAATCAACTTGGCTATTTATAAGAAATCCTTGGGGTTGATGCTCGAGAAAGGCATTTATGATCGCCCGCCTAAAATGAATTATCCCGATTCCATTCAATATACTTCCCACCAGCCTTCTCTGTTTGAGAACTGGTTTGGGGACAGAAGGCCATTGAATGCACTGGAACAGAGCGAGTTATTTTTCGTGATCGAACGAAACTGCATAGGCATCATCCTGCTGAAGGGATTCATCCAGACTTCGAGAGACAAGGAAGTGAAAGAATATCTGAAAAAAGGGAAGAAGCTGAGTGAAAAGCAGATCACCACCTTCAACGAGGTGCTGGTGAAAGATGATTCTTTTCCCACTTATCCTGTTTCCATGGAAGTGACTGATTCGGTGATCCCGCCATTTTCAGAGAAGCTGATGCTGTTTTTCATCTCTTCCTCAAATTCTGTGGGTCTATCGACTTTATGCCATGCCATCACGATGTCTACCAGGAAGGACTTAGCCGTGCACTATTCCCTGTTTGTGACAGAAATCATGAGATATGGTGCATCAGGCCTTAAATTATTGGTTGAGCGGGGGTGGCTGGAACAACCCCCGCAGCAAAGGGATAAAGACAAACTGTATGAATGAATAGATTCGCTTTCCTTCCGATGGAGGTCCCGTGAAAACACGAAAGCTGAGTACCAAGAAAAATCCATGTCTTTACAGGCATGGATTTTCTATTGGTTATGAAGGATTTTTAATGGATAATGGAGAGAAGACGATAGAAAGCGGGTGATGAAGTGACGATCACATACGAATATTATCAAAATGAAGAAGATATAAAGCGCCAATATGATTTTTGGAAGGAAGTTACACGGAATCTTCCTTATGCGTGGAAACCGACGAAGTCTCCGTTAATGTTCAGGGAACAGGCAGAGTTTGATCCGAGAACAAGGTGTTTCGCATACGAGGATGGGAAGCTGGTCGGCTATATGAGTTTCACCGGCAGAGGGGATTTCGTTTCTTTAGGATATCCGTGGGTCTTACCCGGATATGAAATCATTCAGGATGAATTGTTTCATCACGTTCATGATTTTGCAGTAAGCAATGAATATGGGGGAAGATTCCTTGCTCAACGTTTTAGGCACCAATGGGAGGAACACATCCTCTATTTTGAACAAAAGGGGTTCGAAATCAGAAATGAATCTGATATCATCGGCTGCACTTTGACTGAAGAAAATATTCCGGAAGAAACGTCACTTGAATGGCGACGTTCCACAGGTTTGCCGGTGGAGGAATGGAAAGGGATCGTAAGAGGAAATGAAGAAGCGTCAGAAGCCCAGATCAGTATGATGGAAGAATACTATGAATCGGTTGATTGGGACGGATCCCTGATTTTCTCCTGTGAAGGAAATACCGTTGGGGTAATGGCATTTACGATACGGGATGATACAGCGTACAGTGAAGTATTGGCTTTTGGTATTTTACAAGAGTTCGAGGGTTTAAAGAGAAATATGATCCAAAGGCTGATGAAGGAAGTCGCTTTATCAGGTGGCAGAGTGATAGCCTTTCACGCATCAGATATTCCGGATGAGGATATGAAGAATGAGCTGGGACTTCAACTACTGACAAAAGATGTCATGCTGGTAAAGGAAGTGTGACCTCCATCAAAGAACTGATTTCCTCCTTGAAAGTGAGCGTGCCTGGGGGATTTCTCACAAAATGTTCGGAAAATATTTAGGATCACATATGACAAACCACCCGTATATAGGATAGAATGGTAGGTACATAAAGGTAAGGCTTCAAGAGCTTAGAATGGGACATGCGTATCGAATGAAACCCTTTTTTACAGGAAGTAGTAAAAAGGTGCTCGGTCGCACGCCTGACCCATTCCATTCTTTTGGTAGGTTGTGCTGTTTTTAAGGAGAGAATGGATGCTAGAATACAATGTTCAACAGGGAGTCGGCAAAGAATATGTAGTGTTCCTCCATGGAATCGGAGGGAACTCGAAGATTTTCTGCAAACAACTGGAAACGTTCAAAGAGTTCTATAATATTGTGACAATCCACTTACCGGGCCACGGCAGGTCTCCGGGGATCGAATCCTATCAGGAGCCGTTCACGATCGATTTGATTGTACGTGAAGTGGTCGCCGTTCTTGATGAGATCGGGATGGAAAAGGCTCACTTTGTCGGGATATCGCTGGGATCGGTGGTCATTCATGAATTGATGCAGAAAGTTCCCCACCGTGTAAAATCGGCTGTCATGGGAGGCTGCATCACCCGGTTCACGTTATTTTCAAACACACTTCTGAAAATCGGTCACGCAGTAAAGAATATTGTACCGTTCATGTGGTTATATAAATTATTCGCATATGTCATGATGCCGAAGAGTAATCATAGAATCTCAAGGAAGCTGTTCATCCGGGAAGCCAAAAAGATGAGGCGGAAAGATTTCCTCGGATGGTATCGACTCACTCCGTATGTGAAATCAACATACGCAGACGTTCAGGAACGGGCTGCACATGTTCCTAAGCTTTATATTTCCGGGAAAGAGGATCATCTGTTTGTCCGTTCACTCACCGAGGATACAAAGGGAGACAGCGCGGCAACGAGAGTGTTTCTTGATGGCTGCGGACATGTATGCAATGTGGAGAAGCCTGTTGAATTCAACAAGCTGGCACTTGAGTTTTTATACAAGCATCAGGATGTATCACTGCGACAGGTTCAGTAGCGTGAAACCTCCCAGGCCGGATTCGGTTTGGGAGGTTTTTCTTTTTCAGGATTTTGGAGGTCCGTCCCTAATTAAAGGGATAGGCGCCTTGTTGGGAGAATATTGTATAAATAAGGTAACAAGGAGGGAGCCTTTTGCTTGGAGGGTTATTCGGTTTTGAAGTTGAGGGGTATGCTTTTAAGTTATTTTCGGTGTCGCACGTTGCTGCATTGATCATCTCTGCTGGCTTGATGGTCGGTTTATATGTATACAGGTCGAGTATAAAGGGGAGTAGGAAAAGTGGAGTGAAATGGACGCTGATTACGCTTCTCTTTATGAGTGAAGCGTTCTTTCACATGTGGTACTTCGTCAACGGCCGATGGGATGTAACCATCAACTTGCCACTGCAGCTATGCTCAATCTCATTGTATCTTTGTATGATCATGCTTTATACAAAAAGCTACCGAATCTTTGAAGTGGCATTTTTGGTCAGTATGTCAGGGGCGTTGATCGCGATTATCACACCTGAATTATTTTTTGGGCTCCCTCATTTACGTTATTTTCATTTTTTCATCGCTCATGGCGGGATCGTTCTGTCGTGTCTGTATATGGTATGGGTAGAACGGTATAGATTGACATTCTCTTCCGTCTTCAGGGCATTTGCTGTGCTGAATGGAATCGCACTGCTTGTATATGCGGTGAACAGGTACGTTGATGCGAATTACATGTTCCTCCTTCACAAACCCCATCACACAAGTCTGATTGATTTCCTCGGACCTTATCCATGGTATCTTCTGTCTCTCGAAGCAGTCAGCCTGATGCTGTTTTTCCTTCTGTATATGCCGTTCCATTACGTACAGAAGAGGGGATAAATGAAAAGTTCTGATCATCCCATCACTTAAGAAAGCCGGGTGTCTCTATGTTGATATTGACGGTACTCATTTTATATTCCTATATTCTGGGCAGCGTGACGGGAGCTTATTTTGTTGTTAGGATGCTCACTGGAGAAGATGTCCGGAAGCTCGGCAGCGGCAATGTCGGGGCGACAAATGCCGGCAGGATCGCAGGTAAGAAAGGTTTTTTGCTTACTCTATTGATTGATGCCCTTAAAGTGTACTTCGCTTTGTCATTGACTGCCCATTTGGCAAATGGGGAAATGTATGTCGTGTTAAGCGCCATATTCGTTATGATCGGACATGGATTTCCGGTGGTACTCGGATTTCACGGCGGTAAGGGGGTCGTGGTATATTTGACAACTGCCTTGATTTTTTGCCCATGGAGCATCGTCATCTTTTCCCTTGTCATGGGGAGCCTCTATTTAATCATAAGGAGGTATAAGTTCTCAGGATTTGTTTCCATGGCTTCTATCCCTTTGACAGCTTATATGATGGATGGGTCACTTATCATGTTCTCAGGATTAGCGGCTCTATTCTTCATCATGCTGCTTTTGCATAAACGTTCCATACTTCAACCGCTGAGTCCATAGGAAATGAAACTGGGAAGCATGGCTGTCAAGTAAGGTCTTTCAATAAAAAATAAAAATCCGATCGATTTCGGATCCATCTGTGGATTTCGAAAACGATCGGATTATTATATAGATAAACCATAATTACATTATGTAAACTTCGCTAAATTTTATTCCTCATTCATTTAAATGGGTCGGATAAAACCTGCCATTGAATCCGACTGCCTGAATATGGTGGATGTCTCCGGATTCTTTTATACTCTCGTAACGTCCATTGACCTCAACCGTAAATATGCCTTCGGAGAAAGCAAGGGGTTCTGTGGCAACCAGGATATATGGGAGGCTGGTTCCATCGCTGGATTCACCCGTTAGTATCGAACAATCTTCATTACACGATAAGGAATATTCTTTCCTCAGCCATTCTGCATATTCATCCTGAGTCGGTTTGTTGAGGATCGTGACGGCAGCGAGCATGAAGCCCGTTGCAAATAAAAAGAGGAAAGTCCACTTGAAGCTCATCGATCATCGTCTCCTTGTGACGTATTTTAATATCTTGATAGTGTGAGTGTATCACAAATTACCGTGGTGGTAGCGGAAAACGACGGAGGAATATGAACATTCATAGGGCAAAGAAGACAGGAGATAAAGCATGTTTCCTTTTAATCTATTAAAAAAATGAGGTTGGGACAAAACGGTGTTCGTCAATAGAAAATCCGAACGAGTGATTTATCATAAATCTACTTCGTTCGGATTTTTTGTGCTGTCACTTCTTATATGTATGTAGCAGGTTCCAGCTGTTGATTGGAGTGCAAGGCGGAGACTCCTACGGGAAAAGCGGGGTAGGTGAGACCCCGCAGGAGCGTCAGCGAGGCCACTGATAATATGCCGATTATAAAAATTTAATGAGTGTTTTAGAACAAAAAAAGAGTGGATCTTGGGATTTCTATCCCAAGATCCACTCTTTTCCTTTGTTTATTCTTACTTTTTGTCATTTATTAGTTTTATGATTCGTTTGATATTTACCGCGAAGATGGAAGTGGCGCCTTGTATTTGCATACCTAATAGACCCGCGGCGTGGGCTTTATTGTACCCGTGTCTATTTTTAAGTTCACTATTCTTAGCTTCTATTTTATATCGGGAACGTGCGAGTTCTTTGAACTCTTCAGAATGTTGGAAGCTCTCGTGCTCCGAATGTTCCTTTGACTTAATGGTCAGAGAGTAGCTCTTTGTCTTCGCCCCTTCTGTGTAACACCCCTCTCGTATCGGACACTTTTACATTTTTCTATGTCCCAATAGAACTTAATTCTTGTGTTGCGATTTTTATCTCTTTTAATGTGCCCGTCGTTTTTAGACAAATGGCCTGCCGGGCACATATATCGCCCTGCATCTTTATTATAAATAAATTTGTCGTCTTTTCTTGTGCCATTGGTTATAAGTGGATGTAGCTTAGAAACGAGCTTGAATTTTTCTTTATTGGCATAAATGATGTTCTCTTTTCGAGTAAGCTGTGTCACCAATAACCGCCTCAATTTCCACCCCGTTGTTTTTCGTTTTTCCAATTAAGTCTGGAAGATAGTTACCATCCGATTTTTCGCCTGAAGTAATAATGGCCGCAGTGATAATTCTTTCATCCGAAAGGGCAAGATGGGTCTTATACCCAAGGAAAGAATGGTCTTCAGATTTGTGTCCGACTCTCGCATCTGGATCTGTTGAAAAATGGGTATTATGTTTACTATCTTCAACAGCTTCTTTTAATACGTTCATTTTTTCCCTTCACGGAAGGTACTTTAGCGATTGTTGGAGTTTGTTCAATCACGGACACTAACTGTTCGGTGTACGCGAGCTCTTCTTGGAAGCCCCCACCGACTGGTTTACTGGGGAAGTGTTCTTTCATCTTTTCATCATATTCGAAAATTGTCTTACGAAGCTTTTTGGACAGTTCTTGTAAGTGTTGGGTAGCTGACTTAGCGTTATAGCGGGAAGTGGAATGGGTGGCGTCTATGATAATAGATTTTCCTAATAAAAGATTGTGTTCAAGTGCTATTTCAACGGTCTTCCCGATTAATAAATCAAGTAAATTCATATCCTTAATACGCAACCGGCGGAATTTAGTAAGAGAACTTGGATCAATAACTGGATCCTCTGGGGCCATATCGAGGAAATACTTAAATGACAGATCGTATTGAGCGCGTTCGACAACATCGACATCTGATAAGTTATAAAACACTTTAAGTAAGAGATATTTGAACATACGAATGGGTGGTATGGCGTTTCGGCCATGATCGATACTATAATTCGTTTTCAGTTCGTCCAAGATAAACGAGAAATCAACCAGTTCTTTCGTTTGTCTAAGTAGGTTATCTTTGGGACGACAAGGTTGTATAGCTCGTTGTAAGGACTTAAAATAAACTCTTCTTGTTTTGATAACATTAAGAACACCACCTATTCACTAATGTTTTCATTATAATAAAACAGTTATACATGCTTCATAAAAATGAAGCATGTATAACTGTAAAAAGACTTTTTCAGTGGCCTCAGCGTCAGCGACGAGGAGGCTCACCGCCGCCCGAGGAAAGCGAAGCCTTGCACGGAAATCAACAGCGGCATATCAAAAAATAGCATTTTTTATAGTTCGTATTTTGAGTAGGAGAGCATAGTGATGTCCCAGCCTTATTCATTGTGGTTTTGACGTAAGAGGAAGCTTGATTTTAACGACCGTCCCCTTATTCAGTTCACTTTCATATTCAATCATCCCGCCCATTTCACGGACGAGCTTATTCGTGACCATACTGCCTAAACCTGTCCCTTTGGTTTTGGTTGTATAAAAAGGTAATCCGATTTTCTTTAGTTCATCCCCGGTCATGCCTTTTCCGTTATCGGTTATGATGATGATGATGGAATGGGGAAATAGATCTTCTTTTAGCGTTATATTGATTTCCCCATGTTGTTCGATTGATTCGATGCCATTTTTGATCACATTCATGATGGCTTGTTTAATATGATCTTCATCACCTTTTATATAGTTGCTCCCAGATCCGTCAAATATAATCGATGTCCCTGAATAGGAAGCGAAGGGACTGAGAAGATCAACACAGTCCTGAATGATGTTCTCAAGATTCAAGGTCGATAATTGAGAGCCGCTTGGCTTTGCCACACTCAGGTAGTCGGTGATGATTTTATTCGTCCGGTCCAACTCAGTTAAGATGAGGGGAGAGTATTTTTTTAATTGTTCGTCTTTCGTGTCTTCGCTCAAATGCTGGATGAATCCCCTGACGGTCGCCAGTGGATTACGGATTTCGTGAGCAATGGATGCTGCCATTTGCCCCACCATATTCAACTTGTCCAGATACACCATTTCTTCTATTTGTTTATTCGTCCGGATCAGGTGTTCAATGATGAAAACGAGAGCGATAAACGTAAAATAGAAAATAGTAAAATATGTAAAGTAGAATGGTAGATGAAGAATCGGTATGAAAATATTAATAATGATCACGTAAATCAACGTATGAAAGAGAAAGATGAACGTAGAGACAATTAACTTATATTGTGTGTTCAGTAGCTTTTTTCGAAAGAGGACTCCGATTACAAATGCCAATATGGAAACAGCGATGCCCACCGTCACATATGGTCCGCCAATTAAATAACGGAAGATGATGACACACGTAAGAACCATCGATCCCGATAATAGCCCGGCATAAATGGTCACAATCAAAATGGCGATCATCCTTAGATCAAAATGGGTCTCACCCAGTGTTTCAATGGGATATAACATACACAACAAAGCACCGAATGAAGCGACAAGACCATATGTAATCTTGTGTTTGAACGGGGCTTCCTTCTTTTCTTTAAATGGAAATAATACGTTGGCATTATAAGTAAATGAAAACAATATCGTAATATTGACCAATAGAGATTTGATTAATGTAATCAAAGAAAATCCTCCAAAACCTGATTTGCCTAAGAACACCAAACGTTCCCAGCCTTTACAAAACATGTACATACAACTAATAAAAATACTTCATTTTTCCCTATTAGTCAAATCCTAACACTGACTGAGGGACGGACCTTCATTTGTGGATTACAATAAAAGGAAATTATATCTCTAAAGTCAGTATTAAAGCGGTTTCTTATGAGTATAGCAAACTTATTGGGAGTGGGGTGTAGAGGTTTAGAGAGGTCCGTCCCTCTTCTTTGGAAGGAATTATGTGGTGGGGGAGAGAATATAGTAGGTAATACAAGCTTTTGCTGGGTTTTGATTTTGTGTGGTGTTTTACATATAAAGGGTGAACTTTCGGTGTGGAGGGGTTGTGTGCTGCTGTCACGGAGAATGATTGATTGGGGAGGAGAGGGATGAGAATGATAGAGGGACAGGTCATGAATGAGCGGCAGCAGGTCAAGGTGATGCATAAGAAGATTCCCCTGAATGAGGTGCTGAAAAGGGCTTTTCTGATCACAATAGGTGCTGTGATCATGGCGGTGGGTCTGGAGATTTTTCTTGTGCCCAACCAGGTCATTGACGGGGGCATCGTCGGGGTTTCCATCATGCTGTCCCATCTGAGCGGAATGAACCTCGGTCTCTTTATCTTCGTACTCAACATCCCCTTTTTCTTCATCGGTTATAAACAAATCGGAAAGACCTTCGCTTTATCTACATTATACGGAATCATCGTCTTATCGGTATCCACCACTTTTCTGCATCCAGTTGCAGCATTTACACAGGATATTCTGCTCGCTTCATTATTCGGTGGGATTGTCCTCGGAATCGGGGTTGGTCTTGTGATCCGTTATGGCGGTTCACTTGACGGTACGGAAATCCTAGCCATCCTATCGAGTAAAAGACTGCCATTTTCCGTAGGTGAAATCATCATGATCGTCAATCTTTTCATCCTAGCTTGTGCAGGTTTTGTGTTCAGCTGGGACCGTGCCATGTATTCCCTTCTTGCGTATTATGTTGCCTTCAAGATGATCGACATTACGATCAAGGGGCTGGATGAGTCCAAATCGGTATGGATCATCAGTGAGAATCATGAGCAGATCGGCGATGCCCTCCTTCATCGATTGGGGAGGGGGGTCACCTACTTGAAAGGGGAAGGGGCTTTCTCCGGGGATGATAAGAAAGTGATATTCTGCGTGATTACAAGATTGGAAGAAGCGAAGCTGAAAGACATTGTCGCAGAACATGATCCTTCTGCCTTTCTCGCCATCGCCGATATTGCAGAAGTAAGAGGGGGTAGATTTAAGAAGAAAGATATTCATTAAATTTGCACGGCTGTTTTTAAAAAAAGGTTCTTTTCGCATAGATTGTTGCTATTAGATGTTAATGTGAGCAACTCCAGTAATTTGAGACTGCGTAATAAATCAATGAATCAAGGGGAATGTACTTGAATTAAGTTTATCACTACTATTTAGAAGATGAATAAGCAGTTAATTCCGTGGATTTTTGGTTTTTATCTAGGATGGTTGATTGGAGCGGAAGATGCTCGACTCCTGCGGGAACTGATGGACAGGTGAGACCCCGCAGGACGAAGTCCGAGGAGGCTCACCGCCATCCCCGCGGAAAGCGAGCATCTGTAGCGGAAATCAACCGCATCTCGCTTGTCTAAAAGCCACAATGTTTACGAAAACAGCTAAAAAAAATTACTGAAACATTCAGGTGCAGATGTCCCTCCGATCTGGATGCATTGGAAAATGAAAGAAAGAATTGACATATTGAAAATATTGCCATATAATTTCAATAACATATTGAGAGAATATTGAATATATTATGACAAAGCATTGAAGAGGACATGATTCATTCCGGAGTCTCTTTGTCAGAGAACAGGGTCATCGGCTGAAAGCCCTGAAGAGAAAAAGAATGCATTACCACCTCGGAGCTATTATGGAGAACAGCGCAGTATCCATGATCGGTATAACCGTTATCTTACTTAAGCGAAGCATAAGTATGCTTCGGAATTTGGGTGGAACCACGACCGCACTCGTCCCTTGGTTAGGGACGGGTGCGGTTTTTTATTGATATAATACGCGATGAAAAGGACATGAATCATCTTCACTTTTCTTTCCAGAGAACAGGGTCACCGGCTGAAAGCCCTGAAGAAAACAAGGTGATTTACCGCCTGGGAACATTCGTGGGGAACATGGGAGTATCCACGAACGGGAAGACCGTTATCTTAGAAGAGCGAGGCACTCCGGATGGAGAACCTCGGAATTAGGGTGGTACCACGACCGCATTCGTCCCTTGCATAGGGATGAATGCGGTTTTTTTATATAACATACTGGGAGGAATGAACATGTCGATTCAATCAGAGGTAGAAAAGAGAAATCATCGGAAGATCGGTCAAGAGCTTGAGTTATTTGTATCAATGGAGGAAGCCCCGGGAATGCCTTTCTTTTTGCCGAAAGGGATGCAATTGAGAAATGAGCTTGAAGATTTCTGGAAGAGAGAGCATCGGAAGGCAGGATACCAGGAAGTCAGAACACCGGTGATGATGAAACAACATTTATGGGAACAGTCTGGTCACTGGGATCATTATCATGAAAATATGTACTTCTCAGAAGTGGATAATCAGCAATACGCAATCAAGCCCATGAGCTGTCCAGGGGCCGTATTGATATACAAGCATAAAAAGCGCAGTTACCGGGAATTGCCCATCCGCTACGGTGAGCTGGGCTTGGTGCACCGCCATGAACTGTCAGGGTCGTTGAGTGGATTATTAAGGGTCCGTTCTTTCACTCAAGATGATGCCCATCTGTTTGTAAGGGAAGATCAAATCCGTGCTGAATTGCATCATGTGCTGGATTTAATCGATTTGTTTTATAGTCGATTCGGATTCGACTATAAAGTGGAACTGTCAACACGTCCAGAAGATTACATGGGATCTCTCCCATTATGGAATCAGGCCGAGGAAGATCTGGAAACAGTATTGAAGGAGAGAGGGATCAAATATCAGCTCAATGAAGGTGATGGTGCTTTTTATGGACCTAAAATCGATTTTCATATTCTCGATTGTCTTGGCAGGAGCTGGCAATGCGGAACAGTGCAACTCGATTTTCAAATGCCTGAGAAATTCGGATGTGAGTATATCGGGGAAGACAGCCAGGTACACAGGCCGATCATGATTCATCGGGCGATTTACGGATCTCTCGAGAGATTCATGGCGATCATCATTGAACATTACGGCGGAGATTTTCCTCTGTGGCTAGCCCCCCATCAGATCAAGATCCTGCCAATTTCCGAAGGGCATATGTCATATGCAGAAGAGCTGAAGTTCCAATTTGAGAAAGAAGGGTTCCGGGTGGAGTTAGACAACCGGGTTGAAAAGGTTGGTTTGAAAATCAGGGAGGCTGAGATGCAAAAGGTACCCTATATGTTCATCATTGGTCAGAAAGAAGTGGAGGAGGGGTCTGTTTCTCTCCGTAAAAGAAAAGATGGAGATCTCGGCATGTTCAAAGTGGGAGAAATCATAAACAAGCTGCATGAGGAATGTGCGAAATAGCGTTGGCGATATGGAAAGATATGCTCCATTGTGAAATTCAATTGAAAAAATTTACAATCATTCTTGAACGGGGTTATTATTTTCTATACACTAACAGAAGAATAATACAGAATATTCTGATGAGAGGAGAAACAAATGAGCTATCAGTTTACAATCATGAGCCAGGAGCAGGCGGAGGAAATCGCATATCAATGGAAGTATGATGGAGAATATGCCTTTTATGATATGACGGCAGATGAAGAAGATTTGTCTGAATTCCTCGACGACAAGCTCCGCGGGCATACTACCTATTCTGTGCATCATGAAGGGGAAATGATGGGTTTCTTCACTTATCATGAATCCCCAAAAGGGACGGTTGATATCGGTTTGGGTATGAAGCCGTCACTCACTGGAAATGGAGGGGGGATGGCGTTTGCGAAGGCAGGCATGGATTTCGCCGGGACACTGTATGACGTGGCATATTTCACCTTGTCTGTGGCGGCGTTCAATAAGCGTGCAATAAAGGTTTATACCAAATTGGGCTTTGAACCCCAACATCATTTCAGTCAGCAAACAAACGGAGGCAATTATGAATTCATTAAAATGATCCTCACCGTGGGGAAGGGAGGGCATCAACATGAACATCACCATCCAAAACGAATTTACCCCTGATCTGATTGAAGGGATAAAGGAGGTGTACATGTCAGTCGGATGGGAGAAGCATACCCCGGAAATGATCGAAAAAATCTATGGCAGAAGTGATATCGTGTGTATTGCAAAGAAGAATGGTTTGATCACAGGAGTGGGACGGGCACTGACAGACGGAGTTTTCAATGCTAGCATTTACGATGTCGTTGTCCACGCAGACTTTCAAGGAAACGGGATCGGCAGTTTGATCCTGGAGGACATCCTTTCACAACTAAGGGAGATTTCCTGTATTATGTTGATCGCTACAACCGGAAATGAAGGCTTCTACAGGAAACATGGAATGAAACATGTAAAAACCGGGATGGCCCGCTACTTGAAACATTCCCTTGAAAATGAGTATTTGGAATGAAAAGGTAATAGGAACCAAGTGATGAATGGCTTTATGCCCCGCCCTAAAAAAAGCAGTCAAACAAAAAACGCCAATTCAGGCGCTTCATCTAGAGATTTTCTGTTTTTTCTTTAGGGTCCTGGAGTTTCATCCGCTCCAATTCAAGACGCATTTTTTGCGTTTCAATAACGAAATTTTCGTGCTTAAGCTTTTCAAGCTCCAACTCATCCACAATCATCTTTTGTTTAAGCTTGGACTGCTTTTGAAAATGGTCGGTGATGATCCCGAGAATGGGAATGGAAAAAATCATGATCACAGCAATGGTTCCAGTCATAGTAACCCTCCTAATCTCCAGTTCAGATTCAGATATCATAGTTAAATTATAACAAAATCCAAGCTGGAAAAGTATAATGTGTACCATATATATTGAAACGATATACATGATATACGAAATAAAGGTTGTGAGGGTTTCAAGTAATTGAAAAAAGGGGAATGGGCGATGGTGGCAAGCCGTCGTCTCGGCGGAAGCCCAGGCGGTGGGGGAATGAAACCGGGGACAGGGTTTGACTTAAAAAGTGATGCACGATGACAGGGGAAAAAGAGATATTGTTAAAAATTCCATTTTCTGTGTACGAAGGTTAGCATGTTACCCCGGTAGCGTCTGAAAACTGAATTCATGATGGTATAGATGAGGAATCCAAAGATGAAAATATTGATCAGCATACCTGTCACAAAAACTTTTCCCAAGTGTAATCCCATTCCCATCACGTCACCGGTAGAATGCACGGTATGCATTGTCGGGTTGATGCTGTCAATTGGGTAAATGAGATGGCCGACAACTAGATTCAAATAGAAGAAAAAAGGAAATGCCCATATCAAAGAAACGCCGCCGATCAATCCTGCAAAGGAGTTTCCTTTGAAGATCCTGGCACAGGCGGTAGAAATGACCGGACCGATCCCGAATGAAGGGACGAAGTTTATTAGTAAACCCACAGTAAACCCGAGCGCTATGCTGTGTGCATTATCTTTGAGACGCAATAGCTTAAGGGTGAGGCATTTGAATTGGCGTAATTTTTTTCTTATCATCGTATCATCACCATTTATGTCGATATTTTGCATAAAGTCTGTCATCTGTCCTAATATATAGTATGGCTATTCGGCTGGATTGTAAATGGGATTGGCCGATTTTTGGTGATGTTTTATGAATTTTTTTGTCCGAACGTCAATACGGGCATGAATTCCATGGTATTCTAGTAGAAAGAGAATTTTTTGACAGAGCGAGGATGAAAAATGAAATTTACGAAAAAGATACCCAATATGGTGACCTTGGGGAATTTATATTGCGGATTCTTATCGATTGGATTCGCCGCAAATGGACAATTTAAGAACGCAGCCGTCCTCATCATCATCGGCATGATGCTGGATAGTATGGACGGAAGGCTTGCAAGGATGCTAAATGCAGACAGCACCCTTGGGAAAGAGCTGGATTCACTGGCAGACATCGTCACATTCGGTGTTGCACCATCTTTTCTTGTGTATTATACATATTTCTTTCAATTCGGATTAATTGGATTCATCGTTGCAGGATTATTTCCATTGTTCGGTGCATACAGGCTTGCCCGCTTTAATACAAGTCCCCCGAAAGCGTCTCTCCATTATTTTGTCGGGGTACCGATCACGGCCGCCGGGGGGATACTGGCGATTCTCACTCTTTTCGGCGAGTGGATCCCGAATATCGTGACGACAGTCATCTTCACCGGGATGTGCTTCCTTATGGTAAGCAGGATCAGAATACCAAGTTTGAAAGAAGTACCGCTTCCGAAATATGGCACGATCGTGACGGTCTTTATCGGAGCATTGTTATACGTCATCTACAAAGGGACATATGAAGAATTCCCTTATTTAATCTATATTGCGACACCGTTATACATTGCTTATCTTGCATACCGATTCATTAAAAGATAAAGCACCTAAAAAGGAGGATCTGGTAAATGCCAGATCCTCTTTTTTATTCCCGTATGATAAAGATCGTTTCCTGCCATTTGTGGTAACCGTATATGACAAACGATAGCCCGTAGATCACCAGAAGGTACTGCCAAGGTGAAATCGAGTGGTATTCAGCAATACCGAGCAACGACAATAATGGAAGAGCTGCAAAACTCATAAAGACATCCATAATGAAATTGACAACCGTATAAACAAGGAACTTGTGGGAAGTGAATCGGAATATCCAAAACGTCCCGACAGCGAATATACCATAGGCAAAGCTTACATCGATCATATAGCCCCAAGGAACAATATACTCATGTATGATCCACCATTTATATGTATAAGCAATCTGAAAAATGACCGTCATGAGTAAACAGGTCAAGATGGTGACCGGCATGAACCTTTTAATCGTTTTTGATGAAGCGAAAAATAAACTGAACCAAGGCAGCAGAAAGGCAATGAAAAGAATCAATTTGACATGCATCATAAAAACTCCAAACGTTGTGTTTAGGAATAGTTTTACACAACGTTTGGAGGGATATACGTCTATATTGAGTTGTTATAAGTACCCTAACAGAAGACCGCCGACTGCACCTGTCAGTACAACGATCCAGGGTGGGAGTTTCCAAAACACCAGCATGCTGAACAATACAGCGGCAAAAGCAAAATCAATGGCCGTTTGGATGGAAGATGTCCAAATCGGCTGATAAAATGCCGATATCAGGATTCCGACGACTGCTGCATTCACACCCATCAATGCAGCTTTAATCTTTGGATTTTTCCGCATGGAATTCCAGAAGGGAAGACTTCCGAAAATAAGCAGGAATGCAGGCAGGAAGATTGCGACCGTGGCAATCAATCCGCCCTTCCATCCATCAATGACCGCCCCAATATAGGCAGCAAAGGTAAAGAGTGGACCAGGAACTGCCTGAGCGGCACCATACCCGGCTAAGAAAGCTTCCTCCGATAACCAGCCTGTCGGAACAAATTCACGTTCAAGCAATGGCAACACCACGTGTCCACCACCAAAAACCAGGGACCCGGAACGATAAAAGCTGTCAAACAGGGCAATCCAGTGGAGAGAAGTCATTTCTCTCAAAATGGGCAGGAGAATGAGTAATCCAAAAAACAGCGACAAAGAAATCAAGCCAAATTTACGGGAAACCGGGAAATCAAGCTGTTCAACTTCCTCTGCTGCAGCATGTTTATATAGAAAAAAGCCTATCAATGCTGATAATAAGATGACGATGATTTGGGAGACGGACGTTTGCCAAATTAATATCGTGACAAGAGCGAACAGGGCAATGGCTTTCCGATTTAAATCAGGCGTCAATTTTTGTGCCATCCCCAAGATGGCATGTGCGACCACGGCGACCGCAACGATCTTCAATCCGTGAATCCAACCTGCATCACTTCCTGGAGAAGCCGAGGGCAATCACTTCCTGGAGAAGGAGTAATATGAGGGCAATCACAAGGTCAGCATACGTTTTGTCATCCATCCACTTTCGCCGGCGAACATATTCTTCGTGAAAGTATCCGAGATGTGCGACCGGTCCCCCGAATGATGAGAACCCCAGCTTGGAGGAGATGAGGAGAAGTTCAATCAGGGTTTTGATGTTAATATTTCTTTTCATTATTTCACCTTCTTCATTCGTCTTTGATTTCTTTAAAAAGTTCGTACGCTTTTTTTCTTGCTTCGATCAATACGGCTTCGCCTTTTTCGGTGGTCGTATAATATTTTCTGATTTTACCGTCAACGTTTTTCTCGTTTTTGATCAGTAGATTGTCTGTTTCCATTGAATGCAGGATCGGGTACAATGTCCCGGAACTGATGCTGTACCCATGTTCCTTTAATTCTTCCAACATCCAGGACCCGTAGATGGGCTGCTCCTTTGCATGATGAAGAATATGGATATGGATGAATCCGAGAAACAGTTTTCGCATAACTCTATCTTCCAATGTCACACCTCCATACGCCGATATCGAAAACCGATATTGGAAATCAATATCGGAATTATACATCATAATAGGACTCATTTCAATGATTATCTTATTGATGTATATGGAAAAGGGATAAGCAAAAAGCCATACCGTTATGCTTGGTATGGCTGCGATTCATCCTTGGTGAGATGAAAATATGGATATGACCTGATCAATCCGAACACATATAAGCTCAGAGCAAAATAGGCAGGTAGGAGATGGATGAAAGTTGTATAGCCAATCGCAAAGTGAATATAAATACCAGCGAAGAAGGCAGGTATGCCTCCAATGAGAAGGGTCCGCCATACCCATCGGTTTCCTTGCTGGAATCCCCAAAGGGAAAGCGTCAATACGAGCAGCCCGACGCTGAAGAGCGCACTTCCAAACCCTGCCCGGTCATGGGCGATGACTGGAATCAGTTTATCGTTGAAATCTGAGAGCATCTCAGGCGGCATACAAAGGTAAAGCAGGTCTGTTGGTACAAAAACAGAAGTGATGCCAAGATACGAGATGACAATGCCTCCGGTCAGGAACGAAAAACCGAGCAGTACAAAAGCAAGCTGACCCTGGAGTGAATGGGCCCAGCCTTTATGGTTCCGGCGATTTCCTGAAGATGGGGTCCCGTAGATTCCTTTCGTTCGGATCCAACCGTGCACGTGAAAAGGAAGTAACAGCAGCCAAAATAATAGGTGCAGCCAGTCGAAATAGCCGTATCCGATGAACAGGAAAATACCCAAAAATCCTGTCAAAGCTGCCAAGTCAATCGCCTGTTTGGCCCATAGAAGGCCATTCCTCACACCGTGATAAGCGAGCTGGCAATATACAATCCCGCCTGATATCATCGTTCCCGCCAACGTCATGCGATCGTGGGCCATGAATGGGATGATGCGTTCATTGAATAAGTAGATACTGTCCTTCGTCATCCCTAAATAGAATTCATCATAGGACAGCATCACCGAAGTTAAGCTGAAAATGAGGGCAAGCAATCCGCCAAGCACAATGAATAACCCGAAAAACCAATATGATAGCCAACCGCTCTGCGCCTTTCTCGGTGCATCTATTTCATCCATCAATGCTTCCGTGATTCTCTTTGGCAATCCTGGACCTGAAAACACATATCCGTCAGAGAGAAGGATAAAATCTGCCCCGTTTTCCAACAAAGAGAGAGCTTGAGCCGGTTCGTGGATAGCGCCTGATGCGATGATGGTCATGGAGAGGAAAGCTTTTCTGAAATCAGAGAGTGTTTCTAAAAGAGTAAGATTGTCATTGTACTCAAATAGAAAACCTTCTATACCGTTCCGATCCATGTTTTCTGCCCGATCCATCGTTGGATTGATGATGAAAACGGGCTTAGTCCCATTTGAAATAGGAAGGGGATCATCTGAATGAATGACATAGCCGTCAGCATATGGACTGAGTGTATCCATCATGGTGGATATTTCTTCTTCCGTACCGGTTAACCTGAAAAGGAAAGGCTGCTTCTTATGGACCCCCTTTATTTTCTTTACTGTCCTCTCAAGACCGGCCGATTCAAGTGGCGAAGGGAAAATGATCTGTTCTTCTTGATGAATCACAACCGGAGTGGCAGGATTGGTTTCCTTCGATAGCGTGACCGGTCCAATTTCAATGAAGCCAAACCCCAAATTTGCAAACGCGGAAGTACCTGACAGAAGCGGGTCGATCTTTCCGCAGAGTCCTACAGGGTTGGGATATGTGATTCCATTCATTTTTTTCTCCAAATGAGGAGAACATTCTTCCCGGCCAAGGAAATGTATAAGAGCAGGACCTCCGGGAAGAGAAGCGATTGCATTCATCCCTCTGTGGATCAACTCTCTTGAAAATACCGGGGGAGCTTTTGACAATAAAGGTTTGAATATATTGTGATAAGACCAATCTGGCATCATGCATTCCTCGCAATGTAGAGATAGTAACCTCATTTTAACAGGAAATGGGAGGATGTGCGGGGTAAGTTGAATACTGTGGAGGACCTTTGAATGCGGATGAGATAAATGTTAAAGAGGATCGTTGGCTGTTTGTAATAATCCTACAAAAGGCTGTAGAACAATCCTGAAGGTGAAAAAATCCGAATGTTGATTCGAAAACTTCTGCGAAGATCGAGTCCATTCGGATTTTTGATTTCTTCCTATTTAACAATCATCACAGGACATTTTGCCCTTTTCGCCACTTTGTGGCTGACGCTGCCGAGCACCATTTCCTGAAAAGTATTTAATCCCCGGCTTCCGATGACGACCGCATCAAATTGATGTTTATTTGCATATTCGACAATGGTCGGTCCCGGTTCACCGTGTAAAAAAACTGTTTCGAAGTGGATTCCTTCATGTTTCGCCTTTTGCTCAATCAGCTGCAGCTTTTGTTTTCTCTGATCTGCTGCATCTAGTCCCCAGTGATGTAATACATCTTCTTTAGAATGCTTTCCATCGATCACATAAATGATTTCCATTCTTGAGCCTTCATGGCATTTTGCGAGAGCAATCGCTTTTTCTCCCGCCCGCAAGGAGTGTTCGGACCCATCTGTTGCAAGAAGAATATTATTGAACATCGTGTTTCCCCCTATCCAATGAAAGCGTTAAGTATGTAGTTCTCTCTTATTATATAATTTCCTCCATAGAAACTTAATCTTTTTTACACATTTTTGATTAAGGGGTGAATTCAGAAGAAAAACGATGAAAAATGGAGTAAGTGAGTTGTGTGGGCGCTTTCTCTGATGGTTCACAAATTGTCCCATCCATTATATAATGTCCCTTGTGTTTAACGGCCCCGACTTTCATGAGAGTTGAAAGTCACAAAGAAAGAGGAAGAAGGTGCATTATGAATTTAAGTGAAAAAATTAAATATGAATGGTTTGGTAATGTGAGAGGGGATGTGCTCTCAGGTATCGTTGTTGCAATGGCTCTGATTCCAGAGGCGATCGCGTTTTCCATCATTGCCGGCGTTGACCCTATGATCGGATTGTATGCTTCATTCTGTATCGCTGTGGTCATTGCGTTTGTTGGTGGTCGTCCTGGAATGATTTCCGCAGCGACCGGGGCAACTGCCCTGCTGATGACGACGCTTGTAGCAGATCACGGGTTGCAATATCTGTTAGCTGCAACGATTTTAACAGGGGTGCTTCAAATTATCATGGGTGTCCTTAAATTAGGACGTTTAATGAAATTTGTGCCACGCTCTGTCATGGTAGGATTCGTGAACGCATTGGCCATCCTGATCTTTACGGCTCAATTGCCTCACTTTGTCGATGAGACATGGATCATGTATGCGATGGTAGCAGGTGCGCTTGCAATCATCTATATCCTGCCACGTTTCACAAAAGCTGTGCCGTCTGCTCTGGTTGCGATCATTGCGGTGACTGTGTTCGCAGTTCTGACAGGAAGCGGTGTGCGTACAGTCGGGGATATGGGTGAACTAACGCAAACCCTGCCGATTTTCTTGATTCCGGATATTCCGTTTACGTTTGAAACATTACAAATCATTTTCCCGTATTCCTTATCGATCGCGATTGTCGGATTGGTTGAATCCTTGCTGACTGCTTCCATCGTTGACGATATGACTGATACATCCAGTAATAAGAATAAAGAAGCAAGAGGACAGGGGATTGCCAATATCGTGTCTGGATTCTTCGGAGGAATGGCAGGTTGCGCAATGATTGGACAATCTGTCATCAACGTGAAATCGGGAGGAAGAGGCAGACTCTCAGCTCTTGTTGCCGGGGTATTCTTGATGATCCTGATCCTTGTATTGAATGATTTCCTTGTACAGATTCCGATGGCTGCTCTCGTTGGCGTCATGTTCATGGTTTCGATCGGGACATTTGATTGGTCTTCATTGAAGAACCTTCACAAAACACCATTTACCGACACACTTGTTATGCTTGTGACGGTTGGTACCGTATTATTGACACATGACCTATCTAAAGGGGTCCTTGTTGGAATCATCTTAAGCGCAGTATTCTTCGCTTCAAAAATTTCAAAGGTGAAAATCACTACAATGGCTTCAGAAGAAACCCATAAGAAAGTGTACAGAGTGTCTGGACAGCTGTTCTTCGCTTCTGTTACTGAGTTTGTAGAAAGCTTTGATTTTAGTGAAAATATCTCTGAAGTGACGCTGGATCTGACTCATGCCCACCTTTGGGATGACTCAGCTGTAGGCGCGATTGATAAAATCGTGATTAAGTATCACCAGAATGGGGTAAAAGTAAATTTGATCGGCTTGAACACAGAAAGTAATCAATTGATTGACAAACTGGCTGTTCATAATAAGCCGGGCGGATTGAATAAAGCTGCCAATCATTAATGATATAGTAAAAGCCCTTGGTCGATCTGACCAGGGGTTTTTCTGTACATATTCAGAATGGAGGAAGAGGGTTGACAAAAATACATTCAAATCTCCCATTTCAGTCAAAAACTTACTATGGATGGTCCATCGTGGCAGTATCTGCCCTTTGTGTCTTTTTTTCAGGACCGGGACAAACTTATTCGGTTTCTGTTTTCATCGACGCGTACATAAAGGAATTTGGTTGGGGGAGGTCTGAAATTTCCAGTATATACTCTGCCGCGACCCTGCTGGCAGGGTTATGCATGTTTATGATCGGTCGACTCATTGATCGATATGGGCAGAGGACAATGTTGGTTACGGTGTCGTTTCTGCTTTCCTTTGCATGCTTCTTTAATAGTATCGTGACGAACCTCGTGATGCTTTTTATCGGCTTCTTCCTTCTCCGCTTACTCGGTCAAGGCTCCATGACACTTATTCCAAATACACTTGTTCCCCAGTGGTTCATTACGAAGAGGGGAAAGGCATTAAGTTTCATGGCAATCGGCGGCTTTGCAAGTTCTGCATTATTTCCTTTGGTTAATACGTATCTTGTCTCAGCCCATGGATGGAGAAACTCGTGGCTGGTATGGGGTGGGTTGCTGCTCATATTGGTCCTTCCAATCGTTTACTTCTTCGTCAGGAATAAGCCTGAAGATGTTGGCGTGCTGCCTGATGGGCATATCGATACTGCGTCTGAAGAAAGATCTGGTCATTCCGATTTAATCGAAGACAATTGGTCACTGAAGGAAGCGATGCGCACGAGGGCGTTTTGGCTGATCCTCTTTTGTGTCAGTATACCGGCGCTGATCAATACCGGCATCACGTTTCACTTGATCTCCATTTTTAAATGGAATGATCTCTCGGTTGGTACGGCTGCCTTTGTACTCAGCCTGATGGCCCTGATCGGATTTCCGATCACACTCATAGCAGGAAGGGTACTGGACAGGGTGAAAGTGAATGTTGTGTTGACGGGTATATTTGTCGGAGAAGTGATCTTCACTCTGTTTCTGATCATAACAGATACACCATTAAAAGCGGTCATATTCGGTGTATTATGGGGGATAAGCGGCGGCTTCGAAAGGATTGCACTGAATTATGTCTGGCCAAGTTACTTCGGCAGGGCGTCCCTGGGCAGCATTAAAGGGACAGCGACCACCGTGATGGTGCTCGGGTCTGCTTTCGGTCCACTGCCATTTGGGTTTGCTTTTGATACCTTTCACGGTTACAAAGAAATTTTGCTGCTTTCCCTTGTTTTCCCCGTCCTTGGAATCATTTGTTCAATCGCTGCCAAAAAACCGGAAAGGCTTAAGGTTTGAAGGACCATAAGAAAATCCGAACGATTTCGCCATGTGTGAAATCGTTCGGATTGAATGAAACAATCTTCTAAGCTTTTGGATTTAAGGGTGTGTTAATTAATGCCGACTGCGTCAAAAGATAGTTTCACAGCATTTACTTCTGCCGAGGAACTTCCGTATAAGTCGGTTGCAGCCTGCACAGCAGCAGCCCGTGCCTGGCTGAATGTAGAAGAAGCAGTCAGGTATACCGTATTCATGCGGTAGTAAATCTTACCGAGCTTTTCACGGCCGATTCCAGGTACATTCACACCGTAATGGGTACCGCCTTCACTTAATAAATACGCCTGCTTGTTAATGATCCCGGAATTGGTATGAACGCCACCATTATCACTTGTCCCTGTATAACGTTTGGAATAATGATCAGGGTCTCCATATTTGGTCGGATCACTCATTGAGCGAAGGGCGTCTCCGGATGTTCCTGGAGTATAAATGTCTTCACCAATTTCAAAATCAGGATTGAATCCGTTCTCATATTCAACCAATGTTCCGAAAATATCCGAAATCGCTTCGTTCAGCGCACCAGATTCGTTTTGGTAAACAAGATCGGAAGTGAAATCTGTCACCGCATGCGTCAACTCATGGGCCACAACATCAATTCCTCCAGACAGCGGGGCGAAAGTCGTTCCGTCACCATCTCCATAAACCATCTGAGAACCGTCCCAGAATGCATTATTGTAGTTGCTGCTATAGTGGACCGATGATACCAGCTTGGCTCCCTGGTTATCATATGAATTCCGGTTAAATTTATTTTTATAATAATCGTACGTGACGCCGGCAAAATAATGAGCGTCGACAGCAGGCGCATCATACGCATCATTCAGCACATTATCACTGTCAGACCAAAGTGTGCCAGGCAAGAAGAATTGCGGGAAAAACGTCCGGTTGTTCATATTATATGTATAAACACCCTTCCCCCTTGTATTGTCCTGTAAATAGTATTTACCGCTTGAAAGGGTGGTGTTCAATGATTTTGAAGCCCCCAATACCCCTTTACCTGTTCCGACTGAATTGGTTCCGGTCACCTCGTGCATATCATTATACTTGTTCAGGATTTCCCCTGTTTTTGCATCGATGAAATAATTCCAATTACCTGGAGACGGCTCAAGGTAATGCAAGTTTACAAAGTAGGCGTACGTCGCAGAATCCCCATCTGTATAAACGACAAGCTCCGGCTTCGCTTCTGATTCAAATGTCGGATCCAATTCAAGATCCCCTTTGGCGATTGTCAGGGCTTTTTTGCCATTCAGCTTCTTTTTGGCCCCCTTCATCTTTTGATCAAGATCGGCAATCACTGAACCGGAAAGGGTTTGAAGGACGCCGTTGCTTTGTACGACAGCTGATTGTGTCGAGCCCCAGACAGGCACACCTTTATACGTCTGCTGGATACGGACGACTGTGTTCCCGAGTTCATCTTTTTCAGATGAAAGAAGCTTGAACTGTTCGTCCGACTTTCTGTCAGAAAGCTTAAACTTCGCTTTGTTTTTTTCCAAGAAGGAAAGGACGATTGCATCTGCCTTTTTACCCGAAGGAGAGGACAGTGACCCTGACACAAATTCCGGCGTTCCTGATTTTTTGTTCATTTGAAAGTGAAGTGAATCGCTTGGTGCGGCCAAACTTCCTGTCGTGATCATCCCTGATAATAATCCGACTGAAAGTCCCACAGTAATCAATTTTTTCTTTTTCAATGCATTTCCTCCTCTTTTTTTCTAATAATTCTGTCAAATAAAGATTATCATAGGATTCAGCGATGTGGTATTGAGAAAATCCGGGACTTTATACCGATAGAGAGTCAGGTGTTTAGGAGCGAATGAAGGAAATATTTCATCATAACGGGCAGAAATGGACAAGGGAAAAAGATTGCTTCTTTTATGGTAAAATATGCTAACATGAAGAAGTGAAGGGAGGGGTCGGATTGATGGGTACGTTATTTCTGTCAGGAGGAGGAGACCGTGAACAGACGAGGGAAATTGATGCAGCATTCGCTGCAGAAGTGGATAGGTCAAAACCGGTCCTTTATATACCGGTTGCCATGGACGAATCCCATATTTCTTATGACTCCTGCTATGAATGGATTAAGAGGACGCTGTTTCCGCTTGGATTGCGGGAAATTTCGATGTGGGTCGATTTATCTCAAAGGACAATTGAAGAGTTGCGTGGCTTTTCTGCCGTATACATTGGCGGTGGAAACACATACAGCCTTTTGAAGAATTTCTCGGAGACAGGTTTTCATACGTTGCTGGATAAGTTCCTGGCTGAAGGTGGCATCGTCTATGGAGGCAGTGCCGGTGCCATTATCATGGGGGCATCCATTTTGACCTGCGCACATATGGACGAGAATGCCGTTGGCTTGAATTCGTTCAATGGCTTGTCATTGATGGAGGACTATTCCATATGGTGTCATTACGAAGAGAAGGACGATCCGCTCGTCCGGGGGTTATGGATACAACGGGAACACCAGTCATTGCTTTAACGGAGAGAACAGGATTGAAAATGCAGGATGGAAAAGCGGTGGTCCTCGGCACGATGGATGGGTTTGTGTTCACTGGAAGAGAGAAAATCAGGCTCCAGCCAGGACAGTGGCTGGAGGATATATTTTAAGAAAGCAGGTGGCAAATGAAACAGAATATATATGATCATCCGACATTTTTTAAAGGATATCTGGAATTAAGGGACAGCGGAATCACATATAATGATTTTCTTGAGCAGCCGGCCATGAAAGCGGAAATACCCGATCTGAAAGGGAAGAGAGTGTTAGATTTGGGCTGCGGCACGGGCGTTCTCTCTTCTTATTGTGTGGAGAAAGGGTGCACTTCCGTTGATTCTGTCGACATCTCAAGCAAAATGATTCAAAGAGCTGAGGAGAGAAACCCTCACACGAAGATAAATTACATATGCACACCCATTGAAGAATTCGAAGGGAGGGACAATGCTTACGACGTGATTGTCAGCTCCCTGGCGATTCATTATATAGCAGATTATGAAACGCTCATGAAGGGATTGGCAGACTGGCTAAAAGAAGACGGAAAGCTGATCTTTTCCATCGAACACCCGGTTGTAACAGCACGACAGGAAATGAACAATTGGGCCAAGGATGAAAACGGGGAACGGCTTCACTGGGCTTTGGATGATTACCATAAGGAAGGCAGGAGGGAGCAGCATTGGTTTGTTGATGGTGTGATAAAGTACCACAGGACGATCTCTACCCTCATCAACGGGTTGACCGCTGCAGGTTTCATGATAGAGAAAATAGTCGAACCGCTTCCTGATCAAGAAGGACTGGAGCATCTACCCAACTTGGCAAATGAGTACAGAAGGCCATCCTTTATGATCATCAGATCGAGGAAGATCAATCAAACCCAGGTGTAGAATTGAATGTAAAAGTGAATTTTATTTAAAAAACGGTGGGATATATTGACAAAAAGGAAGTTATTCCTATATAATTTCAATAATTTAAAATATTTCCATTTTGACAGTGAAAAGACATTCATCGAGATAGAAATGATGTACAGAGAGCTCTTAACTGCTGAAAAAGAGACTTCATGATCCCGTTGATAAAATCCTTTGAGTCATGCATGAAGCAATTTGTTTGTAAATGCATCGGGTTCTCCCGTTATAGAGACAGGATATACTAATATCCGACAAGGTTGATATGGTGACATATCAATAAACTGAGGTGGTACCGCGATCTGAACTCTCGCCCTCAAGATTTTATTCTTGGGGGCGGGGTTTTTTTATATTGAAAAGGAGTGGTCATGATGAACCCAGTATTACTCGATATTCCAGAAATCATTGAAACAGAAAGACTAGTATTAAGGATGCCAAAGCCTGGGGATGGCACTGTTGTGAATGGTGCAATTAAGGCTTCCATAAATGAATTAAGGCCTTGGCTGGGCTTTGTGCAGGAAGAGCCTTCAGTCGAAGATACTGAAACGAACACAGTGGAAGCACATGCAAACTTTCTCACAAGGGCGAGCTTGAGGTATCTTATTTTCAAAAAAGGGACAAATGAATTTATCGGTTCGACCGGTTTTCATAATATTGACTGGAACGTCCCTAAATTCGAAGTTGGCTATTGGATCGACACCCGTATGGGAGGACACGGATACATGGTGGAAGCAGTAGGGAAGTTGACTGAATTCGCTTTAAGCGAGCTGAAAGGGAAAAGGGTCGAAATCCGATGTGAATCCACCAACATGAAAAGCAGGGCAATCCCGGAAAAGCTTGGCTATGAATTGGAAGGGATCCTCCGGAATGAAGATCTTTCAGTCGACAATGAAAGACTAACGGATACGTGTGTGTACGGAAGGATATCTTGATTGATGAGAAGCCGGACGAATATTGGCAGAATTCAATATTCATAGATTCTTATCGAATTGGTGTAATGTTATACATTCATTGAAACAGGAGGTAATCTACATGAAACGATATATATGTGAAACATGCGGGGTACAGTATCAAGCTTCTGAAGAGGAACCGGAAATTTGCATCATTTGTGAGGAAGAGCGACAATATGTCAACCCCGCCGGACAGTCCTGGACGACTCTCGAGGAAATGAAACGGGGCTCATTCCAAAATTCGATTACACTTGAAGAAGCGGGCTTATACAGTGTGAAAACTCAGCCGCAGTTCGCGATTGGCCAGACCGCATACGTTATTCAGGAGAACGGTTTCAATCTTCTTTGGGATTGCATCTCTTATCTTGATGAGAAAACGTTTCAGGAAATACATAAGCTGGGGGGACTTGATGCAATTGCCCTGTCCCACCCTCACTACTATTCCACGCAGGTGGAATGGGCGGAAACGTTCCAGGTTCCACTTTACATTCACGAAGACGACAGAGAATGGGTGATGAGAGAAAGTGACTTCATCCACTATTGGAGCGGGGAGTCCCTCGAACTTCATGAAGGTGTGACCATCCATAGGTTAGGTGGTCACTTCAAGGGTGGAGCGGTACTGGAATGGAAAGCGGGCTTTGAAGAACAGGGGGTATTGCTTACAGGGGATATCATTCAGGTTGTCGCTGACCGTAATTGGGTGAGCTTCATGTACAGCTACCCGAACCTGATCCCTCTTCCGGCTGCGAAGGTGAAAGAAATAGCATCGAAAGTGGAGGGGTTGTCCTTCGACCGGATTTACAATGCTTTTCACAAGGTCGTGGAGGAGCATGCCCATGAAAAGGTGCAGAAATCGGCAGAAAGATATGTGCGTGCTTTGGAGGGGCTGTTATTTGATACGTAAGGAGCGGTTAAGGGAGGAGATCCTCGCAGTAATCCCGGGGAATATGAGACTGGGTTTTTATTTATACGACACTCATTCCAAACAATCAATCGGAATCAATGAACATGAATGGTTCCCCTTGGCAAGCATCACAAAATGGATCACATCCATCTTTGTGGCGGCCCATCATACAGTTGAAGAGGATGAGCTTTTCTCTGCTGTCAGTGAACATAGCGGGTCAGCATACGGAAAGTTATGTGAAAAGCTCCCAGAGAACACGCTTAACGAGCGATTAAAGGGGCTCGAGATCGATTGCAGGGTTACTTCTGAAAATGATGACACGATTCATAATTGTGGAACCCCTGCAGGCCTTTTTAAAGTGATGAACCTTCTGTTTTTTGGTCCTGACCAGGAAAAGATGACTGCCATAATAGAAGGAATGAAACTGCAGACGGATCCCGATGGCTTTCGCTTCAATGGTCATTGGAATCATATGACAGGTGGTCTGGCCGGGGTGTGCAATGACGTCGGTTATGTGAAAACCGAAGAGGGGGAAGTCATGGTGATCGGCCTGCTTCACACCAATGATGAGACCGTTGAATGGGAATCGCTTGAAAAGGTAATGAACAGGATAGGTGAGTTGATCAGTGAGGCAAATTTACTGCCACTCTCTGAAACAAAGTACAACCGGCTTCAAATATGATGCCGGTTGTTTCAATTATACTTTCATCCAATCCCTTTTCAGTAAGCTGTATGTGACAATATCCTCATAATGGTCATACAGCCATTGGCCGTCCCTCGTGATGCCCTCTTGTATAAAACCCAATCTTTCCGGAACTCCGATGCTTTTCTTGTTGCTGACTGCACACTGAATGTCTATCCGGTTAAGGTTCATTTCAATAAAAAGGTACGGTAATAGTGCAGAAATCGCTCTTGTAATGATCCCTTTCCCTTCTGCAGACTGGGCGAGGAGGTATCCGATACTCGTGCTCCGAGTTTTCCAGTCAATGTAGTGAAGGCCGACCATACCGACCAATTCCCCCTGATAGCGGATGCCGGCATCAAAACCGTTGTTGTCTGCGTATTTCTGTATCCATATGGGGATCACCGGTTCCAGGTCCTCTGGACATTGCCGTTTATCCACCCAAAGCAGCCACTGCCTGAGATGACTGCGGTTTGAATCGATCAATTCATATAATTCTTTTTTATGCTGCTGTTGGAATAACTCAATTGAAATTTCTTCATCCACTGTGAAAGAAAACAAGATGCTCCACTCCTTACTTTGATTTAGAAAATTATACCATGTGAAAAATGGAACATGCCTGTTTTTTATAACTTTTCAGAAAGGAATGTGTTTTTCTTTCCATCCTTGGATTACTTATTCACTTGATTGTCGGTATGGAGAGAACCAATTGATTTCCGCTATATTGGGCAAAACCCTTCTGCAAGAGATACCGTAAGAGCTTTACACCGCCCCGTTAACATCGACTGCCCCTATAAGTTTCAGCGCAAACCTGTTCAAAATTCAGCCTTTGAAATACAAATCATACTGTATTACGGAATTCCAATTCTTCACAACACTTATAAATCCCTTGAAACATTACCATACTTTAAGTAGTATAGATAAGTAGAAAATTGTAGAGTTTTGAAATGAGGGTTTTAAATGGAAAAGAAATCCATATACGGATTAACATTAGATCAATTGACCACATGGCTTGTAGAGAACGGACAAAAGAAGTTCCGTGCAGCACAAGTATGGGATTGGTTATATAAAAAGAGAGTGACAAGCTTTTCAGATATGAAGAATCTGAATGGGGATTGCGTACAGCTGCTTGAAGAGCACTTCCATCTTCATACGCTTAAGCAGGAGATCAAGCAGGAATCCAAGGATGGCACGATTAAATTCCTGTTCAAGCTGGAAGACGGCAATTTGATTGAGACGGTATTGATGCGTTTCAATTACGGCTTGAGTGTATGTGTCACCACCCAGGTCGGATGTAACATCGGCTGTACATTCTGTGCAAGTGGTCTCCTGAAGAAAAACCGTGACCTCTCAAGCGGCGAGATTGTTGAGCAGATCATGAACGTGCAGCACCACTTGGATGAAGCAGGTAACGGCGAACGTGTGAGTCACATCGTTGTGATGGGAATTGGTGAGCCATTTGATAATTATGAAAACATGATGGACTTCTTCCATGTCGTGAATGATCAGAAAGGTCTTTCCATCGGAGCGCGTCACATTACCGTATCAACGAGCGGTCTTGCCGATAAGATCTATCAATTCGCAGATGAAAAAATTCAAATCAACCTGGCTGTTTCCTTGCATGCACCGAATAATGAGCTGCGTACGAAGATCATGAAAATCAACCGGGCATATCCGCTGGAGAAATTGATGCCGGCAATTGATTATTATTTGGAAAAAACAAATCGACGCATCACTTTTGAGTATATCCTACTCCGTGACGTCAACGATCATAAGGAAGAGGCCCTGCAGCTTGCCAAATTGCTGAAGAACAAGCGTCATCTTTCATATGTGAACCTGATCCCGTATAATCCTGTTGATGAACACAACCAGTATCAACGAAGCACGAAAGAGGCGATCGTCGAATTCTACGGTACATTGCTTGAGCATGGAATCAACTGTGGTGTACGTGTAGAACAAGGTACAGACATTGATGCGGCCTGCGGTCAGTTGAGAAGTAAGCAAATTAAAAAAGATAAAGTCAAATCATAAGAGATGTATTCAGCACACAGACCATTTTAGGTTTGTGTGCTTTTTTATGGTTCTTGTAAAGTCGTTAGGATAATTCTAAAAATATTGAATTTTACGTTCTAATATTTTAGAATGAATATGAAATGAAAAATGTGGAAAAGGGGTGGATCCGTTGGGCGTTTTACATATGTCCGGAAGAAAGAGAGAGACATACGAGGTTGAGGTGCAGGCCTCAATCCTGTGGGAGAGTGCACTTGGAATTGCTGCCATCACGAATAAGAGACTGATCGATACGTTAGAAAAGTCAAATCAATCATGGGAGGAGCTTCGTAAGTCCCTGTCACCCTCATTACGAAAAGAACTGGCCACTGTCGAAAAGACAAACACTTGGAAAGCGCTGCTGCTGCTCCTTCATCAGAAAGAATGTCAAACCCTTCCTGAGTTCCTTACCTATGTGGATCACCTGCAGGAAACGGATCTTCGGTATATATGCCTGCCTTATATCGGAAGCAGGTGGCAGGAACATCGAAAACGGGCATCTCTTGGCGACGGGGGATCCCGGGTGGAACTCCAACAAGCCGTGAAGGATCATCCGTTTTTTCCTGACTATATCCATCATATTTGTACGGAGGAGCCTTCAACGTTAAAGGCCCATATTAAGGAAGTGATGAGCGGCTGGTTTGAAGAAGTAATGGTTTCAGAAGCTGACAAGTTAAAGGAAATCCTCGCAAGAGATAAAGACATGAAGTTGAAAATGAAAGAAAAACTGAATCCTGAAGCTTTGGTTGAATGGGCGACCGGGGGCATCACTTACTTACCTGAGCCAAGCGTACATAAAGTGCTATTGATTCCCCACACGATATACCGGCCATGGAATGTAGAAGGCGATATTGAAGGTGTCAAAATCTTTTATTACCCTGTAGCCAATGACAGCATACATCCAGATGATCCTTATATGCCAAGTTACTTCCTGGTCCAAAAGCATAAAGCGCTTGGGGATGAGGCAAGGCTTCGTATGGTGAAACTACTGAAAGGATCGGGGCGTACGCTTCAGGAAATCACCAATGAGCTGAACATGGGTAAATCAACCGTTCATCACCACTTGAAGATCCTCAGGTCTGCAAGGCTCGTTGAGTCACGGGAAGGAAAGTATTTTTTGAAAGAAAATGCCGTGCACTCATTAGCGAAAGAATTGTTACAGTATTTGGCCGACTGAATAAAGGAGTGAGAGAATGTGGGGGAGCATGCAGTCAAGTATGAGCAAAGGGGCGAATTACCGCCGTTAAAAAGAAATTATCCTGTTTTCAGGTTCATGGGAGGAAACTTGATTTCATTTTTTGGAGATCAAATTTACCTCATTGCGATTCCGCTATTGGTGCTGGCGCTTACAGGTTCGCCTGTGAGCATGGGGATTGTGGCAGCCCTTGAGCGGCTGCCGATATTATTGCAGCCATTCGCAGGGATATTATCGGATACTTACAAACGTAAACGTCTGCTTCTCATATGTGATGCAGGAAGAAGCGTGCTTGTAGGTGGGATCGGCATCCTTTTCATCCTTGGTATGTTGGAAATGTGGATCGTGTATCCGGTCGTGTTTGGTATAGGCTGTTTGAGCCAAATCTATAACACGTCCCAATTTGCTTCGATCCCCGGTCTTGTGAAGAAGAAAGACCTCCAAGCTGTGAATGCACTGAATTCAGGGGCATTTAATTTGGCCTTGTTCTTGGCGCCCGGAGTAGGGGGATTGATTATTTCCGTATTCAATCCAGGATACGCCCTGTTGGTGAACAGCTTTAGCTTCCTTGTATCGTTTGCTGCCATTTTAAGCCTGCAAATGAAAGGGGAAAAGAAGGCTTCATCAGGTTTATCGATCTGGCGGGATATGGGGGAAGGATTTAAATTTGTCGTACATACGAAACCTATCTTGTATACAAACCTCGCCATGGTGTCTTCAGTGTTTGGAACGACGTTATTTCTTACCCTGCTTGTGTACCATCTGAAGGATACAGTGAATGTAGATCCCGTGCATATCGGCTGGTTGATATCAATCGGCGGTGTCGGAGCCGTCACCGGTGCTTTCACGTCCACTATGATCCGGAAGCGATTTTCATACCGGAGGATTTTATTTATTTCTTCATTCATCGGCGGGATGTCCATTGTATGTTTTGGTTTGGCAGATTCCTATTATTGGCTCATGGTCATGAATGCTGTCGGGACTTTTACGGCAGCACTGATGAGTCCATGCATCATCACTATCCGTCAGACTTTGACTCCGGACCGCCTGCTTGGAAGAGTCCAGGCGACCAGCCGCCTGTTAACATGGATGCTCATGCCCCTGGCCGCTTTCCTGGCAGGCATACTAGCAGAAACCATAGGGACAAACACCACCATCATACTTGCCGGCACCATTTCAACACTTGCCTCCTTTCCCTACCTTCACCGCAGTTTGAAAGATAAATAGAGGGACGGACCTCCATATGATAGGATGAAAGGAAAGCCATAATGAAAAGAGGCATGACGCCATGATCACAGAAACGCAATTGAAAGAAAAATTAAGAGAAATTGACTTTACCCAATTTGCTTCAATCGAAGGAGTTGATATGGACCTTCTACTGGGTGAAATGATTTTCCACATAGGCTCTGTTGACGGACAACTGAGGGATAATTTGATTTATTCAAGCTTTTATAGACTGATCGAACATAACGCTCTTTCTTCCCCTCAAATGCTCCTGCTTCTCGATACTTGCATGGATGAAAACCATTTGTTTCTTGGAATCGGAAGCAGGGATGACACAGTCTTCACCCGGGCGTTTTCTTCACTCGTCCTTGCCTTGCTGTTGAGAAAAAATCGTACCCAGTCTTTTCTGCCGCCTGAGAAGGTTCATCAAGCAATTTCTGCCTGCTTTCATTACTTGGAACGGGAAGAAGACACAAGGGGATATGTGGAAGGGAAAGGCTGGGCTCATAGCATCGCCCACGGAGCGGATCTTTTAGAGCAGGTGATCCGCCATCCTGCTTTTTCTCCGGCATTACACGTAACGGCCCTAGCTGTCATCGAGAACTGCTTATTGAAAGATACAGCTTATATGGATGAAGAGGATGGACGACTATTTTATGCGATAGAAGCCCTTCTTGACAGAGGGATGGAGATTGATGTACTTTATCGCTGGCTGTCCGGACTGAAGAAAGAGATAAGTGAGCGATTTATTGAACAGGGGTACTCCAATCCCTTCTATCGAACCAAACTGAATATAGAAAACTTCTATAAAACCTGTTATTTCCGATTGAAATGGAGGGGGACAGGTGAAGAAATCTGTGCATTTATCGAAAAACTACTCGAAAAATGGCATAACCACGATTACAACTAAGGGGGATCAGCCGTTGAAACATAAACATTACGATTTGACGATCATCGGTGCTGGGGTGAGCAGCGTTTTTTTCGCCTACACACTGATGAAGGAAAACGAACATCTTTCCATTCATATGATCGACCTCGGCAAGGAACTCAGTGAACGGAAATGCGGCCTAGATGATGGAGGGGCATGCACTTGTGAAGGGACGTGCAATAAGTACATAGGATTTGCAGGACTTGGGAAGTCAGAAGGGAAATTTAATTATACAAATGACTTCGGGGGAGAGCTGGGGAGAAAGATCATAAACGATGAAGCACTTGAATGGATGAAGGAAGTAGACAGGATCCTTTGTGCGTTTGGGGGTGAAGTCATCCAATCGTACAGCACGAAAAATGAGGAACTGTCAAAGCGGTCAGAATCCGCCGGAATGAAAGTCCTCTCAACAGAGGTCCGTCACCTGGGGACAAAATTGGCAAGTGACATTTTTCAGAGGATGTATGATCTGCTGAAAAAGCGTGTAGACTTCAGCTTCGAAACCCATGTTGACGGAATCATTAAACGTGATACCGGATTCGACATCCAAACCGATAAAGGTCTTTTTACGACAGGGAAGCTTGTGATCGGCACCGGGATGAGTGGAAGTGAGTGGCTGAAAAAGCAAGGGGATGCCCTTGGACTGACGCCTGGCGAGGCACGACTGGATATGGGGATACGTGTTGAAATGAAAGGGGATCAGCTGCAGTCGATCTTGCGACATACATTTGAAACGAAGTTGAAGATTGAAGGGGATGGATTCAGCGCGACCACCTATTGCATGAATCCAAACGGCAGGATTATCCGGAAACATCAGCATGGACTCGTGATGCCTGACGGCCAGAATGCCCGTGAGGAAGAGGTCCCAAGTGCAAATTTGAACTTCAGTTTATTTGTGCCAAGGTATTTTCCGTCCCACGATGAGGCGATGGCATATGCCCGCCATACGATCGGTGGTATCAATCAAGGCAGGGACCGGGTAGTCATGCAGAGATTAGAAGATTTCAGATTATATCGTATGACAGAGAGCGTGGATGGAAATATCGTAGGTCCGTCCCTCGAAGCTGAGTGCGGTAACCTGCGGGAAGAGGTGCCGGAGCTGTATGGAAATGCACTTGAAGAATTTCTGCATGCTCTAGAGAAGCTCATTGGTGAAACAATACACGATGACACGCTTCTGTATGGATTGGATGCAAAGTTTTTTGAGCCTAAATTAAAGACGAACAAATATTTTGAGACAGACATTTCGGGTCTTTATTTAATCGGGGACTGCTCAGGGGAAACCCATTCCCTGTCACAGGCAGCGGCAAGCGGCGTCTATGTGGGTCACTACCTGGGGAGTGGATTTTCCAAATAAATGAATATTTTGACAATATTTGAAACCTTTCTGTTTGCTCATGCGTATATGTTGTGAGTGACAAGCAGAAAGGATTTTTTTATGGGATTAAGAGCCGAGCGGTACGATTACGAGCATGAAAAGAAAAAGGAACCGGCAAAGCAGCTGAAAATGTATACGTTCCTGCGCATTCTTGGGTTATGTATTTTCACCGGCTGGGGAATCATGATCTTCACTGTCCCGTTAGATTTAAACGATGATTTAGAATGGGTCATCGTAAAAGGAGTTCATCTGGACAGAGAGAAGATCATTAAATTCTTCCTGTGCTGGGGAACGGTCGGCGTGCTGTATTATGCTCTGCTATATGCCCATTTTGTAATGGCATGGAGTAGAAAAGCTGTTTTGACGACCTTAATGTCTCTTGGAGTTTTGGATGTCGTGTTATTCTTCCTGTCTTTGTAGAGAGTAGGGTTTCTTAAAAAATATGGGCGGTGACGGGCGGAATGTATTACTATTTCAATGTTCTATTAACCATTGTGATTCTATTGATTGGAACCGGGGTAGCCTTTTTTATCGATGGGTTCAGCAAACAGATGGAGAGATGGATCCCAAAGAAGTTCTTATCTCTTACAATCATACTCATTCTCTTCATGTTGATGAGCGCTGCAACAAAGATGATCAGCATGCAGATCGGGTGGAGTCTGTTTGATACGGCGTTCATTTCAAGCCTTTGCTTCTTTGGGCTTGGCTGGATGACGCATATTTCCGCACGTGCCCATATCAATCAGGCTGGCACAGTGGCCAAGTTCATTACGAACAATCAATTTAAGTACGAATATGAAGCAGCGAGCTCTTCCAATCGAAGTCCTTATCTGATTGCGAGCTTACTTTTCCTCGGCATCAGCTGGGGGCTATCATTCTGGATGGTGTATATGTAGTTGCCGGCGGATTACATCATACATGTTGGCTGCTATCCAATGAATTCTACGGTTCATATGAATTTGATCCATAGCTCACTGTTGGCTCGTTTATATACAGAAATACTTGTGAAATCAGAAAAAATGAAAGAGGGTATACCATCATGCAAGAACTATTTTCTTATAATTGGCAAGTCCGGGAAGAATGGTTTGAGTGGTGCAGGGAAGTGGATGCATCAGAATTGACGAAAGAACGTAACGGCGGGATGGGGAGCATATTGAAGAACCTTTTCCATGTGGCGGACTGTGAACAAATCTGGATCAGTCAGCTGCAGGGAAAACCGGTGATCCAAAAGGATATTCGTTCAATTGAAACATTGAACGAAGTCATCCGATACTCAAATATGACAAGAAAGCAAACAGAATCGTTTTTGTCTCTTTGGACGCCGGCTTATGAAAAGAAAGAATATATCATGAAGTCGAAAACCGGAAAATCCTATACCTTTTCGTATAAAAAAGTGATGCATCATATTATTACACATGAGATCCATCATATCGGACAATTATCCGTGTGGGCAAGGGAAGCCGGGGAGAAGCCGGTGTCGTGCGATTTGATCTTTAAGTAAGGCGAGAAGGGGATAACAAGAATGGGGTTATGGACATGGACAGCCATCTTTATTGTACTTTGTGGAAGTATCGCGGCTGCAATAAAAGGTGAAAGGAAGAAATGAATTTTTTACATAGGATGGCCGATTAACCGTGAATGAATAATTTAGAAAGGATTCTCTTTAGTACGATTGCATGAAGTGTTATACTTGATAAATTGTACAATAGAAATGGAGTGAGATCGTCAATGAAATATATGAAGTCTCAAATGAAGCGATTAATCAAGGATAATAAAGAACTGCAGAATCGCCTGAAAGAATTAATGGATGACATGAATTTAGAACGTACTTTTGCCCTTAAAGCCCTATATCATTCAGAAGTGGCAGAAGGCGGAAAATATCAGGCTGCCTATCAGGCACTGGACTTACCAAAAGAGTAAGTCTTTTTTTCTGGAATTAAAATGCAACTCTCTTAAGTATGGTAAAATCATACATATAGAGGGGGAGTGGAAATGAAGTTTGTGTTTGATTTAGATGGGACGATTTGTTTTAAAGGGAAACCTGTTTCGGAGAATATCGTGGCGTGTTTATTGGATATTAAGAATCAAGGGCATGACGTCATCTTTGCGTCAGCCAGGCCGATCCGGGACATGCTTCCTGTATTGGATGTGAAATTGCATTCATTTCCCATGATCGGGGGGAACGGGTCGCTTCTTTATAAGAACGGGGAAGTGCTCCATTCCACTGCATTTGATTCACTGGATTTGAAACAAATACTTCATCTCATAGACAAATATGATGTGACGTATTTAATTGATGGTGAGTGGGATTATGCCTACACCGGCACTCCCAATCATCCGATCCTGAGCTTTCTGGATCCTGCCAATCTGGCGCAGGCACTTCCGGTTGAATCGTTGGGGCCGATTGTGAAGGTGTTGCTGTTAACCGGCTCAAATGTTGAAGGATTGACCAAGGAACTGAAAAAGATGGATATCGTCGTCCATACCCATACAGACGAAGAGGTTGTGGACCTCAGTCCTCAAAATGTACATAAATGGAGTGCTTTATCTAGCCTCGGAGTAAAAGAAGGAGACTTTATCGCGTTCGGAAACGATGCAAATGATCTTTCCATGTTTCAACATGCGAAGCATGCAGTCATGGTCGGATATCATGAAGGGCTTTCTGCCTTTGCCGATGAAGAAATTCCGTTAATGGATGATTATGAAGAGGACATCATTCAAAAGCTGAGGGAGCTTTCATCCCAATACCGTGAAGTGAAAAAGGGTTAAGCTTGATCCCAACAGCAGTTGAAAGCACCTTTACCTATAGATTCAGCAATAATAACTCTGAATGGATTCAATCTTTATTTCTAAAGATCGAATCTACATTCGGAGTTTTTTATTCATTCATTTTTAAACATATTTATGTGGCTCAATTCTTCGTTTTTTCAACCTTAATGAACAGCGCCTATACCTCAATGATGACCGGCAGCAAGACAGGCTTCATTTTCAGATGTTTAAACACATACTGGCCGACATCTTTACTGATCGCCTGCTTCATTTCTTTCCAGTCAGAGATACCTGCTTCAGATAGATCATCCAACACGCTCTTCACCAGTTTGTTCAGCACTTTCAACAAGTCTTCAGAATGTCGGACGTAAATGAATCCCCGCGTGATGATATCTGGTCCGGTTATGATTTTATGATTTGATTTATCAAGTGTGATGATGATGATCAGCATCCCATCTTGGGAAAGCTGCTTTCGATCCCGCAAAACGGCAGATCCGGTCTCCCCGACGCTCGAACCGTCGACATAACTGTCTCCTGCCGGAACGGAACGGGTTTGACGGGCGATGGCACCCTGGATGTCAACGACGTCCCCATTCTTGACAATGAACGTGTGTCCAACCTCTACCCCGACAGACTCTGCAAGCAGCTGGTGGTGATGCAACATCCGATATTCTCCATGAATCGGAATGAAGTATGTCGGCTTCATGAGGGTGAGCATGAGTTTCAAATCTTCCTGATATCCATGCCCTGATACGTGCATGCCTGTGGTGCTTCCAGTTCCATAAATCACGTGTGCCCCGAGTTGAAAAAGGTTATCGATGATCCGGGAAACGTCTTTTTCATTACCTGGGATCGGTGATGCAGCCATGATGACCGTATCGCCTGGGTAAATCGAAAGCCCACGGAACGTCCCGCTTGCTAACCGGCCAAGGGCAGCCATCGGTTCTCCCTGGCTGCCTGTGCACAACACCGTCACCTTATCCGGAGGGAGGGCATCGATTTCTTTAGCTTCAATGAGCATCCCCTCAGGTACCGTTAAATATCCCCTTTCAAGTGCAACGGACACCACATTGATCATACTTCTCCCCACCAATGCAAGCTTCCGGTTTGAGTGGATGGAGGCATTCACCACCTGTTGGACCCGGTTGACATTGGAAGCGAACGTGGAAACGAATATCTTACCGGTCGCTTTCATGAATGCTTCTTTCATCGCTTCACCGACCATCTGTTCAGAAGGGGTTAACCCTTTCCGTTCAGCATTGGTGCTTTCAGAAAGAAGGACGAGTACACCTTCCTCTCCGATTCTTGCCATTTTATGAATGTCTGCGTACTGGTGATTGGCAGGGGTCAAGTCAAATTTAAAGTCACTTGTATGTACGACATTTCCTTCGGGGGTATGAAAAACAATCCCCATGCAGTCCGGGATGCTGTGACTCACTTTAAAGAACGTTACCTCGATTTCTCCAAGCCGAAGACTGCTGTCAGCATGTACCGTCACGAGCTCTGTATCCCTTAACAGGCGGTGTTCTTCCAGTTTTAATTGAATTAAACCGAGTGTAAAATTCGTGGCGTAAATGGGCATGTTGATTTCTTTGAGCAGGTACGGAATGCCCCCGATGTGATCTTCATGGCCATGGGTCACGATCAGTCCCCTGATTTTATCTCTGTTTTTCTTTAAGTACGAGATATCCGGAAGAATCAAATCAATCCCTAACAGACTTTCATCCGGGAATTTCCCTCCGCAGTCGATGACAACAATGTCATCGCCATATTGAATGACATACATGTTTTTCCCGATTTCATTCAGTCCGCCCAGCGCAAAGATAGAAAGTAGCATTTCAGTTGTTTCCATGAAAACACCCTCCATGTGAAATTTCCTTTATTGTTCCCAATTTCATATATTTCCATCAATGAACCGTATAAGTTTTATTATTGTTCATTTTACAATAGTGTGTGTCATACACTATAATGAATACAGGAGATGATGAAATGAGCGATGTAAATGAAATCGTCGATAAATTATTACAGGAATTGCGCAGGGGGACGATCACCATCGGGGTCCTCAGCCAGCTCTTCCATCCTCAGTACGGATACTCCCTTGTGTCAAAGCTTGGAGATAAGGGGATAGATGTTGAACCTGGGACGCTTTATCCACTTCTTCGCAGACTGGAGAAGCAGGGACTTCTACAAAGTGAATGGGATACCAATGAAACCCGCCCCCGTAAATATTATGTGCTGAGTGACATTGGGAAGGAAGTATACATGACTCTGGAAAAAGAGTGGGAAAAGATTGTGAAAAGCATGGAAGTGCTTATGGATAGAAAGGGAGGAATCTGACATGGAGATGATTGAAAAATATATTTATGCTGTGACGAGCAGGCTCCCCCAGTCGCAGAGGGAAGAGATCGGCAAGGAGCTGCGGGGGTTGATACACGATATGCTTGAGGAGAGAGGGGATGAAGAAGTAAAAGAAGTCCTCCTTGAGCTCGGCAGTCCGAGAGAAATGGCGGATCAATATAGGGGAACAGGCAGATATCTCATCAGTCCCACCTTGTTTCAGCACTATACGAGCGTATTGAAGATTGTACTCGGATCCATATTGATTGCCCTTTGTACCGTTTTTATCGTAGAAACAATACTCGAACCGGTCCGGATTATTCACCATTTATTCGGGTTGATGGGCTCGATCTTCGGAGTGTGTCTGCAAACATTCGCATGGATCACCATCGTATTTGCTTTCCTTGAATACAAGCAGGTCATTCCGGAAGATATGAAGCGAGGTCAAAATAAAGCTTGGAAACCGGAAGACCTTCCCCCAATCCCCACGAAGCAAAAAAAGATAAAACGGGGAGAAGTATTGACCGGGCTAATATTTTCGATCGTTATTCTGATAGCCTTCGTGTCTTCCACTGAATTTCTTGGGGTTCCTGTATTTAAAGAGGATGAATTGAAGGGAATTGCCTATTTTTTGAACAGAGACACTTATGAGAACTTTCTTCCTGCCATATATTTGATTGTAGGGTTAAGTATCGCCAAAGAGAGCATGAAGCTGATCATTGGAAGGTGGACAGGGAAGTTAGCTGTTTTGATCCTTATCATGAACGTGATAACCCTTATGACAGGTTTATTTCTTTTAAGGGATGGAGCAATCTGGAATCCTTCTTTTGTTGAAGAGCTTTACAGCCTCAATGAATGGAACGTTATGGAAGCAAGCAGGGGAGAGATTCATGCTATATGGGTGCAGGCAAAAGAATGGGTTCGCATCGGTTTCGTCCTTACGCTTCTGATTGAAACGGTCAGCGCGTTGTACAAAGGATTTAAAAAGGAATAGATATGAGAAGACTGGGATAAACTCCACGAAAATAATGGAAAATCCGAATGAATCGATATTCTTTGACAAGAATCGAATTCATTCGGATTTTCGCGTTTCATAAGAAATTCAAGATTTGTTCATGTTTGTGAGATTCGAGTGCAAGGTGGAAACATACTGGAAAAGCGAACGGCAGGAGACTCGCCGAAGGCAAAAGTCATTTTATAAGGATTTTTTCGTATATGTTAATGCTATTATTGACGTTAATGTGAGACTGAGGAATGAAAAAATTTCCATGGCAATGAATCAAGGGGAATTTACTTGAATTACGTTGATCACTACTATTCAGAGGATGATTAGTCTAGTGAATTTCTGGTTTTTATCTTCAATGGTTGATTGGAGCGGAAGATGCTCAACTCCTGCGGGAACTGATGGACAGTGCGAAAAGCGGAGGCGGCTCGTTCAGCCCCGACAAGCATAAGATGAATGGGCTGTGAAGGTGGTCTTTGCCTTCATGGACCATTTAGCTTATGACCTCGAGGGGCTAGCCGCCGTAGCTAGACAGGTGAGACCCTGGGACGAAATCCGAGGAGGCTCACCGCCATCCCCGCGGAAAGCGAGCATCTGTAGCGGAAATCAACCGCATCTCGCTTGTCTAAAGCCACAATGTTTACGAAAAAGACTTTAAAAAGATCAATGTGATAAATCAAATAAATAGAAGGATTTTACAAAACATCTATAGAAGGTAGAGAAGGGAGAAATTTGTTGAAGGAAAGGATTTTTTATGACTGTCACATTGCTGGTGGATTCTCAAAATACGCTAGGTGAAAGCCCCTGCTGGGATTCAGTGAATAAACAGCTTTATTGGGTTGATATAATGGAGAAGAAAATTTTGACCTGGAAACAGGAGAGTAAAACGGTGAACGAGTATGCATTAGATCAATATGCAGGCTGTCTGTCGCTGACCGAAAGCGGGAAGCTGATAATGGGTCTTCAGCATGGCATTCATTATTTTGATTGGCCTGAAGGTCAGCTTGAAAAAATCGTCGACCCGGAAAGCCATCTGGAAGATAACCGGTTCAACGACGGAAAATGCGATCCTGCCGGGAGGTTTTGGGCCGGGACAACCGATACTGTTGGCGCAGGTGGGAAGGGTGCACTGTATGTCTTGGATCAAACTTTACAAATCACCAGGAAAATTGAAAACGTCGGGACGTCCAATGGATTAGCCTGGTCACCGGACGCCCGTTTCATGTATTTCATTGATACGCCAACGAGGCAGGTAGTACGTTATGATTACAACGTACATACGGGGGATATAGAAAATCCTGAGATTGCTGTAACATTCCCGGAACATGCTGGGCTTCCAGATGGCATGACAATTGATCAAGAAGGGATGCTCTGGATCGCCCACTGGGGAGGTAAAGGCGTCTCCAGATGGGACCCTGACACAGGAAAACAAATGGAGTTTATTGCGGTACCGGCTGTGAATGTCACTTCCTGTACATTCGGCGGTGAAAGTGGATCAACACTCTTCATCACATCTGCACGAACTGGGATGACAGCGGAGCAGCTGAAGACCTACCCCCACGCAGGAGGGGTGTTCACGTTAGAAACAAATACAAAAGGTACAGACCAAAATGTTTTTAACGATAGACACTGGAGGGCCTAAGTTCCATGATCGATGAAGGATTGAAAAAACAACTGGCAGATTCATATAATCGTAAATCTACGCAACGGAATGATAGCCCTAAGCAGGACTGGAAAGTGAGAGAGCGGAAGTTGTTTTACTCCATGGTGAAAAAAGAAGGAAATTCCTCATTATTAGAATTAGGTGCAGGCACAGGGTGGGATAGTCTGTATTTTAATGAAAAAGGGATCGCAACGTTCAGTACAGATCTGTCGCCTCAATCTGTTGATCTTTGCAGAGAAAAAGGGTTGAAGGCAGAAGTGATGAGCTTTGACCAATTGGCGATACCAGATGAAGGGTTTGAAGCAGTTTGGGCATTGAATTGCCTTCTTCATGTTCCAAAGGATGAACTTCCAATCATATTGAATGAAATCAAAAGAGTACTTGCACCGAATGGTCTCTTTTATATGGGAGTTTACGGGGGAAGAGATTTTGAAGGAACCTGGAGAGAAGACCACTATGTTCCAAAGCGGTTCTTTTCTTTCTATGAAGAATTCAAACTCAAAGAAGTTCTTTCCCAAGCGTTTAAAATAGAATACTTCAATACAGTTCCAAAGGAAACCGTCGGAGGGGACTTCGACTTTCAATCGATCATCCTGAGAAAAGAAGAAAGGTAAGATCTACATAAGGAGAGATAAACATGACATCTACATGGAAAGCAGTCGACGAATATTATACTGAAAAACTACAAGTCTCAGATCCGGTCATGGATGCCGTACTGGAGGAGAATGGGAAGGCGGGACTGCCTGCAATCGATGTTTCGGCAAATCAGGGGAAATTCCTTTCGCTGCTAGCTCAAATGCAAGGAGCCAAACGAATCCTTGAGATCGGGACGCTGGGTGGCTACAGTACGATCTGGCTTGCAAGGGCACTGCCTTCAGACGGCAAAGTGGTCACGCTTGAGTACAGTGAGAAGCATGCGGAGGTTGCTGCAGGTAATATCCGCAATGCAGGACTCGAAGAAAAGGTGGAAATCCGTGTCGGGGCTGCCCTTGATACACTCCCTGAGCTGGAAGGGGAATTTGATTTCATCTTCATTGATGCAGATAAACAGAATAATGCCAATTACCTTGAGTGGGCACTCCGTTTATCACGACCGGGGACCGTTATCATTACCGATAATGTTGTCAGGGGCGGCAAGGTGATTGATGAGAAGTCTGACGATGAAAGCGTCCAGGGAGTCCGTAGATTTGCCGACATGCTGGCCGACGAACCACGCATCGATTCAACGGCCGTCCAGACTGTTGGTTCAAAAGGATATGATGGATTCGTCTTAGGTATTGTAAAGAAATAAAATTTTCGTTGTATTTTTCATGAATATTATGTAAAATAAATGAAAATTCAAAATCAAACATGTAATGACAGGAATGAGTAGTGACTTATCTCACTGGTGCAGAGAGCTGATGGCAGGTGAAAATCAGTCCAAAGATAAGCGCGAATTACCTCCTCGAACATTCTTTGTGAAGCTGAGTAGCAAAGAACGGCCGGACCGTTATCCGATTTGAGTGGAAGAGTAATCTTCAATAAGGGTGGTACCGCGTAAACCACGTCCCTTTTATAGGGGCGTGGTTTTTTTGCGGTAATCAATAGGCTGTTGAGAGTGGAACGGGTCAATTTTACGTTTAATTCGTGAAATAGAAGTAAGGTTACGGTGATGCAGCGATGTCAAACAGGGAGCCGGAATGATTTATCGGCGGAATTCCCATTATAACGGCGAAATCCTGGATTTAACGGCTAAATTTCCAATATAACGGCGATATCCAAAATATAACGGCGAAATCTCATTTTTATCGGCGAAGTCCCTATAATTGTACCTAACATCCGATTTCAAAGCCCAGACACCTTCCAAATCTCACACGCACAAAACAATCAACAAGCACGCCGCAAACAACAACAACCAAGGAGGCAATATCATGGCGCACACATGGGAAACACTTTCAGCTCAGCAGCAGAATGAAATAGAAAGGCAGCTTGTTCAGTACAGAAACGGCGTGCAGGAGATCATCCCTGAAGCAGAGTTGAGGCAAAAGTTAGTGAAGTCGATCGCTGCCGGCCAGCCGTTGAAGATCAAGCTGGGACTTGATCCGACCGCCCCGGATGTTCATCTCGGTCACACGGTCGTACTGAATAAGCTGAGGAAGTTCCAGGATAACGGGCATATCGTCCAGCTCATTATCGGTGATTTCACCGGGAAGATCGGGGACCCGACCGGTAAGTCGGTTGCGAGAGTCCAATTGACGGATGAAGAAGTAAAGAAAAATGCACAAACATATTTTGAACAATTCGGGAAAGTGCTGGATAAAGAAAAGGTTGAACTGCATTACAACGCTAAATGGCTGTCATCCTTGAATCTTGAGGATGTGATACATTTGGCATCGACAATCACAGTCGCCCGTTTGATCGAACGGAATGATTTCTCCAAGAGATTATCTGAAGGGAAGCCGGTTTCCCTCCATGAATTCTTCTACCCGTTGATGCAGGGCTACGATTCTGTTGCACTCGAGAGTGATGTGGAGCTTGGCGGAACGGATCAGCAGTTCAATGTCTTGATGGGAAGGCATCTTCAGGAGCACTACAATCAGGAGAAGCAGGTGGTGATTCTCCTTCCGTTACTAGAAGGACTCGATGGGACAGAAAAAATGTCCAAGTCCAAGCATAACTACATCGGCATCGATGAAGACCCCCATCAGATGTTTGGGAAGACGATGTCGATTCCCGATGAATTAATCATGAAATACTTCCGTCTCATCACCGATCTGCCTTTGGAAGAGAAGGAGCGGATCCAGGAAGAATTGGAATCGGGAAGCCTTCATCCAAGGGACGGAAAAATCCTTCTCGGGAAAACAATCGTCAGGATGTACCACGGAGAAGAAGCGGCTGAGCAGGCTGAGAAACGGTTCAAGGAAGTTTTTCAAAAAGGGGCACTGCCAGAAGACATTCCTGAATACGAGTGGACAGGTGAAGGAACGATGCCGATTGTAGAACTACTGGTGGCGTTGGAAATGCAGCAATCGAAAAGTGAAGCAAGAAGGATGATCCAAAATGGCGGAATCAGAATCAATGGGGAAAAAGTGAATGATACCCAATTGGAAGTGGTGATTGCAGATGGAATGATTATCCAGGTTGGTAAGAGGAAATTCAAAAAGCTCCGATTGAATCCATGATGGTCGGTAAAATCAGTACCAATAAAGGGGACGGGATAAGGATGACATATACAATAGTAAAACGTCCTGAATACAGGGCTGCAGGATTACGTTGGGAAGGTGCTTATGTGGAAGTGCCACAACTGAAGGAAATGATTCATACACTGAGAAACAGGGCGCATGAACTGGGCAAGTCGGGAGAAAGTAACATGCAGCTCGGATTGTCGTTTCATGTGCGGCCGGATGGCTTCCTTCACTACTCTGCATATGAAGTGGGGCGGGATCAGAAGGTGCCGGACGATATGATCGAAATCATCATTCCGGAAATGACCTATGTTACGGCAAAACATCATCGAGGGGAAGATATCGGGCTCACGTATCACAAAATTGATTTATGGTTAAAAGAAAGTGACTATAAACCTTTTACCGACGCCAGTGTAGAATATTTCGATGTCCTGCCGATCAAGCATGAAACTTACCCGCCTGATAGGGACGAAAGTGATCCACACTTTGATATCTTCATCCCGGTAGAGAAGAAGTGATGGAAACATAAAAAGAGATAGACAGGAAATCTGTCTATCTCTTTCTCTTATTATTTGAAGATCCCAAACGGCTTCCCTACAGGAAGAGCCTCTTTGCCAAAATGTGTGTTCAACACGCTTGCCGCAGATCCGTAAAAGCTGAATAATGAAATGAATAATTCAGAGATTGCTGCAAGTTTGTGCATAGCTTCTGGTGCAATCCCTAAAGTGGAAAGGGAAAGCCCGATAAATAAGAAGTCGATCAATACAAAGATGATGAATAGTACCTTATGGGTTTCCATTGCCCCTACAGTCATGAAGATACTGAAGATCAGGTAACCGATGAAGGCTATTCCCAGTTGATGTGGATCGACGGCTGCAGCTGCAGCTTCCCCGAATACGCCGAAAGAAATCAACCAAGATGTACCGACTCCAAGCCAGAATAATCCAAACGCGCCGAACGCAGTGGATCCGAACGTATTATTATGCTTGGCATCGCCAAAGCAAGCAATCAGTTGAGCGATTCCGCCTAGGAAGATGGCCCAAGGCAGGACGAACGATACGCCGTCAGTCCATCCAAGTTTCGCAGATGAAGCAACGAGTGTGACCATAGCTAGTCCGAAAAGTCCAAGCGCGGATGGATCGGCTGTAGCTATTTGAACCCGTTGAGTGGTTTGAGTTTGATTCATGATGATACCTCCTATTAAACATACTTGACTAATTTACATAAAAAAGTCGTAGTATGCAATAGAAAATATGATGTAAGCGAAACTTTCATAAATTTCTTGCTGTCATAAGGGGTATATCGTATATGTATTGAACTTTCTTACAAATTTCATGTCACGATCACACAATTCACACCAAAAAACGCATGAAAAGAGAGAATCCTACATACACATCTACAGGGGCAGATGAATGCCCGCAGAAAGGGGTGATTGTATGGAGGACTACTTCCTTTTCATGCTCCTATTCCAGGCAGGTCAATTCATCATTGCGCTGCTGGGGCATATTGAAAAATAGAAGGCAGCTGTGAATCTTTCCGGTCTATGACTGTCCTCATAAGCCGGATTTTTTCTTTCCATTTAGTTTATGCCGTTTTGTCGCAATTATACGTTTCTATTAAAATAGTATTTGCATAAGACGGTTTCTAATTTCTCTCTTTGTTGTTATCATTAGAAGATTGAAGAATCAAACGAAATACATATCATCTTTCATGGAAGGAACATGGCTCTTGAAGGTTATTCATCATACATTCATTAAGGAACGATGCGGCACCGTTTCTTTTAAGCGGGGAGAGGCGTATGTCCGATCAGATAAAGTGAAGATCATTCAATATACCAACCGGTTCTGCGAAGCGGTCGTCTCCGGGGAAGAAGAATTCCATGTTACGGTTCGTCAGAATGAGAAAGGACTCATAGAGAGTACATGCACATGTCCGAAGCTCGCTTCCTTTGATAAAGACTGTCAGCATGTCGCCGCAGTCATGCTGGCTATGTGGAATCTCCAAACAAAGGTTAACAACGGGAAACCGACGGTCACCGATGACTTTCTCACGCTTTTTGAAACCGAACAAGGCCCGGCGATATCGAGGCAGCGTCATTTTGAAACGCGGCAAACCGTAACCAGTAAATGGATTGTGAAACATACGCCAAACGGGAAGAGCGGTATGCTCTGCATAGAATTAATACTGAATGATATCCCCGTACAGGATCTTCCCTCGTTTCTTTCGGCACTCAAACAAGGGAAGGAGTGCCCGGTTTCCGCTCGTTATACTTTTGATCGACGCTCACACTGCTTTGAGCAGGATAGTGATGCGATCATTCAGTATCTCATGAGGGTGTTGAATGACGGGAAAGCACACAATAGAGGTAAGGCGCTTGTGATCCCGCCATCTTCATGGGAGCAGCTTGCTACCCTTCTGAGCAGGGCCGAAAAGGTCATCGTCGAACATGGAGGGAGAATGTACGACGGCATTCAACAAAGCAGCTCTCCATTGCCTTTACTCTTTCAATTCGGCCAAGGGGAAGAAGGCTATCGATTGTCCATATCCGGTTTTGACGGGGTGGACATCCTTGAGGAGTATCAAACCGCTCTCCATGAAGGGATATTTACAGCGCTCGCACCAAGCGACTGCAGGCGTCTGATAGAACTGGAAAGATTGCTTGCGACTTCCGGCAAGGATTTCATCCCGATACCGGACAATCAAGTCGGTCTGTTTTTAGAGAAAGTCGCAATCGGATTAAAGAAGTTAGGAAGAGTGGATATTTCCAAAGATCTCTCCACAATACTTGAGACGTCCTCGCTGAAGGCGAAATTATATCTTGATAAAGTGAAAAACCGTTTACTGGCTGGACTTGAATTCCATTACGGTCAGATTGTCATCCATCCGTTGGAAAATCGTGAAGCCCCATCAGGCTCGATGATCATCAGGGATGTGGAAAAGGAAGACACGATCTTGGAACTCATGGAGAAATTCTCCTTTGGGAAAACAGAAGGCGGGTATTTCTTGCATCATGAGGACCTGGAGTATGAGTTTTTGACCTACGGGGTGGAGCAAGTCGGCAAGTTTGTCCAAATCTATGCCACAACTGCAGTGAGGAACAGGGTCGTCAAAGGCACCCATCCACCCAAAATCAGGGTGAAGGTGAAAAAAGAACGGATGAACTGGCTGGAATTCAAGTTTGAACTAGACGGGATTTCTGATGGTCAAATCCAGGGAGTCCTTCAGGCGCTTGAAGAAAAACGGAAATATTACCGGCTGAGAAATGGTTCCCTTCTTTCTTTGGAAACAAAAGAATTTCAAGATATCCAGCGTTTTCTTCATGTGGCAGAAGCAGAGAAGAACGATCTGATCAAAGGTCTCGCGCTGCCGTTTTATCAGAGTCTGGATTTACTTGACAGCGGTGATTCATTCAGGCTTGATGAATCTTTCAATGAACTCTATTCGCACCTGATGAATCCTGACAGCAGGGATATTCCGGTCCCCGCTTCATTGGAGTCTGTGCTCCGGGACTATCAGAAAACAGGTTTCAGGTGGATGAAGACCCTCTCGGATTACCGGATGGGAGGGATTCTTGCAGATGATATGGGGCTTGGGAAGACGCTGCAAAGTATCGCCTTCATCTTATCTGAAATACAGGATATAAGAGAAGGTCAACATCCTGTGCTGATCATCTGCCCTTCATCCCTCACTTATAACTGGAGAAATGAACTTTCCACTTTCGCCCCTGACATACAGGCGATCATCATGGATGGAAGCAAAGCGGAACGGATGAAGAAGCGAAAGGAAGCGGAGAATGTCGACGTAATCATCACTTCTTATCCTCTTCTTCGCAGTGATGGTAAATGGTATGAGGGAAGGAAATTCCACACCGTCTTTTATGATGAGGCCCAGGCATTCAAGAATCCGGTGACACAAACGGCACGGGCAGTGAAGAAGATCGACGCTGTCAACAGATTCGCTTTGACCGGCACCCCTTTGGAAAATTCACTGGAAGAAATATGGTCCATCTTTCATGTGGTATTTCCTGAATTATTCAGGGGGTTGAAGAATTTCAGTTCCCTGACAAGAAAGGATATCGGAAAAAGGATTAAACCTTTTCTGCTGCGGAGAATGAAAGAAGACGTATTGACGGAGCTGCCCGGCAAACAGGAAAGCATCGAATTCTCAGACTTGCTCCCTGAACAAAAAGAACTTTATGCAGCATATTTGGCAAAATTGAGACACGACACCCTAAAGCATCTTAATAAGAATACGTTCAGAAAAAACAAAATTAAAATACTGGCCGGATTGACCCGATTGAGGCAGATTTGCTGCCATCCTGCCCTGTTTGTAGATGGCTATCAGCAAACATCGGCAAAATTCATCCAGCTGATGGAATTGGTCGAAGAAGCCAAGCGATCGGGGAGGAGGGTGCTGATTTTTTCCCAATTCACCAAAATGCTTGAAATGATCGGTCGCGAGCTTTCTGGGAAAGGTCATCCGTATTTTTATCTCAATGGCTCTACACCTTCAGAAGAGAGGGTGAAGATGTGCGACGAATTCAATATGGGTAGGAAGGATTTCTTCCTCATCTCGTTGAAAGCCGGCGGGACTGGATTGAATTTAACAAGTGCAGACACGGTCATCCTTTATGATACGTGGTGGAATCCGGCCGTGGAGGAACAGGCGGCGGACCGTGCACACAGGATGGGGCAAAGAAACACGGTTCAAGTGATTAAGCTTATCTCGAAAGGGACCATTGAGGAGAAGATGAATGAATTACAGGACAAAAAACGAAATTTGATTCAGGATGTCATGAATCCGGATGAAACCCTTGTCCAGACCTTGACAGAGGAGGAGCTGAAAGAAATACTGTTAGTTAAATGACCAAACTGATGATATTTCTTTCATAGGGAGAAACTATCAGCAAAAATGTTCAACAGCAGCCGTTAAGGAGTAAACATGATGACATTAGCCATGACTGAAAATGAAATAACACTTGTGATCATCCAAAGGTTGAAGGATGGAAATAAAGAGGCTTTCCTGGAAGTCATCGAGGAGCTTCAACCATATGATATTGCACAACAATATCTGCATCTTCCTTCAAAGCACCGGAATAAGTTCCTGCTATATTTACCGCTTGACCTCATCATAGAATTCATCCAGGAAATCGATAAAGATGAGCAATTAACCGTATTGGAAAAGCTGGGCATAGAAAAATCGACGCAAGTCCTTGATGGGATGGAAAATGATAATCTCGCGACGCTCTTATCAGATTTGGAGCCAGAGAAGATTGAAGAATTACTATCTGAAATGAATCAATCCGAGTCACAGGTCGTGCAGAATCTGATGAATTATTACCCGGAAACCGCCGGTCGTATCATGAATAACCGGTACGTCTGGATCCCAAAACACTATACTGTCCGGGAAGCGGTCGATAAACTCAAGCATTTTGCAGAGCTTGCCGAGTATCTTAACTATCTTTATGTGATAGATGATCAAAAGGAACTGATTGGGGTCATATCTTATAAAGATTTGTTACTGAGTGAACTTCAGGATAAAATCGAAGATATCATGTACAGCCGGGTTGTGAAGGTCGACGTTGATACAGACCAGGAAGATGTGGCGAAATTGATGACCCGATATGACTTCATCACCCTTCCTGTCATCGAAAAAGATGGAAAGCTGGTCGGTGTGATCACCGTCGATGATATCATTGATGTCGTGATACAAGAAGCGAATGAGGATATAGAAAAGCTGTCTGCATCCGGTAAATCGATCGATTTCACGACCAAACCGGTGGTGGCAGCCTATCGCCGGCTGCCATGGCTGATTCTTTTGCTTTTTATCGGGCTTGTTTCAGGCAGCATCATCGATCAATTTTCAGAAACGCTTGAAAAAGTGGTGGCCCTCGCTTTCTTCATGCCCATGATTGCCGGCATGACCGGTAATACCGGAACCCAGTCACTCGCCGTGGTGGTGAGGGGGCTTGTATCAAATGATCTGGATGTCAGACAGGTTGTAAAGCTCATCCTCCGCGAACTGTGGGTAGGGATCATCATCGGCATCACCTGTGCTTTTATGATATCCATCATTGCGTATGTGTGGCAAGGGAATCCCATTCTCGGAATAGTGGTGGGAAGCTCCCTGCTGATAACATTAATCATCGGGACTTTGGCAGGAACCATCATCCCGCTGATTCTCTATAAGTTCAATGTCGACCCTGCTGTCGCGTCGGGACCATTGATCACAACGATTAATGACATCCTGTCGCTTCTCATTTACTTTGGGATCGCGACCGTTTTCATTTCCCATTTGATGTGACATTTTTCATCAGACAGGCGAACGTGATGACGGCTGGATGAATCATTCAGGGAAGAAATAATTGAGGTGGAATTTATGCAATATATCATGATCGGTGCGGCAGGTATGGTTGGTGCCCTGTTGCGGTTCTTTCTCGGAATCGGTGTAAACGGCATCTGGGAAGAACCGTTTCCGGTTGCAACCCTGCTTGCCAATTTGATAGGGAGCTTTACTTTGGGGTTTGTGACGATGTACCTTTTTCAGCTGAAAAAGGTGCAGGGGGTGATGGCCACTACAATCGGAACCGGATTGATAGGGTCTTTTACTACGTTTTCGACATTTAGTGTAGAAACGGTGGCGCTCATCCGTGACTCCCACTATTTTGAAGCTTTCTTATATGCTGTTATCAGTTTGGTCGGCGGCCTGTTCATGGCGTGGGCAGGATACTTGAGCGGACGTCATTTGTATAATCGCCGCAAAGGGGAGGGATGACATTGTTTGTACAAGGGATTGCGGTTGCGGCCGGAGGTTTTTTTGGTGCAATTTCCCGATTTTTGGTCAGTCAATGGTTCAAAAATCATATACACTCCGATTTTCCTTTTGCTACTTTGTTGGTGAATCTGCTCGGATCCTTTTGTCTTGGATTTTTGATCGGATACGGAATAGAGGATAAATGGATCCTGCTCCTCGGAACAGGCTTTCTAGGCTCATTCACCACTTTTTCTACTTTTCAATTGGAGATGATCCGCTATTTATCCGATAAAAGATGGAAAAAGGCCTCGTTATATCTTATAACCAGCTATGTGATCGGACTTATTTTTGCATTTTTGGGTATGTATGTGGGAGGGAGTTAGGCATGCGCCACTCTTTATTGCAGATAACAGTGCCAGAAATAAGTGTCAAGACGAACAACATCGAAAATAAAAATCCGGATGCCCACGATATTCATCAAAGAATGTCGTGGGCATCCGGATTTTTTTGTCAGCTTCATTCGCTTTAACGCTCAGGATAAAGAATCGTGCATTTTCTGCTCATTCATCCATAGGGAGGATATCCCCTTCCTTTCCATATTTGTCTATGCGTAAGTACTCGCCCCAAACCCTGCTTCTCCCGGTCTCAGTTTCCATCCAGTTTCTCCTGTTGATCTCCACTCCTCGATAAGATGTAGGAAACGTAAAGGGGATGTATTCAATATGTCTGGGGAGATGCTGTTGTAAGGTGCGAATCTGTCTTCCTGCCACATGGCCTTTACAAATCACCATCAGCGTGTTGATTTAAGAAAAATCAAAAACATCCTTTGAATAGAGTACATTTTCGAGAGAATTGGTTGATTGATTTTCATATGTAATCAGTGAGGCAGGAATGCCAGCCTGTTCAAGATAAGAGATGATAATCTCCGCTTCTGAACAATCTTTCATGTCATGACCTTCCCAATCGGGATGAGGAACGCCGGTGCTGCTCCTTCCTCCGGTCACAATGATCCTTTCGGCATACCCCTTTTCAAAAGCTTCAATTGCTTTCTCCCAATGACCGCTGTGGGTACCGCTGAAAATGAACAGAGCATCGCAGCGCTTTACAGGGCGAGGGATTCCAAAAGTCAGGTCGGTCAAAAATGCTATTTCTCCTTGAGTCAATTCAGGGACACATGGTTCTTTCGGTATAAGTGGTTTCATTCGTTTCTCCTCATTGGTTATTTTGTATGTTTTATATGGAATGTTGTTCTATTAATCTACTGGAGTGTATTGATTATTCCATATAATTCCTTTATTACCTATATGATACTTTTGGTTGCGGGAATATTCAATGATTAAATCCTTTTTTATGCTGTTTTATACTTTTTTATTCTGGTTTATTTGATGAACCATTGGATTATTATGTTAAAATAAAATTGACCACTTTGGTCAAAGGGCGTTATAATAGGATTGACCAACATGGTCAAAATCCTGTCCTCTAAAGGGGGAGAATTCTCATTGATTGATTCGCTAAACATTGATCCGGAAAAAAAAGAACGGATCATCAAAGCAGCAACCGGAGTATTTGCGAAAAATGGTTATCAAAATGCATCAACAAATGAAATTGTCAAGGAAGCCAAGGTTTCAAAAGGAATTCTTTTTCATTATTTTAAAAGTAAAAAAGATTTGTATGTTTCATTGTACGAACATCTTTCTTCTATGTTGACTGAGAAAATATATGAGCGGGTCGATTGGGAAAACCATGATATTTTTGAAACAATCCGGGCAATCACCCTGATAAAATTTGAGTTATTTTCAGTGTATCCAGATCTGATCGACTTTTTGAAAGGTGGATTTTTGGAAGATTCCCCTGAAGTGAAAGACGATATTGAGAACATTAAGAACAAGATGATAGAGAACAGCTTCACTAAACTATTTTCCAGCATGGATACTTCAAAATTCAAAGAAGGCCTTAATGTGAAACGATCGGTCCAGATCATTTATTGGACATTCGAAGGAATTGCCAATCAGCAGCAGCAAAAGGTAAAGTCATTATCGGTTGCAGACATCAATCGTGAAGAAGTGTTAGCTGAAATCGATGGTTATGTGGAAATGCTGCAGACCGCATTTTACAAGTGAGAAATGGATAAGGGAGGAAATGACCGATGAATGTGATTGAAATTCATTCTTTAACGAAAACATACGGAAAAGCAAGGGGAATCAGCAACATCAGTTTCGAAGTGGAGGAAGGGGAGATATTTGGATTTATCGGACCGAATGGGGCCGGGAAATCAACGACCATTCGCACGCTTCTTGCGCTGATTCATCCCACAGGTGGGAGCGCGACGATTTTTGGAAAGGATTGTATTGAATCTGCACCGGAAATCGCGAAAGAGGTGGGTTATCTTCCGTCAGAAGTGTTTTACTACGATAACATGAAAGTGATGGACCTCTTGAAATATTCTGCAAGTTTTTATAAAAAGGACTGCACAAAGAGGATCAATGAATTGGCTGAAATCCTTGATTTGGATGTAAAAAAGAAAATTGATGATTTATCACTGGGGAATAAAAAGAAGGTTGGGATCATACAAGGCCTGCTTCATGAGCCGAAGTTGATTATTTTGGATGAACCGACATCCGGATTGGATCCTCTTATGCAACAGAAGTTTTTTGAATTACTTAAGGCAGAAAACGAAAAAGGGGCAACGATCTTATTTTCTTCCCATATTCTCAGTGAGGTCCAGCGCTTATGCGACAGGGTGGCAATCATTAAAGAGGGAGAAATCGTCCAGGTCGAGAAAATCAGTACGTTAAAGGAAAACAATCATAAAAAGATAAAAATTGAGTCTAAGTATACAGTTGATGCTTCGGTTCTGGATATTGAAGGGGTGACCAATCTTGCAGTGGAAGGCACTCATATCAGCTTTCTGTTCAGGGGTGACATCAATACGGTTATGAGGAAAATCGCTGAGATTGACATTGCCAATGTGTGGATCGAGGAGCCTGATCTAGAGGAGATTTTCCTCCACTATTACGAGAAGGAGGCTTGATTTCTATGAATATCTTGCTCTATGAATTGAAGTCGTACCGAAAGTCAACTTTCATGTGACAGCGGCACTTCTTGGATTGGTTGTATTGTTCATGTCCATGTTTCCATCCATATCGAAAGAAATAGACGAATTCAAAAAGCTTCTGGAAGGGTTCCCCGAGGGTGTGAGAGAAGCTTTGGGCATTCAGATTGAGAGCATCGGGTCCCTGAACGGGTTCTATTCCTATATCTTTTTATATATTTCCTTATGCGGAGCCATACAAGCCATGAATCTGGGCATCTCGATTTGCTCGAAAGAAGCCCGTGAAAAGACCTCGGATTTTCTTTTAACGAAGCCGGTTACACGCACGAAGATATTGACCTCAAAATTATTGGCGGCAACAATTTCATTGCTCATCACGAACGCTGTATTTGTGATTGGGGCAGTTGGAGTTGCCACTTTGGTGAAAGTTGAGTCTTTCAGCCTGAACGTCTTTTTGCTTATTTCATTAAGCCTTTTATTTACTCAGTTGATTATGTTTACGATCGGCATTCTGATAGCTGTCATTTTCCAAAAGTTGAAATCCGTCATCAGCGTATCCCTCGGAGTGGTGTTCGCGTTCTTCTTTATCGGAATGGTCGCTGCGAAAGAGGAAGCAAGCCGTTATTTCACACCGTTCAAATACTTTGATTACAGCTATATGATGAAACATGAAAGTTATGAATGGCCTTTCTTAATCACAGGTGCAATCGTCATTGTTTCATCCCTTGCAGCAAGCTTCATCATCTACAATAAAAGAGATATTCAATCGGTCTAGAAGGGGGAAGATCCTATGAATCTATTTATGAGAGAAATGAAATCCCATCGAAAGGCCTTGATCATTTGGTGTGTGGGAATGGTTGCGTTGATTGGTTCAGGGATGATGAAGTATGCCGGTTTTTCTTCATCAGGCCAGTCCATGAATGACCTGATGAGTCAAATGCCCAAATCCCTCCAGGCATTCCTTGGTGTAGGCACCCTTGACTTGTCGACAGCAACAGGCTATTACGGCGTTCTTTTCCTTTATATCGTGTTACTTGCAACCATTCATGCAGCCATGACCGGCGCGACCATTATTTCCAAGGAGGAGAGGGATAAAACGGTTGAATTCCTTTTCGTCAAGCCCCTCCCCCGGAAGAAAGTCATCGGGATGAAGCTGTTGGCAGCCCTGACCCAATGCGGCATTCTCTCCCTTGTTACCTATATTTCCACGTATATGATCGTTGGTCATTATAGCTCTGACGCTGCTTTTGGCGGGGATATCACCGTGACGATACTTGGTATGGTGATGCTGCAACTACTGTTCCTGGTACTGGGAACAGCCATTGCAGCATCGGCAAAAACGCCAGCGAAAGCCTCTACCATTGCAACGGGTGTGTTGCTGTTTACATTCATCCTGTCATTTGCAATCGACCTTAGCGAGAAAATAGAAGGGTTGAAGTACCTGACACCGTTTAAATATTTTGAAGCGAAAAACATGATGTACGGTGGGGGAATGAATCCTTTATATGTAGGGATCTCGGTGGTGCTCATTGCGGTATTGGCAGCCTCCACGTTTGTGACATATGAGAAGCGGGACCTGCATGTCTGACTAATAAGCAGGAATGTGAGGGGAATGTTTGCGCCACTTTATTTGGCCGGAAACCATCCACCAGCTATTAAAACAAAAAAGTCCGGGCGATTTCATTATGAAATCGCCCGGACTTTTTTGTGTAATTCTTCAAGGTTTAACCTTAATATTCGTTTCATGTGACACGGTTCGGGAAAGGAAATCAATGGTCTTTGGTGACCTGTTTCTCCATTCCTTCATCAAAATCGGGAGAGACCGCTTTTTTAATGAACAGTGAAATCATGAAAGCCACTGCAGCCAAAGCGAGGGCGAACCAATAGGCATGATGTACGCCGTAGGTCATGGCCTGATGCATGCCCGTTTCCGAGATTGCATTTCCATGCCCCTCAAGAAAGCTTGTTTGACTTTGTGTCATGATACTGACGAAAATCGAAACTCCCAACGCTCCTGCCACAGGTTGGAGTGTATTGGCAATGGCTGTCCCATGGGGATACAGATGTTTCGGCAGTTCATTCAAACCATTTGTTTGCGCAGGCATCATGATCGCTGAAATCGAGAGCATCAGTATCATGTATACGAGAACGAATAACCAGATGGGAGTTGAAGTATCAATGAAGCTAAAGAATATCATCACACCTACAAGGGTCAATGTGCCTGGAATGATAAGTTTTCTTGGGCCATACTTGTCGAACAGTGTCCCCATGGTTGGAGACATCAATCCATTCAGGAGTGCCCCGGGCAGCAGCAGGAGACCGGCAGCTTTCGCTGAATATCCGAGAGGGCCTTGTAAGTACATCGGCATGACGATCTCGGATGCGAACATAGCCATAATGACGATGACGAATATCGCAACACCTCTCGTATAACTGCTGTAACGAAAGACCCGCACATCGAGGAGAGGTTCTTCAAGCTTTAACTGACGGAGGACAAACAGAATCAGACTGATGACTGAAATGGCTAAGATGATGAGGATATTTGCAGATGCAAAGCCTGTTCCTTCTTCGCCTGCTGCACTGAATCCGTAGACGATTCCCCCGATGCCGATCGATGAAAGGGTGATGGAAAACAGGTCAACCCGTGGACGGGTCACTTCCCCGACATTCTCCAAGTATTTCATTGCAAATAAAATGGAAAACACCGCAAAGGGAATGACGGTGATGAACAACCATCTCCACCCTAAGAAATCGACAATCACCCCGGAGAGGGTCGGTCCGATTGCAGGTGCAAACATGATGACGAGTCCAAATGTACCCATGATCTTGCCCCGTACTTCAGGTCGGTACATCAGCAGAAGGGCATTCATGATCACGGGGATCAGTAAGCCCGTTCCGACTGCCTGTGTCATCCTCCCTGCAAGGAGCATAGGGAAATTCAATGCACACGCTGCAATGATCGTCCCGACAAGGAAGATTCCCATCACCCCGATGAACATTTGCCTGGTCGTGAACCATTGAATGAGTAAAGCAGATATAGGCATTAGCACGCCCATGACGAGCATAAAACCTGTAGCCAGCCATTGCACAGTCGGCGCATCCACCTGAAAGACACCCATCAATTCAGTCAGTGCGATATTGAGCAGTGTTTCATTTAAAATGGCAAAAAAGGCACCTATCATAAAAGTGATGAGGATTGGTTTTGTATTGATATTTTGTGTCATGATGTTCCTCCGGATAATAATTTAGTACTTCCCTATCATGCTTGATGGGGCTCGGAATCTCAAGGGGAATGCATTTATAATAGGGGTGTATGACTAATTTTTTTATGAAACTTTTCTTTTCTTCTGAGAAATGTCAGTGTTGCAATCAAATCAAAAACGGCCATCACACTCATATAAGCATTTAAATAAATAATAAAACACCCGGACCCATCCACATCTTATCAAAGAATGAAGGATGATCGTCCGGATGTTAAATTTGCATTAAGACCTGTTAACAGCGTGTGCTCTTTTTGAAAAGCATTTTAGATGGTGCAGAGAAGTGGCGTTTTCATTTCTTACCCTTGAATCTCAGGATGCTTCCTTCTGAACCGGTGGAAGACCAGGTAGAGCATCGGGACAATGATCAGCGTTAATACAGCTGAAAACAGGATACCCGAGATGATTGTGACTGCCAATGGGGTAAATAAGGCATCCCCGCTTACTGCCACCGGAATCAATGCCACAATGGACGTAAGTGCAGTAAGTAGGATTGGACGCAGACGGGTACGTCCTGATTCAATGACTGCTTCTTTCACAGTCATCCCCTGTTTTTGTCCCTGTTCAATGAATTCAATCAGAACAACTGAGTTCCGAACGACGATACCGGTCAGTGACACCATTCCCATCACAGCCAGGAAGCTGATCGGTGTTTGGGTGACGAAGAGACCAAGGATCGCACCTGCTATCGCCAGATATACAGCGACAAGGACCAGGAATGGCAGTGACAATGAATTGAATTGAAGGGCAATCAATAGATACACAAGGAAAATGACAATAATAAACAGAATCGTGATTTCAGCAAAGAAATCATTTTGGGCCTCATTTTCCCCGCCGAGGGAAATCGTGTAATCTTTATCATCCATGTCCTTACGGATATCTTTTACGATTTCCTGCACATTTTCTTTATAATTGTCTTCGTTGCGGGGGAAGGCTCGAATCGTGATTGCACGTTCCCCGTTTTTATGGGGGATGAGTTGGAGTTCTTCCTTTTTCTGAGGACTCAATAACTCATCCAGTGAAATCAACTTAGGAGGACCATCATCACCGGTGCCCGCAGGAACCTCAAGGGAGGAGAGATCGATATTTCCGCTGCTTCCTTTTAAGAGGAGCGTCATATCACGGGTGATTACGCCGTTATCGAAAGCTTTCATTGGGATGCCCCCGGTTGCTAAACGCAGCTGTTGACTGACTTCATTCATGGTGAGACCATTTTCTTCAAGTTTCTCCCGGTTCGGCACATACTCAATTGTCGGTTCCAAATCGCCGACATTATCAACAACGAGATCCGTCTTCAACGTCTTTAACCCATCAGAAATCGTATCTCGAATTTGAATCAGCCGCTCAATATCCGGACCAGACACGGTGACGGTCACCGGTGCTCCTGCCGGGGGACCTTGCTGGATCGTTTCCATGAAAATCGTTGCGTCTGGATATTCTTCTCTCAATGTGTCGGTCCACTCATCAATCAGACCTTGGGCCGTTTGGTTTTTCCTGTCTACCCTGGCAACAAGCTGACCTGTATGGGGCCCGGTGTTCGAAAGGGAGCTGTTAAAGAGATTTGGCAGCCCTGTGCCGGCAAACACGGATGTTTCATACACGCCTTCATCGGTTTTTAATCGCTGTTCCATTTCTTCCAGCAGATCAGAGGTTTCTTCAATCGTAGTGCCAATGGGGAACGTCACGTCTACAGTCACTTCTTCACGATCAGCCGAAGGGAAGAACTCAAATGGAGTAAGGGCAATCAATCCGAAAATTGCTGTTGTGAATACGAGTCCTATCGCAGAAACGATGAATGGCTTTTTTGAAAATTTCTTTAGGACCGTATCTGCGTAAAAGTCAGCGATCCTATTCAGTGGTTTTCCCAATAGACCGGGAGCGTCAGGGACTTTCGTCTTCGTCTTTCGATATAAGCTGTATCTCATGATCGGGACAAACATCAGGGCAACGAGCGTAGATGCGATGATGGTTGTAATCAACACGGTTGGCAGCGCCCGTATAAATGCCCCGTTACCTCCCGATAAGAATATGAGGGGGAGGAAAGTGAACACAATTGCAAGGGATGAGGTCACGATCGAAACCCATATTTCTTTTACACCGTTGACGGCTCCCATGAGTGGACCGTCCCCGAGCTTATAGCGGCGCTGGATATTATCGTTCACTACAATGGAGTCATCCACGAGGATACCAAGGGCTATAATGGCACCTATAACTGAAATCTGGTTAAGGTCCACGCCGGCAAACGGCAGGGGAATCAGTCCCATCAAAACCGAAATCGGGACAGCCAATGCCACCACAAATGCCCCGGATACTGTCAGGCCAAGAGCTGTTGTAAGAACAACTGCCACGACAGAGATGGCAAGAGACGTAAACAATCCATCAAATATGTCTGTCACTGTGGAAGCTTGAGAATAGTATGGAACCAGTTTAATATCAGCCGGAAGAGTTTTGGATAATTCATCGACTGTATCACTGACTCTTCCATCAACCGTCGGAATGTCTTCCCCCGGCTGTACAAAAGCAGTGAATGAGACAGAAGGCTTACCTTCGAATGTCACGACATCTTTTATTTCCTTTGGTGCAACCTTCACTTCGGCTATATCTTTGAGGAATAAGGAAGCACCTTTCCGGTCTTTTCCTACAAATATTTTGTTCATTTCATCAAGCGAAGTAAAATGGTCAACCGTTAATTGCACCACTTCACCATTCAATTCCTGTTTACCTAATGGTGTTGGATAATATTCCTCGTTAATTGCATTCATAATCGAGGAAGGGTTCAATCCTGTCTTTTTTAATCTATCCTGGTCGAGTTCTATGACAATTTCTTCATCAGGAAGGCCCTTCACTGTCACTCCTGCGACCCCGGATAGATCCTCGACTTCTTTCTTCCATCTGATGATGTCGTCATTTAATTTGCTCAAGGATTCTTTCGTGTCACTTGTCAGTTGATACGAAACGATCGGCATTTTCACCGTGGATTCGTTGATCTCAGGATCGAAAGCACCTTCAGGGAATGCAGTTGAAGCATCTGAAACCATCTGCCGCACATCCCCGAACACTTCTTTTTTGTCTTCAGCATCCTCTACCTCTACAATAATAGTAGAGAAACCTGAAGCTGATGAAGAGTTGATTTCTTTGATGCCATCAATCTTTTGAAGAGATGATTCAATGGGGTTTGTAATCATCCTTTCTACAGCATCCACAGTTGCCCCGGGATACACTGTGGTGATCGTGCCGATGTTCACACTCGTTTCTGGAATTTCACGCTGGGGTAACTGAGTGAAGGTGAAAATTCCGATAATGACAAACAGTATAATGAAAATCATCACAATTTTGGAACGGGTCAAAATCGCTTTTAACAAATTGAAAACCTCCTTTAATAAAATGTGACTTGTGAGTCAGATTGGATAATAAGCGTGAAAAAAATACTGTAATCATAGGTATTAATAAGGGTGACTCACTAGTCATTTTACCTGTATATTTTATGTAGTCAAGAATGAATGCTCTTCTATTTTCGGTTAGGGGAGGTTAAACTAAGGGAGCGGGAATTTCCCAGTAGACAGAGGTGGAGTACATGGATAAACACAATGCAATACTTGAATCAGCGGTGGAACTGTTTGGGGCGCAAGGCTACAATCAGACTTCCATGCAGCAAATCGCTGAAAGTGTGGGCATTTCAAAAGGATCTCTTTACTCATTCTTTCAATCGAAAGAAGATTTAATCATATCGATTTATGAACATTATCAACAGCTGGTTTTCGAACGTGCATTCGTTGTAGGTCTTGAGAAAAATCTGCCCCCTATGGAACGCTTTGCAAAACAGTTCCAAGTGCAGTTTGAAGGGATTCTAGAATACAAATCTTATATGAAAATGCATATGAGAGGAGAAACCGCTAAGAACGGTGACAAATTAGCTGCGATGGAGCATCGGATGAGGGGGCGCCTGTTCAGTTGGCTGGAAGATAATCTGTTCAGCATATACGGTGAGGCAATCGCACCGTATAAGTGGGATCTCATGTGGATGACTCATGCCATCTATTCTTCTTACATGATGCTTATGGTTTCAAAGGATGAGTCCCTTGAACCACGGGAATTAGGAAAGCACCTGGTGAGGCAGATTGAACTCTTGGCAACTGACTACCTGAACGGAAGCAGTCAGCCCCTCCTTGATGAAGGGATGATGAAATCATTCAGTGTAAGTATGGATAAAGAGGGCGCTTTTATTTCGTTTGAAAAGAGAGAAAAGGCATGGAAGTCTCTTTACAATAAAATCAATGAGCTGAGTGAAGACAAGGTGACCTATTATATAAGCATTGCCAATCGAATTTCAGAAGAAAGCCGTGAGTCGGTTCCGGATGTGCTGATTATGAGAGGGTTGTTCCGGTTGTTGATGGATGATGATAAATTGAAGAACGAGGCTGTAAAGTTAGCAGAATTACTCCTTCCCAGTGTTGAATAGGGAAGGTTTTTTTTTGCATAGGTATGAGGGTTCCATGGGATATGCCCAGGCGAAAAGTTCGGGATTGAAATACCGAATCATCTGCAAGATTGAAAAGGCGGACAGATGATTTACAGCATCTTGTTAATGAGAATGTAAACTTATATTCTTCTTTTTACCGGGGGCGAGGTTTCTGTGTGAACATGCATGGATGGACGCAGGATCTTTGGCGTAATGAAAGATTTTACGCCTTGAAGAAGAAAGATTGTAATAGAAGCTGGTTAATACAGGAAATAGTACCTACGAAAAATAAGACCTCAAGGTTTTTTTGTAAAGTATTTTTAGCGTAATTGGGCTCGGGGCGTCCTATACGATAAATAAATGAGGAAAATGTTTGATGTTTCGACAAAAAGGGTATAGGAATGTTGGCTTAGTTATTCGGTTATACTATAATCGTGGGTCGTCGGGACATATCAGGTTCTGAACGACTTTTATTATGGCTAAAATCCTAGAAAAAAGGAGGGGATACTGTTGGAGAAATGGCTGAAATTCTTAGAGGTAAATGCACCCAGGATTCTTGACTTGACGATTGAACATGCTGTGTTAGTCGGGCTTGCGATACTTGTTGCCCTCTTGATCGGGGTGCCGCTCGGTATATACTTGACCACGAATGATTACCTGGCAGAAACAGTGTTACAAATCGCATCGGTGATGTTGACGATACCAAGCATCGCTTTATTTGGCGTCATGATCCCGATTTTCTCAATCATCAATCAGGGGATTGGATTTGTACCGGCATTTGTGGCATTGGTTCTTTATTCACAGCTGCCCATTATTAGAAATACATATACAGCCATCCAAAATGTGAGCCCGGAGATGCGGGATGCAGCCAAAGGGGTGGGGATGAAGACTCATCAGCGACTTTTGCGGGTGGAAATCCCAAATGCATTTCCTGTTATTATGGCAGGAATCAGAACAGCCGTAGTACTTAATATCGGGATTGGTGTCATTGCCGCATATATCGGTGCTGGTGGGCTGGGTGTGCTGATTACCCAAGGCATTTCGAGAGGCGACAATTACCTCATTATCAGCGGATCCGTTGCAGTTGCCATCTTAGCGATGATAGCAGACGGCATATTACTATGGATTCAAAAGCGATATACACGGAAATACATTGCATAAAGAAATGGAAGAGGTGAAGAGATGATCACGTTCGAACAAACGACGAAAACATATGACGGTGGTGTAACAGCCGTCAAAGAAATTGATTTACATATTGAAAAAGGACACATCGTTGTGCTTTTAGGGCCTTCAGGATGCGGAAAGACGACTTTATTACGGATGGTGAATCGACTTGAGTCGATTTCCTCGGGGAAAATCACCATCGACGGACAAGATTCAATGGAGCTGAATGAAATCGAGCTGCGCCGTAAAATCGGCTACGTGATTCAAAGTAACGGTTTGTTCCCAAATATGACTATCGAAGAAAATGTCATGATCGTTCCAGATATGCTGGGGTGGGGAAAGAAAGAAAAACGGGATCGATTCATCACCCTGATGGATATGATCGGACTGAGTGCGGATAAATTCGGCAGAAGGTATCCCCATGAACTATCAGGGGGACAGCAACAGCGAATAGGAGTGATCCGGGCGCTTGCTGCAGACCCTCCCGTTATGCTCATGGATGAACCGTTTGGGGCCCTTGATCCCATCATAAGGGAAAAAATCCAGGATGAATTTCTGCAAATCCAGCGTGAAGTCAAGAAAACGATTTTGTTTGTCAGTCATGATATTGATGAAGCGATCAAGATGGCCGATAAAATCGTACTCCTTCGCGGTGGTGAGATCATGCAATATGACTCGCCATCTGAAATGCTTGTCCGCCCAAAGAATGACTTTGTTTATGAATTCTTTGGAAAAGATCGTGCAATAAAAAGTTTAAGTCTTCACACGATAGAAGATTTAATGAACATCATTGGTTTGCTCGATATTGATGAATCAATATCGGACAGTAAAACCATCAATGTCAAACATGATTTACGCAATACATTGTCAATGTTACTGAATCAGGAAGCGGATCAAGTAATCGTCACGGATGATTCCGGGAACAAACTCGGTGCAATCATGATCGATTTAGTGCAAAAGTATCTCCATTATGAGATTAAAGGTAAAATGAACGTGGTTCAGAAAGGGTGATTCGGTGAATGCCAAAAAGGTTGTCAGCAAAATTGTTCGCTATGTCGTTTATGCCTTTGTCATCCTTTTCTTCGTCTGGGCAATAAAGAACCATTATTTCGATTATATGTTCACGCAATCCAAAACGTTTCTTTATTTGTTGATGCAGCATTTACAACTGGTCTTTGTGTCTTCTTTACTTGCACTCGTTGTGGCGGTCCCCGCCGGGATATTGATGACGAGAAAGCGGTTCAGGAGAGCTGAGTGGATTGTTTCGAATACGGTGAATTTTGGTCAGACCATTCCAAGTTTGGCAGTATTGGCTCTTATGATCAGCATATTAGGAATCGGTTTTAAAACAGCGATCTTTGCCTTGTTCATTTATTCTTTACTACCCATTTACAGAAATACCGTGGCAGGAATAGACTCAATAGATGAGAATTTGATTGATGCTGCGAAGGGCATGGGAATGAAGCCTTATCAAATCCTTTTCAGGATCGAATTGCCGAATGCCTCATACTCCATTTTGGCAGGCATCCGCACTGCGGTTGTGCTCAATATCGGGACGGCTGCCCTTGCTTATGTTGTTGGAGGAGGGGGATTGGGTGTCTGGATATTCACAGGCATACAATTGTTTGATAATGGTTATTTAATATCCGGTGCGATTCCGGTAACTGTCCTCGCCATTCTCGTTGATTTGCTGTTGAGAATGATTGAGAAGCTTGTTGTTCCAAAAGGGACCAGGCAAACGCTGGAAATGTAATGAATTAGACAAGGGGTGATGATGTGAATGTAAAGATGAAAGTGATCGGGATCCTTGTCCTCACATTGATGATGACCTCTTGTTCCAATGCTGGGATCGGTGGTAAGCAAATATCAGTAGGAGGTAAGAATTTTACAGAGCAATACCTGCTTTCCGAGATGACTGCTTTTCTACTGAAAGAGGAAGGTTTTAATGTTAAGCAAATGAATAACCTGGGCAGTACTGTCGTACGCAAAGCGTTGGAAAACGAGCAGGTGGATATGATGTGGGAGTATACGGGTACGGCGCTCATCACATACATGGGGCAAGAGCCGATGACGGATCCAGAGAAAACCTTTAAGAAGGTCAAAGAGCTCGATGCCAAGCGGGGCATTCACTGGATGAATATGTCTAATGTCAATAATACATACGCCCTCGCCATGAATAAAGATCAAGCGAAGGAGCTCGGCATTCAGTCAATCAGTGATTTGGCCGATTATATGAATGAACATCCTGGTGAATTAATGATGGCATCCGATGCCGAATTTGCGAATCGTGCTGACGGGCTGCCGGGTGTCGAGAAAACATACGGATTCTCTTTCGGATCGGGCCAGATTAAACAAATGGACCTTGGATTGACCCAAAGGGCATTGAACAATCGTCAAGTGGATGTATCCGTCGCATTTGAGACCGATGCGACAATTGTAGACTATGACTTAGTGACACTGAAGGACGATAAGGGATTCTTCCCTCCGTATCGTGCAGCTGTCAGCATCAATGAAGATGTGTACAAAAAATATCCCGAAATTAAGGAAATCACTGCAAGATTGGCAAACAAGCTTGATAGTGATATTATGCGAGAATTGAATTACAAGGTGGACATCGAAGGAAACAGTGTATCCGTCGTTGCCCATGATTGGCTGGTAGAAAACGGGCTGATCAAGGATTGATTTTATTTTGTAAGGACTGAGCCACTGGTGCTCAGTCCTTTTTATGTAAAGAATATTTCTGTACCATGGTTCGTCCGTCTAATCACGAGTTTGAATAGATGAATAGTCTATAGTATTCACGTCTTGTCCAAGGCTACACTGGAGGAGTTAAAATGAAACCTACCGTATCAATCGTTATCCCATTTTACAATTGTTCCTATATTGCCCAGGCTGTCCAAAGTGCATTGAATCAAACATACCCGAATATTGAGTTGATTGTCGTCGATGATGGGTCTACCAAAGAAATTGAACGTTTGACGCCGTTTATGAGCCGCATCACATATATCAAAAAAAAGAACGGGGGGACTGCAACTGCCATCAATGAAGGGATCAAGAAGGCAAAAGGTACGTATATTGCCTGGCTGAGTTCCGATGATTATATTGAACCGTTGAAGGTCGAGAAACAGGTGGAATTCATGCTCAAGCATAACGCTAAGGCAAGCTTCCACAATTATGATTATGTAGGTCCTCAAAATGAACCCCTTCTTTCTTATGTAGGAAAGAGATTTACCAATGCCAATGAAGTGTACCGGTCATTCATGACCATCAATCCAGTGAATGGATGTTCAGTGATGCTTCATAGAGATATATTCCAGGAAGTGGGTTATTTCAATCAGGATTTAAGATTCACCCAGGATTATGACATGTGGTTCCGAATCCTTCTTAAGGGCCACGTCATGTACTATTTGGATGAAGTTCTGTTGAATTATAGATCTCATCCGAATTCGGGAACGAGTCAACATGGGGATAAAATGAAACATGAAATTCTTGTAGTGAGGAATTACTATCAACCAAAGATTGCAAATTACTTGAGGAAACACTCACAGGCTCTAAAGATGATGACCTTTTAACGAAGACTAATGTCGAGGTTACTCGGCTTCTTCAGGATCAAGTCCCTGAAAATCCAATTTTTAAAAAATCCCTGCTTGTCCACACCAATCAGCTTTCATTCACATACAGTATTCTATGGAGGTGATGCATTGGCGAGAAAAATAGTAAATCCTTCAAACAGTCCTTTGTATATCACGAATCGATCCAATTGAAAGACAGAAAGACCACGATGCTTATAAGATGAACCGTGCATACTGGAACAACGAAGCGACCACCAGTATGTGATTCCGCCGGGTAACAATGATGATGAATAAAATGAATAAGCAAAAAAAAGAGAAAAAGAAACCTAAATGAACATTCCCTCCTCAAAAAATGAATCGAACGTCTACAAAGTGTTTCCTGTTCGCCGAACGGGGAACATTTTTACATATAATGGAATAATGTCCAATCAAGCCTGTCCTTGGATGAATATAGTATCTTATGTCAAACTCATAGGAGGATATTAGTTGAAAACAATCATGATTGATCCAGGGCATGGCGGATCAGATCCGGGTGCCACATATAAAGGGAATGAGGAGAAAGTATTCAATCTCTTGACAGCGCTTGCAGTAAGGGATTATTTGTTGTCTCACTATAATGTCAGGATCGTGATGACAAGAAGCGATGATTCCACACTTTCTCTATCGCAGCGCTCCACACTTGCGAACCAGACAAACCCGGATTATTTTCTTTCGATCCATCATAACGCAGGAGGGGGAAGCGGGTTTGAAAGCTATGTCTATAATGGAACGATCCCTTCGCAGACGAAAGTGTATCAAACAATCATCCACGATGAAATAATGGCAGTAGTCAAAAAAGACTTCAATATTTTGGACAGAGGGAAGAAGAGGGCGAATTTTCATGTTTTGCGTGAAACGAAGATGCCTTCACTCCTGCTGGAAATCCTCTTTGTGGACAATCCGGCAGACGTAGCCCTTTTGAACAATGGGAAATTCAGAAGCAGCATGGGTGAAGCAATAGGAAAGGGAATTGGGAAGGCATTAGGCTTACCTGAAAAAATCGTGAATGAAAAAGCGCTGTACAAAGTCATCGCAGGTTCTTTTACAGATCGTGAGAATGCAGAAGACCGGGTGGAACTCTTGAAAAAGAAGGGGATTCCTTCCTTTATTGATACAGTTGTGCTTTCAGGCAAGAATTACTACAGGGTGCAGACCGGTGCATTTACCGAACGGGAGAATGCAGAAAAACAGGTGAACGATTTAAAAAGAATCGGAGTCGAAGCCTTTATACTGGTAAGGGAGGGAACTGAAGAACCTAAACCGACCGCTCCCCCGCCAACAGAAGCGCCGAAGCCGACCGACCCTCCAAAACCGACGGATCCTCCCAAGCCAACGAATCCCCCGGGAATATCCTATTCAATCATGGGGGAATCACTGTTGAATGCAGAATACTTGGATGAATATGTCCAGACTGTCAATCCAAACGCTCCGCTCCTTGGCAAGTTCTATATTTTTTACGGGAAGCTTTTTGGCATCAGAGGGGACGTGGCATACGCCCAGGCGGTGCATGAAACGAATTATTTCAGGTTCACCGGACAGGTCAAGCCGGAACAAAATAACTATGCCGGAATAGGTACAACGGGTCCCGGGAACAATGGAGCAACTTTCAAAACCCCTGAAGAGGGTGTTCTTGCCCATATTCAGCATTTGTATGCCTATGCCTCCACTCAACCAATCCCTCAAGGAGTGGCACTCGTCGACCCCCGTTTTTCACTTGTCAAAAGGGGAATTGCCGAGAATTGGACAGATTTGAACGGGAAATGGGCGGTTCCAGGCACCACATACGGTCAACTCATCTTGTCCATTTTCCGTAAGAATATCCAGTTTGCTGTGAAAGGTATGGAAGAAAAAATCATCTTACTTAACAGCACGTTGGATAAACTTAAGTAGCCATCAGATATTTTCCTGTTTGTATGAAAATCACTGCTGACATAATAATGTCATCCCCGGACAATACTAAACGTATGTTCGGGAGGTGAACCCAATGGAAGGAAAGAACTTTGAGGAAATTTTCGAAGAATATAAGCGCCAGGGAAAGGTCCAGGCGAAAGCCGAGCTGTCTGATGAAACTATGGACGGGGAACATATTGTAGCTGTTCGGAGAAACGGGGACGATGAACTTATCGCCTTTAAAACGAACAGTGGAAGGGAATTGGATTACATCTCTGCCCTGGAGGAAGCGAAGGCAGGAAATCTTTCGCATGTTGACGTGATTCACCGATATGGAAGGGATGTCCTCCGGAGTGAACCGGACGGTGTGAAAGAGAATAATCTAAGTGAACTTCCGCCATTTTAGAGCAAGCAATAACAAAGCCATTACGATCCTCGTAATGGCTTTATTTAATATGAAGACTCATCAAGCAGTCAAATATTCTATCGTGGAAGCCAGCAGGCGGATGTCTGTGAATTCTTCCACTTTCATGGAATCGACATAAGTGATGATGAAACGTTCAGTATTTAATTGATATGTGACAGTAATAATAGGTGAACTGTCTTTATTTGAAATCGTGTGGACGATCTCGCTATCCTTAAATTCCTTAAGAGTCTTGAGCATCGTAACGATATTTTCATTTGACATATAACATGTCTCCCTTCTGATACATCAAGGGATTGACTAAGTACAGTCTCGTAGACCCATTGGGTACCTACTATAACATACATGCCTATAAATAGAAACGTTTGTTCTGTAAAGTGAACGGTGCAACGGACACATCATTTTCATACATAAAATTCACAATAAATCTTTATTGTAAAACAATAAATTTCTGATTATAATTTAATAAAAACATGGTGAGAGGTGTATGATGAACTCTTTGACAACAAAATTCTTAAAAGGTGCAGTGATATCAATTGGTGCACTGGTGTTTATTTTATGCGTAGTGTGGCTTCCGACGATGGCAAAATACTCGGCGGAGCTCTTTCCTGAATTCGCCTACTTGAAGTGGACGGTACTGGTTGGACTTTATCTGACAGCCATCCCTTTTGGAGTAGCTTTATTTCAAGCTTTCAAGCTATTAACCTGCATTGAAAAGAAACATGCTTTTTCAGGTGAAGCGATCGGTTCCCTCGGCCGTATCAAACTGTGTGCACTAATGATTATGGTGATCTATGTATTGGGCATGATTTTCCTTCTGATTCAAAATGCACTTCATCCGGGCATAGCCATTCTCGGCATGATTATCAGTTTTGCCTCTGCGACGATCTCGGTCTTTGCAGCCGTTCTTCAACAGCTGCTTCAAAATGCTCTTGAACTAAAATCTGAAAATGACTTAACCGTGTGAGGCGATAATATGGCGATCATTATAAATATTGACGTAATGTTGGCGAAAAGGAAAATGAGTGTAACTGAACTGTCAGAAAAAGTGGGTATCACGATGAGCAATCTTTCAATCTTAAAGAATGGGAAAGCGAAAGCAGTCCGTTTCGCAACCCTAGAGGCAATATGCAAGGCTTTGGATTGCCAGCCGGGGGATATTTTGGAATATCAGCCAGAAGAACATCTGGAATGACGATCCTTTTAATCCTTTCATGCATCATTGGGTTATTTACATGGAGGAAAAGGAAGTGGGTGGCGCTTCTATTCTTTTCACCTTCGATTGTGATGATGGCTGTTTTCCTTCTCTTTTTCATTCAAGCCCACTATCATACGACACCTGCGTCTCTTGACTTGAAAGTTGATAGGAACGAGAACAAAGTTGTGATGAACGGGACTTGGGTGGAAGACTTGGAGCGGTACAGGTTCCCGACAGATTTCATCGTGTTCTATGTGAACGGTGATCGTAAAGTGACCGATGTAAAGCGGAATCGCAGTCCGCTTCAGGATGAAATGGACTGGGAACTACTAGAGGATGACGTGAAAAAAGCAGTGGCCACAAAAAAGTTTTCCCACAGGGAACCCCAGGTATTCGATATATTTCCCGAAGAGACGTTTACCTTATCATTCCATTTACCGGATGGGACAGAGACTGAAGATCTTGACGTTTACTATGTTCACATAAGAGAAGAACCGATGGAGGAAATGGCCTATTGGTTTAAGAAGGTTGACTTGAAAGAACAGGAGGGATTTCTTGTCGAATCCAGTTAAAGAACATTTCAAAATGGTCCGGGGAACTGAACTTTTCGCAGCGGTATACGGCCATAAAAATAATCGTCCCACAGTCGTACTGGACGCAGGCTACGGGGACTATTCCAAAGCCTGGCATGACATCTTGCCAGGCATCAAAGCAGAGCTGGAAGTGGTCGCATATGACCGGGCGGGACTCGGGAAAAGCGGAGGTGCCAACCATCCAAGGACAAGCGATGAAATGGTGACAGAGCTTAACCTGTTGCTTACTGAAATGAAGATTGAACCGCCCTACCTATTAGTCGGCCATTCCTTTGGTGGAATTAACATGAGGGCGTACGCAACGAAGCATCCTGAGAAAGTATCCGGTTTGATCCTTATTGATTCAACCCCGGAGGATTATATTGAAAAGTTTCTGCCGGTCATGCCTGAAGACTTTCAAGCCAGGTATTACAAACAGTTTACACTGGAAGGCAGCTTTGCTGAATTTCAGAAAAGCCTCCATTTGACCGGAAGAACCAGGAAAACATTGGATTTACCGGTCATCATCCTTGCAGCCGGTAACAAGGCACATTATACAATGGAAGCCCAGTCTTTATGGAATGAGATGCAAAAGGGTTTACTCAGCCTTTCGAAAGAGAGTGAGCTGATCATGGCCGAAAACAGTACCCATTACATACAGAGAGACGAACCTGAGTTGGTGATTGAAGCCATTAAAAAACTTGCACATGCATGATCGGATGTGAAGTTTGCAATCTCAGAAAAACATTCTACTCTATCATCGTCCTGCATAAAGTGAATTATTAAATACTTTATATAGGAGTACTGATGATGCCGTATAAGTCTCGAAACCATAACAGAATAGTCCCACTAGTATTCATCTCTATGAAAGCCGTCATCCGGATCGTACTGATCGGAATCGTCCTTATGTACCTGATGGTCTGGCTGATCTCCTCCACAGCCATCAAGCTGAGGGTGGACAGCTTGTTTTACACTTCCGTATCAGAGCTTGTACCAAAAGAGACATTCCTTATGCTGCTGTCACAGGAAATCACCCCGATGAGGATCACGTATAAAGATTCTATCAACAACGAATTTGACTGGCTTGAAAGTGTCACGAATGTATCATTATTGGACCCACGGAGCCTTTTCGGCCGGGAAATCCCCGGTATTGAAAATTATCATACCCATATAGCGGTCGCAGGGAAAGGAACCGACATCACCAACCTTCCGAACGAATCCCCTGCACCGACGGAAGATCAGCTCAAAGACCAGGAAATCGATCAAAGTCAAATCGACAGAGCAAACTCAGGTTCAGGCGATGGTGGGGATGAAATTGAAGAGAAATCAGTATTCATCTACCATTCCCACAGCTGGGAAGCCTTCAGTCCATTAATCAAAAACAATGATTCTAAAGACCCTGCGAGTACAAACGAAAAAGTAAACGTCATTGCTGTCGGGGCAAAGCTGAAACAAGAGCTCGAATCGAGGGGGATTGGGGCTGTCCAAGACAAAACCGACGTCAATAAAGCACTCAAAGATAAATCATGGACCTATTATGAATCCTACAAACTATCAAGGGGATTGGTCCAGGAGGCACTGGCAGGAAACGAAGACCTCACCTATCTGATTGACATCCACCGGGACTCCATGCCAAGAAACATCACAACCAAGACGATCAACGGGAAAAACTATGCCCGCCTGTTCTTTATTGTAGGAAAAGAAAATAAAAACTTCGAAAAGAACTTGAAGGTAGCCAAGGAACTGAATGCCAAGCTTGAAGAAAAGTACCCGGGAATCAGCAGGGGTGTGTTCGTCAAAACGAAGGCAGAAGGAAACGGCGTGTACAATCAGGATTTAACGGAGCGCGCCATGCTTCTTGAATTTGGCGGAGTGGAAAATAACCTGGTGGAACTATATAATTCCACTGAAGCTTTTGCTGATATCTTCGCCGGCTATTATAAAAAGGATGCCGTTGAGGTGAATGCTCAGTAGGGTGGATGCCTCGTATAAAGAAGCAGTGGGGAGAGTTTAGAGTTGAACCGGATAGCTACACGATATCCCTGGTGGGTGTCGGGTGGCTGTTCGGTTTTTTCGTTTGGGGAGGGGAGAGTTTGTCTGTTGAATAATGGCTGGAATTTATCAGTTGAAAACTATCTGTTTTTTAACTGACAAAATGATTGGTTTATTTGTCTGTCGAAAAAAAGCGTATATTCAACAGACAAATAAACCCCAAAATTCAACTGACAAACCTTCCAACACATTCACCTCCCCACCATTCTCCTTCCATACCGATACACCCCATACAACACCCCGATCCCCACCGTCACGGCTGCTAGAATCATATTTCCCCTCGTCACGTTCAATAATTCTGCAACAATCAGCGCCTCAATCAACAATGAGGGAATCTTTCCGACTGTGCTGATGACTGAAAAAGGGAGAATGGAAATGGAACTGAACGCTGCCGCTACGGTGACGACACTGGATGGAATAAATGGGACGATCCGGAAAAAGAAAAGGAGGAAAATCCATTCCGCTCCAGAAGCCTCTTTCAACCTCTGAAAGTATTTGTTTGTCAGGATTGAATCTATCCCTTTCAATCTCAAACCTTTTCGGAATAAATAAAAGCTGATAATCGCCCCGATGGATTCGCCGGCGATCGACACACCGATTCCAGGTGCAAATCCAAACGCCGAGAGGTTGAATGCAGTCAGGAAGACACTGGGTATGAACCCGAGGATACTGATGATGATATTGATGGTGATGCTGATCAGAATGAGCATTCCGTCATTCAAACCTGTTAAATCATTTAAGAAATGGTGAAGAGAAGCAGACATTGTTAGTCTCCTTTAATCTATTGGTGTATGTTAAAAGATTGATTGTATTGGCTAATCGCTGGGGTTTTGCAACAGTCTTGTTAACTTTACATGAAGGGGAGATGGGGTGCAAATAGGGTTCTCTTAATTGAATGGGTGATATGTCAGGGACAACGCTTTATTGGGGAGGAGTGTATTGAAGATAAAGGAAAATCCGAACGGTGATTCGACAGGCTGTGGAAAAGCGAAATCGAATGGGTTCGGATTTTATTATAAATGATGACTTTAGTGGGCAGCTCCCCTAACTGCTGATTTTCACGCGCTTCCACTGTATGGAACCAGTGTCGTTATGAGGATGGCCCCTGCGGCGTAAGGATCTGTATTCGATTTCTAATTCCTGCAGCGTTAATTCGAATAATTGTTTGTCTTCTTTTTTGAATACATTGTGAATGATCAATTTATTGATTAATTCATTTCTTCTGTTTTGAATCGCTTCTTGTAGGATTTTTCCCATGGTATCACTCCTCTGATTTTTTTCCGGAAGGGGAGTTATTAAAAGCCCTCTTCCTATTGGATAAGAAGAAGGCTTGACGGATCTGGACTTCAACTTATCTTTCAAGCATCATGCTTGTGGAATTAGCACAGTGTCCTAGAACCTGTTGCTGAGGTATCATCGGGCCGTTCCCTCTACCTCTCTGGATAAGTGGTATTTGATTATGTATATTATATAGTCAAGTATTCTTAGTTGTCAACTCGGAATTGGAGAGGGGTTTTTGTGTGAGCAGGCATTTGGCTTGAAAGACAGGTATAATTCCCAATTCAGACACAGTTTTTTTTTTCATTGCGGATTAAACATGATACTCTTGATATGTAAATACATATCCAAAATATTGGAGTGAGTGAAATGAAGACAGTGGTTGTCGTAGGTGGAGGAATAACTGGATTAACAGCACTTTATCATCTCCAGAAGAAGGCAAGTGAAAAAGGGTTGAAGGTAAATGCCGTACTGGTCGAAAAAGACTCGGAGCTTGGCGGTAAAATCCGGACGGTGAAGGAAGACGGGTTTATCATGGAAGCAGGTGCGGATTCGATCGTTGCCCGCAATGAAGGTGTCCTTCCTCTTGTGGAGGAGCTGCAGCTGCAGGACGAGCTTGTCTATAATGAAACAGGCACATCATACATATATACGAACAATCAATTACATAAAATTCCGCTGGATACGATTTTCGGTATCCCGATGAGCACAGATTCCCTTTTTGAGAGCACCCTGGTGTCGGAAGAGGGCAAGCGTCAGGCATTGAAGGACCTGGAAGTGAAAAACACTCACTTCACAAAAGACAGCTCGATCGGTGAATTCCTTGAAGCATTTCTGGGGAAAGAGCTGGTAGAGAATCAAGTGGCTCCGGTATTGTCAGGCGTCTATTCAGGAAATTTGAATGAATTAACGCTGTCGACTACGCTGCCGTACCTGCTTGACTATAAGAATGAATATGGAAGTATCATCAGAGGCTTGTCTGAAAACAAACAGAAATTTCAAGGGGCTTCCAACAAAAAGTTCATTTCATTTAAACATGGACTTTCTGCCATCATAGACAGGTTGGAAGAAGTATGTGCAGACGCGTCGATTCATAAAGGGGTGGCTACGAATAAGCTGCAAAAAGTAGGAGATCGATATGAGCTGATTCTTGATGATCAGCAGTGTATCATTGCAGACTACATCATTTTCGCCACGCCACATGATGTCACCCAGAAGATCGTGGAGCATGAAAAATTAAACGTACCATTCAACAATTTGAAAAATTCATCTTTGATTTCAATTTATCTCGGGTTTGATATTCCTGACGGGACACTCCCGGCAGACGGCACCGGATTCATTGTGGCAGACGGGGACGATGTGAAGTGTGATGCCTGTACGTGGACAAGCAGGAAGTGGAAGCATACTTCACGGGAAGGGAATTTGTTGGTAAGGCTTTTTTATAAAAGTTCGAACGCCAATTATTCACACTTATCCGGCCTGAGTGATAGAGAGCTGAAGGAAGCGGCATTGGAAGACATCAGGAGGAGCATCGGAATCGAAGGGGAGCCTGTTTCTGTTGAGATTACTGACTGGAAGGATTTAATGCCCAATTATCATCTTGAGCATGGTCAGTCGGTAAGCCTCTTGGAAAATATTCTTACTGCTGAATTTCCAGGAGTGAAATTAGCCGGTGCTTCCTATTATGGAGTCGGAATCGGTGCGTGTATGAAAAATGGACAGCAGACCGCAGAAGAAATCATAGTGGACATCGAAAGAAGCCTGATCTCGTAAGATCAGGCTTCTTTTCATACAGCAAACATCTGTATAAAAATGGAATAAGGTGTTAAAATGGTGTCGGAGTGGAGATTTTTTACAGGGAGAGATTGAAGCGGATCTTTTCTCCCAAACGACAAGGGGGGGGGAATGAATATGTCCGGACTACCACCTGTTATTGAGCCGATCATGAATGATTATATCTCGCTCGTTCACAACCAACTGCCCGAAGTGCTGGAAGGAATGTATCTACATGGCAGTATTGCCCTTTCGGCGTACGAACATGGATCAAGTGATATCGACTTTATTGCCGTATTGAATCGTCATCTGACACCCAGTGAATTGGTTACCCTTTCTGACATTCATAAAAATGTGGAAAAGGTTCATGTAAAGCCTGAACTGGACGGGGTCTACATCCTTCCTGAGCATATCGGATTGTGCCAAGGGAAAGGAGAGAACATACAGGCTGTTTTCTTTAACGAAGGTGAACTCACAACTGGAGAGTATTTCAACTTTAACCCGGTCACTTGGTACTTGTTTCAAGAAAAGGGGATCGCTGTTTTGGGAGAAGACATTTCCACCTATTATGTAAACGTGTCTATCAATCAGGTTCTTTCCTATGTTCACGACAATATGAATACATACTGGCTCGGCAGGCTCAAATGGCTGGAAGCTTCGGTGGAGGAGGTCAAATCTTTGCCGGCTGAAGTGATCGAAAGCGAATTGGAATGGTCTGTCCTTGGCCTCCTTCGACAATATTATACGATGGAGGAATCAGATATTATTTCCAAGATGGGTGCAGGAGAATATGGGTTGAACCGACTTTCGACCGAATGGCACAGCATTGTGAAGGAAGCGATGAATATCCGGGCAGGCAGGACAAAAAGACATTTCAATTCAAATGAAGAACGGATTACGTTTATGGTCAGGTTTATGAGGTATTTGATTCATCATTGTAACGAGTACACATATGAAAAGAAGGATGGGAATATTTAGCCGCACTGATTGGTGAATTTGGAGCACTGTAAGAGACTTTTCGCCAGTTTCGCTGAAAATGATTCTCTATTGTAAGAGTAAATGTAATCATATTCACTATCTAACCCATACAATTCATCGTATTCCCCGTGACGATGAGAAAAACGATGGATATCTTCTTTATCTTATTTTCTAAAGCACACCAGCCGTTGCTGAATGGTGTTCAGAGTGGCGAGTGAAGCCAAAAAATAGCCTGATAAATGTGGGAGAGGGGAAATGAAAATGAACGGAATATCACTCCTCGCGATACTATTCGCATCTGGAACAGCCATAGCGGCGACTGTATATTTTGCAAATAAAGCCCTCCAACTTCAATTGCACCACAAAAAAGGACTGGGGCAAAACACTGAAGCTGTTACCTGCCCCCATTGTGGTGCCAGTAATAAAAGACAGATGAATGGACAGCATTGTAGAAAGTGCTACAGGGCATTTTAACCAAGAGTGATGGTAGAATCATAGAAAGGAAGTATCGCAGTGAAGATAATCAGGGGGAGAAGAAGCTTTGACTTAAACAGTTTCATGGAAAAACCGTTATTTGCCCATTTATCGACCCATTCGCCGGAGGGTCCAAGGGAATCTCCTGTCTGGTTCTACTGGGACGGTGGAATCATTTGGGTGATTGGTACCCCTTCATCAGACACATTTCCTGATAGGATAAAAGAGTTTCCTTTATGTTCAATCGGGGTGACAGATCTTGATCATACGACCGGAAAAGTGCTGCATGCAGGCTTTAGAGGCCGTGCAACCATTGAGCCTTTTGATGTAAGAATTGCAAAAATGCTGCTTCAACGGTACCTTGGACCAAATGAAGAGAGGTGGGATCCCCGCTTCAAAGGGTTGGGGAATTCCAATATCCTGGTAAGGTTTGTGCCTGATACTGTTGTTGTGCGGGATCAATCCTTCACCCCCAGTTTTAACGGGCAGGCAGCAAAATAAAAAATCTCCCCACAATCTGTTGTGGGGAGGGGTATGTACGATTAGTTCCCGAACCAGCCTTTGTGAGCCTGAATCAGGTCGTCATGGTCTTGATCCCAATAGTCGATCTGGTAGGAGTAGTCATAGTTCATGATGCATTCAATGCCACTGCCTTGCGGGTCATGTCCTAAACCATAATTATGGGAGAATTCATGCTGAGCTGCATGCCAGGTATTTTCTGCACCCTGGTCCAAATTCACGCTCATGGCACTGCCATTCGGTGAAGAAGGATACACGTATGCGATGCCACCGGAATTAAAGTTTACATCCCGTGTGAAGCCAACGACAAAATCAAATCCTTGCCCGTTCCAATCCTTATCAAGGTCCTGCAGGATTTCTGAAGCATTGTTTCCTTCTGATCCCCATTCACCAAATGCCGAAATCTCAAAGTCTATTCCGTGATCACGTATGAAAGCATCATCTGCTTTTTCAACGATATCTTGAGTCAATGTTTGCCAATCCGGGTGGGCTGAGCGGTATTCTTCATCTGCCGCGATTAAAACCGTGACCGTCCGGGATGCAGAAGCAGATGCATCATCCGTGTTGTCCGTCCCCGATCCGGAGCCCCAATCGAACAATCCGAATAATTCCTCAGAATCTTTCTGCTTATCTTTCTTGTTTTCTTTTGATTTCTCGATTCTTTTTTCATGCTTCTTTTGCCCTTTTTCATTCAGGATGTCAGCTACCGTCTGTTTCTCAACGTGAGATGGGCTTTCAAAATGCTGCTTCCCTGATTTTTCAGCCTTTGGGAGAGCATGTCCCAGTTCCACGGCATTTCCTTGAGAATCAATAGTCGAAGACACCGTTTCAGCATTTGTCCACGATGGCAGAACAGTTAATGAGATAGCAAGAGATAAAGATAGTAGTCCTTTTGTTTTCAATGAATACTCCTCCAAAAAATCGATTACCTGCGCAGGCATCTATAAAACTATCATAGTATAATAATTTCCGCCGGAGGGAAAAAGTCTCATTTTTTACAAAGAACTAGAGAAATAGGCTCATTTTCTGTAAAAGTATTGTTAAGTTAACGTAAAAAACGAAAAATGAAGGGAAAGCGCCCAGGTAATCAGGCTCGTATTTCATGTTCTACAATTATTACATCAAACGATAAGCGGACAAGCATTCCCTATGGTTGAAGACATTTGTATCAGACACCCTCAATGATGTTATTGATCACTCGCTGGGTTATGATGAAAGGAAGTCATGTCAGAATGGAAGGTGGCACTGCTGATGAAAGCTGGATGGGAACGTACAAACAATCAGATCATACCCCCGGTTTCTGCGATTGAGGAAATGCTCTACCCCTTTATAAAGAAAGGTTCAATTACTCATCATGAAGTATTAGCCGGGGGATTGAACAATACCAACATAAAAATCGTCACCGGCAATGGGCAATGTGTTCTTCGGATATTCAGCAATCATATAAAAGGGATAAAGACAGAAAAAGAAGTTTTGAACTTGTTGGCAGGGATGATTCCTGTGCCTGAAGTTCTATTCAGCGATTTTTCGTGTGGGAAATTTCCCTATCCTTTTATATTGCTGAGCTGGAAAAATGGACGTCCATTATCTGAAGTCCTCCAAGGGGGGGATGAAGACCGCCCGGACAAGGCTGCTGCTCTTGTTGGAGGATTGCTCGCAAGCATACATTCTATCACATTCCCCCAATCTGGACTTTTCACTGAGCAATTGGTGATAGGAGAGCAATTCCGTTTGAATCCTGATACTTATATGGATATGATCAGAGGCAGTCTAGTTGAAGGATTCGGGAAGAAACACCTCGGCCCCGCCTTGAGCATGCGAATATGTACGTATGCAGAGGATCACGCCCATTTGATGGTTGATCTCGGTGAACAGAATTCATTGATTCACAGTGACTTCAACCCGCTAAACATTTTAGTGGATGAAGACGGCAGCGATATCTCGATTTCAGCTATTCTGGACTGGGAATACGCATTCAGTGGAACGCCGTTGATCGATATTGGCAATATGCTGAGGTATGAGGGAGTGTCAACAAGCGGATTGGAAGACCCATTCATTGAAAGCTACTTGAATCATGGAGGGAGCTTGCCTGATCAGTGGCTTCTGAAATCGAAATTAGTGGATCTTCTAGCACTTTGCGATTTAGCCAACCGAAAAGAATGCGGAGAGGTCAGGATCAGGGACATCAGGAGGCTGATTTCTCTTACTTTAGAGAAGTGGGGAAATGACTGATTGAACAGAAGCCTGAAGCGAATAAAAAAAGAAAAGGATGATGTTACCTCATGAACACCGATATCGAAGAAGTAACCGACAATTGGTACCAAGTGTATGAGCAATTTGATTGGATGAATCTATTATTCTTCCTGTTTTATGTGTTGCTCATATTCGCTGCCAGGTTATTTATTTTATCTATAACAAAAAGAATGAAAAACAGTGACAATAAGTTTTTATTTCAAATGGATTCGCTCGTACGCTATATCCTGAATTGGGTGACGACATATGGGATTTTACTTTTTATGCTGTTTTACTTTTCAAGTTCCTCGTGGATGTTCCGGGAAATCGTCTCGGTAGGGAATGTGAAAGTGACCTTCTTTTTACTCGTCATCGCCGTCCTGATCATTTCGATTGCCAACCGTTCTTCTAATATCATGACAAAATATTTACTTCCTAACATCTATCAACGCTATAACCTGGACAGGGGGCTGCAATTCACGTTCGATAAGATCTTTCATTATAGTGTGATGGTTCTGGCCATCTTCATCAGTTTGACAACAGTCGGGATCGACCTTAGTGCACTGACAGTCTTCGCAGGAATCATCGGGGTGGGGATTGGATTCGGCTTGCAGAATATTGCATCCAATTTCATCTCGGGGATCATTCTGTTATTCGAACGCCCGATAAAAGTAGGGGACCGGGTGATTGTCAATGATGTAATTGGAGATGTTGAAAAGATCAATATGCGGGCAACCATCATCAAGACTTTGGATAATGAACATATCATCGTGCCAAATTCGTACTTCCTGGAAGAGCAGGTGGTCAACCGCTCCTACTCCGATCCCCGGCTCCGACTTGTCATTCCTGTCGGAGTGGCTTATGGAAGTGACGTTGAACAGGTAAGGGACATTCTGTTGAGCGTGGCGCAGGAAGAGGAGAAAGCGTCTGAATCTGTACTTGTTGAGCCTGCACCTTTTGTCAATTTTGTAGGTTTCGGCAGTTCCTCGTTGGATTTCGAGCTCTTTGTGTGGATCAGCAACCCTGATAAAGTCATTCTAATCAAAAGCAATCTCCATTTCCGGATATATAAGGCCCTTAATGACAAGGGAATTGAAATACCATTCCCGCAGCAGGACCTGCATGTGCGCAGTGTAGATAAAGAAGTGATAGGCATGATGAAAGGTCAATAGTGGTACTTGGTAAATTGCTTTGACTCTGCTATAAACTATACAAAGTCTTTTGGATCCTTAGGGATTCCCTTGTGTAAATATGGGTATAGCATACTCATAGACATTTAAAAAGGGGGAATCAGCTTGAAGCAAGCCATGCTGATTATCAATCCATCTTCAGGAAAAGAGAAGGCAGAGAATTATCGCGACTACGCACTTCAGGTGATGAAAGAACTTGGATATGACACGGAACTGCGCATCACGAAAGGGGAAGGGGATGCTTTGCTTTTTGCAAAGGAAGCGTGTGAGAGGAAATTCGACTGGGTAGCCGCTATGGGAGGGGACGGGACAATCAATGAAGCCATCAACGGACTCGCTGAACAGGAACACCGCCCCCGCTTCGGTCTCATTCCTCTGGGAACGGTCAATGACTTTGCAAGAGCCCTCCATATCCCCATGGACCCTCATGAGGCCATTGATATATTTAAGCAACAGCATATTCAGAAAACAGATGTTGGAAAAATCAATGATTCCTATTTTATGAACATCGTCGCAGTCGGTGCTCTTGCTGAAGCGTCCTTTTCAACACCGGTTGAGCAAAAATCCAAGCTGGGACCACTCGCATACATTGTGGAGGGCATAAAAAAAATGAAGGAAAAGCAGCCATTTCCATTGTTGGTGAAATCGGATCATCAATGGGAGGGCGATGCGCTTCTTATGCTGATTGCCTTGACCAATTCGGTAGGCGGCATGGAAACAATCGCTCCGAATGCCAAAGTCAATGACGGCATGCTTCACGTCTTTATTATCAAAGATATCCCGTTACCCCAATTTCTCATGCTCGTGCCCAAAGTGTTGTCTGGGGAATTAGCTGACAGTGAACACGTCCACCATATGAAGGTCGGGAAGCTGAAGGCTGCTTCTGAATATGACATGGTTTCGAATGTTGACGGTGATGAAGGGCATGAGCTTCCGATCATTGTGGAAAATCTGCAGCAGCATATAGAGATCTTTGTCCCGAAGAAATGAGGATATAGCCGATAAAAATGCAGACTCTTTTTTACTGTTCATCGTACTGTGTATAGTATTTCATTCAGAAGTATGTTACGATTGCTTCTTACAGCAAATAAAGGACGTGAACTTTTTTGATTAACATTCAAATCCCACAAGCGGATATTTCCATAACGGAACGCAAACAAGCAAGAAACGCAGAAGAGCCAAAAATCAAAAGCATCGAAGGCTTCATCGATCTTCATGAAATCCCGAGAGACAAAGGCGGCATCATCACATTTTATAATATCCATGATGAGCTTCTGTTTGTAGGAAAAGCACGTAAATTAAGACAAAGAGTGAAAAAGCATCTTGAAGATTCTGTTTCACCACTTCGCAACCATAGAGACGAAGTTTATCGTATTGATGTTGCCATTGTAGAAGATGCTATGGACCGTGAAATTTACGAAACTTATATGATTAATAAACTTCAAGCGAAGTACAATGTAGATAAGGTCTTTTTTCAATAATTAAGGAAGATGCCATCCCCCTTTTTGCGGGGATGGCATCTTTTTATTTGGCATTAATTGTTGTGAGGATGCAAACAATCTTTTCGAAAATAGGTTTTTGTGTGCCTGTATTTATCTCCCCAAACCTTCTGGAGAATTCCACGATAACAATTGGTTCTCCCTGACTCCAAAGTAACTAGTGCCAGTCCGGTCTTCCACTCCGTAAGAAACACTGCTCCCTTGAGACTGCCAGCGGATATGAATCGAAGTGATCGCGGCACGCCTTTTTAACCCTGCAACTTCGATGAAGACGGATTCCTTCAACTGAAAACATGTTGAGTAATAGAGCTCTTCCCTTTTATTAAAAGAAAGGACGTGGTGGTCGCTTAGATTGACAAATAATGTATCACCATGTGTCACTTGATACAGAAGTTCGTGCTTATGATCATATATATGATAATCAATTTGGGTCAGCTGGCCCTTTTCGGCCAATTCGATCCCGGGCAGCTCTTCGCTTTCCTGAAGGCTATGTAATTTGACTGCAGAAATCACGCCGTTCATTATCATTCCTCCCTTGATTTAAAATGGATGTTTTATATAAATCTATTAATATAAGAGGGAGATAGAACCAAAAGGCATTGGGCGCATAACAGTGAGTGGAAATGACGCCCACCGGAAAGGTTCATATATAAAGAAGTGTGAAGGGGTGTTAAAATAAGGAGTATCGGAAGCGGTTTCAAGCATATGGCCTCATCGACACGATCATATGCTTGCATGAAATTGCTGGAGAAAACGGGGGTATGACAGAATGGAAGAAACGAAAACATTTCACATTCGAGAGGTGAAAAGGGAGGACGCCCAGGCGATTTTACACATTCATCGGGAAGTACTTTCGGAAAACAATTATTTTATATCGGTGTTGGAAGAATTCGGGAGAACCGATGAGGAACAAATTGACTGGGTTCAAGGGATTCTGGCCAATGAACGGGAAACGTTGCTAGTGGCCGAAATGAATAACCGGATTGTGGGATGGCTTGTATTCAAGTCTCAGGAACGCAGGAGGCTGATGCATACCGGAAGCTTCGGGGTCATGATTCAACGTGACTTTAGAGGTAGAGGGATCGGCCGTGAATTGATAATGGAGCTGCTGGACTGGGCTGAAAAAAATCCTCTTCTTGAAAAGATCAGCCTTGGTGTGTTCTCGACAAATGAAAGGGCCATCTCACTGTACAAACAATTAGGGTTTCAGGAAGAAGGCCGAAAAGTAAAAGAGTTTAAATTCGGAGAAAATGAATATGTTGATGATATCTTAATGTATAAATTGGTATGACCTTTTAGAAGGTACAGGTGAGCATAGAAGTCATTAGAAAGGACTGGATCATGAATATACATGTGAAACGACTGATGGAACCGGAAACGGAAGTGTTGGCTGCATTGAATCGTTGGGACAATGATCCTGCCATCGTCCACTTCATCCGCCCAAGCAAAAATAAAGATGAATTGGAATGCCGAAGGGAAATGACATGGGAAGGGTTGGAAGAACGCTTGGGGGTGCAGCCTGTTTTTCTCATTTATTTGGATGGGACACTGGTGGGGGAAATGAATTATATGATCGACCCGGGGCATTTATTCAATAAAACACCGGGTACTGCCTGGATCGGAATCACAATCGGGGAAAGAGAAGCAAGGGGTAAGGGTGTTGGCTATCAGGCGATGAAATACCTGGAAAAGGAGATACACAAACAGGGGCTGAAACGGATTGAATTAGGAGTCTTCGCCTTCAATGAACATGCTCAACATCTATATAAACAACTTGGTTATAAAGAAATTGGCAGGGTTCCGGATTTTACCTTTTGGAACGGGAAGATGTGGGATGATATACGGATGGAAAAGTATGTTGTGGTAGATCTATGAATGATCATGTGAAACTTAATCCGGTAGACCCCGAAAGAGTAAAAGATTATATGCCTTTGTTGCTCATGGCGGATGAAAGTGAAGAAATCATCATGGAGTATCTTTATGATGGGGAAGTGTACGCGGTGGAAAGTGAAGGTCATACCGTGGGAGTGTTGATCATGACCGATGTATCTTCTCGTGTTGTTGAAGTCAGAAACATGGCGGTGGCCCCTGCTTATCGGGGGAGGGGTATCGGAAAAATGGTTTTGGATCAAATCACTTCACTTTACTCCGGCAAAGGAAAGCGGAAAATCATCGTAGGGACTGCCAATTCCAGCATAGCCAATCTGGCATTCTATCAAAAAGCCGGTTTTCGCTTGACCTGCGTAAAGAAAGACTTTTTCAAGCGGTATCCCGATCCGATTTATGAAAATGGTATCAGGGCGTTGGATATGGTGATGATGGAAAAAGAATTATAAATTCGCGTGTAATATAAAAGTAATAATTGTAATGTATTTGAAGATCCCTTCCATCTCTTCAGCTTTTATGGTTTGTTTAGATGACTCAATGTGCGGTTTTATAGAAATGTATAGGATTGTATATGGAGTTCACTAAAAGGCGACAGAAGGGAATCTGACTCCTTCTGGGGGTATGTTAGAGGCTTCATTAAGGGTTGGATGGGAAGTGAAATAACACAACTGTAAAATCGTGGTAACCTTCTCTTTGCTGTCATAAAGTAGAATGGATATATAGTCAGAAGGAGGGAACATGATGCAAGAAAACATTGATGAACAAGATGATTTATTAAGGATGCTGGACTCTTTTTTACGGCAACCTGCCCCGTTTTGGGATGAATTTTTCTCTGACCGGGACAAACCGGTGCCGATCTTTATGAATGCGCCTGATGAAAACCTTGTGTCTTATGTGGAAAAGGGCCTGGTATCGAAGGGGAAGGTGCTGGATGTTGGCTGTGGACCCGGGAGGAACGCACTTTATCTCGCTGAAATGGGATTCGAGGTGGATGCTGTCGATGCTTCAAAGGTGTCGCTGAACTGGGCAAGTGAAAGGGCCGAGGAGAAAAATCTCTCAATCAATTTTTTGCACCAAAATATATTTGATGCCCCCTTTGAAACCGCCACATACGATTTCATTTATGATTCTGGCTGTTTTCATCATATTGCCCCTCATAGAAGAATGAGTTACATAGAAATGGTAGAGGCTTCCCTGAAAATCGGAGGATCCTTTGGGATCACGTGCTTCCTGCCGGGAGGTAAGCTTGGCGGCGCCGATATATCCGATTGGGAAGTGTACAGGAACGGTTCATTGTCCGGTGGCCTGGGCTATTCTAAAGAAAGGCTTATCAGCATTTTTCACATGTTGGAGCCGGTTGAAGTGAGGACGATGAAGGATCAGGGTGATTCTGATAAGTTGTTTGGGGTCTCTGAATTACTGACAGCCCTCTTTGTCAAGAAATAGAGTGATATAAAAATGTGCCCGTCATGCAGGAATGACGGGCACATTTTTTATAAGCGAAACTGAGACAAAAATCGAAGAAACCCTTTCTGTGCCTGATGCTGATATTTGGTGATGGCGAATGTTTTTGCTTCCGGCAAAGGGAAAGCAGAAGTTTCTACCTCTAGTAATCTTCCTTCTAACAGTTCCCTCCGGACCGTGCCTGCCGGTAGATAGGAAACCCCTAACCCTTCTGCAATGAACCGTTTTGTAATGTGTGTCTGTGAGACTTTCATCATTTTGCTGTAAGGATATACCCGCTGAATGTTCCTCGCCAGTTCATCCCAGTAGGCTGGATGATTATGGGTGAATACATGATAGGCTGCAAGCAGTTCTTCTTCTTCCAGTGGATAGGCAGATTCGAAATCACGGCCATCGTGGGGTGCTACAAGGACAACTTTATCCGTGTATAACACAGTCGCTTCGAGTTCCTTGCTGTAGCAAGGGAGACAGGAGAGGCCGATATCGGCTTTTTCGTACAGAACGGCATTTTCAATTTGTTCTGACTCGATGATGTCAATCGAGATCTCGACCTCCGGGTGAATTTCTACATATTTCCTCAATACAAAAGGCAGCACATTATCAGCAATGAGCGGTGAGACGGCAATGTTCAACTTTGTTGTATATCCTTGTTGAAAGGACCGAAGTGTGGTGAGCCCGTCCTCATACATCTCCAGTAATTTTCGGGCATGGGTTACATAGGATCTGCCGGCCTCCGTTAATTTGATTTTCTTTCCGGTACGTTCAAATAAAGTGACTCCCAATTCTTTTTCTAATGTTTTGATGTGAACGGTCACCGTAGGCTGTGAGATATACAAGCGTTCAGCAGCTTTTCCAAAATGGTTCAATTCAGCTGCAGTGAGAAAAGTCTTCAACACATTCAGGTCCATCGGGCGCCCTCCTTTATTAAAAATCTTAATCGAAGTATTTAAAAACATTTAATATTCTTAATTATAAAATCATTATACAATATTTTTAGGAAAGAAGAAGGGGATGGTAGGGATGTTCAGCAAAGGATTGAAAGGAATTGTAGCGGCACAAACGTCGATCAGCGAGGTGAACGGAGAAGAAGGAGTGCTCATTTATCGGGGATTTGAGGTCGGGGACTTGATCCATCGGTCATTTGAAGAGATTGCGTTCTTAATATGGATGGGACGCTTACCCGATAAGCGTGAAGCGGAAAATATCACAGGAGAAATGAAGGCCCTTCGATCGCTGTCTCCTGTTATGGAGAAGGTGCTTTCTTCGCTGCCTGCTGACATGGATATGATGAGCGTGATCAGGACTGTCATATCTGCCGAAGGGGATGAGCGTTATAACTGGAAGCCGTCCATCGAACAGGCGGTGAGATTGACGGCGGTGCTTCCTGCAATCATTGCCGGCAGGTACCATATGTTAAATGGGACAGATATGGACGAACCAGATCCGGATTTGTCTCATGTTGCAAATTATTTATTCATGCTGACAGGAAGGCGGCCTTCAAGAACCGTTGTTGATGCATTGGAAACGTATATGATTCTGACGATGGAACACGGCATGAATGCCTCTGCATTCTCGGCAAGAGTGACAGCTTCGACAGAGTCAGACATGGTGTCAGCGATTACATCTGCCATCGGAACAATGAAAGGACCACTTCACGGGGGAGCGCCATCTGCCGTCATTGAACTGCTGGAGGAAATCGGTACCCCGGATCAAGCCGAACATGTCCTGAGAAGAAAACTTCTTCAAGGGGAGAAGCTGATGGGCTTTGGCCACCGGGTGTATAAGACACATGATCCGCGGGCAGCGGCACTCCGAAACAAGCTCTCGACGTCCATAGGGGGAGATCAATCCCTTGATTTAGCCTTGATTGTAGAGGAGACAGGTATTGAATTGTTAAAGGAATTCAAACCAGGAAGATCTCTTTACACGAATGTAGAATTTTATGCAGCAGCCATCATGAAGTCCATTCAGCTTGAAACCTCACTCTTTACACCGACCTTCACCGCAAGCCGGATCGTCGGGTGGACTGCCCATGTGCTAGAACAGGCTGAGGATAATACGATATACAGACCTCAATCAGAATATGTGGGACAACAAAGAAAAAGTGCATTTAAAGAGTAATGATGTAAGCGCTATCTTCTGAAGTGCTATAATAAAACCATATTGGCAAGGGAGTGATTCAGCATGATCAGTAAAGTAGGGCAAATCATGTTATATGTAAAAGACCAGGACAAAGCGGTGGCGTTCTGGCGGGACAAACTCGGGTTTGCCGTTGTGAGAGAAGTGAGCAATCAGGGGATGAGATGGATTGAAATCGCTCCGTCGGAAAAAGCAGAAACAACGATTGTTCTTCATGACAAAGAACTGATTTCGCAATTGGAGCCGGAATTAAACCTCGGTACCCCCTCGCTTATGATGTTTTCCGACAACCTTGAGGCGCTTCACTCCCGCCTGCATGCTGAACACATCACCGTAGGGGAGATGGTAGACATGCCTGGGGGTAAAGTATTTAACTTTGCAGACAGCGAAGGAAATTATTTTGCGGTGATGGAAAACGTAAGGGTTAAATAGAAAAAAGCCGAAGATGATGATCATCTTCGGCTTTTCACCTCATTATACCATGAAATCATTCGAAAATTCAGTCTGTTATATGGTTGTATTTTCCATTATATTGATATAGGGGGTGGTAGCTGATGATAGAAGGATATGCCACTTTTAAAGGGACAAGGAATATTATCGGGAGAAATGGATTGTCTGGTCGACGAACACCCTATTTTATGGCTGCTCCAATCGGAATCGGTACTCACCTGGGGGAAATGAACGAAACAGATTCAGGGTTATATAGACAGGGAATGGAATATGGACTGATTCATGGTCTTAATTTCATCGATACGGCCATCAATTACCGGGGGATGCGTTCTGAAAGGGACGTAGGGTACGTATTAAACAGTCTTATAGAAGAGAAAGGGTTGCTTCAGCGTGACGAAGTGATTATATCCACAAAAGGCGGATTGATCCCAGGTGATGTTTTACAAAATCTTGTTCCGGCAGCCTATCTACAGCAAGTACTGTTGGAGGGAAATATCCTTTCTGAATCGGATCTGAATGTAGTCGGAAATGTGAAGCATGTCATGTCTCCACGCTACTATCAATTTGCGATAGAACAGAGCAGGCAGCACCTGCAGCTCTCCACCATTGATATTTACTATATTCATAACCCTGAAATCTCGAAAATGATGCTTCCGGAAGAAATATTTTATGGTCAATTGGAAGAGTTATTCGCCATGTTGGAGAATCAGGTGAAACGGGGCAATATTCGTCACTATGGTTTGGCCACATGGAGAGGTCTGATTGCACCCCCTGATGACAAGGGATACATTTCAATCCAAGAAGCCGTGAAGCGGGCTAAATCGGTTGCAGGGGAGGATCATCATTTTCGCTTTCTTCAATTTCCCCTAAACAGTATAAGAAACGAAGCTGTTACTTTTAACAACCAAAAGATGAAAAATAAATGGATGACGGTAGTGGAAGCGGCAAAAGAAGCAGGGTTATACTCTACAACCAGTGCCCCGTTCGAGTTAGGGAAGCTAACCGGTGAAGGTTCCGTCAAACATCTATTGAAAAAGATCATCTCAACCGAAGAGGTGCTTTCAACGATGGTTGGAATGAAGCAAGTGAAACATATAAAAGAAAATCTTGAAGTGTTGAAAGGTATTAATGTTTGAGAGAAAAATAGGATTGCAGAAAAATTGGGGGGAAGTGTAATGAATTCAATTAACGGAAGGGTAGTAGGGTTTGAGTTATCGAGCCAGGAACCGGAAAAGGCCGTTGCTTTTTATTCAAACGTGTTTGGTTGGGATGTGGCACCGCCTCAATGGGACTATTGGAGAGTCAATACCGGTGAAGGAGTAAGCGGGGGAATCAGCAAAGGACCGGGTGACCACCCTCACGGAACGCGTATTCAAATTGAGGTGGATTCAATCGATGAGGCCATCACGGCGGCCATAGACAACGGAGCGATGGTCGTGCGGGAAAAAATGGAGTTTGATCATTTTTACCTAGCGTATCTTGTAGATCCAACAGGAGTGGGATTTGGATTGATTGAGAATAAATGATCGTGGTAAAACAGGGATTGTTGTTACATGGCTTTTATCGGGCGGGATGGAGAAGGAAGTCAACCGTCATTTCTTGCATTCGATATGGGTCAATTTGATGAAGAAATTCAGGAGCTGTGACCGGAGATGTAGCTCAGAAACGCTAATGAATGATCAGGGAGCGAACGTTATGTTTAAAACCGTAATAGGGTTAAGTGAAATAAATGGTGAGCGTGAAAAGAAAGTAAGGACTGCAGTAAGAGCCGTCATTCTCCGGGATGATACAATCCTCCTCATGCATACCAACAGGGGAGACTATAAATTCCCCGGTGGCGGGGTCGAAGCAGGTGAGACGCTTGCAGCGGCGCTGGTAAGGGAAGTGATTGAAGAGACGGGGTATGTACACTGCAGCGTAGGAGAGCCCTTTGGGATGGTCACGCAGAGGCACAGGGATGTATATGACCCGGAAATATTATTCGAAATGAATTCCCATTACTTTCTCTGTCAATTACTGGACAACGAGCGGATACCCCAACAGTTGGAGAAGTATGAAACAGAGCTGAATATGGAGGCGAAATGGGTTCCGGTGGAGGAAGCCATCCGTGCAAATGAAGAGCTGATGAGCGAGTACGATCATAACCAATGGCTCATCCGGGAGAATTTTGTTTTGAGGGAATTACAACAGAAGCAGAAACAAACGTTTTCAAGCTAACAGAACATCCTCATGGTGATTCAGCCTGTTTGTGTCGAATCACCATGAGGATGTTTATGTGTGATGAGGAATCAACAAGTTGGAAGGGGAAATCTGTAAAGAATTCTATTTTTATAAGTCCATCCCGTACTTCTTCAACTCTTCACAATCATGTGGTAGTACCACATACCCTTCGTGCTTCATTCCGAGTTTTTCGAGAAGGTTTGAGGAAGCGGTGTTATCTTTTGTCGTAATCGCAACCAGTCTGTTCAATCCTTTGTCTTTGGAGAATGAGATCACAGCAAGAGCCGCTTCATAGGCAAAACCTTGAGATTGACGGGCTTCCAGGAACGCGAAGCCGATATCGACATCTTCTAGTCCATCCCGCTTGATTAGTCCGCACAGCCCGATGGGAACGTAATCCACTTTTCGTTCCACGAGGAAAAGTCCGAATCCTTCACGCTGGTACATGGCCTTCGGACCATTGAGAATATATTTCTCTGCATCTTCAAGTGTCCTGATGCCTTTATCACCGATATATTTTAGCCAGCCTGGTTCATTTAATAATGTCAGAATAAATCCGGCATCATCCGTTTCGACCCATCTGAGCATGAGTCTTTCCGTTTCTGCAATTTTCATGGTTGCACCCCGTTTCTTTTACCATTTTACCTGTAAAAATGAATTTGCGACAGTATGAATCTTTCAAGTATTTATCCCCCTTCAAGCCCTCTCATCCGTTCTAAGTGGTATAGTAGTTCCATAGATATTGACCAAGAAAGAGGAGTAACCATGTCGAAAACTTTCAAAATTGAAGTGCCAAAGATTCCGTCCGATTTGCCATCTGCTGACCTCAGCGCTGTCAACACTGATGAGGACCCTATCCTGTCAAACGGCAAAATCGAGCAAACACGTATGGAGCACATACACATTGATTCACTGCTTTTAACAAAGATGAGGTTTAAACATGTTTCATTCATCGGTTCTTCCTTCCCGCATATTGATATGACAGATGTCGTATTTGAGAACTGTGACTTTTCAAATGTCACCTTTTCAGAAGGAATCATTCACAGGGTGACATTTGATGGGTGTAAACTGATCGGAGCTGATTTTTCTGAAGCCACTTTGGGGAATGTACGCTTCGTTGGATGTCTGTCAAACATGAGTGATTTTGCAGACGCCCGGTTGAAACAGGTATTATTCAGCGATACATCATTACAGAATGCCAATTTCTCCGGGGTGAAATTGGTGAAGGTCGGGTATGATCAGTGCGATATCCATGACGTTGATTTTACCAGTACAAGTTTAAAGGGGATTGATGTCAGTACGTGTACGTTTTCCCGGATAAATGTATCCCTTGAACATTTACCTGGATGCAGGGTCTCACCTGAGCAGGCGATCGGATTTGCGAAGTTATTAGGTTTGGAAGTGTCAGATTAAACGTAAGATTTCGAAATAGTATGGGAGGGAAAGGCATAAGGATAGTAACGATGGTTTGCCATTATGCTTTTTATTATCATGTTTGTGTGTTAAAAGTGGGAATGAATGAGTTGAATCTTTTCTGCCTTCTCAATTGTATACGAAGTAACATCAGGAAGTGGCACTATTTAATGAAAGGAGTGTTCTAAATGATTGAAGTGTGTAATGTTAGAAAGCGGTATGATGCGATCCAGGCTCTCGGGGGAGTTGAACTGACTGTCCAAAAAGGCAGCTGCTTCGGCCTCGTTGGACCAAATGGGGCAGGAAAGTCGACGTTGATGAAAATCTTATCAGGCATCCTGCAGGATTTTGAAGGAGATATTCTGGTAAACGGGCAGTCGGTGACCGGGAATCGTAAGAAAGTGAAGAAGATGATTGGCTACATACCGCAGGATATTTGTCTGGAAGAAACACTCTCTGCCAAAGATAATCTTCTATACTTTGGGAGGTTGTACGGATTGAAAGGGAAGCTGCTCGATCAACGTGCAGGTGAAGTGTTGGCGCAGATTGGCTTGAAAGACCGGGGCAAGGATAAGGTCAACACTTTTTCCGGTGGGATGAAGAGGAGGTTGAATATTGGGTGCGCGCTGCTTCATGATCCCTCAATCGTCATCATGGATGAACCTACAGTCGGTATTGACCCCCAATCAAGGAATTCAATTTTCTCCATTATCAATCAATTGAAAGCAAAGGGCAGCACGATTATATATTCCAGTCATTATATGGAAGAAGTCGAGCATCTCTGTGACAGCATCGGGCTCATCGATAAAGGGACGCTTGTTGAATGGGGGACGATGAATGACCTGCTTCAAAAATATAATGAGCCTTCTCTATTTATATCAGGTGAGGGGATCGACGAAAACTTGCTTTCCAAGCATGGCCACGTTGAAGCGAAGGGCAGTGGATTTATCGTGGACAGTGAGGAACCATTACAGACACTTCAGGTTCTGATTGAAGAGTTGCGTGCTTTAAAGATTGATCCTAAACGATTGGAATTATACCATCCAAGGCTGGAAGAAGTATTCTTCAACCTGACAGGAACCCAATTAAGAGATTCATAGAAGGGGAGGGAAAAATATGTGGGCCATTGCAAAGACGGAATTGAAAAAGAATTTGCAAGACAAAGGGTTATGGTTTTGGACGTTCATCTTACCCATCGTATTCATTATTGCATTCGTATCGATTTATTCCGGTGATGAAACGACAAGCCACAAGGATGTTGTCACACAGATCATCCCCGGATACACGATTATGTTCACTTTTTATATTATGATTTCCATGGTGATCGGTTTTGTGAAGGATCGGGATCGGGGGATGGTTGCCCGTATCGCCAGCACCCCCCTGCCGCTTGCTGATTATTTCATAGGGAAATGGATACCGTTCTTATTGATTGTGCTGATCCAGATTACAGTGTTGTTCGGATTCGGGGTAATTGTCTACGATCTTCCTTTAGGAGACCCGCTCTCATTGATGATACTGTCACTATCCCTGGCATTTATCGTAACCGGCTGGGGGATGGCGCTGTCTGTTCTTGTGAAAACCGAGAATATGGGCATCGCCATGACACAGATCATCGCTCTCGGCGGAGCCATGCTCGGAGGGTTGTGGATTCCTGTAGAATATATGCCGGACCTCATTCAATCCATCAGCAAACTTCTCCCTCAATACTGGGCGATAGAAGGCTATAAAGAAATCCTTTTAAGAAACGGGACGACCGCCGACATCGGATGGAATATCCTCATTCTACTGGGTGCCGGTATCGGTGGGGCATTGATAGCATATGCGGGGTATCCCCGTTTTCTCCGATTTTCAAAAAGTTGATACGCACACCTGTGCATCAGAAAAGCTCAAAACAGGTAAGGTTTTGAGCTTTTCTTTGTTCATGATTCCTCTTCTATGATCAACGTCTCTTTTATCCGGTCCCTCGCTCCTTTCCTCCATTTCTTCACAGCTGAAACCGATACATTCTCAGCCTCTGCAATCTCAGAGATTGTCAGCATATGCACACATGTATACAGCACCCACTTCTTTTGATTGGCTGTCAGGTCAGCGCAGTAGGATAAGACCAGATCATATGCAAGCTGATCATTTCCACTTTCATCCTCTATCACCTCGAAAAATGACGCTTCTTTAAACATGATTCGTTCTTCATTACGATTCTCAGTTGACAACTGAGACAGAATCCGTCCCCTGATGAAGGAATAGGCATACGAAGGAAACGCACCTTTTTCTGAATCAAAGTTTTCCCTGGCCTCCCATAAAGCAATGAGACCAGTCTGGTAATATTCACTCTTGTTTTTGTAGATATGCAGGGTGTGGATCAATTTATGGATCATCAAGTCGTACTGGGATTTCAGTTCTTCGAAATTATCCATGCCAATTCCTTCTGATTGACGCGCCAACTCATTGTGTTCCCGGGTATTCCTACCGTACAGGGGATTCAGTCAGCGCACAAAGGAGGGAAGGGCATGTTTGATGTATGGAAAGAGCAAAGTAAATATAAGGGAATGATGCTTTTGCATGAATGAAATTGTATGATAAACACAAATGATACAATAATTAATAATGAATGTTTATGAATGTAGTAATTGACAAGGAATGCCCTCTGTAACAAAAAGATTGTTTAACTCATAAACCTTCTGCATCCAGGACATCCGACCATTTCTTTTTCCATGCATCGACTTTGGCTTCGATTTCTTCTTTTGCCAGTTTGGCTTCCTGCTCTTTCTTGTCATACGTCTCATTGATGTATTCATTTCTCACTCGGTGCATTTCCTCTGTTTTTTCTATCAGGATAGTTCGTTGCCCGGAATCGATGATGCGTTTGGCGTATAGCTCATTTACAGCATGCTTGATGCGCTGTTCCTCCCTCAGTGAGGAATAGAATAGAGCATTTTTAATGTTAACAAGCTCTTCGTATTGTTTTGCATAGTCAGGGAGACTCACACCATGTGTGGTCATGATCTGCAATCTGCTTGGCCTCCATTTTTCACTGACAACCTTTTCTAATTCCTGTTTATCTTTTACAGTGTCATATTCACCGCCGCCGGCTTCAGCTATTTCCTTCAGTTGCTGTTGACCTTCATCATCAACATCAAAACCGATGATGTTCACTGTTGCGTCTATTTGGTGATTTCTTAGCTTTGAAACTGCTTTGATTGGATCTCCGTCACACGTTTCAATGCCATCACTTACGATGAACACTTTGTTATGAAATTTCTCTTTTGGGTAGGTTGATAAGATTTCACCGGCTTTATCAATTGCAGCCGAGAGGGGAGTCCAGCCGCTTGCCTGGAATGAATCCATGGCTTTTGAAAAACGTCCGTGATCCAGGGAATCTAAAGGATAAACGGTTTCAATGGCCTTGCAAGATTTTTCTTTGTCTTCTTCACTTCCAGTACCTTTATGACCATATGCAATCAAGGATAAATGTGAGTCTTGATTAAGGTTTTCAGTGAACTTCCTGATGCTTTGTTTTGCCAGTTCCATCTTGATACCGCCGTTTACTTCTTGTTTCATGCTGCCGCTTGAATCAAGGAGAATCACAATGTTCGTTTTCATATTTCTCTCTGCCAGGACTTCTTCCTTACTTTCCGGCAATTCGGGCATTTCGTATCCGTGGTCAAATGACAATAGTTTGTCATTATATTCGGCATATTGACCAGAAGCCAACTGATAGACAAGGTAGTCATAGATTTCATCATTGCTTAAGTCTGGGTGTTCCTTAAAGAATCTTGCCAGTTCTTTTTCAATAATAGGATAAAATGTTTCATCCATATATGTACGATAGCGGTCAATATGAAAGCCATTGATGACTTCCAGTTCAGGATCTAAATGTTTGTTCACGAGATTTCCGGGTTTTTGATCAAGCATGCCTTCCAAGGTTTCAGGTGCTGCAGGAATCGCTTGCTCCTGATGATTGACCTTTGGTTCAGCATCAACCCTTTTCTCCGTGGAAGAAGAGGGGTCAGGTGAACAGCCGTTGAGGACAAAGAATGCTAATGTAAACAGTAGGGGAAAGTATAAAATTTTTTTCAATTTCGAATGCCTCCTTATGTAAATGGGTTATCATCGTTTACAATATTTTCAAAACCACATCTTCCGTTTACCCAAAAACAGGAAGGAATTAACCCTCGTTCAGAAGATAGAATGATGATGGATTTTTTTCTAAGATCCGTTACTATACATAAAAAAGATAGGGGAATAACATGAAAAAATCAATGAAATGGTCAGCTGTCGGGATATGTGTGTTGATTTTACTGGCAGCGGGCACTTATAAATGGATGAATGCAAGGACCTTCCAATTGTTCGGTTCTTTAACTGCTGAAGTTGAAACCAATGAAAAAATAATAGCCATCACGTTTGATGATGGACCTACCGAAAATACTGATGAAATCATAGCAACTTTGAATGATTATGGAGCTCAGGCGACATTCTTTCTCGTCGGGAATGAAATTGAAAAACATCCTGATGAAATGAAAAAACTGATAGAGGCCGGGCATCAGATTGGAAATCACTCTTATTCACATGAACGGATGATCTTTAAATCCAGCCATATTTACAGGAAAGAAATTGAAAGGACAGATGAATTGATCAAGAAAGCGGGGTATCAAGGTGAAATCCATTTCCGTCCTCCTTTTGGGAAAAAGCTCATCGGTCTACCATGGGCGCTCCATATGCAGGGGAAAAGGACCATCATGTGGAGCATCGAACCTGATAGCGTATCATCCGATACCGACGAGAAGGTTTCAATTGTAAAACAAAAAGCGAAGCCGGGCTCCATCCTGCTATTACATCCCATGTATGATAAAAGCGGCCAAGAAATAAAAGTGCTGGACGAAATCCTATCAGCCCTATCCAAAGAAGGCTACACATTCGTAACAGTGAACGAGCTTCTGCAAAGGGCAGGAGAAAATTAGTGAGGGACGGACCTCTTCCCTTCCTGGAGATTGATATGCACATGGTCAAAATTTGATTTTAATAGAGGTATCCATCCTAAAAGTGTTGAATATTACCAATTGGTAGATACAGAGAATTGGAGGTTGAAAGATGAAAAGCCCAATACGAAATAAGATAAGTGGTGTTTTTATCCCGGTTCATGATATCTCAATGGCAAAAGAATGGTACAGCAACATGTTGGGGCTACCTGGTGGAGAGGAGCACTTCGATCATCTATTTGTTGCGGATATGGAAGGGACGGGGATGATCCTAGATACAATGCCGATGTGGAGAGATGAAAATGGACGTCTTCCAAGGCTCAATTTCCCAGCCGTCCAATTTGCTACTGACGATATCCATGCCGCCTATCAATTCATGAAGGAACACGGAGTAGAATTAGAAACAGAAATTGTGAATGATCAATTCTTTGTCTTTAAAGATCCTGACGGGAATATGTTGATGGTTTGTCAGTGATCAATCGTGGGAAATCGGCGATTACACTGCGAAGACCTAAAGAGGTGAAGTTGTAAAAGAAAGAGAAGGAGTACGATACGATGTCAATCAGAAATTCAGCAAAAGCCATCATCATCAAAGGAGATAAACTGCTGCTAACAAAAAACAGGGATGAGGAGGGGGATTTCTACCTTTTCCCGGGTGGCGGACAGGAACATGGGGAAACGCTCCATGATGCCTTGATTAGGGAATGCATGGAAGAAACCGGGTGCACGGTGGAAGTCGGGGAACTGATTCATATCCGGGAATACATAGGGAAAAACCATGAGCATGCTTCGTTTGATTCCGGGCTCCATCAGATGGAGTTTTACTTCCGGACAACTATTACGGGAGAACAGGACACCCCTCAACCACCTAGCATCCCTGATAGCCATCAGGTCGGAACGGAATGGCTTGATCTGCAGAGTCTTGTGCAATTCAGGATCTATCCTAAAAAAATTATTCCGCATCTCATAGGAAAAGATGCGCCGGTGTATTTGGGGGATATGAACTAAATGCTGCAGGAACCGCTCTGTCAGTAGTGAATCACTGGACAGAGCAGGATGTGCTACCGGAGGATCCACTCTCCAGTAGGGACGGTATCAGCAAACCAGCGGAGCACTTCATTGTGGTGGGAAATGATCTGTTCGGCGGAAATGCCTTGTTTATCAAACGTTGAGTGGGCATCGGAAAGCAAAGTAACTTTGTAATCCAAGCTGAAAGCCGCCCTGCACGTTGTATCAACACAGGCTTCAGTCTGAATCCCTGCCACAATCAGATGCTCGATCTGCTTCTCTTTCAACACCTGATGAAGCCCTGTCCGGTAAAAGCTGTCGGGCGTCTTCTTCTCTACCACAAGAGCACCGGTACCCGGTGCGATCCTTTCATGAAACCGCCATCCCTCTGTGCCTTTCTCCAGTGGGCTTCCTTTCTTTCCATTATGCCTGATGTAAATGATCGGAATTTCATTTGTCTTCGCATACTTAACTGCTCCATTAATATGTTGCAACAGGACTTCACCCCCGTGGACGGGAGAGGCGGAGGAGAACATGCCATTCTGAACGTCAATCACCAACAATGCTTCTTTCATTGACCATTCCCCCTTAATGTTCCATTCCACTAGGAGGCTTCGGTCTTCTGACTAATTCCCCGCTGCAGTTTGGACAGATGAAGTCATATTTCTCCGTGCATTTTTCACAAAAACTGCATTCATGAACGCAAATATACGCATCTTCATGCAAGGATTTATAGCATGCCTCACAGTTTGTTTTCATTTCCAGTCCCATATGTATCTCCCTTTCTTTCACACTATTTCCATTATATTCTAACATAAGTTAAGATAGTGAAAGAGAAGAAATGTGATAACCAAAGGAGGAAACCTGATGACATCCACATATGCAACATGGGGGAAATCGAGGGTGAAACTGACTTGGGAGCAGGGTCCTCACCTCCCCGACGTTAACAGGATCACCAGCGTGCACGGCTTCTGTTTCCATAAGGGGAAGATCCTGCTTGTGAATCTGCACAAAAGAGGATGGGATTTTCCCGGAGGACATATAGAAACCGGTGAATCCCCGAAAGACTGCTTAAACAGGGAGGCAATGGAGGAGGGGTATGTTTCAGGACCTTCAAATCTACTGGGGACTATTACAGTGGATCATCACGACAATCCTTACTGGAATGAAGAGAGTCCGTATCCCAAAGTGGGCTATCAGGTATTTTATAAAATGGAAGTTGAGACCATCCATCTATTTGGAGCCCAGTATGAATCAGACAGCAGGTGCTGGATTGAACCCGGAAGTATAGGGGATTATTATCCATCATGGAACGGACTGTATCAGGAAATTCTGTCGCTGGCGTGCAAAGGAGGGGATTCTTTATGATCAAGGCGGCGATATTTGATCTGGACGGGACGCTGTTAAACCGGGACGAATCAGTGAAGACATTTATTTCAGCGCAACATAAGAGATTGAAGGATCAGTTGGGGCATATTCCTGAAAGCTCTTACAGGGAAAGATTTATCCAATTAGATCAGCGGGGATATGTATGGAAAGACAAAGTTTATCGGCAGCTTATCGAAGAATTCAATATTCCCGATGTAACATGGGAGAACATGCTTGAAGATTATCTTAAGGAATTCAAGCACAGCTGCGTTCCTTTCCCCAACATGCATCAAATGCTGAATGAACTGAAGGGGGCTAACCTGAAGCTCGGGATGATCACCAATGGATTCGGACAATTTCAAATGGATAATATAGTCGCCCTTGAGCTTCATACATATTTTGATGAAATTCTTATTTCAGAATGGGAAGGGCTGAGAAAGCCTGACCCAGCCATTTTTGAAAAAATGGTGGACCGGCTGAACGTTGAGCCCGGCGAGTGTATCTTTCTCGGTGATCATCCGCATAACGATGTAGAAGGAGCCCAGCAGGCAGGTATGAAAGGCCTGTGGAAAAAGGACCACGGTTGGAAGCAACCGGCCAATGCCGATGCAGTGATCGATGATTTACTTGAATTGCCCGGCTATATCAAATCTCTGAAATAGGCAGTAAACAGGAATATTGACTAAAGGAAGTGTTCAAGTGGCTAATCCAACTGTTCAACTCGTTCCATACGATCCCAAATGGCAAACCCAATATCATCAGGAAAAAAACAATATTGTGAGCGCACTGGGTCGCTCCCTCAAAGGAATTGAACACATCGGAAGCACGTCTGTGGAAGGGATGGACGCCAAGCCCATCATAGATATCATGGTAGGTGTGAAGAATCTCGGCGAAGTGGATTCCTTGATCGAACCTTTGGGAAATATTGAATACACGTATATACATAAGCCGGAGTTAATCAATCGCAGATTTTTCCGAAAAGGCGGGTGGCGATCAGGCACATGTCACCTGCATATATGTCAGTTCGGAGGGAGTGAGTGGCACGAAAAGCTTCTGTTTCGTGATTACTTAAGGGAATTTCCTGAGTCTGCAGAACAATATGCCAGGTTGAAAAGAAACTTGGCAACATTGTACCAATTCGACCGTCCCCGCTATACGAAGGAAAAAGAACCTTTCATCATGGAAACGCTCCATCGGGCGATGAATAAATGAATCGGATAAGAACAGGATGGAGAACAGTATGAATGTAGAAAAGCTTGAGTCCATACCCCCGCAACAATTGAAAATATTTTTCGAAACACATTGGGGGAGTCCTGTGATTGTCGTGTCAACGGGAACCTATGACTGCACGACACTGTCAGGGTTCGCCGTCCTCGACGAACATTCGGCGATCATCGGCTTGGTCACATATGCTCTGAAACGTGACGAATGTGAAATCATCTCATTAGACAGCCTTCAAGAAGGAAAGGGAATAGGCACATCATTGATCAGAAAGGTGGAAAGTCTCGCTTACACACAACAGTGTAAAAGGCTGAAGCTCATCACAACAAACGATAATTTACATCCGCTGGGATTTTATCAGAAGCGTGGTTTCAGACTTGCCGGGGTATATGTGGGTGCTGTTGAGAAAGCGAGAAAGATCAAGCCTAAAATCCCATTGAAAGGTTTTGGCGGCATTCCGATACGGGATGAAATCGTGCTGGTGAAGGATCTCGTGTGAAGTACCCTACTCTGCAGTGTTTCTTATGATTTTAGAAATTTATTCCCTTACCACAATGACTTCAGAATAATGAACCAATTTACAGTTATTCAGTATATCAGACGTAATCTCAATAAACCCACTTTCGTAAATCCAAAACACAACGTATTCTTCTTCATCGTATAGGACTTTATCACCTAAATGATATTCCATAATATTACCTCGCTCATTAAAAGTTGGGTATATAATACCATTCAATGGGAAATGATGAATATCCGTCGAGCTATGAAAATATTGAGATTTCTACTTGAAAGAGAGAGAATGCGCTACCATTTGTATGATAATATTCTTATAGGCATTTTTGCATATATTGGATGAGTGGGTTTATCCCTCCCCTCTATGAAAAGATTCGTTTTTTTAGTATAATAGACACCTTGTTACTACATATACAACAATATGTGAGAGAAATGAATCATCAGGAGGGTCCAACTTGTTTGAACTTAGTGACTTATTTACAGAACCAGTCAAGACAGTTGCGATCAACATTGCAATTGTTTCACTGGCTACGCTTTCTTTGACCACATTCATTTATACAGTGCTTAAATTTATTAAGCTGCCGGAAAAGGTAATCGAGAATATGATTGGTTTCATCGTGGTGGGCGTCGGAATCAGTACTGTATATTATTCATTAAAATGGGATTTATTCTTAGCGCTATAACAATAAGAAGAAAGTTTGTAAAGCATCTTAACAGGTGCTTTTTTTTATTGTCAGCCAAAAGTCTTAATATGTCTCAGCCGGGTGGTTCATGACCGGCTATTTGGAAAAAGGTACACTTTCATTAGAAAAGGATGAATATCCTCTTGCTAATATGTAGAAATTTCTTTATATTTAGTGAATACCATTTTGCCAATTGTTGGAGGGATCAGCATATGAGTGACCTGATGAAACTTTGTAACTCCATTAATCAATGTTTAGTGAGGCCAGGTTCCCGTCGTGATGAATTACATATAGGGGAAATTGTTTACATATTACGGGTGAAGTCCCGGTTGACGCAGGAGGATCTTGCCCAGAAAGCAAAAGTATGTGCCCAAACAGTGAAAAGACTTGAAGGTGGAAAAGGGAAAGTAAGTGATTTCACATGTCGTGCCATATTTAAGGCGCTCGGGGTACACATCACTTTACTGACAAAACTGCTGGATGACTGAAGAGCATGTCTGATAGACAGAGAGGGGGAAATGTATGAGATTCAGAGATTTTCATAAAAATATTAAAATACGGATCATTGAAACATTCATGAGCAGATTTATCGGAAGCATGATTTTTCCGTTCATGTCGATCTATTTAGCGGTTCATTTTGGGGCGAAGGTGGCGGGGCTGCTTTTATTGATCAATGTATTTGTCGGGATCGGGATAAACTTTCTGGGAGGGTATTTCGCCGATCAATTTGGCCGCAAAAAAATCATGCTATTTGCAGAAACGCTCCGGTTTCTAGCATTCGTCACGATGATGATCTGTAACTCGCCGTGGTTTCAATCAGCTTCGATTACGTTTGCCATGATGACGATCAACAGTATATGCTGGGGCCTTGCAGGACCTGCAAATCAGGCGATGATGATTGATGTGAGCAGCCCACCTGAAAGAAAACTGATGTACTCAATCATGTATTGGGCAAACAATCTTTCCATTGCCATCGGAGGGATCATCGGTGCCTTCCTCTTCAAGGACTATCTGTTCGAGCTGTTCCTTGCACTGAGCATCGCATCTGGAGTGACAGCCACACTGGTAGCTTTCTTCATAGATGAAAGCTATGCACCGGATAAAAAAGAATTGTCTCCTGCACAACATGTCGCGCAGCTGCTATCCAACTACGGAAAAGTGATGCACGACAAATTATTCGTCTTCTTTACCATTGCCGGTGTATTGATCCTTTCCATGGAATTTCAATTAACCAATTACATCGGTATCCGGCTCAGCGAGGATTTGCCATCACAGCAGTTCCTGATGTGGACAATTGACGGCGTACAGACAATGGGGATATTAAGAAGTGAAAATACGATATTAGTCGTGATCCTCATGCTGTTCATCACAAGGATCCCCCATTCATTGCAAGACAAAACCATCCTGGTGTGGAGCTGTTTCTTCTTTACGCTGGGGTATGCGACACTCGCCTACTCAAATCATTTATTCATCCTGGTTATGATGATGGCGCTCCTCACCGTTGCAGAAGTTTTCCGCGTACCGGTCGAGCAGTCATATATGGCGGCGATCCCACCCGATGATGCGCGAAGTTCTTATATGGCATTCAATGGATTGAAATTCAACCTTTCCATGCTGATCGCCTCCCTTACAGTCACCTTGGGAGCCATTCTCCCTACAGGCGTCATGGCCGTCATGATCCTCTCCATCGGACTTGCCGGAACACTGATCCTGAAAATGATCGCCCCGGAACTCGACATCCGGAAAGAAGGAGCCGAATTGAAAGCGCATATGAAAGCAGTATAACGAGCGGGCAGCCTTTCTGTTGGAAGGCTGCCTTGTTTATTTTGCAAAATGCTTTGAATTTGAAAGTTGGAAGATTAAGTCTATATAATTGTGTAAATAAAAAAGGGCCATTTTAATTCCCATGATACAATGTTTTCGACCAAGAAAATCTGTATATGGAGGAATTAAAATGACCCAACTTAATCTTACTTTAAATATCGAAGAATTAAAAGACCAGGTAGCTAACTCTGATCTAGATACCCTTGTTAAATCTTCCCTCGTCTTAGTGCTTAATGAGTTCATGGAAAAAGAACGTAATGACTACTTAAACGCCAAGGCTTATGAAAGAACTGACGAACGTTTAGACTACCGAAATGGCTACTACAATCGTGATTTTGTCATTTCAATCGGCAAGCTTACTTTAACCGTTCCTCGTACAAGGAACGGGGTATTCTCCACTTCATTATTTGAAAAATACAAGCGTGTAGATCAGGCACTGGTGCTTTCAATGATGGAAATGGTGGTCAATGGCGTTTCTACTCGAAAAGTTACTAAGGTAATGGAACAACTTTGTGGTGAAAGTGTATCTAAGTCAATGGTTTCTAACATTACCAAAAAATTAGATCCGATTGTAAACGAGTGGGCAACACGCCCTCTTAATGTCATGTACTACAAATATGTTTACGTTGACGCTATGTACATTAAGGTGAGAGAACATCAACGAGTTGTATCCAAGGCGGTCTATATTGCGATTGGAATCAATGAAAAGAATAAGAGAGAAATTATTGGCCTCAGCGTGAATCATGCAGAGTCCAAATCTGGTTGGATTCAATTCTTCGACCATTTAAAATCCAGAGGGTTTCAATCACCTCAAATGATAATCTCTGATGCGCATGAGGGCTTGAAAAGCGCTATTCGAGAATCTTTTATTGGGGCAAGTTGGCAACGCTGCACCTTTCACTTCAAAAAAAATATGATTGATGTAATGCCTAAAAAAGACTCTCGTGAAGCCAAACAAATCATCAAAAAAATCTTTGATGCCTCTACTCCACAAGAAGCTAGAGAAATCAAAGATGGATTCATTACCCTATTCGAAGGACGAAGTTCTTATCAAAAGGTTATAAAGGTTTTAGATGATGGATTTGAAGACGCGATTCAGTTCATGAATGAGCCTCAGGAATATCATCAAAAACTAAGAACCACAAATAATTTGGAGAGATTAAATTCTGAAATACGAAGACGCGAACGTGTGATCAGAATCTTTCCAAACACGCAATCAGCCTTTCGACTAATTGGAGCAGTTCTGATGGAGCAGGAAAAAGCCATGGATCCAGGAAACAGAAAATATCTCTATTGAGTTTTCAATGTTCTTTTGGGGTCCTCCAGCTAGCTGGAGGACCCCAAAAGAACAATCACTAATATTGGTTGAAGACATGTATTTGAATTTACACAATAAAGTGGACTTGACTAGTTGGAACATGTGAAATGAGTAGATTGAAGTATAATGGAAGAGACTTTTTATAGTATAAGGTGAGAGGGCATTCAGCTAGAGGTGGTGAGGGGTACTTATCGGCGAAATATTAAGTTTAACGGCGAAATTTTCATTTTAACGGCGAAATCCCTGATATAACGGCGAAATTTTCATTTTAACGGCGAAATCCCTGATATAACGGCGAAATTTTCATTTTAACGGCGAAATCCCTGATATAACGGCGAAATTTTCATTTTAACGGCGAAATCCCTGATATAACGGCTAAATATCAAATATAACGGCGAACGCATATCCCCTACACCGAAAGCACCTGCCGACCCTTCCCAAAGAAACCTCCGCCCAAAAAATTCAATAAGCAGAAACCCGCCTCCCTGCATAAAGTTCATTCCCTCTACTAACTTTCATCAAACTGATGAGAATTTATTTAAATTTTGCCAAAACTAGTTTATCATAATGAAGTAGATGCAAATTTGTAAAGTCAGCGGAGTTAAAGGAAGGTACACATATGACATTAGAAAATGAAAGAAATATTACGAGAATACATATGGATGGGAAAGAATACATCCTGATCGGAACGGCCCACGTTTCCCGTCAAAGCGCAGAGCAGGTCAAGGAAGTGATCGAAGCGGAGAAGCCGGACACGGTGTGTGTGGAGCTCGATGAACCGAGGTATCAATCGATCGTCGAAGGAGACAAATGGAGAGATACAGACATCTTCCAGGTAATCAAAGATAAAAAAGCGACATTGCTCCTGATGAACCTTGCCATCGGCTCATTTCAACGGAGGATGGCGAAGCAGTTCGGTATCAAGCCAGGTCAGGAAATGATTCAGGGAATCCAGTCGGCAGAAGAAACAGGAGCGAAGCTGGTTCTTGCCGACCGCAATATCCAAATTACATTTTCACGGATTTGGAGCTCTGTCGGATTCAGCGGCAAAGCAAAGCTTCTGACTCAAATCGTTTACAGCATATTCAGCAATGAGACCATTTCCGAAGAAGAGCTCGAAAAAATCAAATCTCAGGATATGCTTGATTCCATGCTGAATGAATTCACACAGGTGTTCCCTAAATTAAAGACACCGTTAATCGATGAGCGGGATCAATACCTCGCACAAAAAATCAAGGATGCACCGGGAGAGAAGATCGTTGCCGTCCTTGGTGCAGCCCACGTGCCGGGGATTACGAAAGAAATTCATAAGAACCATGACCTCGATAAGCTGAATAGCCGTCCTGCCAAATCGCCATGGCCGAAGATCATCGGGTGGGCGATCCCCTTCATGATTCTTGCTGTTATCGCTTATACCTTCTTCTCCAATCCGGATGCAGGTATTCAACAGGGAATCAGCTGGATTTTATGGAACGGTGGCTTTTCTGCCCTGGGCGTGGCCATTGGGTTAGGTCACCCATTAGCAATTTTGACTGCTTTTGTAGCAGCCCCATTCACGTCTTTGAACCCGTTGCTTGCAGCAGGCTGGTTTGCAGGATTCGTTCAAGCTTATTTCCGCAGGCCTAATGTAGGGGATTTTGATTCTCTCCCGGAAGACGTATTAAGCGTCAAAGGATTTTGGCGGAACAAAGTGACCCGGATCCTCCTCATTGTGGTGCTTGCCAACCTGGGCAGTACGCTTGGGACGGTCATCGGTGGAGCCGACGTCGTGCGTTTATTCATTGAAAATTTATAAAAAGTCTTAAATAAGCCGTCCTTCTGGATGGCTTATTTTTTCATTGTTATTGGTATATTATGTTAAAGTATAGATGCAAAGATGAAATGGAAGGAGAATGGCATTGAAGCGATTTCTTGGCAGGAACGCCCATTGGTTATTGTTTTTTATTGTAGGCTTAAGTCTATTGACAGGATTCACCTTCATGAAAAATTCAGTACAGGGAATCATCGCGGGGATATTCGGGTTGGTTGGATTTGCAGGTGCTGCCTATCTTGCATTTTTCATGGAAAGAAAAAAGCGTACATAATGAGTGGCAGGAGAGGTCTCTTTTATGCCTTCAGAACATCACTTGATTGTTTCAGAGACTGATAAGACCTACACCCTTCATCTTCTAATAGAAAGGATACACAACATGATATATGTAATCAGGCATGGACAGACCGATTTGAATCAAGAAGGCAGGCTGCAGGGCAGGAGGGGCCGTCCGTTAAATGAAGCTGGCATGATTCAGGCTCAGAATGCAAAAGAGGCGTTATGTGACATTCATTTCGATTACGTCTTTTCTTCCCCTCAGGAAAGAGCGGTGCAAACGGCAGAAATCATCTCAGGCAAAGAGGTGAAAGTGGATGAGCGATTGGATGTATTTGATTTAGGTGAGGCGGATGGACTGTTGAAGACTGAAGTGAAAATGTCTGGATACCTTCCTGATCAATCCGTCTATGAAGGAATAGAAAATAAGGAGGACTTCATGGGGCGGATCTTTTCATTTATGGATGAGCTTCAAGGGAGTTTAGCCTCCAAGGATGTAAATATCCTGATATCAGGACACCGTTGTACAACAGGGGGGATTGGTGCCTATTTCAAAGGAATTCCAACAGATCTGAACATCCTCCAGTACTCATCGAACAATGGTGAGTTTAAGACGTACCGCTTTAAATGATTTTTTTAGGAAAAATGTCCCTGAGGCGTTTTCAAGGATGCAGGTTGGGTATATAGTTATTAGCCTTTACCCGCAACCCTGTGGGGGGAAGATAATAGGAGCTGTGGAAAGCGTTGTTCAATATACACGACAAGTATTCAATTGTTTTGTATCAAACATATGTTGCCAGAATGCAGGCTTCTCGCAAATCTCAGAAAATCACAATCCAAATGCTTTCTCAGTACACAGGCTTTTCTGAGGAAATTATTCTCGAAGCACTAGAGCTTGGAACATTATCACCTGAATTATCTTATGGATAATCACCAACGTGTAAAGGTCTAAGAAAATTATTTTCCCCACCAGGGTTGACCCATCTTATGGCGTTACATCATTGAATGATTTTGTAAAATAAATAAATGTGGCTTTATTAGCATATATTGTTGTTATTATTAGACGTTAATGGGAAGATCATTGGTACCTTGAGATAGCGTAATAAAAAACTTTTATAGCAATGAATCAAAGGCAATGTACTTAAATGACGTTGATCATTACTATTCAGAAGATGAATTAATCCAGTGAATATGGTTTTTATCTTCGATGGTTGATTGGAGCGGAAGATGCTCGACTCCTGCGGGAACTGATGGACAGGTGAGACCCCGCAGGACGAAGTCCGAGGAGGCTCACCGCCATCCCCGCGGAAAGCGAGCATCTGGAGCGGAAATCAACCGCATCTGACTGTTTATAAGCAACAATGTTTACAAAACAACCATAATTTTTAAAGAATATATTGAAAAAACAAGCCTATATTTATTATAATAGCAGAAAGGATTTATAGAGGAGGATCTAATGGACACCCACAGGAGTAAAAGGATATCAAAGTTATACCGAAAGTTGATTACTTCTGATGCAACACAAGCTTTCCTTATTTATAAAGGCCTAGATGAAGCAACCAAAGCAGAATTACTCGATTTAGTGGCAGAGATGGGCGCACAGCACTCAGAAAAACTTTTGAACAAAATAAGCTAATATATATGCCAAACATAAAGACCTGGAGAAGGAATTCTCCGGTCTTTTTTATTGTGCGCCCGGCATGGGTGTAATCTATAGGGTGAGAGTCCCGAGCCGTGAAGACAGTTGTAGCGGTTAGCTTAACGCAAGGGTGTCCGGGGTGACCTGGAATCTGAAGGAAGCGGGCGGCAAACCTCCGGTCCGAGGAACACGAATCTCATATAAGGCTTGTTGCACTGGATGAGTCTGCAATACAAGATGAAGTCCGAACTGTCGAAGGTGCAGAAAGTAAATGAGGCGGATAGATGGAGGGAAAGATTACACTCTTACCCGGGGAGATCTGGCGGATACGCCTTGAACACTTGGTAACCGGAGAAGTGATTCTCCGCTGAACCGCCAGAAGTCAGCCGAGGTCATAGTACCGGCTTTTCTCGAGGAAGCCGGGAAGGACTGAACAATCAAGAGAGTGCCACGACCTGGCTCATGGTAACTGAGAGACTCACAGACAATCTGAAAAGAGCTTTCCATTTAGAGGTAACGGTGAATTCCGTAAGGGCTGGTGGAAGTGTGAGGCAGGGTCATCGAAAGAGGAAACGTGACACACGAAGGAAAGGAATATCAGTGATGTTGATGAATATGATTCTGTCTAAACCGAATATGCTTGAAGCACTGAAACGTGTAGAACGTAATAAGGGAAGCCATGGCGTGGATGATATGCCCGTACAAAACCTGCGATCGCATATCATGCGCGAATGGCAGTCGATTCGCAAGAATCTCCTTGGGGGAACCTACAAACCGGACCCGGTACGTCGGATCGAAATCCCGAAACCAGACGGCGGCGTCCGGTTGTTAGGCATCCCAACGGTGACAGACCGTATGATTCAACAATCAATTGCCCAAATACTCTCCGGGATATACGAGCCGACCTTCTCTGATCATAGTTATGGGTTCCGACCAAATCGGAGTGCCCATGACGCCGTTAGAAAAGCGAAGATGTATATCCGGGAAGGGATATCGCTGGGTTATCGATATTGATTTAGAAATTCTTTGACAGAGTGAATCATGATAAGCTCATGGGTCTTCTGGCGAAGAAAGTAAAGGACAAAGCACTTCTGAAACTGATTCGTTCTTACCTCAATGCAGGAATTATGATAGAAGGTGTAAAGGTGAAAAGCGAGGAAGGTACGCCACAGGGCGGACCTCTCAGTCCATTGCTTTCTAACATCATTTTGAATGAACTGGACCAGGAATTAGAGAGACGGGGGCTACGTTTTATACGGTACGCAGATGATTGTAATATCTTTGTCCGTTCGCCAAAAGCCGGTAACCGGGTGATGACTTCAGTGACGATGTTTCTTGAGAAGAAACTTAAATTGAAGGTAAACCGAAAGAAATCTGCGGTGGATAGACCTTGGAGAAGAACGTTCCTTGGCTTTAGCTTTACATCGAATCGTAAACCAAAAGTCAGAGTTGCCTCCCAAAGTATAAAACGGTTGAAACAGAAAATCCGTTATCTAACTTCCAGATCTTCAGGATGGTCGATGGAGGGACGAATCAGAAAGCTGAACCAATATTTAATGGGATGGATCGGCTATTTTCAGCTGGCTGATACACATAGCATCCTAAAATACCTGGATGCATGGATCAGAAGAAGATTGCGAATGTGTCTGTGGAAGCAGTGGAAACTGCCGAAAACTAAAGTCCGTAACCTCATTGCGCTCGGCGTTCCAAAATGGAAGGCATATGAATGGGGAAATACCCGGAAGGGGATATTGGAGGGTCGCACAAAGTCCAATACTACACAGAACCCTTGGCAATTCCTTTTGGAATCGCCAAGGGCTCCTAAGTCTTATCGGTAGGTATGAAAGTCTTCGTCAACCATCTTGATTGAACCGCCGTATACCGATCGGTACGTACGGTGGTGTGAGAGGTCGGGGATTAATCATCCCCTCCTACTCGATTTGTTTCCTTACTCACGGGAAAAAGAGAAAGGTGCGGATTACACCGGTAGTTTCCTTCGAAAGGACTGATACTTTTGTAAATAAGTAAGGGGAAAAGAAAAACAGATACATCACAACAGACTATTTTCCTGTTTTTATGTAAATAGGAGATTATTCCTTTTTATTCAAAATAATGTTGTATTATTATATAATGATATTTATAATATTAAGAAAATTCTATAAAAAGAGAGGGGGAGCGCAATGAAGGTGTATATGTCTGTGGATATGGAAGGGATTACCGGTCTGGTCGATCATACCCACGTTAGTCGCCAGAAGCATAATTACGAGCGTGGAAGAAGGCTCATGACCGGCGAGGCAAATGCGGTGGCAACCGCTGCATTTAATGCGGGGTGTCAAGAAGTGCTGATCAATGACAGCCATTCTGAAATGAATAATGTATTAATTGAAGAGCTGCACCCTGAAACGAAACTGATATCCGGAGGAGTGAAACCATATTCTATGGTTCAAGGACTGGATGGATCGTTTGATGGTGCTTTTTTTATAGGGTATCATGCCCGGGCCTCTATGATGGGTGTGATGTCGCACTCAATGACCTTTGGGGTGCGCCACATGTTCATTGATGATGTGGCTGTTGGGGAGCTCGGGTTCAATGCCTATGTCGCCGGATATTATGGGGTACCTGTATTGATGGTGACAGGGGATGATCAAACGGCACGCGAGGCGGAATCCCTGATTCCCAATGTGAAGACGGTCATTGTAAAGGAAGCGGTATCCCGGTCCGTTGCGAAGAGCCTGACACCTGAGAAGGTGCAGAAATTGTTGTATGAGAAGACGCCTGAAGCGATACATAACAAAGGAAATGTTAAGCCACTTATCCCACCGGATCGTCCGGTATTGCGGATAGAATTTGCAAATTATGGCCAGGCCGAATGGGCCAGCCTCATGCCGGGGACGGTTCATGAACCTGGTACAACCACAGTCAGGTTCGAGGCGGAAGATATTCTTGAAGCGTACAGAGCGATGCTTGTTATGACTGAACTCGCCATGCGCACTACATTCTGTTAGAAAGTGAGAGATCTATGGGCACATATTTGATGAAGAGGCTGCTGGCGATGGTGTTGACACTATGGTTGATTGTTACATTGACATTCTTTCTGATGCACGCAATACCGGGTTCGCCTTTTAATGAAGAGCGGAATACAAGCGACATTGTTCAGCAGAATTTAGAAGATCATTATCATTTGAATGAACCACTGATGGTTCAGTATTTTCTCTACATAAAATCACTTGTATCTTTAGACTTTGGTCCCTCCATCACACAGCCGTCCCAAACGGTGAATGATTTGTTGGGGAGAGGCTTTCCGATTTCATTTGAGTTAGGGATGCTTACACTATTGATTGCCGTCTTTTCAGGGATCACCCTTGGCGTATTGGCTGCCCTCAGGCATAACGGCTTGATTGATTACGTGGCAATGGGCTTTGCCGTTCTGGGGATCTCCATTCCCAATTTTGTAATGGCCACACTCCTGATTCAGGTGGTAGCGGTGAATTGGGAAATACTCCCTGTTGCGACCTGGACAAGCTGGCGGCATATGGTCCTTCCCACCCTGGCGCTTGCTACAGGGCCTATGGCAATCATTGCCCGCCTGACACGTTCAAGCATGCTGGAAGTCTTGACCCAGGATTATATCCGGACTGCCCGGGCGAAAGGTTTGTCACCAATGAAAATCGTAGTCAAGCATGCTCTTAAAAATGCCTTAATGCCGGTGGTAACGGTGCTTGGAACCCTGGCTGCAGGCATATTGACGGGAACTTTCGTGATTGAACAGATCTTTGCGATACCTGGAATGGGAAAATATTTTGTGGAGAGCATCAATCAGCGGGATTACCCTGTCATCATGGGAACGACCGTCTTTTACAGCGCTTTTCTCATCGTCATGTTATTTCTCGTAGATTTAACTTATGGATTCCTTGATCCACGGATAAAGTTGCACAAGAAGGAGGCGAAATGATGGGAATCCGAAAACAACAGGATCGATTGATGACAACTGAGGTGAAGGACGAATGGTTTACCCCGAAGCGAAGTCATTCAGACGACAGAGAAGCGGTGGTAAGGCCGAGTCTCTCATACTGGCAGGATGCCTGGAACCGTCTGTTGAAAAATAAACTCGCCATGTTTGGTTTAATATGCTTGATCGGATTGCTCGTGATGGCGGTGTTCGGGCCCGTCATTTCGCCCCATGATGTGACAAAGCAGACGCTTTCTAGTCAAAATCTTCCCCCTTCTGCTCAGCATTGGTTCGGGACAGATGATCTCGGCCGTGACGTTTTTACACGTACTTGGTATGGTGCAAGGATTTCCCTTTTTGTAGGTTTTATGGCAGCCCTGATCGATTTCGTCATCGGAATCGTCTACGGGGGGATCGCCGGGTATAAAGGGGGCAAAACCGACCAGGCCATGATGCGCATTGTCGAAATTCTATACGGCTTGCCTTATTTATTGGTGGTTATTTTATTGATGGTTGTCATGGGACCGGGTCTTTTGACGATTATCGTGGCCCTGACCGTTACCGGCTGGATTGGAATGGCAAGGATTGTAAGGGGACAAGTACTTCAGATCAAGAATTATGAGTTTATACTCGCTTCCAGGACATTCGGGACGAAAACAGCAAAAATCATCCGGAAGAACCTGTTGCCGAATACGATGGGGCCGATCATCGTGCAGCTGACATTGACGGTGCCCAGTGCCATCTTTGCCGAAGCGTTTTTAAGCTTCCTTGGGCTCGGCATCCAGGCCCCTTATGCGAGTTGGGGCGTGATGGCCAATGATGGGCTTTCGACGATCCTTTCAGGATACTGGTGGCGCTTATTCTTCCCGGCTTTATTTATTTCATTGACAATGTTTTCATTTAACGTGTTGGGCGACGGATTACAGGATGCCCTTGATCCGAAGCTGAGGAGGTGAACAGAATGGACCACGTATTAACAGTAAAAGACCTCGAAGTCTCATTTACGACTTATGGGGGTGAAGTCAAAGCGGTCAGGGGAGTGAGCTTTGATCTCAGTAAAGGTGAAACGCTTGCCATTGTAGGGGAATCGGGCTGTGGGAAGAGTGTAACCTCCCAAAGTATCATGAAATTGATCCCTTCTCCACCGGGGAAAGTGACGAACGGGGAGATACTCTTTAAAGGGTCCGACCTGTTAAAGCAAAGTGAAGCACAAATGAGGAAGATCAGGGGAGCAGATATTTCCATGATCTTTCAGGATCCGATGACTGCCCTGAACCCGACATTGACGATAGGGGAGCAGTTGATGGAAGGGATACTGGAGCATCATCCGATCGGCAAAAAAATGGCCAAACAAAGGGCGATTGAGATGCTTTCTCTTGTGAGTATCCCAAATCCTGCAGAGAGGATGAGGCAATATCCCCATCAGTTCAGCGGCGGGATGAGGCAGCGGATCGTGATTGCCATGGCCCTTGCGTGTGAGCCGGATGTGTTGATTGCCGATGAACCTACAACCGCTCTGGATGTAACCATACAGGCACAGATTTTGGAACTGTTTAGAAAAATACAAAACAACACCGGTGTTTCCATTATATTGATCACCCATGATTTAGGCGTTGTCGCCCAGGTGGCCGATCGCATTGCGGTCATGTATGCGGGAAAGATTGTGGAAGAAGGGACAAGAAGGGAAATTTTCTACTCTCCTCAACACCCTTATACGAAAGGGTTGCTGAAGTCGGTGCCGCGGCTGGATCTCGAAGGGGAAGAATTGTATCCGATCCCCGGGTCACCGCCGGATTTATTTGCACCACCAGTCGGATGTCCGTTTGCTGCCCGGTGTGAAAAAGCAATGGAAGTGTGTGTGCGTGTCCATCCGCCAAAGACACAATTATCCGGGGATCATCATGTGGAATGCTGGCTTCAGGATGAACGGGCGAAAAATATGGCGCTTTCATCGATTAGTCTGACAATCAGGTAGGCTAATTGTTTGATAGATCAATACTATACAAGGGGGAAAAACATGAAAAAGCTAATGACATTCTGTTTAGTCGGCATGCTTCTGTTTGTTATGACTGCATGTACTGCTACCAAAGATGCCGGGAGTGAATCAGACAGCAAGACAGAAAATGCAGGAAAGGTTCTTTACTTGAACAATGGCGGGGAGCCTACTTCATTTGATCCGCCGATCGGGTTTGATTCTTATTCATGGACAGCGCTTAACAACCTGATGGAAGGAATGACACGGCTGAATGCAAATCACGAACCAGAAGCGGCCATGGCAGAAAAGTGGGATGTTTCTGAAGATGGGAAAGTATATACGTTCCACATTCGTGATGACGCCAAATGGTCGAACGGGGATGATGTGACAGCGGGAGACTTCGTCTTTGCCTGGAAACGCTTATTGGATCCGGAAACCGGGTCTCCAGCTGCATTCCTGGGTTATTTCATTGAGGGTGGTGAAGCCTTCAATACGGGAGAGGCTGCTGCTGATGACGTAAAAGTTGCTGCACTGGATGATAAAACTTTCGAAGTGACATTAATCAGTCCGCAAGCCTACTTTTTAAGCGTAATTGCAAACCCTGCTTTCTTCCCAATTAATGAGAAAGTGGCGAAAGAGAATCCTGAATGGTACGCAGAAGCGGATTCTTTCGTTTCTAATGGACCTTTCACTTTGGCAGAGTGGGAGCATGACAGTCATTTTGTGATGGAGAAGAATGACCATTATTGGGACAAAGATTCAGTAAAGTTGAATAAAGTTCATTGGGCAATGGTCAATGATTCTAACACCGATTATCAATTATTCAAGACGGGGGAACTTGATACTTCAGATGTTCCGGCAGATCTAAGCAAGCAATTATTCGATGAAGGAAAGGTGAATGTTGAAGACCAGGCCGGAACCTACTTTTACCGGTTCAATGTCGAGAAAGAGCCTTTCCAAAATGAAAACATAAGAAAAGCATTCGCGATGGCAGTCGATCAGCAGCAAATGGTGGACTTTGTCACAAAGAATAAAGAGAAAGCCGCCTACGGATTTGTGTCGAACGGATTTAAAGACCCAGCCGGGACAGATTTCCGTGAAGCAAACGGGGACCTTGTGAAAACAGACGCACAGGAAGCAAAGGCGTTGCTTGAAAAAGGCATGAAAGAAGAGGGATACGACAAGCTCCCTCAAGTCACTTTAACGTACAGTACGAGTGACACCCATCAGAAAATCGCAGAGGCCCTTCAACAAATGTTCAAGGAGAACCTTGATGTAGAAGTAGGGTTGGCCAATATGGAGTGGAATGTATTCCTTGATGAACAAAAGGCATTGAAGTTCCAATTATCACGCAGTTCATTCTTAGCCGACTATGCGGATCCTATCAATTTCTTGGAAAATTTCCAAACCGGCCACACGATGAACCGTACGGGCTGGAGCAATGGAGAGTATGACAAGTTGATCCAGCAGGCGAAGAATGAGGCGGATGAGACGAAGCGTTTCGACTATATGTATGAAGCGGAAAAAATCCTCATGGATGAAATGCCGATCATCCCGATCCATTTCTACAACCATGTGTATTTACAAAATGAAAAGGTATCCGGTATCGTCCGCCATCCGGTTGGTTATATGGAATTGAAATGGGCAGATAAACAATAGAAAGTAAAACAGAAGGAGTGGAGGAGCGCAGGAGAAAAGCCTCGCGTTTACCTCCTTTTTTTCTCGGAAAGGAGTAAGGGATAGTGAAGCCTTCTAAGTTGAGAAAAGGAGATACTGTCGGGGTGATCGCACCTGCAAGTCCGCCAAAAGCAGAACCACTGCAAAAGGGTGTGGACTTTTTGGAAGAGCTGGGTCTCAAAGTGAAAGTGGGGGCGTCTGTATATAAGACATTCGGTTATCTTGCCGGAAAGGATCAAGACCGTATAGATGATATCCATACGATGTTCAGTGACCCTGAGGTGAAAGCGATCATCTGTGCATGTGGCGGATACGGGACTGGGCGGATTGCCGCCGGACTGGATTATCATTTGATCAGAAACAACCCGAAAATCTTTTGGGGTTACAGTGATATTACATTTCTACATACAGCCATTCATCAACAAACAGGTCTCGTGACGTTTCACGGGCCGATGTTAAGCTCCGATATTGGACTAAAGGATGTTCATGACGAGACCAAGGGGAGTTTTCAACAATTATTTCATACAGGAGAACTCGCCTATTCTTTCGAAGGATCAAAGCTTGTGACAGTAGTGGAAGGGAAAGCGGAAGGCGAGGTGATCGGCGGAAATCTGACGTTACTTTCAAGCACGTTGGGAACACCATACGAGGTAGATACAAAAGGCAAAATCCTTTTCATTGAAGATATTGATGAAGAACCTTATAAAGTTGACAGGATGCTGAATCAATTGAAGATGGCTGATAAATTCAGTGAAGCAGCAGGCCTCATCATCGGTGACTTCAAAAATTGCGAACCGAAAAAACGGGAGGACTCCCTGTCATTGGAGGATGTGCTGAACGAATATATCACATGTGAAGGAAAGCCGGTCATGAAAGGGTTTCATATCGGCCATTCATCACCAAGCATCGTGATTCCGATTGGCTCCAGAGCAAGAATGAACACCTCTGACCACAGCTTCATCATTGAGTCCCCGTTCAGTGAAGAGGGGACGTCATGAAAATAACCCAAATAGATACATATAGGACATCCGTCCCCTTGCATACGCCATTCAAGACTGCACTCCGGACTGTGCATGAAGCTGAGGCAGTGATTGTGAAGGTCACATGTGATAACGGGATGACCGGATGGGGAGAGGCCCCTCCTACAGTCGTCATCACAGGGGAGAGTCTGTCAAGCATTGAAGCTGCGATCCAGCAAGTCATCACACCTGTCATCATCGGGAGCGACCTTCTTGATTATGAAAAACTGTTCCAGTATATTCACTCCTGCATCATTGGGAATTCCAGCGCGAAGGCAGCTGTTGATATGGCGATTTACGACTGTTTGGCACAAAACAGCGGGCTCCCCCTTTTCAAGTATCTTGGAGGATACAGGAATGAACTTGAAACGGATTACACGGTGAGCATCAATTCCCCTGAGCAGATGGGTGAGGATGCGGAAGCGTATGTTGCGCAAGGGTTTCATATATTGAAAATAAAAGTCGGAAAAGATGACGCATCTCTGGATATCAAAAGGATTCAAGAAGTACGAAGCCGCGTCGGGAATGGGATCACATTGAGATTGGATGCCAACCAGGGATGGGGCACGAAGGAAGCCATCTCCGCGATTCGAAAAATGGAAGATCTGGATCTTGGAATAGAATTGGTAGAGCAGCCGGTCCCGGCGTGGGATATTAAAGGGTTAAAATGTGTCACTGACGGGGTGGATACACCGATCATGGCTGATGAGAGTGTGTTCAGCCCCCAACAGGCATTTGATGTCTTAAAGACCCGCAGTGCAGACTTGATCAATATTAAGCTGATGAAGTCGGGAGGGATCTATCAAGCCGAGAAAATTAATGCGATGGCTGAGTTATGCGGGGTCGAGTGCATGGTAGGAAGTATGATTGAAACACGACTCGGCATTACAGCCGCGGCCCATTTTGCGGCGAGTAAGAAAAATATCACCCGCTTCGATTTCGATGCCCCGCTGATGCTTGCCAAGGATATCGTAAAGGGCGGAATCCTTTACAGTGGAAGGAAAATTTCTCTGCCGGCCAAGCCCGGGCTTGGTGTGAATCATATCGAAGGATTGGGAAAGGGGAAGGAAAATGAATGAATATGGGATGATCATTGTTCCTGCCGCAACAGTATGGACGAATCCAGATTCGGCCCGTGAAATAGATGCAGGCGCCATTTCAAACCCTGTGAATATCTCTGGCTGGTTGGATTCTTTAACAAATGAAACCCGGCTGGCACTGTGTGATGAGAACCGGATACAGACCCAATGTTTATTTGGTGAAGCTGTCATTGTGACAGAAGAGAAGGATGGCTGGTCACATGTCACCATTCCTGATCAGCCGTCACGTAAGGATGAACGGGGATATCCGGGCTGGATACCGAGTACCCAGATAATAAGGGGTGAATTACCCCATTGTGAAAAATATGCGATCGTCAAAACCCCATTTTCACCATTAGTTACAAAAGATCCAGAAAGTGGAATAGAGCTGAGCTTCCAAACGGTTCTGCCTGTAATAGAAGAGCAAGGTGACCTGATCAAAGTAGCCACTCCTTCCGGGATCGGCTTCCTAAGAGCAGAGGATGTAACCCTCTCTTCCACAAAGCTGCCCAGCCGGAAAGGGACGGGTAAAGGCATCGCTTCGTCAGGCGAGCGGTTCCTCGGCCTCCCCTATTTATGGGGCGGAATGTCAAGTTACGGCTATGATTGTTCGGGTTTCAGCTATACGATGTGTAAAACACAGGGCTATCTGATACCAAGGGATGCCACTGATCAGGCGAAAGAGGGAAAGGATGTCCCGCTGGATTCATTAATGGAAGGAGATCTTCTTTTCTTTGCATATGAAGAAGGAAAAGGGAGCATTCATCATGTAGGCATATATTATGGAGACGGCAAAATGATTCATTCCCCGACAACAGGAAAGAGCATAGAAATCCTGGCATTGAAAGGAACCTATTACGAAAAGGCGCTGTGCGGGGCAAGACGCTACTGGGGGGATCGTGAAGATGGATGAACCAATACTTGAAGTGAAGAGTTTAAAGAAGTACTTTCATCTTGAAAAAGGAAATGTATTAAAAGCGGTCGATTCCATTTCGTTTTCAATCAACAAAGGTGAGACTTTCGGTTTGGTCGGGGAATCGGGATGCGGGAAGTCGACAACCGGAAGGACCGTCATCGGTTTATACGACCGGACAGATGGAGAAGTCCTTTACAAAGGGAAGAACGTTCATACGCTCCGAAAAAAAGAGAAGTTCTCCTTTTCCCGCAGCATGCAGATGATCTTCCAGGATCCGTATGCCTCTCTCAATCCCCGTTCAACGGTGAGGGAAATCATAGCTGAACCGATGGAGGCGCACGGCATTTATAAGGATAAGAAAGAACAGATGGAACGAATATATCAATTGCTCGAAGATGTCGGTTTGAATCGTGATCACGCCAACCGGTACCCCCATGAATTCAGCGGGGGGCAACGACAGCGGATCGGAATCGCCAGGGCATTGGCTCTCGAGCCTGAATTCATCATCGCAGATGAACCGATCTCTGCCTTGGATGTGTCTGTTCAGGCACAGATTGTAAATCTCTTAACCACATTACAAAAAGAAAAAGGATTGACCTTTTTGTTCATTGCACATGACCTGTCAATGGTGAAGCACATCAGTGACCGGATCGGCGTGATGTATTTAGGGCAAATCGTCGAAATGACGGAAAGCTCCGAACTGTATAGGAAGCCTCTTCACCCTTATACCCAGGCGCTATTATCAGCAATTCCGATTCCGGACCCAGACATCGAGGATGCAAGGGAAAGGATGCTCATTGAAGGAGAGATTCCAAGCCCGATCAACCCTCCAGGCGGGTGTGTGTTCAGTACCCGTTGTCCGGCGGCCATGGAGGCATGTACAATCCATAAACCAAAGTGGCAGGAAGTAGAAGACAAACATTTTGTTGCATGTCACTTGTACGATAAGGAATACAGCCGTGAACGGGATGAAGTGGCTGCCACAAAATAATGCAGGGCGAAAGAAAGATCCAGGGTTTGTCATCCTGGATCTTTCTTATTTTATCGGTCTGTTTCTCTGAACGTGATGTTGACCAGCTTCTCCGTCGGAGTCTCGTACTGAATGTCAATCAGAACACCAAATTCCCTTCCATCCTGTTTCAGCCAAAGTTTAAACTTCTCCGTCGAAACTTTCGACCCATTTTCCCTTCCGATATGCAGATAATCAATAAGATAGGCCCGTGGATATTTCTCTTTGGTTTTCTGGACTGCAAGACTGCCCCATTTGGCATAGGATGGGATTTCTTGCTGAGCATGAACAGTGTGATGGGATTCAATCGATGCCAGCATGCACATAGAAAGTAGAGAGAAAGAGAATAGAAACATTTTTGTCCTTTTCATGGTTTAACCCCTTTTTTCAAGTAGGTTGTTCAAAAAGAGCTGGAATATCCCAAGTATGACGATTTTTATCGGGCGTTGCATCATGAAGTGTATAAAAAAGTAAATGAAATATTTCTTTTTATTAGAATATTCTTTACTTACCGGCGTAAAAATTTTAAACTGTGGAGGTGGGAAGAAAATCTTTCCAATCATTGAAAGGAGGCGATGACGATGATGACAATCGTCGATGTACAGAAAATGAATGATTATGAGGTTCTTTCACTTAAAACATAGCGTAGGAGGACATGATGAGAACAACATTGGAAGAAGTAAAAATCGTGGAGTATCATAATGGGTTAGCACAAGGGGTAGCGAAAATGTGGAATGAAAGCCGTGAGAACTGGGGCGGGGGATTCCACTGTCACAACAGAGCAGGATGTTCTTGATAAAGAAGCGAACTCATCGAACCTTCACCTGTTTCTTGCAATGGTAGGGGATGAAGTGGCAGGATACTGCGGTCTGTCCGAGTACCGGGAGGATCAGGACGCTCTTTATATCCCATTATTGAATGTGCACCCACAATATCAAGGGTTGAAAATAGGAAAAAAACTTGTCATCACGGCCGTAGAAAAAACGGTGGAATTAGGATGGCCGAGACTCGATCTGTTTACCTGGCCGGGGAATACGAAAGCGGTCCCGCTCTATAAAAAATGCGGATTCTTCTGGGAGGACCGTGATGATACTGTCCATTTAATGAATTTTATCCCGATGGTACTGCAAATTGAACTGTTAAAACCATTTTTCAAAAAACATGACTGGTATCACACGTCGCAGAGATCAATAGAAATCAAACCTGACGGGCTGAAAGAACAAGACCATACAGTATACGAATACAGGTGGGAAGCAGGGGAGGATTTCGTTCGTATTCAGGTGGAGAGGACAGGTCGGGGAATCCGGTTGATAGAGACGAACGATCTCTTCGTACAGATGAGTCTCCCTCACTTCAAGCTTCTTGAAAAAGTGGGGCATACCGTATCTTACCGGGTCGAAAATCGTATGGAAAAGCCAGTGGAAGTAGAGCTGAGAGGAATTCTTTCACCTGACGTCCAGCATGATTTTCAAGAGAAGATAAAAGTGGATTCCGTTTGGGAAGCGGCATTTCCGGCAAGCGTTGAGATGCCGGACAGGGAGCCGAGCCCGTGGAAGACCCATCCGACCGTAGGGTCCCTAATAACAGTGAATGGCGTGACGCTGCCTCTGAAAATGGGGATCTTCCCGAAACAGGCCGGCAAACTTCATTTAAGGTCAGTGAAAAAGCAATGGAGACCATCCAGTGAGGAAACGCTTTACCTCGACCTTGAAAGTCAGTTAAATGAAGATACGTCCTGGACGATCAAACTTCCCAACAATGACGTGGTGCAGTGGAAAAGGGAAGAAGTGAAAGTGGATATCAGTGGTAATGGCAGAACCTCAGTCTCATTACCTGTCCAGGTGCTTAGAAACGGTCACATATCTGAAGACGTGACGGTATCGGTAGAAGCGGGCAATGGGGAGACCACCACTTTCACAACCAGAATGTCTCACTCCTTTCCGGGATCCGGTGCGAAGTTTGGCGGCGAAACAGAAGAGCATTGGACCGGATACAATGGGCCATATTATGTAGAGATTGAAAAACGGAATCATATTGTCAAGATTGGATCGACAGGTTACACGAAGGATCCCATTACCCTCTTCACTCCGAAACTGGGCAAGCCATATAGTGAAGAATTCTCCAAGAAGGAAGCCTCGGCTATTGAATTCATTGAGCTTCCGGAGGCTTTCGTCATGAAAACAACACTCATGTCGGACACATTTCCTTCAATCCTGCTAAACTCCTATTATAAAATCTTTGGGGACGGCTTGGTGGAAATCAAGCATGAAGTTGTCAATACCGGCGCAAGTGACAGGGAGGGCCTGTCGCTGTTCCAACCGATTTTCACCAGCCTACAAGGGATGGCGGTGCCTCATAAGGATGGGGTGCTGATCGGAAATGAATCCCTTGTACCATTCATGGATTATCTCCATCATCATCTCATTTCTGAGAGATGGCTTTACCTGTCTTCAGCGAAGGGGGAAAGCTTCGGTCTATCCTGGCCGGATAACGCCCGTGCTCTAAAAGACGACTGGCGGATGGCTTTCGAATATCACATGGATCACGTAAAGGCCCATGAAGAAGTATGCCTCGGTCCGATCCGGGTCGGCGTGGATGTGTCCGGTCACTGGTCAAAATGGCGTGAAACCATACTTGGAAGCAACGGGGTTGTACCTAAGGAAGTGCCGCTCTACAGTTTTGAAGGAGAGAATGGTGATGTGGTTTGTAAAGCGGGAGAAATGGTGGATTATTCGTTTAAAACGAGGATGTCCCCATATGTCCACGGCAATCTTACAGTACGAAATGGTGCCGAAACACTCACGGAAAGCTGTCTGAAAGAGGAAGAGATGACGAGCATGAAGGTCGGTCTCAAACATCAGGCTCCTTGCATCAAATGGCTGAAAGGCGAGTTTCAATCTCCAGGTCAACATGGATCGTTTGAAACGGTGCAATTCGTCCAGGGATCCAGTGCAGTGAAGGTGGAAAAAGATGGTGATATCTGGTCGGTGGACAACGGGGCCCTCACGTTCCAAGCGTCCGCTTCTTACTTCCCTGGTATCTTCTCGTTAAAGATCAGGGGGGAAGAGGTGCTGGATCATCAATATCCTTCTCCTGGTCCCCGCGGCTGGTGGAATCCATGGGGCGGCGGGATTGGGTTTGCATTCCACGATGTCAGTGCCTATTCAAAGCTGAAAGAGGCAACGGAGATTGAACACGTCACAAAAGTGGATCAGCACGGCAATGAATGGTCAGGAATCTGCCTGATCACAGCGTATAGGGAACATGAAAAAATGAAAGGCGTCATCCTTCGCCAGTATGCGCTTACCCTGCCTGATGTCCCGGTGTTTGCCATATATGCTGAAATTCAGCAGGATTCCGGCAGGACTTTTGCGAAAGAATTACTCGACCTGGAGGCATTCTTCAAGATTGGTGAAGATTTATCAACAAATCACGCCATGTACCCTACAGAAGGCATCTTTAAGCAATACTATGCAGGAACGGATGAGGTTGTGTTGAGAGATACCCCATACGTCACAATTGGCGCAGACGGGGAAGCGGAAAGCATCTCTGTCATCCATCCACATGAGAGAAAGCACTCAGAAGCCTACTTGAATCAGGATGTCTTCCTTATTGGTTCTACCCATGAATGGTCGGCAGCAACCGGGGAAACGGTGAAAATAAAACCGACTGTCCTATTCCATGGAAGTGTCAAAAACACACAAAGCATTCGCCCGATCCAAAACCTGAACTTTCAATAATCGTCACGCGAACCTACATTAAATAGGTTCGCGTTTTTTGGAGAAGGGGACGGACCTCCAAAATCATCGATGTTTTTAGAAGGAATGTTGATTTGGCAAGGTATGAGGTGTATGCATGTGTCATATTTGGAGGTCCGTCCCCCATCTGACATGAAGGGAGCAGATACAAGGTGAATCAACGTGAAATGAGCAGGGTCAATGGAATTGGCTGGAATCAGGGGGCATATGCTGCCTGGGTGAAACGCTATGGTGTGCCGGAGGAGTATGCCGAGATACTGAAAGGGAATCCACAGAGGAAGGTGTCACACTATACATCCTACATAGGGGATGTGAGGGGAAAGAAGATTGCCCATTTATTAGGTTCCAAGGGAAATAAGGCGGTGTGCTTCGCTTTAATGGGAGCAAATGTGACGGTGGTGGATCTTTCAGTGGAGAATAAAGTATATGCTATGGCGCTTGCTGATCACGCCGGTGTAACGATGGATTATATTGTTTGCGATTTGTTGGAGGTGCCGGAGAAGCATCCCCTTAACGATTTCGATGTCGTCCTACTCGAGCTTGGCGTTCTCCATTACTTCGTGGATTTGAAGCCTGTGTTCACCATTGTAAAGGACATTCTCAAGTCAGGCGGTATGTTTGTATTAAGGGACTATCATCCTGTCGCGTCGAAGCTCCTCAAAGTAGAAGCAGGGAAAATGGTGGCTGAAGGTGATTATTTTGATAAGGGGATCGTGGATTTAGATGTAGCGTTTTGGAACTTGCTGGATGAAAGAGAAACTGAAGGATACATTCAAAATAAAATCCGAAGATGGACATTGGGTGAAATCGTCACTTCCTTAGTTGAAGCAGGACTGACAATCAAGCGGCTGGATGAAGAAAGTGGTGTGAGATGGGCATTCCCACATCAAGCTCCACCATCAATCGAACATCACATACCAGGGCTGTATACCATTACCGCTGTAAAGGAGTAAGGGACGGACCTCTAAAACGGTCCTTTTAGTGTAAAAAGAGGCCGTTTAGAGGTCCGTCCCTCAAAAAAAGCTGGTTTCTTCTATTAATATACTTTATCTCCGTTGAAGATGGAGTTTTTGACGATGACGTAGTCGACGGTGCGGATGGCTTCGAGTTTTGTTCCGCCTGCATATGAAATGGAGGATTGAAGGTCTTGTTCCATTTCGATCAGGGTATGTTCTAGAGACCCTTTGTGTTCTACATACATTTTCTTTCCTTCGACGTTTTTCTTTTCACCTTTTTGGAATTCAGAGGCAGAACCGAAATATTCTTTATAGAGTTTGCCCTCTTTCTCAATCGTATCCCCTGGAGACTCTTCGTGACCGGCAAACAGGGAGCCAATCATCACCATTGAGGCGCCGAAGCGGATGGATTTGGCAATATCTCCGTGTGTACGGATGCCGCCATCGGCGATGATAGGTTTGGTAGCGGCTTTCGCACACCAGCGTAAAGCGGCAAGCTGCCAGCCTCCCGTTCCAAAGCCGGTTTTGATTTTTGTGATGCATACTTTCCCCGGCCCGATGCCAACTTTGGTCGCATCAGCCCCGGCATGCTCGAGTTCCCGTACAGCTTCAGGCGTACCGACATTTCCGGCGATGACAAAGCTTGATGGAACATGCTTTTTGATATGCTGAATCATGCTGATCACGGCATTTGAATGGCCATGGGCAATGTCGATCGTGATATAGTCGGGAGTCAGCTTTTCCTCTGCCAACATTTCAACGAAAGCATACTCTTCTTCTTTCACACCGACAGAAATTGATGAAATCAATCCCTTCGCCTTCATATCTTTAATGAAGCTGATCCGTTTTTCAGGCTCGAACCGGTGCATAATATAAAAATAATGATTTTCAGCTAAATAGGCTGCAATTCTTTCATCGATGATGGTTTGCATATTGGCAGGTACCACCGGGAGTTTGAACGTATGTTCACCGAGTGTCACCCTTGTATCACATTCTGAACGGCTGTTAACCACACATTTTGCAGGAATTAATTGAATATCTTCATAATCAAACACATTTTCCATTATTACACCCCTAAATACGAATATTAATTATTGTATATCTATAAAACGTTCGTACATAACGTAATTTACATCATTTTCATGTAGATGTCAAAGGTTTTAAAAATATCAGATGAAAACAGGCAAAAGACCAGAAAGGACAGTGGAAGTCAGTCTATGTTACAGTATAAGGAAGAAATATGACGTTAAATTGGAAAGGTGGTCTACGAATGTATTGGGTCATCGCCCTGTTCGATAGTAAAACAGAAAGCACGATTGAAAACATTTGGAAAGAGCTGACGGTGAAGGATATTTCTTATTATGAAGAAGAAATTGACGACGCCCGCCCGCATATTACGTTGGGAAGTTATACAGAGTTGGACAAAGAAGCATACATACAATCCCTTGAAACCTTTTATGAAGGGAAGGAAGCGGTCAATCTCACATTCAATACTGTCGGATCATTCATGAATTTCGGTACACTATTTCTTTCTCCGACTGTAACGAAGGAGCTTCTCGACTTTCATTCTTCTCATCATGATCATTTCCACTCCTTTCAGGGGACCGCCAATCACCTCTACCTTCCAGGCAGCTGGATCCCTCACTGTACGCTGGCGAATAAGTTACCACCTGAAAAGCTTGCAGAAGGTTTCAAGCATTGTTTAGAAAGGGGAGACCTCATAGAAGGACAAGTAACCTCCATCGCATTGATTGAACTGGTCGATGACACAAGTGAATGCATGGATGCCCCGATTGTGTATGAAAAGCAGCTTGTACGTTAGATAATGTTTAAGGCTCTTTTTGCATAGGCTGGTGTTATTCTTTGCCAATCGCTTATTCGTGACCGTGGATTGAAGGATTAATCTAATTGAGTTCCTCTATTTTCTGCCTTCAACCAGGTAGATGAAGGTTTATGTATGCAAAAATAAAAACTTGCACAGTTGATTTAAGCGAGCATCCCTCGCTGCAATCAACCACCTCTCGCTTGTTTAATGCAACAATGTCTAAGAATCAATCATTTTATGTGGTATTTTACCAAGGAAAAAGCAGTGGATGTTACATCCACTGCTTTTTGTCATGCATGCCGCATGTTTTTTAAGGATTTTCAAGTTAATCCCCTACAAAACGTTTGAACTTTACGTTAACGTAAATGGTAAACTATTAATATCGAAATATTCTAAAAAAGAGATGATGCCATGACATTCAACATATCCCAACTGTCAGAGGAATTCGGCGTGTCGACACGTACGATCCGTTATTACGAAGAACTTGATCTGCTGCATCCTGCGAGAACACAATCAGGAAGGAGAATCTATTCTAAAAGTGATGTAACGAAGCTGAAACTGATTTTCCGGGGGAAAAGGTTTGGCTTTTCGCTGGAGGAAATCAAAGAGATGGTCCTGCTGTTTGATGAGGACAGGAGTGGACGTAAACAGTTGGAACGAACGATTGAATATGGAACGAAAAGGATCGGGGAAGTCACCGATCTCATTCAGGAGCTGGAAGGCATGAGGCGTGAACTGATTGAACTGAGAGATGATTTTGCCCGGAAATTGGAAGGGGAAGAATCCCTCCACGAATGTGACGATAACAAATAGTGAGGAGTTCGATTGCAGATGATGAGGACCATTGAAAACTTTTATAAAGAAGATGTTCACTTACAGTCCATTTTAAAACAGAAACTTCCTAAAGACTTCTTCAACTGGGCAGATCAAAGATTGGATTCATTTGGTGCGCTATGTGCAGGGGAAATCGATGTGCGGGCTGCCCACACGGATCGTGAAGGTCAGCCTAGGCTCATTAAATATAACCGGATGGGGGAAGAGATTTCAGAAATCTGGGTGAATGAGGGGTATAAGAAGACGGTTGAGCAAACGTATAACGAAGGAATCGTCGGTTACATTCATAAACCGATCCCTGAGCTTGGACGCAAAGGTAATTATCTTTACTCCTATGCTCAAGGGTATTTGTTGTCCCAGACAGAGCCCGGTTTCTATTGTCCGGTGACACTGACAATGGCCACTGCACTGCTGCTCGAAAAATATGCCTCGGATGAGGTGAAGGAAAGATTCTTACCTCATGTTCTGTCAACCGGGGACGTAGAATTGTTTGAAGGAGCGACATTCCTGACCGAGAGACAGGGAGGATCAGATGTCGGTGCCAATGATACCCGGGCCGTTTTGAATGGCGAGACGTATCAATTGTGGGGTGAAAAATATTTTGCTTCAAATTCCGGCATGTGCGGCGTTGCGATGGTGCTGGCAAGGATGGATGGAGCAGGAAACGGGACGAAGGGGCTCAGCTTATTTGCCGTGCCATGGCGGAATGGTGATGGTTCATTGAATGGGATCCATATCAGGAGGTTAAAAGATAAGTTGGGTGTCCGGGCGGTCCCTTCTGCGGAAGTTGAATTCAAAGGAGCAGAAGCCTATCTTGTCGGAGAACCCAATCGAGGGATCTATTACATGATGGAAGCCCTGAACCTATCCCGGATATGCAATGCAGTCGCGTCGATCGGCATCATGAGAAGGGCGTATATGGAAGCGAGGAATTACGCTTTTTACCGTGAGGCATTCGGTGAGCCTTTAACCAATTATCCGATGATCCAGGAATCTTTGACCCTCCTTGCTACCAAACAGGAAGTAGAAACGAGTGCAGTCTTTCATCTTGTATCATTATTTGACCGGGTCATATCAGATGAAACCCCGACCACGGAAGAAGAAGCTGTCCTGAACCGCCTGCTGATCGCGATATTGAAGAAGGAGTCTGCAGAACAGGCCATCCATTTTTCTCACGAAGCGATCGAGATGCACGGCGGCAACGGATATATTGAAGACTTTGTCCTACCCCGATTACTCAGGGACGCACAAGTATTAACCGTGTGGGAAGGAACCGCAAATATTTTAGGGTTGGAAGTATTGAGGTTAATGAATAAACATCGTGCCCATGAATATTTTTTGGCATATATCAAGAACGAACTGGCCAACCTCCCTGAAGATCTTAACGTTTATGCAACTCCGGTTAAAGCAGGGGTTGAAACACTTCGGCAGCTGGTTGGAAAAGTAGCATCCTCAGATGAGGATGCCCAGACATATCATGCAAAACGGATTGCTGTACTGATGGTTAAAATCTTTGAAAGCGTTCTCGCACTGAAAGACGCCGGTATAATGGGGGGAGAAAGAAGGAGGCAGATTGCTGAAATCTTCATCGGCCACACTTGGAATCAATCTCAATGGATTGATGAAGATATGAAGGCAGTCCGCTATTTTGATAGTATCGTTGGAGGCAAAGTACGGGTGTAAACAGAGACCCCTGAACCGGTTAAAAGGTTCAGGGGTTTCTTTCATTTCTCACAACAGCATGGACAATCGCATTCCTTTTTAGTTTTACAGGTGCACCGTTCACAGGAACATTCTTTTTTCACCAAAAGTTCCACCTCCTCTGTCATGTTTTTTCACTATTCATCGTGTCCAAAATAAGAGGTTCCATACGCTTTGGGATAGGTGAAAGAACAAGGTGATCTCTAAGGAGCATGATCATTCATAATTTATAACCTCTCCATAGTAACTATAACTTTATTATGTAAACCTTTTTCTCCCTTTTGAAATCTGTTTACAAATAATACAAATTTATATCCAATTGTTTACAAAATAACACCTATAAGGTAATATATGTAATTGAAGTGACGAACAAAAGGGGGAGAAATTTATGAAGAAATTGATGTTGCCATTTCTATTACTGTCCATGAGTTTATTCATTGCAGCATGCAGCAGCGATGAAGGAGGTAAGGAAGAAGGGGAAATGGAGAAAGAAACGACGGAAGAAACGGCTCAGAATGATGAAGGGGAAATGAAGACAGCTCTACTGGACTTTCAAATGGAAGTCATTGACACAGTAAACGCAAATGATTCAGCGATTTATGCATTTGAAACAGCGAAAGCAAAAGAAGAGGATAAGCCTTCTGCAGAAGAAATCGCCAAGCTGAAAACTGACGCTGAGGCAGCAGCCAAAAAGGTAGCGGAAGATGTCAAAGCGCTTGAAGTACCAGCGGCGCTCGATTCTAAAAAGGAAGAGATCCAGGGTGCTTTGGATGATCTATCATCATCCTATGAAACAAGAGCTGCCAACTTATCGGATGAAGCGGACGCTGAATATGCAGAATCAGATGAAAAATTTGCATCATTTGAAGAGAAGATGGCTGCTGTGTATGAAGAAGTCGGTTTGTCAAAGCCTAGCTTTGCAGCGGATATCGTTGACTGAAAGTAGATTCATAGAGAGATTTTAATAATTAAAGGCTGCTTTTGCAGTCTTTTTTTATTGATTGCAAGGGGATTTAGAATTCTCTGAAACTTCAATCGACCTCAAAACGTATAACTTAAGAAGAGGTGATGATATGACAGGATTTATATTATTAATGATCGTATTACCGGTAGCATTCGTGTTTGCGGCGATTTCACTTGCAAGATCTGCAAGGCGGGATGATCGTCATGGGGACGGTGGATACACTGGACCAACTGACGGAGGAGCTGAATATGCCGACCATTTTGACAGTGGAGGGGACGGAAGTGATGGCGGGGGAGGAGAATGATTTTAACCGTCATCATATCTAAGGGGAAGGAGTTCTTTTATTGAAACGGTATTTCATTGAAATGAACAAGCAGTCCATACATATAACGGAATGGGGAAGCCCGGATCACCCTGTGATATTTTGCCTTCACGGGCTGGGGTCTACATCTTTGAGTTTTATAGAGCAGGCAGAACGGTTGAGAGATGAGTTCAGGATCATCTCGGTTGATGCCCCGGGTCACGGGAAAACAGCGGCCTTCGCTTCTGGCGAGCAATATGAGATGAATGGGATGGCAGATTGGTTGAATGGAGTGGTCGAGGAGCTCGGCACCTCCCGTTTTTTCTTTCTGTCCCATTCTTGGGGGAGTTTTGTGGCCCTCTTTTTCACAGCCAGGTTTCCCCATCATGTACTGGATAACATAATGATAGACGGTGGATACCAGGGGAAACGTCATTCCGATCTAACCATGGAAGAAGAAGTTGCCTATTATGAGGCGGATTTTGAACAGGAATGGAAGTCATGGGACGACTTTCTCGCCCTGGTAAAAAGTGAAACACTTTCCTGGTCCGACTTGAAACTTGAGGCGGCCAAGGATCTATATTTGGAGAAACGTGGTCACTACTATTGGCATGCCCGCGGAGAGACAGCCTCTCATATCGTCCGTGCCATGTATAAAGACGAAGCGGAGGATATCTATCATAAGCTCGATTCTTCCATATTACTTCTAAGGGCTACCTTGCCTCAGACATTGGAGAAGAAACGTCACAGATCTGCAGCCATCCTGCAGGAAAAGACCGGTGCAGGGGTGAAATTGATAGAGGGAACCCATCTCCTTCATTGGGATTACCCTGAACAGGTGGTGGAGGAGATCAGAAATCGCTGGTCAAATAAGGAGGAACACAACATATGATTCAATTAATACCGATGACAGAAGAAGCATATTCCGTGTGGCTTAAGACTGCTATCAAGGAATATGCAGAAGAAAAGACGACAGCAGGTAACTTCCAAGAGGATACGTCAGTGGAACAGGCAGACAAAGAATTCAATCAGCTGTTACCCCATGGGCTTCAGACTGAAAATCATCACCTGTTCACGTTGGTTACAAACGATGATGAAAAAATCGGGTCACTCTGGGTCAATACAAATCCAGAAAAAGATGAGATATTCATTTATGATATTAAAATCTCTTCCGACAGAAGAGGAAAAGGATATGGGAAACTGGCATTGCAATCCCTGGAAGGTTTTGCGAAAGATAGAGGAATATCGAAATTCTCACTTCATGTATTCGGTCATAATACCATCGCCCGGGCATTGTATGAAAAATCAGGATATGTGGTGACGAATGTGCTCATGACCAAAACAATCTGACATACTGCATGAAAAAAGGAGTGAATCGCCATGGCGAATGTAGCATATGCCCAGATGTCCGATTTGTTGTCCCTGGTTGAAATCGACTGCGCCGTGATCGGAAATGAAAGCCGGAAGGAAGAGATTCTTCAACACATCCACCGAATGCAATGTCTGGTTGTGAAGGAAGATGGCACGGGAACAGGATTTCTATTATTTCATACTTCTTTCTTTGATCAGACATTCATCTCCCTCATCGTGGTTGAACCGGGACATAGGAGGCAAGGGCATGCTTCTTTATTGTTGAAGCATGTTGAAGAGATTGCCGGGACAGAGAAAATCTTCTCTTCTACAAATGAGTCCAATAAGAACATGCAACGCGTTTTTCAAAGAAACGGTTATGTGAGAAGCGGCTTCATCGAAAATCTTGATGAGGGTGATCCAGAGATTGTGTATTTCAAACGGAAGCTGGAGGAGATTTAATTTCGTGTTTCAATCAAGCAAGGAGGCTGCAGGATGATCTTCATCGTATTAATTTTTTTGTTAATCTTTTCTTATGACTTTACGAAGTTTAGAAAACAAAATCAAACCATGATCGAGCAGAATGAAAGGATCATTTCCCTACTTGAGGAAATAAAAAATAAATAAAGAGCTCATACGGAGAAGGCTTTATGTTTGAGTCTTCTTTCTTTTAGGCTCTTTTCCTATAGATTTGTACGACACATAGATGACCATGTTGCATGCTCACTTGTTTATAAGCAACAATGTTTACAAAAGCACTCTGCTATATGACCTACATGCAGGATTTCACGATAAGAAGATAGAAGTATGATGTGGAGACAGGAGACTGAAAGGGGAGAAGGGCAGTGTATGAACTAAAGACAAAACAAAATGACAACTCGGTCATTGAATTCATTGAAAAAGTGGATAACCCGAAAAAGCGGGAGGACGCTTATCGGTTATTGGACCTCTTCACTGAAACAACTGGCTATGAAGCGAAGATGTGGGGCCCGAGCATCATCGGATTTGGTGCATATCACTATCAATATAAAACGGGTCATGAAGGCGATGCGCCGCTGGTTGGTTTTTCACCGAGAAAAGCGAAGATCAGCCTGTATTTTGCAACCGGTGATCCACAAAGGGAGGCGCTGCTTGCAAAACTGGGGAAGCACACATCCGGAAAAGCGTGTGTTTACATAAATAAAGTGGCAGACATCGATCAAGAGGTTTTGAAAAAGTTGATCACTCAATCTGTCAATTTTTTACAGGAATTGTATCCGGATTAAATATAATTGGAGGAATTAGTCATTTATAAGGGACTAATTTCTTATTTTTTTGAACGAGAACCTTTAAATTTGTATTCGACATTAATATCTTATATTATTAATCTTGAATTAAGACTATATCGTTTCAAGATAAATGGAATGGGTATATTCACTACATCACTGTATTTCGTACAGATTTAAAAATAGAAAGGGAAGATTCAACATGACAAAAGTTTTATACATCACGGCACATCCGCATGATGATACACAATCCTACAGCATGGCGGTAGGGAAAGCATTCATTGACACATACAAGGAAGCAAATCCGGCACACGAAGTGATCAACATTGATTTATACAAGGAGAATATCCCGCAAATTGATGCAGACGTATTCAGTGGCTGGGGGAAATTGCAATCAGGAAAAGGGTTCGAGGAACTTTCTGCAGAAGAACAAGCGAAGGTAGGCAGACTGAATGAATTATCTGATCAGTTTATTGCAGCTGATAAGTTCATCTTTGTGACACCGTTCTGGAATTTCTCATTCCCTCCAGTGATGAAAGCTTATATCGATTCAGTTTCAGTTGCCGGCAAGGCATTCAAATATACAGAACAAGGTCCTGTTGGACTGCTGACTGACAAAAAAGCCCTTCACATCCAGGCACGGGGAGGTATTTACTCCGAAGGTCCTGCAGCAGCGATGGAAATGGGACACCGTTACCTTGAAGTTATGATGCAATTCTACGGGGTGCCTTCATTTGAAGGACTATTCGTTGAAGGCCATGCGGCAATGCCTGATAAAGCGGCGGAAATTAAAGAAAATGCCATCGCACGTGCAAAAGATTTAGCCCACACATTCTAATAGATGAATAAAGAAAAAGATGTCATCGTGTCACTCGATGGCATCTTTTTTATTTTAGGAATAAATTCTCAATGGAAAAAGGAAAAGAAGCGGACGGCCTCGCCTCAGCTCGTCGTCCGCTTCTTTCAACTGAAATTATTTCTTGATGAACATCTGTGTCCAATAATGGCCGTAAGATCCACCTTTAACATAGCCGACACCAATTTCGGTGTATGTCGGGGAAAGTATATTCTTTCGGTGACCTTCACTGTTCATCCAGGCTTCGACCACTGCTGCAGGCGTTTTTTGACCGGCTGCAATGTTTTCACCGGCGGACTGGTAGTGAATGCCGAAATCCTTCAACATTTGAAAAGGTGATCCGTAAGTGGGAGAGGTATGGCTGAAATAATTTTTCGCGATCATGTCTTCCGATTTATAACGGGCAACACGTGATACTTCCCAGTTCTCCTTGAGGGGAGGTAATCCGGCTTTTGAACGTTCCTGATTGACCAGCTTCACGACCTCGGCCGTATAATTGTCGGCAATGCCATTTCCACCAGGGACGTTGATGCTTTGACCAGGGTAAATCATATTTGGGTTAGAGATTTGCGGGTTTGCTGATATCAATTCAGAAACACCGACCTGATGTTTGACGGCGATCTTCCACAGCGTGTCACCATGAGATACAGTGTAGCTCCCTGCTGCAGATGGGCTGCCTATTCCAAAGACTAAAGTGGCGAACAACAAAACGGAAAGAAGTTTAATAGTTTTCATAACTCTATTACAGTATATTTCTGCGGTTCTTGAAACAGGTAGTTGTTGCCACCCCGTGTGAGCCCTTTCATAACGGGGATTAGCAATTTTTCCTAGGGTGAATTTAAGACAATGGTGGTCTGAATATGGTATACTTTGGAAAAATGAAAGCTGACTATGGGAGGAATCGTCATGACAACTCAGTTATTCGAAGATTTATTGAAAGAAGTGGAAGAGGAATTTACCGGCTGGGATTTTTCATATATTACAGGTACAGGGCGTATGGGCTCGGGTATGATTCCATGGTCTTATGGCAGCATGGCAATCCCACTGATCAGGAATGCTGATTCAATGCTCGACATGGGGACGGGTGGGGGCGAACTTCTGTCCATGCTGCAGCCTTTTCCACCATCAGTGTGTGCAACAGAAGGGTATCCACCGAATGTACCAGTTGCAAGGGAACGCCTTGAACCATTGGGTGTGAGGGTGGAAGAAATCAACGAAGATTTTCATCTGCCGTTTGAAGATAATCAATTCGATCTGATTATCAACAAGCACGAATCTTATTCACCGGCTGAAGTGAAACGGATATTATCGGCTGGAGGCACATTCCTGACCCAGCAGGTCGGAGGGGATGATTGCAACGGGATCAACATTGCGTTGGGTGTTCCCATTCCTGAAGATTACACACATTGGACCCTGGAGTATGCCGTACAGGAGTTGGAAAAAGAAGGTTTTGAAGTTTCATATTCCAATAGAGCGTATTCCTGTCAACGATTCTATGATATCGGTGCTCTCGTCTATTACATAAAAGCCATACCGTGGCAAATACCTGATTTTTCGGTTGAAGCATATCGTGACAGCCTGTATAGGATTTACCAGCTCATTCAGGAAAAAGGTTTTTTTGAAGTGAAGCAGCACCGCTTTATCATCAAGGCATCTTTGGCAAAATGATAAAGTGTGATTGAAACTTTCTTCCATTTTCCAACGTATAACTAGAAGGGGATATGTTTCCTTTGAAATCTTCTGAAGGAAGGGGGATCTTTATGTGGCTGAAAGGTATTTTCATCATCTTGGTTTCGTGCGGCGCATTCCATCTGATCCGTCACAGAATCAACCTTAAAAAAGCAGCAGATAAGACAGGTACGGCCATATACCCTGCGAGTAGACAAGAAATGAACAGTATTCTTATTCCAATCAACTATAAGGAAATGGAGCCATTATCGAAAAGAACAAAGTCGTATCAATTGGTGAAATGGGGGAGCAGAGCAATCATCGCAGCTGTGGTGTGTTTGACCTGGTTCGTATTGACAACAGAGGAAATTCTCCAGATCCTCCCCACCGTGCTGTACCTCTTCATTCTGTCGATCTCGACCATTAAACACCGGGGGAATTTTTATATTTTGCCTGATGGACTTATTGTGAACGGAAAATTCATTCCGTGGACAAGAATCAAGGAATATAAAGTGGAGAAGATCATGAAGTATCACCCTCTATATGGGCTGGATGATAAAATCAATCACGCTTATAAACTGAGCATCAAAGTGAAGAATATATGGCTTCAGACAAATTATGTCGTCGTCAGGGACCCGGACAGTCTTGATAGAATACTTGCTCTATTGGAAGAGCGTGGCATCACTGGATCACAGCTAAAGGATAGCGGCTATATGTCATTGAGGAAAAATTAGTGCTTTCACAGCTTTTATATTCCACTGATTGAATAGGAGATGACTTTTATGGACTGGTTGAATTGGTATGACCTTTTGGCACCAACAAATCCATATGCTTCACTGCTCTTCGGTTTCATTATTACGTTGGTCGTAGGGGTGGCCGTCATGCTCGAAACGAAACAAAAGCGTATCGGTGTCATGGCTGTTATTACGGGGGTATTAACGACGGTCATAGGCGTAGCCTTCCTTACATGGATGGGATTATATTGATCATCCGGGCCGATAAGTGCAGACAGGGTGGTATAAGCTCAATGAGCCACCGGACGTCTCCCAATGAACTGAAAAGGTAGTGTATAAGAATGAATAATCTTTCCCTTGACGACTATGATGTTGTGATGTTTGATTTGGATGATACACTGTTTGATCATGTGCAAGCTTATTCAAAAGGACTTGAAGTTGCTATCAGGCAATTTGAACATTTGGATGATATCAGCACTTCTGATTTCCAGACAGCTTTTACAAGACATCATCATCTTTTATGGCCCAAGTTTGCAGGAAATCAGATGGATTATCAGGAGTTATCACGAGTAAGGATGGAAAATACATTGAGTGATGTCGGGGGTGAAATGAAGGGGGAAGCGTTACTTCAGCTTGTAAAAGCCTTTCAGGCCTCCTACCTTGATCAAATCAAACCAGACAGGGAGCTCAATGATTTTTTGGCAGACATTCAAAGATCCGTTTTTATAGGAATCATTACAAACGGCACGGTGTCCAACGCCTATGAAAAAGTCAGACGTCTCGGTTTGTCAGGGCTTTTCCCTGCTGATTCGGTGGTTGTGTCAGAAGACGTGGGTTTTTCTAAACCAGATCCACGGATTTTCAGGCATGCACTCCACCGTTTTAATGCATCTCCAAACAGGACGTTATTTGTGGGTGATCATTATCACGCAGATATTTTGGGCGCTATATCCATCGGTATGGATACGGTGTGGGTCCAACAGATTGATTCATCCCCTTTGATTGAAAAGCCCCACTATATTGTGAAGAGAATATTGGAATTGAAGCCTTTGATGCTATAGGGGAAATGTGAAAAGAAGAAATATGTTGAGTATTTCCATCATCTGTTCATGGATAGTAAATAAAGACAAATCAAATCAGTATGGAAAGCAGGATAATAACATGACAAGGCGTCCACCGGTACAAGCTGCAAAAGATTTTTTAAAGAATCATTTTCCTGACTGCCAGGGGGCTCTGCTTGCAGGGAGTGTCGTACGGGGAGAGGAAACCAGCACCTCTGACCTTGATATCGTCATCATAGACGACACCCTGTCTTCTGCATACCGGGAATCCTTTTTCGTGAACGACTGGCCAATTGAAGCCTTCTTTCACAACCAGCATACAATCCGGCAATATTTTCAAACAGACTGTGAGCGGGGGGAGACCTTCCCTGCCAAGAATGGTGGCAGAAGGGATCACTATCCTCGCTCACCCTCTCATCCCGATCCTCAAAGAAGAAGCAGATAAGCTGTTGGGGGACGGACCTTCACCTTGGTCAAAGGAGACCCTAGAAATGAAAAGATATTTCCTTACGGACGCACTTGACGACTTTGTCGGAGCTGCCGACAGGGGTGAAGGTTTATTTAGCGCAAACCTGCTTGCCGAATCCGTCCATGAATTTGTCCTTCGTACGAATCGAAGATGGACCGGACAGGGAAAATGGGTTCTCCGTGCGCTAAAGGAGTATGATCACAAGTTTGCAGAGAGATTCTTATTCGCTTTCGACCAATTTTATTCCAAGGATGATAAAAGGGCCATCGTGCAACTGGTCGACTCAGTTCTGGATCCACATGGAGGCCGGTTGTTTAATGGGTTCTCTATGGGAAAACAATGAACATGCCATACTTAAATTAAAAAGCCAAGAGTACTGGTTATCCAGCATTCTTGGCTTTTATCATATATCCTGACATATCCGCCAGGCAAAAATTATACTAAAATCTGAAATTCATCATGGTCGACGCTGTTGACACCGTCATCAAAGACGAGACGGGTGACAAATTTATAAGAGACCGACTCACTGCTTGGAGGAAATGAATCCGATAGTCTGCAGGAAAAGTGGATGGTGCGCTGTTCGTTTGCTTTCATCGTGGATGAGCTCAAAATGGTATTGTGATGAAGAACAGAAAAGCGGTCAACATTCTCGTCATATTGAAGAAGGTCAGTTTCGATCCTCTTTAATTTCTGCTCAACCCGTCCGCCGGTCAATTCATATTCGCCCTTAATGACGTCGCCCGGACGAAATTCGTTCTTATTCAACACCAAATCAATTTTTGTGGCCCCAATACCGAATCTGCACATCAGTTTACTAAACATATCAGTCATTCAACCTCTCAATCATCTAGTTACCAATTCTACGCAATAAGGAGAGCTTTGGTTTCATTTTTCTTCGTCTTTTATACGATTTTATTCTAAAAGAAACGCAGCCGTTTTGTCTATATTCCTTCTTCGACATTTTTTGCAGAAGATGATCGTGACGCACGCGCATAATAGCGAAAAAAGTAAAATAATTGGTATTTACACCATAAAGAGGTAGAAATGGAGTGGTCTTTTCTTTAAAATAGAAGAGGACCTTATCATATTTTGGTAAAATACAAGTTTAAAAGGGGTAAATCAATTTGAAGGAAAAGAAGAAAAAGAAAAAAACCCATGTCCCATTAAGGATGAATCTATTATTTATAACGGTCTTTTTTCTGTTTTCGGTTCTGATTCTTCGTCTGGGAATTGTTCAAATCGTGCAGGGGAACCATTATGAAGCAGAAGTGTCGCGTACGGAGAACGTTAAATCCCATAATGGTACACCGCCGCGGGGGAAAATTTATGACCGCAATCGCAATGTGATTGTCGACAATGTCCCATTAAATGCGATTACATACACAAGAACACAGACCACAAAATCTGAAGAAATGCTGAAAGTAGCTAAGAGCCTGGCTGAGTTGATAGAAATGGACACCGGTAAAATCACCGACCGTGACAGGAAGGATTTCTGGCTCCTTACTCATCAAGATGCTGCAGAAAAACTGGTTTCCAAGGAAGAAATAAAGAAATTGGAAAACAATGAAGATCTTTCTGATGATGACAGGAACAAGAAGATTTATCAAATGCAGCTGGATCGTATCACAGATCAGGATATTCATTCCTTTTCCAAGCAGGAGGAGGAAGTGCTGGCGATATTCCGTGAATTCAATACCGGATATGCCCTCAGTCCTCAAATTGTAAAAAATAGGGATGTTTCCATGGAGGAAATGGCCCGGGTGAACGAACGATTATCAGAGCTTCCCGGTGTGAACGTCACCACAGACTGGGAAAGGAAATATGTGAACGCCAGTACCCTCAGGACAATTCTTGGGAGGGTGTCGACGTCGCAGCAGGGACTTCCGAGCGAACTGGTGAACGAATATAAAGCACAGGGATATGCACTGAATGACCGGGTCGGGACAAGCTATTTCGAATCGGAATATGAAAATGTCCTTAAAGGTCAAAAAGAAGAAATCGAATTCATCACGAAAAACGGAAGCGTCCTGGATACAAAGCTTGTAAGTGAAGGGCATAGTGGAAAGGACGTCGTTCTCACAATCGACCTGGAACTTCAAAAAGAAATCGAGAAAATCGTGGAAGAGGAACTGAGCAGGCAGGCGTCCAAGTACTGGCAGTCACCTTTCCTCGACCGTGCCTTCGTCGTGATGATGGATCCCCATACAGGGGAGATCCTCTCAATGGTCGGAAAGAAGTACGGGAAGAACGCCGACGGTAAGACCGAGCTTCAGGATTATGCACTCGGCACCTATACTTCAGAATACGGGGTGGGATCTGCTGTTAAGGGTGCTACGGTGTTGACGGGGTATATGACGGGGGCGTTGAGTGTTGGAGAAGTTTTATATGATGAACCTATTAAAATAAAAAACACTCCACAAAAAAAATCCTGGTTTAATTACTCAAAATACTTCTCAGATGTTGAAGCTTTAGAAATATCATCCAATGGGTACATGTTTAAAACAGCGATTAAAATTGCAAACGCAACATATCGCCCAAATCAACCAATGGACATTGATACTGAAGCCTTTGATACTATGAGGAATTATTATAGTCAGTTTGGTTTAGGAGTTAAAACTGGCATAGACCTGCCAGGAGAAGTAGAGGGGTTAAAAGGAACAGAAAGGATACCAGGAAAACTACTGGATTTTGCAATAGGACAATATGATTTATATACCCCTATGCAACTTGTTCAATACGCATCTACCATTGCAAATGGTGGATATCGAATGAAACCACATATCATGAAAGAAATCCGTGAACCTAGTCAAGAAAGGGGGAAGGTGGGCCCCCTTTTGTATGAAAATGAATCTCAAGTCCTCAACCGTATTGACGCAACTGACAACCAGATACATCGGGTACAGCAGGGCTTTTATAGAGTCACACATGGGAGCAATGGTACAGCGAAAATTTTTAGTGCTGCGCCATATAATGCAGCCGCTAAATCCGGAACCGCTCAAGCATTTTACTACAGTCCGGAAGAAAAGAGACAGTATGAAACGTATAACACCACGTTAATTGGCTACGCTCCATTTGATAACCCGGAAATTGCGTTCTCAGTGGTGCTGCCATACTCTCATCAGGACATAGATCCTTATGTGAATAAAGACATAGCCAAACGTGCAATGGACAAATACTTCGAATTGAAAAAGAAGTATGACAAAGAAGGGTATTATAATTCATCCACTGAAGAAAAAGTACGGAATGCGGATCAATTGGAAGATACGGCTGATCCAGAAACTGAAAATGAATAAATCAAAGCGCAATCTTTCACGTTAAAGATTGCGCTTTTTTTGGTTCTATATCCTCTCCCAACCTCATATGGTGAAGGGCAGCATATGGGAAGTGTTCTTTCTGTAGCAGCAAGGACTATTTCCTTATTTATCCCGCCATCGTTGACATTGATAATCATTTTCACTTATGATTTCAATTGAAAATAATTATCATTTAAAAGGAGGTTTCAATATATTGAACACAGTCGAAAATCCCGATTTACTTTTGATCCAGGATCACAATGTTCAGGCGAGTCTGGAAGAGCTCCTGCCTCGTTCAGAGAAACGGATTCTTCACAAATTGATACAGGCGATTCTTCGTGAAAAAATAGTCCCCTATTCGTGGATGCAAAATGAATCAGGAAAAATCTTTTACATAAACACAAGCCATGACCGGACTGTCAGCATTCCGGTAAAACATACTTACATACTCGGGCACATCGATATCGATGGACCAATCACCATCCAAACGGAAAACGGCAGGAGCGTGATCGAAACCCCAAAAGATTTGGTCAATGAGTTGTTCAGGGGAAAAGCTGCAAATGCAGGCGTAAAGCAGCTGTCGGAGGAGCTTGACAACTCTGTCAGAAATGACGCATTGGCTTTAACGGCAGGAGAACAAAGGAAAAGTCATTTCGGCAATGATACTCTGACTTATTTGCAGGAAGCACAAACCTCTGATCCTTCTTTCAGTCCTTTAGTCTTTTTGGAACAAATGGTCATCGAAGGGCATACGCTTCACCCATGCTCTAAGACAAGAATCGGTTTATCAGCGACTGAAGTTATCAGCTATGCACCTGAATGGAGGAAAGAGGTCAATCTTATCCCCCTTGCAATCCATAAAAGCATATCGAGAATGACCTATATGAATGATGGCAAAACCATGGCGGAAATATTATTCCAGGAACATTCAGGATTAAAAGAAGCGGTCCGGGAAAGCGTCATGAAGTTGGGTAAAGCTTTCGGTGAATACGAAGTAATTCCCGTTCATCCATGGCAGTACGAACACACCATTACTTCTCATTTTCAGGAAGAGATAAAATCAGGGCTGCTCATCCCGGTTCCATTGGACCTTCCGTATCATCCGCTCATCTCATTTCGGTCATTGGCACCGGGGAGCAGAATGAAGCATCACGTCAAAACGGCGCTGAACGTACAAATGACCAGCGCGAAAAGAATTGTATCTCCCACATCTGTCTGGAATGGGCCTGTTCTTTCAGAGCTGCTGCAGACGATTTCAAATCACGACGGTGCCATTAAAGAGACCATCACATTTTTATCAGAACGGTGCGGGGGACATTATCACGCTCAAAGGAGCGACGACTCCCTGCCTCTGTCGAAAAACCTGTCTGCCCTCATCAGGGAGAATCCGGAAGCAGACTTAGCGGAAAATGAAATTGCTGTCCCGGGGGCTGCTTTGATCAATACTTCCCCTGTATCAGGGGAAATCCTTGTTAGTGAAATCATACAAATCTGGGCAAAAGCCAAAGACGTGACTACGGAAATCGCAGGTGTGGATTTCATTCAGGATTATGCACGAACACTCATCCCTGGTCTGCTGCATTTGATTGTAAAATACGGCATCAGCATGGAGGCCCATCTTCAAAACGCACTGGTACGATTCGAAAATGGAGTACCGAAGAAATTACTAGTGCGGGATAACGGAGGGATAAGGATAATGGCAGAGCGTCTCCGTCCCTATATCGAACCGGGAAGAATCAGCAATGATACTAATCTGCTCACCGAAGACCCGGTTGACCTCTATAAAATGTTTTCACACGCAGTCCTGCATAATCATCTTGGAGAAATGATTGTGAGTATTGCAAAAGAGCTGGGCATAGAAGAAAACCTTATGTGGAAAAAGGTATCTGTTGTCATAGAAGATACGCTGGAGGAACTGAAAGCAGAGGAAGCACATCGAGATGCTGCCATCCATGTTGAAGAAGCATTATTCGGTCCCCATACTTATTTAAAATCGCTGATCAAAATGAGGTTATCAGACGCGTTCACGGATAATGCTTATGTTTTTGCACCGAATCCATTGATTCATTCAGGAAAGGAGAATTCTATTGTCACTCTATAATCATCCCCAATCAACCGACCATCTGCTGGAAGAAGAAAAGCGGTGTTTGAACTATTTGGAAGAGAATCAGCCCCACTTGGTAGGTCACTTTCGGGCACACATAAAGACAGGGAGAATGGCGATTCTTCATAAGCTTGCTGCTTCTCTACTGAGAGAAGATGTTCAATCGCTGTATTCAGATTCGGTTCAATTGAAGAAAATTGGGTCCGTGTACGTAACCAGTCTGCTGAAGGTGTATAAAAAATGGGAGCCGTTTCTTCATCAGCTTCAAAGTCTAAATTTAAAAGAAGGGATTTCATATAGGATGAAGTCTTTCGGTGAGTATGTGATCCTGTTTCCTATCAAAGATGAACTTGCCTTCCAGCGTGTCACGCTTGCCGGGGATATCCTGGTGATTTCACAGGATTCACACCGTATCGTCAACACGGCAAATGAGCTTCTATCACTGCTTGGTCTATCAGAAGCAGGGCAGGGGCTCGCTGATGAACTGGACAATGGAACAGCCAATCAAACGTTGGGATATGCTGCACATTCATTCTGGAAAGAAGAATTGAAGAAGGATAGCAACGGACGCTCGATACGGTCAACTCTTGACTATATCCGTATCAAAAAGGGGGAACAATCAACATGGAGTCCCCTCGCTTTCTTCGAACAGCTGAGCCTTGAAGGGCATCATCTTCATCCTGGCTCAAAAACGAAAACGGGTATGTCCCCAGGGGATGTGCTTCGATACTCTCCAGAATTCCATCAGCATTTTGATATTTGTTTCGTGGCAGTGGATAAAGAATATATGGAAAACACTGAAATCGAAAGCGGAATCATAGAGGGAACTTTTAGCAGCATCATGCCTCAATATGAATCATTCATGATAGAAAGAGGGATTGATCCCCGCGGATATCAACTGCTGCCTGTTCATGAATGGCAGTATCAGCACGCACTGCATTCTCTTTATCGTGATGAGATCAAGAAAGGGATCGTCATACCTATTGATGCCCTTTGCGTCCAATGTGGTGCCACATCATCTTTCAGAACCGTGATTCCTGCCAACCGTCCGGACCGTTTCATCAAGCTTGCGGTGAACAGCCAAATGACTTCAACTGTGAGGTCGATCTCTAGTCAAACCGCATTGAACAGCACCGTGTTCACGGATATGATGGATATCATATTAGAAAGAGAACCGGCCCTTTCAAACTTCCTTCCTTTAAATGAAATTGCGGGGTATACATTTAAGTCTGAACGAAATGAACAAAGGAGAAACCTGACGGTGGTCATCAGAGAAAACCGGGAAGATGAACTGGAACATGAAGTGATGGTAACCGGAAACAGTTTGTATGCCATTTCCCCATTTTCAGAAAAGACGATCCTCGCTGAACTGCTCGATGAGTATTGTCATCATCGGGGAGTGCCAAACAGGGAGGGTGCCAAACTATTTTTCAAAGACTATGTATCTATTACATTACCCGGGGTACTTACCCTGTTGACCAAATATGGTGTTGCACTTGAAAGTCATTTGCAAAATAGTGTCCCGGTATTCAAAAATGGTAAACCGGTCCGCTTTTACTTCAGGGATTGGGGGGGAGCACGGATATACAAGCCCCGTCTGGAAGCACAGGGAATATTCCCGGCGTTTTATCCCGGCAGTATCACGATGACCAACAAGAAGGACGAGATGTATGCGAAGGCACATTATACATTTTTTCAAAGCCATCTCGGAGAAATCATCCGGTTGTTGGTTGAGGAAACAGGTGTGAATGAGAGTGAGTTTTGGCAAATTGTAAGGGATGACTGTGAACAGATTTTCAGTTCCCTTTCTATGACGGTTCCTTTGAATGTAGAGGAAGATCGGGCATATATCTACCAAGGGGAGGTAAGTCACAAAGCATTGACAAAGATGAGAATGATGCCGTCATCAGGTTATCTTTATTCTCCCGTGCCAAATCCTTTAAGCAAAGAAGCGGATACAAAGTGAGCCTTTCCACCGCATCACAGCAGCTGGCATTAAAGTCTCCGTCTTTCCGTCGATTTTTATATGGCAGTTTCTTTGTCAGGTCCACTGACTGGATGGACCTCACCATTCTTAACTGGGTTGTGTACGAATGGACCCATTCGGCTCTCGCTTTAGGATTCGTCAATGCATGCAGGCTTTTGCCCGTTTTTATCTTTTCCATGTCTGCAGGGCATGTCGCTGATAAGCACAGTCGGAGGAATCTCCTGTTTTTCCTGTATGGCGGAATGTTCCTATCTACGATTGGCATCGCCCTCCTGATCAGTGAGGAGGCGTCGTTTTATGGACTGCTCATGTTGATTACATTTCGATCTGTTCTGATGAGCTATGAGGTGCCGATCAGGAATGCATATTTATCAGATATTGTTCCTTCTGTCATGCTTGGCAGTGCCATCACACTTCAGACTACGTGCATCAATGTGGCGAGGATGATCGGACCTGGTTTGGCCGGCGTGCTACTTGGCTATTTTACGGCTGGAAGTGTGATGATGGGCGTATCGTTCGGCACACTTTTCGTAATGATCTCCCTTCTTTCGCTGCCGAAACTTCAAGGGCAAGTGAAAGAGAAGAACCAGTCGAACAAGCAGTCGTTTCAGGATACACTCCGTTATATCAAAACTCAGCCGGGAATCATGGGTATTTTACTCATTGCAATCGGGCCGATGATTTTCGGATTTCCTTATACGACCATGCTCCCCGTTTTTTCAGAACAGTTGATGGGACTCGGACCGGCAGGATTTGGATTATTGCTATCCACATCATCTGCCGGAGCGATTGTTGCAACCGGAATCCTCACCTATCGCAGGCCGGCTGCAGGAGGGAGATGGCTGATTCTTTCTTCCCTTTTATTCGGGACGAGCCTCATCCTTTTCATCGTTTATAGCTCTGTATACATAGCAGCATTGGGCATGATGTTCATTGTTGGATTCGTCAGTCAGTATTACCGGACATTGAGCAGGATCCTTATTCAAACAAAAGTATCGGACGAGTTCAGGGGAAGGGTCCTTAGCATCGCGTTGATGGACCGGGGATATATCCCGCTTGGCGCCATTGGTATCGGATTCATTGCAAGTACTGTTGATGCATACGCTGCCGGGATGTCAATGGGCATCGGGACAATCCTTTTCACATTGATGGTAGTGCGGGGGAACCGCACATTATGGAAGGAGTAAAATATGATCTCACAGACCGTAACAGAGTGGATTCCATCTCTCTTAAAGAAACGAACAGAACCAATATGTGCATATGTATATGACATAGGCGCATTGAAGCAACACATGGAGAAAGTGAAGACATCTTTACCTTCTTACTGCTCGCTGTTTTATGCAGTAAAAGCAAACCCAGACGAAAACATCATACAGACTCTAGAAGCGTTCGTCGATGGATTTGATACTGCATCAGAAGGAGAAGTGATGTTGATAAACAAACTCTCCAACAAGCCGATCTTTTTCGGGGCTCCCGCCAAAAAAGACAAGGAAATGTCCTATCTCGCTGAGGGAACCCTGAAGGCGATGAATATTGAAAGCGAGCGGGACCTGCACCGTTTGAACCGCCTGGGATCCCGGTATGGAAAGAAGCTGCCGGTTCTCATCAGGGTAAATAGTACATACCAGGTCGCGATGAGCTCCCACAGGATGGCCGGGGTGCCGACCCAGTTCGGGATAGAGGAAGAGGGGATACCGGCATTGTTGGACGGACTTTCTCAATTTCCATTTGTAAAAGTGGAAGGGTTTCATTTTCATGCAATGAGCAATAATCTGGATGCAGACGATCATCTGGGATTCATCCAGTATTGCAAGAAGAACATGCTTGAGTGGAAGAAGGATTTCGCACTCTCTGCATCCGTTCTGAACGCAGGCGGAGGGATCGGGGTGAATTATGATGATCCTGGTGTCCCATTTGAATGGGGAGCGTTCAGCAAAGGCTTGCATGAATTGGAGCAATCCTTTAATGCAGACGGTATACAGCTCGTCTTGGAACTTGGGCGGTACCTTGTCGCAGAATGCGGGTACTATGTTTCTGAAGTGATGGACCTGAAGAGTAATCATGGGGAGCATTTTGCCCTGCTCAGGGGAGGGACGCATCATCTGCGCTTACCTGCAGCCTGGAAAATCACGCATCCCCACACGATTTACCCGGTGGAGGAATGGTTCGATGATCCCCTCCCGCGGCCGCAACTGAAGGATGAAGCGGTGACAGTCGCAGGAGAACTCTGTACACCTAATGATGTCTTGATAAGGAGACAGTATGTGGAGTCCCTGATGGTGGGGGATTTAATCGTCTTTTCCCTTGCAGGTGCATACGGGTGGACGATTTCCCATCATGATTTCTTGTCCCATCCCCATCCTAAATTTTATTACTTGAAAGAGGAGTGAGCAGTGTGATCGGGCACTGCTCTCTTTTCTATTTAGTCAAGGGGGATATGGTAAAATGATCTTGTTAATTAGTGTAAATACATAAATAAGTGGGTGCAGGTGAGGGGAGGAAAAACATGATTTCAACTGAACATGATATTCTCGAATTGATCCAAAACGATCCCTGGATGATGGGGATCTTAAAGACGGCCCATAAATTAGACTTGCCTGACTGGTGGGTTTGTGCAGGGTTTATCAGAACAAAAGTGTGGGATGTCCTGCATGATTTTCCGAGTAGGAGTAGATTACCGGATATTGATGTCATCTATTTTGATCGTGTGAATACAAGCGAAGAAATTGAAAAATCACTTCAGCAGAAATTAGACAGGATGATGCCAGGCGAACTCTGGTCGGTCAAGAACCAGGCAAGGATGCATAAGAAGAATGGGGAAAACCCATACGCATCCTCAATCGATGCGGTTTCACGCTTCCCTGAAACCGCGACCGCAGTTGCTGTGACATTGAATGATAACGGAAAAGTAGTCATGGAAGCTCCGTGGGGAGTCGATGATTTACTTGCTCTGCAAATTAAACCAACACCGCCATTTATAGATAAATCGGCACTGATGACGATCTATGAAGATAGGCTGAAGAAAAAGGATTGGCAGAAAAAATGGCCAAAGGTGACCGTTCATCCTTCAGGTTGACGCCTTAGGGACGGACCTCCAAAATGGCTGATGTTTTCGAAAAGAAACCTTTGATAGCGGGATGCCCGTACAGAATTGTGACAATTTTGGAGGTCCGTCCCCCGGCAGTTGCGAAAAACCATAACGTTTAACTGTACGGTTACCGTGAAATGCAGTATACTACTCTAGAGGTGATATGCTTGGGAAATTGTATCGAATAGGGGAACTTGCGACTTGCAGTCAAGTGTCCAAGCGGACGATTGATTATTATACGAAAATGGGACTGTTGACATGCGACCGTTCCCGGAATAATTACCGGTATTATCAAGAAGACGCCCTTGATGACTTGAAGCTGATTGAACAGTGTCAGCAGATGAATATGACACTCAGCGAAATCAAAGACCGGTTGGTGCTGATGAAGTCTGAAAAGGTGGATCAATCCGTACTTGAAAAGCAAGTGAATCATATCCGGAACGAAATGAATCATCTGCACGATGAATTACATGAAGTCCTTCAGGCGATGGATACGCTCGGAGAAGACGAGAGAAAACGCATGATCAAACAGGTATCGCCGCAGGCCCTGGCCTTATTTCAGACATTAATGGTTTTTTCTGGTTAGCCAGCATAATAGATAATCAACTACAGGAGAGTGACTTTTTTTTGGACGATATACCACTGAATTCATTAGTATTACTAGGGGCATTGATACTTTTATCCGCCTTTTTCTCATCAGCGGAAACCGCTTATTCCAGCGTGAATAAAATCAGGCTGAAGAATTTTTTGAGTGAAGGAAGAAGAGGAAGCGTAAAAGCGCATTACATTGCTGAAAACTTTGATAAAGCCCTGTCCACGATATTGGTAGGTAACAATATTGTGAACATCGCGGCAGCGAGTATTTCAGCAAAGCTTGCGACAGATATTTTTGGAGGAAATACGGGGCTTGTCATCAGCACATTTGTCATGACGTTGCTGATCCTCATTTTTGGGGAGATCCTGCCTAAATCATTGGCAAAGGAAAATGCAGAATCCTATTCCCTGATCATATCCGGCGTGCTGTTTTTCTTGATCAAGCTTTTGACGCCGATCAACTTTTTCTTCATTAAACTGAAAGAGCTTGTTTCGAAATTCTTCTCAAAAGATTTCGAGATGCCGTCTGTGACAGAGGAAGAGCTAAAAGTAATGCTTGATATTAGTGAAGAAGAAGGAGTCATAGATAAAGAGGAAAGAGAACTGATCCATCGTTCGATGGACTTTGACGAAATCCTTGCAACAGAGGTCCTGACTCCCCGTATAGATGTGAAGGCCGTAGAGGTCAATCAATCGATCGAAGAAATCAAAGAAATGTTCTTCGAAGAACGATTTTCCCGTATTCCGGTATATGAAGACCATATCGACAATATTATCGGAATTCTTTCTGAGAAGGAGTTTTTCACTCACTTGATTAAATTTGGTGAAGTGAACGTCCGGGAATTGATCCGTGAACCGATGTTCATCTTCGAATCTGCAAAGATTTCATCTCTGCTCACAAAACTTCAAAAGAACAATGTGCATATGGCCATTGTGGTAGATGAATTTGGGGGGACGACAGGAATCATCACCCTTGAGGATATCCTGGAAGAAATCGTCGGTGAAATTTGGGATGAACAAGATGAAAAAACCCATTCGATGAAAAAGATCAGTGATAAGGAGTACACATTCGATTCTCAATATCAGTTGGACGAATTCACTGAACTACTTGACGTACCGGAACCTGAAAGTTCGTACCATACACTTGGCGGTTGGGTCGTCGAAAGCTTTGAAGACCTGCCTTCAGAAGGGGACAGCTTCGATTACGAAAACTTAAAAGTCAGCGTAGAAGAAGTCGATAACCGCCGCGTACGTACCATCAAAGTGGAAATACTTGAAGAAAAAAGAGAAGAAATCATTCAGTGACAAATGAAATAACAGGCTTAGTCGCCTGTTATTTTTTTACACAAATTTGGAGCGAAGCTGGAGGGACGGACCTCGAAAAAAGGTACCTTTCGCAAATTGAACCTGCTGTTTGCAGGATTCTTTCCGGGAAGCATATCATTTCTCGAGGTCCGTCCCTCCAAGTCTTATAGAGGGGATGTTCGGTTTGGATATACATGGTTATCGGGTAGGTGAGGAGGTTTTGCGCTCTTGGGGGGAGAGGCTGGTCCCTGAGGTGGAGTGGTTTTATTTTGATGAGGAAATCGAGGGGATCGGCGCAATGGAGGAGACAGCATCTCTTGATTACCTGCGGGATGTGCCTCTTGATATCCGTACTTCATATTGCACGTGGGCAATAAGTGAAAGGGCCCGCTTCTTCACTAAGATGGAGCCGGAGAGCTTTGCAGTGTTACAGCAGGAACTGAAGGATCAAATCCTAAAGAAGCAGTGGGAGCTGGGCAGGGGGCTGGTCTTCAAAAAAGATGAGCTTTATGAATGGCTCGGTACCGAAAGGCTGGATACACCGGTCACGATCCTCGATTCAGGGGAAGAAGTCATCCTCCTGCACCGCCTGCTGTGGGAATCGCTTCCTAAGAGGGCCCAACACTCGTTTCTGTTAAACTATTGCGCAATGTGGATAAAGGACAGGTCACGTAAGGCAACAATGTCTGAAGAAGATGTGAATGAGATTTTCCTGGCCACCCCTCATCTTCGGGATATGATTGATGCATTCCCCCTCGAGAATGGACCTAACTGCTTGGCCGCTGTTGCAACAGCACTATCCGGCAACCGTACATATAAGGATCAATGGATGATGAGCGTAGAATTTATGGGAATACTTCATAACGAAGGCTATCATTCAACCGATTCGAAGCACCCAAGGCGAGGGGATGTCCTGGTCTGGTACACTCAAGACAGGACAGCGGTGCATGCAGCATACGTCCTTACCCCTGATTATGTCTTTAACAAGCATGGACAGACAATGTTCAATCCTTGGCAGCTCCTGTCGGTTGAAGAAGTGTTATCCGCGTGGAACCAACCTGATCTCGTATGTGTCATATACCGGAAGAAAAGCAGGGGAACATAAAAGGGAGGAGTGTTGTATTGTCAACACTCCTCCCTTTCTTGTGCGGTCATTCCCTCAGCGCTTTTTATCTGAACGAATTATTCTTCCTCGTTTTTATCTTTATTGAACCAAAGTGGCTCGTCATTATCCACTTCTCCATTATAGTTAATGAGCAACTCTTCGCCGGCTTTGATGTCTGTGTATGCATAAAAGTCGAAAGTGTGGTTGTCAAAATTAATGTCATAAACCGTATTCGGTGTATATGAGTGGTTAAACAGCATGCCGTATCCTAGTAAAAGGGCGGTGTGGTTGATTCCATATTCGAATACATAATCCGCCAGGAAAGTCTTCTCGATATGTTCATGCTCTTCATTTGGATAAGGGATGACTGGTGCTTCATGAACCAGCTCACCTTTTGCAATATCTCTTTTAGCAAAAACGCCGCGATTCAAGTCACCATCGCTGAGAGATGAAATTTTTACTTCGATCATTATGCCACCTTCTTTCTAAATCCTCTAACTTAGTAAGCTTGACACGAAAAGGTAAGAAAAGCAACCGGAAATCATGGTAAATCATATTTATACGGGGGTTTAAAATATATTCTCGAAGAAATCCTGGATTCCACGGGCACTGCGAACGAACCAGCTTGCTTTTTCTACTGTTTCTGCAGCGTAGACATCCAACTTATATGAAGTTTCTTTTTTATCAAAAATGTATTCTTCCGCCACCGGAATGTCGATGACCAGTTCCCCGATTTTTTCACCTTTTTCTATCGGTGCTTTTAGCGAGCCTTCTTCATCGACTTTGTCAGGATCCATTTTCAGATTCGTTTTGACGCTGGCTGCCTCCTGTTTTCCAAGCCTGATGGAAAGAGGCTTGTCTACTTTCAAGCTTATTTCCTGCTTCACCCCGTCCGGTACCGGCAGTTTATGATTATTTTTATCAAGAGATTCCAACCCATACTTGACGGTTTTGAACTCGTTGAATCCATAATCAAGCAGCTCTTTCGTTTGAAGAAATCTTTCCCGGCTGCTCGGTTCCCCGTCATCATCCTTGGCATCCAATATGACGGAAATATACCGGACGCCATCCCGCATGGCCGTCCCGGTGAAAGTCGAGCCTGCAAATGGGGTCGTGCCCGTTTTCAGGCCGTCTGCTCCCTGATAATAATAGGATTTCCCTTTTAAGAGACCGTTCGTGTTTTTCATCACCAGTTCTTCATTCGTTCCCGGCCTGAATACCTTTGAAGACAAGCTGGACGTCTCGAGTACTTCAGGGAAGTCATGGATGAGATAATAGGCCAGTGTGGCCATATCTTCCGCCGACACCATGTTTTCATCAGTCACTTTTGTCCCTTCGGGGAACATCCCGAGCATATCGTAATTACTCAGACCTGACGCATTCACAAACTGATAATGCTCAAATCCCAGTTCCTCTGCTTTCCGATTCATCTTCTTGACAAATTCCCCTTCGGAACCTGCCACCACTTCAGAGAGGGCGATTGCGGCACCGTTCCCCGATTTAATGACCATGGCGTCATATAATTCTCTCACCGTATACTCTTCACCGGCTCTTAAGGGGACATTGCTTAGTCCGGGGGCATTGGCGAGCTGATAGACTTTCTCGCTCACTTTATACTTTTGCTCCCAATTGATTTTTCCTTCTTCGATGGCTTCTAACACAAGATATTCAGTCATCATTTTCGTCATGCTGGCAATCCCCAGCATCTCATCTTCATGTTCACTGTAAACGATCTTTCCAGTATCTGCTTCCACCAGGATTGCAGCATCAGCATGGATGTCAGGTTTTGTTTTTCCGTGAGCCGTTTGTTGAACGGAAGACATGGCAAGTAGAGATAACATGACAACCGACAAGCTTTGCTTCATACTTTTCTTTTTCAATTCTGTACCTCCATAAAGCCATTGATAGACAACTAAATTATTTTACCATACATTCGCCTCAACATCCCATAACGGGCTGTTCAAATGGAATTCAAACATCATAAATGGTAAAAAATTCTTGTTATAGAAAGTGTGTTCTGTTAGAATAGTCTAAATTGTCTGGGGAGGAAATCACATGATCACTTATCCAATATTAAAAAAAGATGCAATGGTCGGTGTTACCGCCCCCTCTTCGGGCGTGCCGGATGAATTGCATGGCATCCTTAAGGAAGCCATCCTCTCTATGGAGAAAAAGGGATATGAAATCAAATGCGGAGAAACGGTGTGGACTCAAAGAAAGGCAAAATCAGCACCCGCAAATAAGAGGGCAGCCGAGTTAAATCACATGCTTCAGGATGACAATATATCTTTGATTATTCCGCCATGGGGCGGTCAGCTGCTCGTTGAAATATTGGACCACATCGATTTTGATCTTATTAAGCCTAAATGGATCCTGGGATATTCTGATATTAGTGTGCTATTGCTTGCAGTCACATTAAAAACAGGGATCGCCATCACTGCCCACGGAACGAATCTCGTCGATCTGAGAGGGGAGCATAGTGACCAGACGACGGCAGAATGGGAGAATGTCCTTTCTACAAAGGAAGGCGCTTCCGTTACACAATATTCTTCCCCGCAGTTTCAAAAAGCGTGGGACCATGAAAGTCCTTCACCCGTTGTATTTCATTTAACCGAACCAACTCATTGGAAAGCGGTCGGGGATTCAGCTGTTCAAGTAGAGGGAAGACTGCTAGGCGGCTGCATCGATGTCATCCGGCATCTGATCGGCACTCCATACGGGGATATAGAGGATTTTGTGAACATCCATACGGATAACGAAAGAATTCTTTGGTACTTAGAGAATTGTGAGTTATCGAGTGCGGATCTCAGGAGGACGCTGGTACAAATGAAGCTCGCAGGTTGGTTCGACCAGGCTTCGGGGATCATGTTCGGAAGAAGTGCAGCCAATCATACGGTTGGGGATTACACAGTTGAGGATGTGTATGCAGAGCTCCAGGAAGAATTAAACATTCCCGTCCTTTACGATATCGATTGTGGGCATCAGCCCCCTCAGCTGACCTTCATCAATGGATCATACGGCTGCGTGGAGGTGAAAGACGGAGAAGGCAGGTTGAAACAAATTTTCAAATAAATGATTTCGAACATACTAAGTATCCAGCAATTGTTCCTTGCTATCTACGAATATATCGAAAAGGAGCTATGTACTATGAAAGCAAACATCATGAAAGTCCGAGGTAAGGGAATTCATGTCGAAACATACGGCTCAAATCTTCACCCTGCACTGCTTTATTTACACGGCGGACCTGGGGAAAGCTGTTATGACTTTACTTTCCATCAGCGTGAACGCTTAGCCGACAGCCTCTTTCTTGTCGCCATCGACCAGAGGGGCGTATGCCGTTCAGAAGCAATCATGGAAGGGGAAGCTTTTGGCTTTGACGATTTGATAGAAGACTGTGAAGCACTTAAGGAAGAACTGGGGATCGAAAAATGGTCTGTACTTGGTCATTCCTTTGGTGGTTTCCTGGCACTCGCATATGTACAGAAATATCCTGAAAGCATCCAAAAAGTTATTTTCGAATGCCCTACATTCGACTTTGCACTGACTTCAAAAGGGCTTCTCAAGAAAACGGCTGACCTGTTTGGGAAATATGATATGCCCAAGCTTAAGGAGGAAGCGCTGCGTTTAGTTGAAAAGGAAATGTCCCCCAGGGAATTCACTGAAACCTATATGAAGCTAAGTGATGAATTGGGGGAAAACAGGATGGAAATCTATACCCATTGCTTTGACAACCCGACCGATTATCACCTGATGTATACGGATGAAGAGTGGGATCGTTACTATGACCGGTCCGATCATCATTACGTGCTGTTACGGGAGGAGGGCTTTATTTTCAACAGTTTATTAGACTCATTGAAACACATCGAAAACCCTATGCTGCTTTTAACAGGCGAATATGATCCGGTTACATGTGCTGAACATATCTCATGCTTTAAAAGGGATGCAAGAAATGGTGAGGTCATACACTTCCGGCACAGCGGCCATACGCCTCACTATGAAGAAGCAGACAGGTTTAGAGATGTAGTAAAGGATTATGTAATGGAAAGATGATGAAGAGTGAAGGGGTGGGCTGAACGTGTTTACATATCGGATTAATGAAGAGTTAGCATTACGCTTACTTGAAGAACGGGATGCTGAAAGGATGTACGAACTTATAGACGGTTCCCGCCAATATTTGCAGCAATGGCTGCCATGGGTGGCGGGGACTAAGGCTCCGGAAGACTCAAGGGAGTTCATCAAAGGAACCCGTCTCGGTTTTGCACAGTACAATAGTTTGACGGCGGGAATCATTTTCCGCGATGAATTAGTGGGTGTTGCAGGTTTCAATGAACTGGACTGGTCCAATCAGGCGGCATCCATCGGCTATTGGCTTGGAGAAGGGTACCAGGGGAAGGGGATCATGACCACCGTGACCAGGGAATTGATTCAATATGGATTCAAGACGCTTAAATTGAATAGAATCGAAATAAGAGCGGCAGAATTCAACCATCGCAGTCGTGCAATCCCTGAAAGGCTTGGTTTCAAAGAAGAAGGGAAACTCAGGCAAAAGGAACAAATCCATGATCGCTATGTTGATCACGTTGTCTATGGAATGCTTGCGAAGGAGTGGGAAACTGCATGATCGGCGAAAAATCTCGTGCTTTTTCAGATCTGATTACATGGGTGGAAGACATAAAAAGGAAAAATAAAAGTTCAGCTTCTGCCCTATATATTGTGAAAGACGGAGAAGTTCTGCTGGAGCATTACAGCGGCAATCATTCCCATGACCCGCATGCACGACCTGTCACTGCAAGCTCTCAATTCAATATCGCCTCAGCCCGCAAGAGTTATTTAGGACTTGCTATTGCATTCGCCCTTTATGATCGTCATATCCATCACCTTGACGAACCTATCCTCAAGTTTCTTCCGGAATTGGACAGGGATGTCATGAGGGATACAACCATCCGTCATCTTGCGACTCATTCACACGGCCTTGATAGAGATGAAAGTGGAACCATTTACAGGCAATTCAAAGCCGGCACGGGCTGGGCTTATCATAATATCGGAGTTGAACTCCTGACCATACTGATTCAAAGGTTATACGGAATTGATTTTCCAAGTCTCCTTGAAGAAAGGGTATTTAGTCAGATGGAATTCAAAGAAACCGGCTGGAGGACAGAGAAAACCGATCATCTTGTAGACATCATCGATGAGTGGGATCAACCTTCTTTGTCGGGCCTTGGAAGTACTGCCGATGGAAGCGACAGAAATCTTTTCGTTTCCGCCCGGGAACTTGCCCTGTGGGGAGAACTGCACCTGAACGAAGGCAGGATGCACGGAAGACAAATCGTACCGGTGGAAGTAATCAAGCTTGCAACATCGATTCAGAATGTGCGCTGCAACGATCCGGCGCTCCCAGACAACGGTCTTTTCTGGTACGTCCAAGATCTGCCCCGTGAACGGAGTGAAATAGGGGAGCGGGTGCCAAAGGGTTCTTATCAAATATTGGGCGTCACCGGCCCCACGATACTGGTAATTCCATCAATGGGTGTCGTTGTCGCAAAAATGTACAATAAGAGGTACAACTATGGCGGGGAAGGATATCTACACTACCTCCGTGAGTTCAGCAATAAAGTGGCGGACCTGTTTTCAGCCCCGGGTATCTCTTGACAGGGGACGGCTTTTGTAATTGAAAAATGATCGAGAAATCAGGCATGGCGTATATAATCGTTCTCAAAACGAATAAAAATCCGAATGAACATTCGACATTCAGTACAAAAGTCGACCGCATTCGGATTTTTTATTGTTCTTTCTGAAAGATGTTCAGCGGTTTTCAGGTTTTTGAAAGGCGCAGGTAGGATCAGGAAGGAACCATCCCACGCTGCAATCAACCGTATCTCGCTTGTCTAAAGGTTTAAAAGCAACAATGTTTCCAACACCCTTATAAAAATAATACCATCAGCTCTTCATCAAAGTATTCATCATTATATTTCATTGCTCTCTTTTCTGTACCATACGGCTTGAATCCGCATGACAGGTATAGACCCCTTGCACTTTCATTGCTCGTTACGACTGTTATGGACAGCTGTTCGATGCCTTCGATTTCTTTAGATAAAGCGATGGCTGCATCCATCAGCTTCCTGGCAACACCTTTTCCACGATATGCAGGGCTTACATACATGGCATAAACGGATGCTTTATGGCGCATTTTTAGTGGGGCTTCCCGGACCAGGGTCACTGTCCCGGCTAATTGTCCATGAAACCAACAGCCAAATGTATGACTTTCCGGATCTTGTAATCTTTTAGAAACGGTACCGATGGGATCTGGACGTTTGATCGCTTCTTCATAGCTGCCTGCAAAGCTCGCCGGGCTATCCTGCAACATTTGGAGGCGAAGCGCCCAGTATGCCTCTGCATGACTGACATCCAACAATTTAATTTCCATTATTTTCTGACCTTCTTTCACTTCCATGATATGATAGGGGAAACATTATATGATCTAAACAACAATGTTCGACATAAATAAGGGAAACCCTTTATTTCACCGGATTATGGGAGGGAACGGAATGAAGAATTGCTTAGGCTGCAGTCTTGCCCATGAGAAAGAGAATGTTTACGTCATATATGAGGATCAATATATCACCTGCATCCTCGACCACATCCCCCATCATCCTGGGCATACGCTGATCCTTCCAAAGAAGCATAAAGAGGAAGTGACCGAATTCACTGACGCTGAAAGTTTATCAATCATGAAAGCTTCACAGCTCATATCACGTGTGATTCACACTTTATATGAACCGAAAGGCATCACGATTTGCCAAAATGGAGGCGTATTCAGTGATTTAAATCATTATCATATGCATGTGGTCCCAAGAAATGAGGAAGAAGCGCTTTTTGGTGAATTGTTTTACGGGAATGGCGAAATAATCGAACCTTTTGAAACACTGAAAGAAACGCATGAAAAGATGAAGAACTGCATCAATACAATGCTGGAAGAGGAGCCATACAATGACTATACATAAAGATTTGCATGAAAAAATGAAGAAATATGCCGAACTGGCAGTGAAAGTCGGAGTCAATGTGCAGCCTGATCAGCCTTTGTGGATTTCTGCACAGCTTGGTTCCGAAGATTTCGTTCGGCTGGTGGTGAAAGAGGCATATGCTGCGGGAGCAAGGACGGTACATGTTCAATGGACCGATGAAGAAATTCTCCGGACACATTACGAAATGGCACCGTTTGATGCTTTCTACGAATTTCCAAGCTGGCTGGCAGCTGCCCATGAATGGGTGGTGGATGTCAACGGGGCATTTCTTCAGATTGAAGCCAATGATCCCGACCTGCTCAAGGGCATCGACCCGGACAGGATCCTGAACTACGAAAGGGCAACAGGGGATGCGCTCGATCGCTTTTATGAAGCGATCGAAGAGGATCAGATCAGCTGGTCGGTCGTCGCCATACCTTCAAAGAAGTGGGCCGATAAAGTGTTTCCAGACCTTCCTGAATCAGATCGCATCGACCGTCTATGGGACCGGATTTTCACATCCGTGCGCATCGATCAAAAAGATCCGATCGCCGCATGGCAATCCCATATCCAAACCTTGACCAACAGGGCGTCCCAGCTTAATTCCCTAAAGCTTCGGAGCCTTCATTACCAATCTGAAGGGACGGACCTCAAAGTGGACCTTCATGAAGATCATTTATGGCTGACGGGTGCCAGTAAAACCCCTCAAGGTGCTCGTTTCATTGCCAATATGCCGACGGAGGAAGTATATACAGTCCCGGTGAAGACGGGAGTCAACGGTGTCGTAACGAACACGAAACCACTCGCATACAGCGGGAACGTCATTGACGACTTCACTTTGACATTCGTTGACGGGCAGATCACAGAAGTTACAGCAGGGGAAGGAGAAGATCTCTTGAAGAAACTGATTGATACAGATGAAGGAGCTTCCTACCTGGGAGAAGTTGCACTGGTGCCTCATCACTCGCCGATTTCAGATTCAGGTGTCCTCTTCTTTCAGACGTTATTTGATGAAAATGCATCAAATCATTTGGCCATCGGCTCTTCCTACCCTACATGTATAAAGGATGGCAAAACCTTAACTGATGAAGAGCGGGAAGAAAAAGGGCTGAATGACAGCGTGGTTCATGAGGACTTCATGATCGGGTCAGAGCATATGAACATCGACGGCGTCTGTGAAGATGGAAGCAGGGTTGCCATCTTCAGGAATGGAAATTGGGCCATTTAACCTGCATTTAGCTGAAAGAAAGGGAGTGGCAACGTGGGGGAAGGGATAAAGCTGATAAAGCCCACAGTCCGTTTGGAAAAAGAGTATTACGAGTACTATGCTGAATGGAAAGCAAGCGGTGAGGATATGGTGCCGTGGGTGAGCAAGAAAGATCCCAGTGAATTCAAAGAGCTGGTTCAGTTCTTGCTTGATGGTCAAAAGCCCTCTGCCGGGCAGGTTCCCCACTCCACCTACTGGCTTGTCACAGACTCTGGCCGGATTCTCGGGGTGGTGAATATCCGCCACTCCTTGACGAATCAGCTATTACGAAATGGCGGACACATCGGATATGGAATCAGGCCCTCTGAAAGAAGAAAGGGATACGCAAGGGAATTGCTTCGTTTGACCCTACAGAAAGTGCATGAAATGGGAATGGAAGAAGTACTGATTGTCTGCGATGCGTGGAATGAAGCTTCAAAACGCACAATCATGGGTGAAAACGGCAAAAGGACCGAAGATTTCGTCGAGGAAGACGGGAATGTCATCCTCCGTTATTGGGTAAAAACGTATGAGACCGCAAAGAATAGTATGGGGCGTGAATGGATGGCATTCATTCCACTCTCAGAAAGTGATATGGATCACTATGGACCCATTGCGGGCTCATTTTCTTTTGTTTTTCAAAATGAAAAAGTACTTCTTTGCTATCATTCGCTGCGTCAGCAGTGGGAGCTTCCTGCCGGGAAAAGGGAGAATCAGGAGACAGCTCTTGCTTGTGCGATCCGTGAGCTGTATGAAGAAACAGGACAAAAGGTGGATCACCTAGAGTTCAAAGGCTTAATGAAAATCAAGAGAAGTTCCGGAGAAATTCAATTTAATCCAGTTTTTTCGACTGAAATAACAGCACTGCAGCCATTTGTTGAAAACGATGAAACAAGCCGGATCATGTTATGGGACGGAAAAGAAGAAATCGGGATCGTCGATTCAATTGATGAAAAATTGATTCAAATCTTTTTGAGAGGGACACGTTGACAATCAGTGTGTTCCTTTTTTATGGGCACCGGCCATGGCAGGGATAGTGCCGGCTGTTGTATGACATGGTGATGAAAGATACGGGGGGGATACTATGTTTACAGAAGAAAGACGTGAGAAAATATTTGAAAAGGCGGAGAGGGATGGCAGGGTCCTCGCTAAAGACCTGGCGGAGGAATTCGCAGTATCGATCGATTCCATTCGTCGTGATTTAACTTTCATGGAAAGGGATGGATTATTGAAACGCACCCATGGAGGAGCCATCCTGCATCCGAAAGTTCAGAAGAAGCCCCGGGAAAGTGCCGACCGATATGGTGAAGGCACCCCTTTTCAACACGGGATCGCAAGGGAAGCGGCGGCCTGCATACAGGAAAATGAAACGGTCTTTATCGGAGGGGCAGGCATTCATGCTGTCATGCTGACATACCTCCCTAGTAAAATGTCTTTTACGGTGGTCACCAATTCGGTTGAAATCGCCTATCGTTTAAGGGACTATGACCTTATTCAAACCTATCTCATTGGCGGGAGGATGAAGAAGTCGGGTAATATGACTGACGGTTTGGCGAATGAATTCGCCGGTCAATTCACCTTTGACCGGGCATTCCTGACAGCCGGCGGGTTAACATTGAGGGGGCTCTGCACCGCCACTCCCGAAGTGGCGGTTTTTCACAGGACGATCGCTCAGCATTCGAAAATCGTCATTGCACTGATTGAACATACCAAAATCGGGTCGGACCTATTCGCGGACATGATGCCCCTGTCAAAATTGGACCTCATCATCACGGATGAAAAAGCGGAAGCAGAGGAAATCTCAATGCTCCGATTAGAAGGGGTGGAAACAATCACGGCTATAGTTCATGAGTAAAACTGCGTATGTAAGTTTTAATAAAGGATGCAGTCTATCCATTCCATATTGTGGTAATATGAAGGAGAGCTATTCGAATTATGTTATAATTTCTCCTTGTGAAAACTTTACATATGAAAATGAATGACGGAGGGAAAGAAAGTGAGCTTTGAAGGCCAAAAAATACTACCTGCTATCCGGTCGATGAAGGATTTTGATAAAATGCTCGACACTTCGTTTCAATACGGTGTGTTTCTCGATCTTCACGTCGGGATGTTGAAAAGCGTTTTTGAATATGCCCGGAATGAGAACCGAAAGATGTTTCTTCATATGGATCTCATCAATGGGCTGTCCAGTGACGAGTATGCAACGGAATATATTTGTCAGGAAATCAAACCGTATGGAATCATTTCGACCAAAGGAAATGTGATTAAAAAAGCAAGGCAAAAGGGCGTATTTGCGACACAAAGGATGTTTGTGATCGATTCTAGCGCAATGAACCGCGGCATCGAACTCATCCGGAAAACAGATCCGGATTTCATTGAGGTACTGCCAGGGGTCATTCCGAAAATCATCAGTGAAATTGCCGAGAAAACCGGCAAACCCATTTTTGCGGGCGGTTTGATCGACACTGTTGAAGAAGTGGAAGCGGCCATTTCAGCAGGCGCGAAAGCAATCACCACCTCAGACCGGGTGTTATGGAAACATTTTGATTGTTGATAAAATCAGAATATGATATTGACAACGCTTTCACTTCGGGTTAACATTAGTTCCAAGTTAATACGTTGTGAAAGAGAGTTAGAGACTCACGTGAATTGCCCCCTGATAGGTGGGGTATTCCGTGAGTCTTTCTATTTTTATTTGATCCGGAGTCCACGGTTATGAATGATTACAATCGGGTAAATGAGCATATAGAGGTTGGTGACATCCTGATCATTTGTTCTTTACCTGGTCATTCATTTCCCACCGGATATTTGCCAAATCAATGAAATGAGGGATGTAGGATGAATGCTTTTTTAGGAGAAGTGGTAGGAACAGCACTGCTCATCATTTTCGGTGCAGGGGTCTGTGCGAATGTCAATTTAAAGAAATCGTTCGCTTATAACGCAGGTTGGATGGTCATTACATTTGGTTGGGGCCTTGGCGTCGCGATGAGTGTATATGCAGTCGGTAAGTTCAGCGGGGCACATTTGAATCCGGCGGTCTCATTGGGGCTAGCCTTTAACGGCGATTTTCCATGGGGGGATGTGCCAGTGTACATTCTTGGACAAATGATCGGTGCGATGATCGGTGCTGCGGTCATTTATCTTCACTTTTTACCCCACTGGCATGCAACGGATGATCCAGGGGTGAAATTGGGGGTTTTTGCGACGGGCCCTGCGATTCCCCATTATTTCTCTAATTTATTGAGTGAAATCATTGGAACTTTTGTACTTGTTGTAGGATTATTGTCAATTGGGGCGAATACGTTTACTGACGGATTAAATCCATTCATTGTCGGGTTTCTGATTATCGCGATCGGAATCTCTCTTGGGGGAACGACGGGATACGCGATTAATCCGGCCCGTGATCTTGGGCCGCGCATCGCTCACTTCCTCCTTCCGATTCCAGGGAAAGGTCCTTCTAACTGGGGCTACTCATGGATTCCGGTTGTAGGCCCGGTAGTAGGAGGGTCATTTGGCGGCGTGTTCTATAAAGCGGTTTTCATTGGACAAGTCACGACAAGCTTCTGGGTGGTCCTCGTGGTTACACTCGGGGTGCTGGGACTTGCATACGCCAGTGACAGAAAGAACTCCCTGGCACAAAAAGTGCATAAATTATCAACTGAAAACTAATTTTTGGAGGGGTTATTGATGGAAACGTATATTTTATCATTGGATCAGGGAACAACAAGCTCGAGAGCGATCCTTTTTAATAAAAAAGGGGAAATCGTTCATTCTGCTCAAAAGGAATTCACGCAGCATTTTCCGAAACCGGGCTGGGTAGAGCATAATGCGAATGAAATCTGGGGTTCCATTTTGGCGGTTATTGCAAGCGTTTTATCTGAGACAAGCATAAAGCCGGAACAAATTGAAGGAATCGGCATCACCAACCAGCGTGAAACGACAGTTGTATGGGATAAAGAGACAGGTGAGCCGGTTTACAATGCAATCGTTTGGCAATCAAGGCAGACTGCCGGTATCTGTGATGAATTAAAAGGCCAGGGACTTCATGATACATTCAGGGATAAAACAGGTTTATTGATTGATGCATACTTTTCAGGGACGAAAGTGAAATGGATCCTTGATAATATTGAAGGCGCAAGGGAAAAGGCGGACGCAGGCAAATTATTGTTCGGGACAATTGATACTTGGTTGATCTGGAAAATGTCAGGCGGGGCTTCCCATGTGACAGATTACTCCAATGCGTCCCGTACGCTGATGTATAACATCCATGAGCTGAAATGGGATGAAGAGCTTCTTGACATCCTCGGGGTGCCTGCAAGCATGCTTCCGGAGGTCCGTCCCTCATCAGAAGTTTATGGGAAGACGGTTCCGTATCATTTCTTCGGAAGAGAGATTCCGATTGCCGGAGCGGCAGGGGATCAGCAGGCCGCCTTGTTTGGACAGGCCTGTTATGAAGAGGGGATGGCAAAGAATACGTATGGAACGGGCTGTTTCATGTTGATGAACACCGGTGAAAAAGCCGTAAAGTCTGAGAACGGTTTACTGACGACTCTGGCATGGGGGATCGACGGTAAAGTGGAATATGCCCTTGAAGGAAGCATCTTCGTTGCCGGTTCTGCCATCCAGTGGCTCCGTGACGGTCTCCGGATGCTGAAGGATGCCAAAGACAGTCAAAGCTATGCGGAAAGAGTCGACTCTACAGACGGTGTATATGTTGTCCCGGCATTCGTCGGCCTTGGGACCCCTTACTGGGACAGTGATGTACGGGGAGCAGTATTCGGTTTGACGAGGGGGACGTCGAAAGAACATTTTGTAAGGGCGACGCTTGAATCACTCGCGTATCAAACGAAGGATGTGCTGACGGCAATGGAAGCTGATTCAGGCATTTCCCTCAAGACATTGAGGGTGGACGGAGGAGCAGTGAAAAATGATTTCCTGATGCAGTTCCAAAGCGATCTGCTCTCTGTACCCGTGGAGCGTCCTGAAGTAAATGAAACGACTGCACTTGGCGCGGCCTATTTAGCTGGACTTGCCGTCGGTTTCTGGGAAGACCGTAAAGAAATTTCCCAACAGTGGAACAAAGATAAACAATTTGAGCCGGAAATGGCAGAAGACACTCGTGAAGAGTTATACAGCGGCTGGAAAAAAGCAGTGAAAGCTGCAATGGCGTTTAAATAAACTTTTATTTCAATCAAGCATATGATACAATGACAACAAGTTAATATTTCGGTTAGAGAGTAAGAGAGACCAAGCACACATTGTGGACATATATCCATAATGTTTGTTTCGGTCTCTTTTTTTATGGTTATACAAGTATAGAGGGAGTAAAGACACTTTATTGATCTTAGGAGGAACAGACGATGACATTTTCAAGCACTGCAAGACAAGAAGTGAAACATACATTATCTCAAACTCAATTTGATTTAATCATTATCGGAGGAGGGATCACCGGCGCCGGAATCGCACTTGATGCATCCAAGCGGGGCATGAAGGTAGCCCTAGTGGAAATGCAGGATTTCGCAGCAGGAACCTCCAGCCGGTCAACAAAACTGGTACACGGGGGCCTGCGATACCTTAAGCAGTTCGAAGTGAAGATGGTGGCTGAAGTAGGGAAAGAACGGGAAATTGTGTATGAAAACGGTCCACACGTCACCACCCCGGAATGGATGTTGCTACCATTGCATAAAGGGGGCAGCTTCGGATCCTTCAGTACATCGATCGGATTGAAAGTGTATGACTATCTGGCAGGTGTCAAGAAAAGCGAAAGACGGTCAATGCTTTCTGCATCCGAGACCCTTTCAAAGGAACCCCTCGTGAAGAAGGAAGGCCTAAAAGGCGGAGGTTATTATGTAGAATACCGCACGGATGATGCCAGATTAACAATTGAAGTGATGAAAGAAGCAGTTGCCCACGGAGCAACGGTACTTAATTATACGAAATCACAACGTTTCCTATACAGTGATCGAAAAGTGGTAGGCATTGAAGCGGAAGATCTCGTATCAGGAGAAACGATTGAAATCCGCGGTTCAAAAATCGTCAATGCAGCAGGTCCTTGGGTGGATGATGTCCGGGGTAAGGATTACAGCACAAATGACAAACAGCTCCGGCTTACAAAAGGTGTCCATCTTGTGATAGATCAAAGCAAATTCCCGCTCAAGCAAGCTGTATATTTCGATACACCGGATGGCCGGATGGTATTTGCCATCCCCCGTGAAGGGAAAGCGTACGTTGGTACAACCGATACGGTCTTTGAACAAGATAAATCAGCGCCTCATATGACGTCTGAAGACAGGGAATATATCCTGAATGCGATCCATTATATGTTCCCGGAGGTTTCTGTTACGGCAGAAGATGTTGAATCAAGCTGGGCAGGTGTCAGACCGCTGATTTTTGAAAAAGGGAAAGATCCTTCCGAAATATCCCGTAAAGATGAAATATGGGAAGCGGAAAGCGGCCTCATCACCATTGCAGGCGGTAAACTGACCGGGTACCGGAAGATGGGGGAAACAGTCGTTGATCTTGTTTCAAAACGATTAAAAGAAGAGAATAAACAAAAATTCCCATCTTCATCCACCAAGTATATGCCGATCTCAGGCGGTCATGTTGGAGGCTCTGAAAATTTCCAGGCATTCATTGAGCAGAAGGCAGGAGAAGCTGTCCAGTACGGTCTGACGGAAGCAGAGGGCAGGAAGCTTGCATCCATGTATGGGTCAAATGTTGATCAGCTTTTCAAACTTGCACATGCCTATTCCGGGACCGGGGACGAAAAAGCGATCCCGGCAGCATTATATGCACAATTGATCTACTCCATCCAGGAAGAGATGGCCATGAGCCCTGTGGACTTCTTTATTAGACGTACAGGCGCCTTATTCTTTGACCGGGAATGGGTTGAAAAATGGAAGGAACCTGTGATTGTTACCATGTCTAAGTTATTAAAATGGACAGAGGATCAGGAACAACAATACAGAAAAGAATTGGAGAAAGAACTGGTGAATGCAGTCGTCCCGGTCGACCTTCAAGCATAATGGAGAAAACGGCAGAAGATAGTTTCTGTCGTTTTTTTATTTTCTCGAAGAAACGGAAGGATATGGTAAAATTAGAGAATGATTATACTGGAGGGGGTTGCTTATTGAAAAGTGTTTATCAAGATAAAAAAGGTTTACTACTCATCCTCATTACTCTTACATTCTTTTTGATGGTCGTTCTTTTTTATAGCGATGAAAGAAGAGCCAAGGTGACGAAGGAAAGTGAGATATCAGCGCACCTTGAGAAGGTGTTCCTGAATGAATTCAATGAAGAAATCCACATAAAAATGACAAAGAAAATCGATTATCAATACTTGATCCTCTATAAGAGTAAAGCTGGCATCGGGGTAGCCCAATATGAAAAAATGAAAAAAATCCCTCTCTATCAGTTAAAGCATATTGTTCATTCCCCTCAGCATGCTGTCGGTGCTGGTTCAATTGGTGAAAATGCCTTTTTTGTATACGGGGACAGGGAGAGTATAGGGGCAGATTTCTTTTCTTATAGAAGGGGAAATGAATCCAGGAAGGTCAGACTCCTGGCACAGAACTACTTTCTTCAAGTGGAAGACGGCGGGGAGCGGGGGCATGTTCCCTTGGTGAATTATTATCGGGAGGATGGAAAGATTGTCGCATCCACACCGGAGAAATGAGTACTATGCCTACAATTATACGATTGGATGAAATGGGACCTTATTGGGATAATACAGCCGTTTATCGACTGAGAGAACAGGATATTGCTTCTGAGTGGATTTGTAGATGGAATCAGCATCATGTACATTATGAAGTAGAAATTGACATGACTCCTCGTTTGAAAGGCCCGGCTTCAATGGGATGGAGCCGGGCCTTTTTTTGTATAGATTCAAATGGAGCATTCAGTATGCTGTGTTGATCGAGGACGTTTATGCAAGGCCTTAAGGGGAATGAAGGAAGAGAGAAGCTGGTTCATCATGGGAAGTCGGAAAATCCTCAGCTTTGCATGTTAACTGCAGCTCTGCAGAACCTGATCAAGCTTATAATAACCACCTTGTTATTGTGACTGTGCAAAGAGTATTCTAAAATATCAAATCCTTACCGAATTCTATATGAGAAAGAAGCGAAACGTGCTATCCTAGAATTGGAAAAATGTTTTACACTATACATATAAAGGAGAGAATAGAATGGTGAAACGTACTGGAGAAGTCGTGATGGGGATCATTGGCATTGTGTTTTCCGCATTATTTTCTATCGCGGGTATAGTCGTCAACGTGTTGATGGACGATCCTGAAGTCAAGAACGCAATGGAAGAAGAAATGGGTAACGACCCGAATATGCAGTCAGCAGGCATGACAACAGAGGAAATGAATGCAATGATAGATATGATTGGATCAATGGGACCATATCTTATCGTACTTGGCGTAATCGCTTCGATACTGGGCCTTGTTGCCGTCTTCACGATTGTGAAAAACAGAAAGCCTATACTGTCCGGGATCATGTTCATCCTTGCATCACTTGTCATCGGTATCGGGACATTCGGTGCTGGATTCATACCAGGCCTATTATTCCTGATCGCCGGCATCATGGCATTTGCCCGCAAGCCTAAAAAAGTTGAGACGGTTTATTAATAAGCAATTTCAGCTTGTCTTCACCTTGATTTCTGCTTGGATTTATACTATCTTAAAAGTAGAACAGAATTAAAAAACAGAAGACATTGGCGGCAACCGATGTCTCCTGCTACACAGCAAACTGCAAGGAAAGCAGTGGCCCAATAGAGAAAGGAATATAACTCTACCCTTTAACGTTCAGGCGCTTCATGAGGGTGGGGTTATTTCTTTTTTTCGTTTGAAATAACTATGGCAATGATGGAGACAATCAATGAGCCGAATGTGATCATCAGCGTCAGTGCCTCATACGTCGTCACTATAAGCACCACCTCCTTCTGTCAGGAAGTGGCCACTCCCACCCTACATTCACTGTATACACCAAATTATACCACATGCCAAGAAGGTTTCTTATAGGTAAGAGGTAGGATTCCGAGGCTCATGGGGGCAGCGGCAGCCTGTACGCAGGGATTGTTTTCAACTCTGCTCAAAATATGTTAGCATGGATATGCTCTTATGAAACGATTACATAACAACACGAATTCAAGGAGGAACATATGACGAAACAACGATTGGAAGTATTAAGAAGCTGGTTACAGGAAGAAAGCATCGATGCTGCCTTCATCAACTCCACTGAAAACGTATTTTATCTGACAAATTTTCATACAGATCCACATGAACGCCTTATGGGATTATTTGTATTCCCTGATGCAGATCCATTTGTCGTGGTACCTGGAATGGAGGCCCGGCAAGTGAAGGATGCTGGATGGGATTTTGAAGTGATTGGGTACTCCGATCATGAAAACCCATGGGATTTCATTCAGCAGGCGATTGAAGCTAAGGGCATCAAGGGAGCGAAAGTATGCTTTGAGAATGAAGTTGTCACTTACGGAAGGGCACAGAGCTTCTTAAGCAAGTTCGATTCTCCACAAGTGGTGAACGTCGAAGATAAGCTGAATGAAATGCGTGTTGTAAAGGACGAAACCGAGCTCGAAATCATGCGCCGAGCTGCCGAAATGGCCGATTATGGGGTTGAAGTGGGTGTAGCTGCCCTGGAAGAAGGCGTCACCGAAATGGAAGTCCTTGCGAAGATTGAGTATGAATTAAAGAAGAAGGGCATCCGGGAAATGTCTTTTTCTACGATGGTGCTCTTCGGAGAAAAAGCAGGTGATCCCCATGGTAATCCAGGTGATCGCAAGCTGAGAGCCGGTGACTTCGTACTATTTGACCTGGGGGTCGTACTCGAAGGCTATACATCCGACATTACGCGGACATTTGCGTATAAATCAGTTTCTGATAAACAAAAGGAAATTTACAATACAGTCCTTAAAGCGGAACTTGCTTCCCTCGAAGCAAGTAAGCCGGGTAACCGGATCGGTGACCTTGATCAAATCGCACGGGATATCATCACAGATGCAGGATATGGTGACTACTTCCCTCACCGGATCGGACACGGACTCGGAATCAACGTACATGAATTCCCTTCGATGAGCCACCTGAATGATGGCATCCTGAAAGAAGGAATGACCTATACAATCGAACCGGGTATCTATGTGCCTGAAATCGGAGGAGTGAGAATAGAAGATGACGTCCTGATCACGGCTGATGGTCACGTTACATTAACCAAGTTCCCGAAAGAGCTTCAAATCATCGGGTGAGGACGGTAAGCGAAACGCCTTGCCGTTAGTTTGTTGGGCAACAAGCAAGGTATGATCATCATAAAATCAATCACAGAAGGTGTTACAAATGAAATATATAATTTGTAACACCTTTTTTGTTTCATGCTAGGTACTTAGGTCAAAAGTATAGAACAAGAGTTCTGTGAAACGTGATATAATATAAGAAAAGTAGAACAGGAGAATGTTATGAAAGTTGTAATAGCAGAGAAACCCGACCAGGGAGCCACTCTTGCAAAACCGTTTTCCCACCGAAAGAGGCAAGGGTACATTGAAATCCATCCAAACGCCGTGTTTCCGAAAGGTGCATACATCACGTGGGCAGTCGGCCATCTTTTTCAACTTCAGGCACCTGAGAAATATGATAGTAAATGGAAGAAATGGACGCTGGAGGACCTTCCTCTCATCCCTCATAGATTTCAATATGAATTGCAGCGGGCAAAAGCCAAACAATTTTCGGTCATAAAAGAGCTTTTACATAAGAAAGAAGTCACAGAAATCATCCATGCCGGAGATGCCGGGCGTGAAGGGGAATTGATCATCCGGAATATCATTTCCATGAGCAAGGTACAAAAGCCGATGAAGAGATTGTGGATTTCATCCCTTACTGAAAAAAGCATCGTAGCAGGCTTCGAAGGTTTGCGGGAAGAAGCGGAAATGAGACCTCTTTATTTTGAAGCTTATTCACGGGCTTGTGCCGATTGGCTTGTCGGGATGAATGCCTCCCGTGTATACAGTATCCTGCTTAAACAACAGGGCATGTCGGATGTGTTTTCGGCCGGCAGGGTACAGACCCCGACGCTTGCGCTCATTGTAAAAAGGGATGAAGAAATCGACCGTTTCAAGAGCGAGCCTTTTTGGGAAGTGAAGGCAAGCTTTAAAATGGATGATCATATTTATGAAGGAACGTGGGAAAAGGACGGAGAGAGCAGAATCAATTCCCGGGAACTTGCCGAAAAGATCGCCTCATTCTGTGAAAGCAAGCCTGCCGGGGTTGCAGAAATGAAAACCGAGCGAAAAGAATTTGCACCACCATTGCTGTTCAACCTTTCCGCCCTTCAATCGACCATAAATAAAATGTATAAGTTTTCCCCGAAGAAAACCTTGGATACCCTCCAAAAGCTTTATCAAAAAGGAATTGTATCCTATCCAAGGTCAGATTCACAATATGTGACGAAGGGGGAAGCAGAAACTTTTCCGGAAATTCTCGGAAAGCTGAAAGAATTCAGCCCATACAACAAGTGGATCCCAACCCCGAATGAAAGCTTGATGAATAATAAAAGGTTTGTGAATGATGCGAAGGTTTCAGATCACTATGCGATCATACCGACCGAGCAGGTGACGGATCCTGCCTCATTATCACCTGATGAAAAGAAAATCTATGACGTAGTCGTAAAACGATTCATCGCTGCCCATCATGATAAAGCGGTGATCAATTATACGACGATCAAGACCCTTGTCGACGGACGGGCTGAATTTATTTCCAAAGGGAAGCAGATTCTGCAGGAAGGCTGGAGACAGGTTCTTATCCAGACGGATGAAAAAGAAGACGAACCGTTACTCCCGCCGGTAAAAGAAAATGATTCCGGAATCGTAAAGAAGATTGATATCAAGGAAGGCAAGACACAGCCCCCGAAACGATATACGGAAGGACAGCTTATCACCTTGATGAAAACCGCCGGGAAATACATGGACAATGATGAATTAGAGAAAGTATTGAAGAAAACAGAAGGTCTCGGGACCGAAGCGACCAGGGCAGGAATCATCACAATGCTCAAGGACCGGCAATATATTGATATCCAAAAAAATATCGTATACCCGACAGACAAAGCGAAGGTTCTCATCAGGGCGATAGGGGATAATGTCCTTGCATCTGCCGAGATGACGGCAAAATGGGAACAGCGCCTGCAGAAAATAGGGAAGGGACAAGCTTCAGCCCCGGATTTCATGGAAAAAGTAAAAGTGTTAAATGAAAGACTGGTAGCGAGCGCCCTGGAAGAATCCAAGACCTGGAGTTTCTCAGACCTTGATACAGGATCCATCCAGAGACCTGCGGGTAAGAAAGGGAAAAGAGCATCCAAAACGAGCCTTGGTGCATGCCTGAAGTGCGGTGGCAAGGTGATTGACAAAGGGAAGTTCTATGGTTGCGCCAATTACCAAAAATCGAAATGCAGCTTTACGATATCCAAAACCATACTTCAAAAAAGGATCACCCAGGCAGTCGTGAAAAAAGTCTTATCAGAAGGAAAATCCGATCGGATTGATGGATTCAAGAAGGGTGAGAAAGAATTTTCAGCGTACCTCAGCTGGGATCGCACGCAGCAAAAAATTCAGTTTCAATTCGATCTGGTATAACATTATCTTAAGGTGGTGCTCTCCATGTTAGCAGGAAGTGTGTTCAAGGGTGTTTTTTATCAATCCAGGGTTCCTCAATTGATCATGACGACAGATGAAAAACAAATCATGTATAATCCTGCTTTCATAAAGTTTCTCGGCTATTCCGAAGAGGATTGGACAACTAAGACATTACAGGATATTTCACACATACAGGATTACGCCGTCAACAAAGATTACCTGCAGCAGCTCGTGAACGGTGACCGGGAAGAATATCAGCTTGAAAAGAGATATATTTGTCAGGACGGCTCAATCAAAACAGGAGATTTGCATGTCTCCCTCATCCAGGACAAAGGGATTCCTTACATCTTGGTCCAGGTCATTGATATTACGGAGAAGAAGCAAGTGGAAATGAAGAAACAGCAAAGCGAAGATAGATACCGGCTCCTGGCAGAAAATTCTTCGGATGTGATCAATCTTCACGACCATGATGGACATTATGTTTACTTATCGCCATCCATTCATTCGACCCTCGGTTTCCACCCCGATGAATTGATCGGTAAACACCCGAATGAGTTCATCCATCCAGATGATGTACCACTTACTGAAGAGTGGTTCAATCAGATGAAAAATGACAATATACCTGTGGTGATGACTTATCGGGCAAGACGTAAATCAGGGGAATACTGCTGGTTTGAAAGTGTAGTGAAGGCGGTCGTAGACCATCAGACGGATCAAGTTGCCAACATTGTATCCGTTTCAAGGAACATTGATGAAAGACTGAAAGTGGAGGATCAAATCAAGAAGTCCGAAAAATTAGCTTTGCTTGGTCAAATGGCAGCTGCCGTTGCCCATGAAATACGGAATCCCCTTACACCAATCAAAGGCTTTCTTCAATTATGCAACGATAAGAAGCAATATAATGAAGAATATGTACGTGTGGTCATAAATGAAATCAGCAGAGTTGAAAGCATCATCACTGATTTTCTGCATCTTTCTAAACCGCACGAAGGGTTGAATGAATGTGTGGATATCAGGGAATTGGTGAAGGAAGTCCTGACAATTCTCGATTCCGATATTTCCTCGAAGGGAGGGAATATCCATTTACCTGATGTTTCTTCACACACAGCCGTCTTGGGAAGTACAAATGGGCTGAAGCAGGTCCTTTTTAATATTCTGCAGAATGCGCTGGATGCTGTCGAACACGGGGGTAGCATTTCCATTAATTTTGAATGGGAGTCATCCTTCCTTCATACCATCATTAAAGATGACGGCTGTGGGGTCCCGGAAGCCATCATGCCTCACCTTGGAGAACCTTTCTATTCTACGAAGGAAAAAGGAACAGGCCTCGGCTTGCTTATTTCCCATAAAATCATTGAAAATCATGGAGGTCGTATTTCATATCTATCAAAGACCGGATCTGGTACGGAAGTGAGGATCAAACTTCCTTTATATGAAGAATACTCTCCTTCAACAAGAATCCAACAAAAGAGCTGACGGAATCCGTCAGCTCTTTTGTTGAATTTCTTTAACCTGCTTGTCATACGAAAAAAATGATCAGTGGAAGTTTAAATCTGCTCCAAGTGGATAAACACTTAAATAGTAAAGAGTGTTTCATAATTGGAGGGTTAAGATTGAAGAAGATATTAATGGTTTTAACAAATGCTAGTAAAATCGATGATGAACACGAAACGGGATTATGGTTATCAGAGTTCGCCGAACCGTATGAAGAATTTAAGAATCAGGGGTTTGAAGTGGATGTGGCAAGCCTGAAAGGAGGGCGCATCCCTCTAGATCCGAACAGCCTTGATGACGAGTTGACGGAAAAATGGAAAGGAATTACGAAGGAACTTGACCAGACAATGGTCCTTTCTCAATTGAACTGTCATGAATATGCAGGCATTTTCCTTCCCGGAGGACATGGAACAATGTTCGATCTGCCTGACAGTCCGGAGCTTCAGAAAGCTTTGGCCCACTTCGCAGAGAACAATAAGGCGATCGGAGCGGTTTGCCACGGTCCTGCAGGATTTGTCGGCACCAAGCTGTCGGATGGGAAGTGGCTGGTTGAAGGGAAGTCTATGACGGGTTTCACTAATGAGGAAGAACAGCAAACAGGCCTTGATTCATTAATGCCATTCTTGTTAGAAACCAAATTAAGGGAGCAGGGCGCTCAGTTCGAGAAATCCTCTGCCTGGGCTGACCATGTCGTGACCGACGGGAAATTTGTGACCGGGCAGAATCCCCAATCCAGTCAATCAACAGCAGAAGCATTTGTGAAAGTCGTATAAACAGACATCAAGTGATGCATGAGCATGGGGTGATTCCTGTGCTCTTTTTATTTTACCACGCTCCTGCAATGATTATGTTAAAATCGGATGAAGGATATTTGAGAGGAGATACATATGCAAGCCATGCGAATTCTCATGCAAATTGCCATTCTGTGTTTATTCTATGAATGTGGTAAATGGATTTCAGCCTACTTCCATTTACCGATTCCAGGCAGTATCATCGGCATGCTGCTATTATTTTTATTATTATTGACCGGAGTGATAAAAGAACGGGTATTGATGGACGGAGCAGGTTTTTTTCTCAGACATTTTTCATTCTTTTTTCTGCCTTTGTCTGTCAGTGCGATTGTACTTGGTTCATATTTCAAAGAATTTGGATGGAAATTGCTGATCATCCTGATTGTCAGCGGGTTGGTCGGGTTTGTGGCAACTGCTGTTTCAGCTGATCGCGTTGTGAAAGGGAAGGAGGATAAGAGCCATGGTTCATCTCATTAGTTCTTTACTCGCCCTGTCCATCACATTCCTGTATTTTCTCTTTGCGGTGAAGATCCATCGGATGTGGCCGAATCCCTTCACAATCCCGATTTTTATCAGTACCATTCTGCTGATCATCACACTCCTCGCGGTGGATATGCCCTATAGCAGATATGGGGAGCTTACTTCAGCCATCACCTACCTACTGGGGCCGGCGACAGTAGCGCTTGCTTACCCTTTATATCAGCACCGGAAACTGATGGCTGAAAACCTGATGCCGATTATGGTCGGGATATTGGTCGGAAGCGGTATATCGATGGGGCTGACCTATTATCTCTGTCTGTGGCTGGGTATTCCAACAGAGTGGGGAAGGTCTCTATTAATCAAAACGATTACCACTCCAGTCGCAGTTGATATCGGAGGAGTGATTGGTGCCAAGATTGAAGTCATTCCAACGGTTGTCATCGTGACAGGGATGATCGGTGCCATGACGATCCCGTTCATTTTGCGCATAATCGGGATCCGTCATCCTATTTCCCGGGGGCTTCCGTTCGGTGTCATTTCCCATGGGGTCGGTACAGCACAGGCCATCAAGGAAGGAGAGAGGGAAGGTGCTGTAAGCGGTGCAGCTATGGCGCTTACAGCTACGATCATGTCTTTTATCATTCCAATCATTTTTCTGTTGGTTTGATACCTTGTTATGAGGAGAAACTATAGGTAACGCACCTCTTGCACTGAAAGGAGATCAGACCAACATGAAACGATTCCTTATGGCTATTCGAAAAGGGGTATGGATCGTACCTGCCATCTACAGTGTAGGTTCATTGGCTTTGGCGATTGTCACTGTTTCGCTGGATACTTACTGGATACATAAGCTTGAACCGTTCCTGCCGGTCATGATGCTGACGAGCATCGACCTCGCCCAAACGGTACTCAGCGCGATAGCGTCATCGCTGCTAACGATGACGACGTTCACATTTTCAACTGTGATGGTTGTATTGACCACCTACTCATCACAGTTTTCACCAAGGACACTTCAAAATTTCGTCAGGGACAAAACCACGATGAGGGGACTAGGTATATTCCTCGGAGGTTTCATCTATTCAATCGTTTCTCTGCTGTTTATGAGGCAGAGCCTGGAAGAACACCTTGTATCCTCTGCATTTATTGGCGTTCTATATGCTGTCATTTGTTTAGCGTTTTTTGCCTATTTCATCCACCATATTGCGACATCCATCCAAATCAGCAGGTTAATAGAGCGCCTGGAGGGAGAAGCCTCTAAGGTAATCGATTATTACCGGGGGATGCAGGAGAAGCAAACGGTGAAACCATACAAGACGAATCCGCTTGGATATGAAAATAAATCCGGGATTTCGGCGAATCAATCAGGCTTCATTCAATACATTGATTTTTCAGGTCTTATCCATTACGCTTCGGAGAATCAAATCCTGATCAATTTTCAGAGAAGCGTAGGAGAATTCGTAAAGACCGGTGACACTTTACTCCATTATCATGGGGAAGGTGGTAAGGAAGAGGACATACATTCTTTCATCTATATTGGCAGAGAACGGATGGGTGAGTATGATCTTGCTTATTCCCTTCAAAAGATTGTTGAAGTCGCTTTAAGGGCTATTTCACCTGGGATCAATGATCCGAATACAGCAAGGGATTCCATCAAATACATGGGTCTCATTCTGAGTGAGACCCATTCCCTTGAAGATGGGATTGTCATTTTACATGATGAAAAGGGAAATCCCCGGGTCCAAGTGACTCTCTTTTCCTTCAACCATATTCTTTATCAAAGCTATTACCAACTCGTTCACTATGGAAAAGAAGACATTTCCGTGATTCTTTCCATTATGGATTCACTTGTCATGATTTACAGGGATGCCCCAATGGCCCGGAAGCATATCGTATATGACTTTCATAAATATGTATTGCATGGGATGGATAAGGATCAAATGCAGGAGTGGGATTTATATTATTTGAACGCAAAAATTGAAAAGTTGAAGACGGAAGAAGAAAGTGAGAACAATAATGGCTGATCCCGGCTTGGGTGTTCGTGAGGAAACAAGGAGCTTTCCCTTTAAAAATGGTCAATGTTTAGGTATAGTAAGGGAAGTAAATTTATAAAGTGAAGGAAGATAATATGATTGTTAAAACAGACGAAGATTTACTGGCCTTAAAAGAAATCGGGCGGATTGTCGCAATGATTCGTGATGAACTTCGCGCCCAGACAAAAGCCGGTATAACTACAAAAGAACTTGATGATATGGCCGGAAAGCTGTTTGAGGAAAACGGCGCGATTTCAGGCCCTAAAGGTGAATATGACTTCCCAGGGTTCACATGCATCAGTGTGAATGAGGAAGTCGCCCACGGTATCCCTGGAGACCGGGTGATACAAGGCGGCGACCTTGTCAACATCGATGTTTCCGGTTCTAAAAATGGATACTACGCAGATACAGGCATATCATTTGTTGTCGGCAACGGAGATCCGAAGCTGCAAGATTTATGCGATGCTGCAGTCAAGTCTTTCGAAGCCGGACTTCAAAAAGCAAGAGCGGGCTCCAAACAGAATGGAATCGGAAAAGCGGTAAACAACGAAGCGCGTAAAAATGGATATACGGTCATCATGAACTTGACCGGTCACGGTGTCGGCCGTTCACTGCACGAAAAGCCGGATCATATTCTCAACTATTTCGATCCTTGGGATAATGCCCTGCTCAAAGAAGGCATGGTCATTGCGTTTGAACCTTTCGTCTCAACGAAAGCACAAAACGTTGTGGAAAAAGGCGACGGCTGGACATACATCACACCAGACAACAGCCGTGTCGCCCAAATCGAACACACCATCATCATCACCCGTGATGAACCCATCATCCTAACAAAATAACCCCTTTAGAGGGACGGACCTCAATTCCTAGGAGCTGCTCCTAGGAACAAAGGTCCGTCCCTCTTTTTTGTTAAGATATTGGGTTATTGGAAGATTCTGAGCATAATGGTTGTGCAGGGGTGTGGTATGGGGTACATTTTATATACTTGTGTTGTACATAAATTATACAAATGACAAGGGGAATATATTCTGCATTTTATCGGAGGCATCCACTCATGGCTGTGTTATTTTCAAAGAAACCTAAAAACCATTCTGTCATCATGCCAACATCCAAGACAGTTGTAGTGAAAGATCAGAAGCTGAATGAAAGGCTTCATTATATGAAGTTTCAGGAACATCATTTGCTCGAGTTGAAGGAGGTTCTTCCTGTATATGAACAATTGGCAGATTTTCTTCTTGAAGCAGTGCTTGACCATTTTTATCAGCATCCGAGCTTAGTTGAAATCGCTCATCATCATTCCAGCAGGGAGCGGCTGAAGGCTGTGTTCCATGACTATTTCCGCTCCCTATTCTCCGGCGAATTGAATGAGGAATATTTCAGGATGAGAGAGCGAATGGGGCGGACACATAATCGAAACGGTGTGACAATTGACTGGTTCATTTCCACATATACAACGATCAAGCATTTCATGCTCCCGAAAATCGTTGAGCTCCACCAGCATGATCCTTCAAAACTCGCTTCAGTTTTGGTGGCGATTGATCATGGCATCCACCTGGATATGAGCATCGTTTCTGAATATTATATCCAAAGCCGGATGAACGAGCTCCAGGACCTCCATTTAGAAAACCAGGTGCTGCAAGAAGAAATGTTGAAAATGAATACTGAATTGGGCTCATCTCTTTCTCAAACAGAGAAAAGCTTAAACGGGACGGCAACAAAAGCAGAAAATATCCGTGATCAATCAGAAGAGACAGAAAAGAGCAGCAGGAATCTCCTTCAGCTTTCCAAATTGAATAAAGATCAGACAGACCACATGATCATGAGTTTCAGCGGTATAACAGAGGAAATCAAAACATTGCTCGGAGAAATTCATGGAGTGAAACAAATAGCAGAACAAATTACGCCTCTTTCGAATGCCATCCAACAAATTGCTGAACAAACCAATCTGCTTGCATTAAATGCTTCCATTGAAGCAGCAAGGGCGGGAAATGAAGGCAGGGGGTTTGCGGTAGTCGCGTCTGAAGTAAGAAAGCTTGCCGAAGATTCGAAAGAGCTGAGCACATCCATCCATCGCCTCGTGAATGAAAGTAATCAACAAATTAGTGTTGTCTCCAAGAGAATCCATCATATGACCGAATTGACAGAAGCATCACAAAAAGAAATCAGAAATGTTCAAAGCGGAATCATGACGGTCCAGATGGAGATGGAAAACTATATGGATATGTTCAAGCGCAATCGAGCCGAACTACACCATATTGTAGAGGCAATCAGACAGATCAATCATACAACGGATGAACTTGTCAGCTTCTCATCCGCCATCATAGAAAAGATGAATAGATAGAAAAAGGGAAGCCGGAGGACACCGGCTTCCCTTTCAAATTGTGCCATCGCTTAAACGATTTTTGTTTTACCTTCAGGATCTTTATAGAGGACGATATGTTCTTCATTGTTTTCCATCTGTATTCCTCCTGCTTTACCGCTATATTCAATATTATAGATTCTTTCTATCATCTTGTTAAGTAGAATTCTTCGATACGTATAAGCAGGCACTGCGGTGTGAAGAAATCACTGCAGCTTGCACTTCACCAATAATCATCCAAAATATCTATATTTTTCATCTTTTATTTCCTCAATTCTCCTATTTAAGATAGTTTATACAGGAAATCGCTTTCTATTACATCCATGAAATATACTTGACGCACGATGTTAAAGTCTCTGTTATTGTATTGAGATTTTCCTATGTTACGATGGGTCCTGTTAGCAAAAATAAATAACCCGCTAGCTACATAAGGAGGAATGTTTCTATGAAACTAAAAAAATCAATTATATCTGTGGCTGCTTTTACAACCCTTGCAGTATCTGGTGGAGCTAGCGCTTCAGCACAAGACATAGAGGTAAAAAAAGGCGACACACTTTGGGGAATTGCCAACGAATACGGCACATCGGTTGATCAACTGATGAAGTGGAACAACTTGAACTCAGACATCATTTATCCTGATCAGGAACTTAAAGTTTCTTCGAAGGAATATTATACAGTGAAAAAAGGCGATACTCTTTGGGGAATCTCTTCCCTATACGGTGTCTCAGTTGAAAGCTTAAAAGGATGGAACGCCCTTGAAAGCGAACTGATTGTACCTGGACAAGAGTTGGTCATCAATCTTGACGAAAAAACTTCAGCTGCTGCAAATACTTCTGAGCCGGCAAAATCCGTGAATGAAGAGGCAGAAGTAACTCCAGAAGCTGAAACTGCTGCAGCAGAACCTGCTGCAAATGAGCAGGCTGTGAAAGAATTGACAGTTGAAGCCACTGCGTATACAGCTGAATGTGAAGGTTGCTCTGGTACGACAGCAACTGGAGTCAACCTAAAAGAAAATCCAGATGCAAAAGTCATTGCCGTTGACCCTGATGTCATTCCGCTTGGTTCTAAAGTGTATGTAGAAGGATATGGATATGCAACAGCAGAAGATACTGGCGGAGCCATTCAAGGAAACAGAATCGATGTCTTCATTCCTTCAAAAGATCAGGCTACTGATTGGGGAAGAAAGACAGTTACTGTGAAAATTCTTGAAACAAATTAATAGATATATTGAAAACACTGGGAATCCATTCCCGGTGTTTTTTTATTGGTTTGTGGATCAATAATGCCACCCTGTTTGGGAGAAGTTGTGTTTCTTAAAACCCGGGAAAAAGAGCACTTTTTTATAGGGATTGAAATCTTACACGATCTAGCTTGATGAAAATTGTTGAAGTCACTCATATAGCCATTCATTTTCAAGAATGGCACATTCACCCTCAAACATCAGGTTGTTCCATATGCTGCCCATCAAAATTCTCCATTATTTGAAGCCTTTAGAGATATTTCCAGTGCTATAGACAGAAAACAATAAATATTACAGGCCTGTCATAAGATTGTTATTGGTTTATAAACAGTTTGTTATGTCCCTGAGGTCAGTCTATGTTACTATTTCACCTGTTGGTTTCTTAACCAATCATAAAAGGAGGAATCATTCAAGATGAAAAAAGTATTATTTTCCATTTTTTCCTTCGCTGTTTTTCTATCATGGGGACTTATAACTGTTTCTGCAGAAAGTGACGATAAGAGCATTAATGATTATCATAATATAGAAGAAGGCGACATTCTCTGGGAGATTGCCAATCGTTATCATGTGTCGATTGATGAAGTAGGCACACGTCAACTATTACTAGAAGAAGGCTTGGCCGTGAATAGTGAATCGGAAAACGATCAGGCTGTGAAAGCTGCCGAGTCCACAACTTCTGATAAAGAGGTTGTGAAAGAGGTTAACGTAACGGCTACAGCATATACAGCCCATTGTGAAGGCTGTATCGGAATCACAAAGACTGGTGTTGATTTACTTGAGAATCCTGACGCCAGAGTCATCGCTGTCGATCCTGCTGTCATACCTTTGGGAAGTAAAGTATATATAGAAGGTTATGGTTATGCACGGGCAGAAGATACGGGTGGAGCCATTAAAGGGAAGCGTATAGACATTTATATGGAAAAAGAAAAAGACGCCCTTCAATATGGTGTCCGGGATGTTTCTGTACAAATCATCGAAGAATAATATGAAAAAACGGGCGCCTGGCATAGGGCGTCCATTTTTATGGATGGAAATCTTTTTATTTTATTTTCCCAACTTTTTATATTTCTATTTACATGAAGTGAGACAATTTTTAATGACCTTGATTAAAAGGGTGGAATTACCAGATTGAAGTTACCTTCAACCGATGTTAAGCAGCCAAAGTTACGCAGCGGAATATTCTGTTTCTTCCTATTTATATGCACCTGAATCTTTTCCATTTCATTGAATTACGAGTGTTTTTTATTTTGATTATAAAAACGGTTCCATTTCCAATTTCAAAAAGTTGTTTACGTTACAATCTTATCTCCATATTAAAAAATAAAAGGGAATGAAATAGAAAAATTGACAAACACTATTAAAAAGAATAGTGTTTTTTACTTGCAATGTTCAACTTTTTTCTGATAGGGTAACAAATGTTGGTTTTATTAGAGAGTGACAAGGGAATAGGTAATAAGTAATTATCCCTTCGCTTCAGAATGCACATTTTCCCATCTGCATTAACTGAGACTCTTTCAGCATGAAGGTCTGACAGCCCGATTACATAGGAAGCATACAACACGCATCGGCTGAATGGCCCTACATTCAGAAAAGAGCAACGAAAAAATGAAGAATATGGAAAGGAGAATTTTATGAAGAGAATATCTAACGTCTTCTGGATTACTGTATTGCTTGTTGCAGCAGCAGTTGCGTATGGAGCGATTGCGCCTAAATCTTTTGAAGACATCACATCAAACATGCAAACATTTATCACCTCAACATTCGGTTGGTATTATCTTATTTTAGTCACAGTGATTGTCATTTTCTGTGTGTTCTTAATCTTTAGTCCTATGGGGACGATCCGATTGGGGAAACCAGATGAAAAACCAGAGTATACAAAAGGTACATGGTTCGCCATGTTGTTTAGTGCAGGGATGGGAATTGGATTAGTATTCTGGGGGGCAGCAGAGCCGCTGTCTCACTATATGTCGCCTCCGATGGCAGAGGGCGGAACAGATCAGGCGATCAAAGAATCGATGCGTTATACATTCTTCCATTGGGGAATTCACGCATGGGCAATTTATGCAATCGTGGCTTTAGCCCTTGCGTACTTTAAATTCCGCAAAGATGAGCCTGGCTTGATTTCTTCTACGCTGAAGCCAATCTTCGGAGATAAAGTGAAAGGACCACTCGGGACGGTCATCGATGTTCTTGCAGTATTCGCAACAGTGGTTGGGGTCGCAACGACACTTGGATTTGGTGCGGCACAAATCAACGGTGGGCTTTCCTACCTGCTTGGAATACCGAATAACTTTACTGTCCAGGCGATCATCATTGGGGTCGTTACAGTATTATTCATGATTTCTGCTTGGTCAGGATTAAGTAAAGGGATCAAATACCTGTCCAATACGAACATGGTACTTGCGATCATGCTCCTCGTATTGGTATTCTTCATCGGACCAACTTTGTTGATCCTGAATATGTTCACTGATACAATCGGTGCTTATATTCAAAATATCGCAGCAATGAGCTTCCGGATTGCTCCGCTGAATGAGGAGCACCGTTCATGGATTAATGGCTGGACCATTTTCTATTGGGCTTGGTGGATTTCCTGGTCACCGTTCGTCGGCATTTTCATTGCCCGGGTTTCCCGAGGCAGAACGATTCGAGAATTCTTGATCGGTGTCCTCTTGTTACCGGCTCTTGTCAGTTTCATTTGGTTTGCAAGCTTTGGTACATCTGCGATTGAATTACAGCAAGCAGGTGCTGAGCTTACAGGACTGAACACAGAGGAAGTACTATTCGCTGTATTCAACGGATTTGAATGGTCAACGATTCTTTCAGTGGTTGCGATCACATTGATCGGTACATTCTTCATTACATCTGCAGACTCTGCAACGTTTGTATTGGGGATGCAAACCACATACGGATCATTAACACCGCCAAACTATGTCAAGTTGACTTGGGGTCTTGCCCAATCTACGGTCGCATTGATCCTGCTATACAGTGGCGGACTGCAAGCATTACAAAATGCTTTGATTGTGGCAGCATTGCCATTTTCAATCATTATGGCATTAATGATGGTTTCTCTTTATAAGGCATTGACGATAGAGAAAAAGGAACTGGGCTTATATATTAAACCAAAGCCTAGAAAATCAAAAGAACAACAATCATAAGAACATGAAACCGCCTGGGACCTCTCAGGCGGTTTTTTTATTGCGGAGAATAGACATTTTACTCATTTTTTCAATCTGACACAGCCACAGAACCTTGTGATGGCGCGGATACCCACCACAAGGAGTCCGGTGCCAAAAAAATGGTCTCATGATACATTAACCTACAATTTGTCCACTACATACATTAATATCGTAGTAAGATAACTGGAGGTGACTGATGATGTATGGATATGGATACCCTGGATATGGATATGGCTGCGGTGGTGGTGGCTACGCTGGTGGTTTTGCGTTAATCGTAGTTTTATTCATCCTGTTAATTATCGTTGGAGCAGCGTTTGTTTGTTAACAATATATGAATAAATGATAAGCTGATGACCTCTTTGGATCCGGTGATTTACCGGGCTTTAAGGGGTCGTCTTTTTTATTTTCACCATATATGTGTGGTTGGATTCTCTTTTAGCATTGATTGTTGCTATTATGCAACTTTATGTGAGCATCTTTGGTAATTTGAGAACGGAAATTGAAAAAATAAGCGGATAATCCAATGAATTTTTGGTTTTTATCTTGGATGGTTGATTCTCGCTGCAGATGCTCGACTCCTGCGGGAACTGATGGACAGTCCGAAAAGCGGAGGCGGCTCGTACAGCCCCGACAAGCATAAGCTAAATGGGCTGTGAAGGCGGTCTTTGCCTTCATGGACCATTTAGCTTATGACCTCGAGGGGCTAGCCGCTAGACAGGTGAGACCCCGCAGGACGAAGTCCGAGGAGGCTCACCGCCATCCCCGCGGAAAGCGAGCATCTCTCGCTGCAATCAACCGCATCCCGCTTGTCAAAAGCCACAATGTTACGAAAACAGCCTTAATTTTTAAGAAGAGTGTAGAAGATGAATTGATAACAGTTCAATAATTTTATAGGATTTTCTTAAACCGTTGATTCTCGCTGCAATCAACCGCATCCCGCTTATTATTAAAGTTAAAATGATAACTCTTACTAGGAGAGAAAAATCAATAACGGATTGCCATCACGTACAACTCATATTAAAATACTTAAGGAAGTCATTATTATGAAAAGGATCGACCTCATATGCCCAAAAAAATGCTAAAAAAGAATAAACGATCCTCACCCATTCTTATTCTGCTCATACCAGTTATGATCTTGGGAATTTACTACTCAGTGAATAAAGAAGAGGTATCTTTTCAACTCAGCTCTATAGGGAAAGAAGAAGTTCCTTCAGAATATATTCCGATCTACAAAGCTGCCCAGAAGGAATACGGCGTGCCTTGGTATTTACTTGCGGCCCATCATCGGGTCGAAACAAAGTTTTCGAGTATGAAGACGCTTGTGTCTCCTGTCGGTGCAGAGGGACATATGCAATTCATGCCATGTACATTTGTGGGTTGGGCACATCCGAGCTGTAACGGCCTTGGCAAGGGGAATATTCCTGAAGAGCAGAAAACAGACCCCGACGTCATCAAAAAGTATGGCGGTTACGGCGTGGACGCCAATGGAGACGGCAAAGCCGATCCATACCAAATCGAGGATGCCATTTTCAGCGCAGCCAACTATCTGGCGCGCAACGGAGCGGCCGACGGGAACATCGAACAAGCTGTATTTGCCTATAATCACAGCGAACAATATGTAGAAGATGTGTTGTATTACGCAGACCGTTTTGTGAAGAAAGATGAAAAAGAGAAAGGAAACCCCCTATGACTCTTTCCTGAAATAGACACAAATGTTTTCTTAACACCCTTACTCATATGGGTGTTTTTTTGCTATAGTATATTCGTGACTTTTCCAAAAAAGGATATTTATTCTAATGAAAACTAGTAAGGGGAGTACTGACATTGTTCATTAAAAACAGATTAAAACCAAAAGAGGAAAACAGACTGAACGAAGAATCAAAGCTTTCGGAAGTGAGTATCAAAGTCTCTGATGAAGTACAGAAACAATTGGAATTGATTCAATTATCAGCAGGGGATCTGGCGGTACTAGCAAGTACAACCCCACATGTTGAAGACAATCTTGGTGAGATCATAGATGGGTTTTATTCACCTATTGAACGAAATCCAACATTAATGAAGATTGTAGAGAAATACAGCTCTATTGCGCGTTTAAAGCAGACACTGGCAGTACATGTAACAGAAATGACTCATGGGGTCATTGACCAGAACTTCATTGATAAACGCCGGAAGATCGCAAACATGCATATACATATAGGTCTGCCTACAAAATGGTACATCGCTTCATTTCAAAGTCTGCAAACTACCATACTAGACGTAATGTACCGCTCATACCATAACAGGAATGATTATAATAAAGTTATCAATGCCTATACAAAAATTTTAAACCTGGAGATGCAGCTGGTTCTGGAAGCATATGAAGAAGAAATCAATAACATGAGGGCAGAGTCTCAGCTTTTAAAAGATAAAATGAATGAAAATGTCAGGGAAGCGACCACCAATTTATCGGCTGTTTCAGAAGAATCAACAGCCTCATTGGATTCGATCAACTCCAGAATGAATGAAGTCAGTATCCTTACGAAAGAAGGGACTCAATCAATTGAAAGAATAAGTCACTTCTCCATTGAAGGCAAAAACAAGATGGGTGTGCAAAAAGAACATATGGGTAAAATTCTTTCAGACATGAGAGAGATGCTTAATGAAATCAATCAATTGCAGCAGATTTCAAATCAAATTTTTGATATCGTGTCCATTGTCCAGACGATTGCGGAGCAAACGAATCTGTTATCACTTAATGCCAGTATTGAAGCTGCACGTGCTGGAGAGCACGGAAAAGGTTTTGCCATTGTAGCGGAAGAAGTCAGAAAGCTTTCAGAACAAACCAAGCATTCTGTAACCAACGTATCAAGTCTGATCAGTGGAACCAAGCTGCAGGTGGACAAAATCTCGGGATATATCGTGTCCGTTGAAGAGCTTGCTGAAAGCGGGATGGTATCTACGAACGAAGCGGACGTATTCTTCCATGAAATTGTAGAGTCCATCGGAACTTCGAAAAATCAGAGTGAAAAAGTAGAAAGAGAGATGAATGAAATTTCCGTCGCTGTAGAAGAGATCTCCAATGCTGTCTCTCAACTCTCCCTATCAGCAGAACAATTAAGTCAGTTAACTGCAGATTTATGATAGTATACATACTTTGTTGATTGGTAAATATTCGAGCGGCTTTTTTCTAAATGAAACAAGGTCGCTCGACTTTTTTGTTTTATCATGAGCCACTGATCCATGTACATCCCGAACTAAAATTGTTATGATTGTATTCTTGATTTTAACGGAAATAACAAAGGTGATCACAATGCGTATGACAGATATGATTGAAGAGTGGAAAGAAGCTCTTGATATGGAAATTCTACAATTGAAAAAACGGGAATCCAACGGGATATCAATAGAAGAAGGCAGATGCATCAAAAAAGGGGAAAATGAGTATATATACTGGTTTATCCTCACTTACCCCTCTTCGCTTCCGGAAGGCGCCGGAGTTATGTTTAAGCGAAAGAACGCCTCCTATCAAGGTATGGTGATCAATTCAGAAGAGCGGGAATGCATCGTGGAGTTTGATCAATTCCTTGGGGATACGATTAGCTACGGGCAGCTTCTTCATGAACCGTGGGATAACCTTGTGAAACTTATGGAACGGTTGGATGAAGGGAAGGAGCGTCACGGAAAAGCTTTGCGTATGCAGCAGGTGATGAAGCCATCACCTGTCATGAAACACCCTGATACCCCATATGACACTCCTTTACACGAAGCATACGTCAGGAGTAAATACAATCCAGTCACGTTTTTATGGGGACCGCCGGGGACGGGGAAGACGTATACGTTGGCCCGGGTCGCGTCCTATCACTACTCTGAAGGGAAGAAAATCCTTCTTCTGTCCCACAGCAATGCTGCGGTGGATGTATTGATTGAAGAGATGCATCATTTCCTCAGCAGTCATGATCGATGGGTGCCGGGTGAGGTGATCCGTTACGGTGCAAACCGGAAGATGTTCGGAGAAGATGTGACGGATTTAAGTGTTCTTCAATTACTTGAAAAACAAGATCCAACACTTTCAGAGGAAAAAGGAAAGGTCGAAACATATAGGAGAAGATTAAAGGCGAAATTATCGAAAGCCTATTCTTCATACGATTCGGAAAGATTATCTCAACTTGAGGTTCATTATCAAAAGATCAAAGAAACATTCAAGCGGAGGGAAGGAGAGCTTGTCTCAGAGGCGAAAGTCATCGGGACCACCCTCTCAAAAGCTGCCATCGACCGATTGATCTACGAAGATGAATTTGATGTGGTAATTGTGGATGAATCAAGTATGGCATATGTCCCTCAGGTAGCATTCGCTGCCTCCCTGGCAAAAAAGACGATTATATGCGGTGATTTTAAGCAGCTGCCGCCCATATCAACTTCCTACCATCCACTCGCTGCAAAGTGGCTGAAGGAAGATATCTTTCATTCGGCAGGAGTCGCACGGGCTGTGGATGCAGGGCTCTTTCATCCTCAGCTATTGTTGCTTCCGGAGCAAAGAAGGATGCATCCCAGTATTTCTTCATTTACAAATAAATATATTTACCATTCAAATGTGGGGGATCATCCTTCCGTTGAAACGAAAAGAGCGGCCATTACCAATAAAAAGCCGTTTCCAACCCACGGTGCGACGTTGTTTTCCCTCATTGAAGGGACACAGTGGGGAGAGACGCACAAAGGATCCAGATGGAATGTATTATCCAGTCTGGTCACGATTCAACTGACGCTTCAAGCAGTAGAAGACGGAATTCATTCGATTGGTATTGTGACCCCATACCGGGTACAGGCAAATTGGTATAAACACTTACTGAGTGAGCTGGTGAATGAGACAAATCAGTCAGATCTTTATGCCGCCACCGTACACGGCTTCCAGGGTTCAGAAAATGATATGATCTTATTTGATCTTGTGGATGGCGTCTCTCATGGGAATCCCGGTGCGCTACTGACAAGAAAAGGAAGCGAAAGGCTCCTGAATGTGGCTGTCACGAGGGCAAAAGGAAAACTGGTGGTTGTCGGGAACGATCAGTTCATCACAGCCGGCACCCACCCGTCCAAACCGGTCCATCAATTCATCCGGCACCTTCAACAGGAGGGCCATAAGGAAAGCAGCGTTTCACTTAAACCCCAATCAACTAAGAAGATGAAGTGGATACCGTCCGGTGACTTCAGAAAGCTTGCGAAGGATTTACTTGCAGCAAAGCAGCAGATCGTCATAAATGTTGGGGCAGCAGCTGACATCCCGTCAGACATGCTGGATGTCCTCAAGACTGCGGCAAACGATATAGAAGTGATCGTTCAGTGCCGGGCATCACAAGGGACCAAGCTGTCAAAGAATATTGCAGTTAAACAAGCAGTCACTGACATTCCATTCATCGCGCTTGATCATAAAGTGATGTGGTTCAATTCTTTCACGAAAGATCATCAGGTATTTCCATATCAAATCCGGCTTTTTTCAAAACATCTCACAGCGCAATTCTTTAAATTGATTGAAGGAAAGTAAACGGTTGATACACTTGAAATGGGCCGGCACCTTGTCAAAATTAAACGAAGGTCTGGGGCAGAGCCCCAGACCTTTTGTATGGTAAATGTTAAGATTCATCAGACAATCCCTGTACCCGTATGACAAAAGATGAAGGTACCGAGCATTCTTTTTTTGGGATATTGATTTCGATTGTGTGATGTTCGATTGAATATGTGATAGGCCTCTGTTTTAAACAGAAAGGAAAACAGATGGTCCTTTTCCTCGTTTTCTCTTCGTTTTTCATCAGGATTGACACGTCCAATTGTGTATCCTTTTTCTTGATGATCAATTCTTCCGGACAAACATTTTCTGTTTCAATCTCTACAATGAATGAATCGGTCGTATCAAGAAAATCAACCCGGAATTCTTCCTCATCCAATCGGACCGTCGCAGGATCCAAAAGCCAATCCTTCATATTTTCCTCCCAATTTTCTAAGAAAAAATCCTCCTTTTCCTTACCCATTTTCCACCTGACCCCCAACTACTTCTTTTACATATTGTATTCGGCGTCAATGATTGTGTGAGGATGTGGAAAGCAGAGGGGAAAGAGGAAGCGCATGAAAAAAGAGAGCGGTCATTGTGCCGCTCTCCCTTTTAATCCTTACATATCGTGATGTCCATGTTGTTTTTGTCTTGTATGATTTCGGTTCTTGACTTTATGTGAACCGCTCAGAGGCTCCTGCTGCCCTGATTGCTTTGGTGCATTTTTACGCATGTCTTTCCCATCGTTTTTGTTCATGATTCATCCCTCCTGCCTTTAGGATGCATTGGAGTGAACCGGTTTATACAATGTATAGAATGGAGCTGGTTTGCCTATACTATAAAGGCTGATTTCAGAACAAGGAGAGATGATTCATGCCTTATCATAAAAATAAACAGCAAGCTTATCAGGCAGTGGAGCAAAGTGTGACCGAAGTGCAGAACACTGTCAATGAACTGGTATTGGATGGAGCGAGTTACGGATCTCAATTGGCCCACCTGAAGAATGAAGTGAATGAAGCGTATCAGCAAATAGAAAACGCTTTGGAAGTGGCATCTGAAACACAACGGGCCCAGCTTCAACAGTTCAAGTCTGATTTATCCGCTATCATGAACGAAGTGAATAACCATTCTTGAGGTACAGTTCCAAAAAACCCCGACTGCAAAACTTTTGCGGTCGGGGTTTTATTTTGAAGTGAATCGGGTAGTGGAACTGTGAAGTCTCAAATTACATAGGTTTGAGCATCTCATCTCTTGCCAGTCCTATTGATTCGTTTTTCGTTTCTTGCTGAACTGCCGCTGCCCTTCTGTTAATGGTTCATTGGCGTATTCTTCGTTATATCCTGCCCCGTTGCCCTGTGACTTCGCCGCATTTGGCTCGTTGATCGTATGATTTGCTTTTCGTTTCGCCATTTTTCTACACCTCCATACAAGTAATATGCCACCGTTACCAAGTGTTTAGTAAAGGGAATGGCTAACAGAATTGTTTTTTCACGATAACTTTTTGAATGGTGCGACATGTTTTGACACAGGTGAAAATGTTGTAATACCAATATTTTCACTAAAAGCAAAAGGAGATTAATGTTTTAGATAAGAAAAACTTATCAAAAACAATAACTTTATTGTTATTTACTTATGTAATCGCTTGTATTAAGATGGAAATGTGAGAAAAGTTCGTTAGTTTAAGAACGAAGACTTTTCGACTTATTGTTTGATGCAGTTTAGAGGGGGAATCGAAATGGCAAAGAACGATGTATTTAATGCACGCTCTTCTTTCGAACTTGAAGGAAAACGTTATCATTATTATCGTCTAAAAGCACTTGAAGAAGCTGGAGTTACAAAAATCAATCGCTTACCTTACAGCGTAAAGGTATTGCTCGAATCTGTCCTTCGTCAATTTGACGGACGTGTCATTAACAAAGAGCATGTTGAGAACCTTGCGAACTGGGGATCAACTGAAGTGAAGGATGCGGAAGTTCCGTTCAAGCCTTCACGTGTTATCCTTCAGGATTTCACTGGTGTACCGGCTGTCGTAGATTTGGCATCCTTACGTAAGGCAATGGCTGATATCGGGGGCGATCCTCAGAAGATCAATCCTGAAATCCCGGTTGATCTGGTTATCGACCACTCTGTACAGGTTGATAAATATGGAACAGCGAATGCACTGCAAGTTAACATGGATCTTGAATTTGAACGTAATGCAGAGCGTTACCAATTCCTTAGCTGGGCTCAAAAGGCATTTGAAAACTATCGTGCCGTACCGCCTGCAACCGGGATCGTTCACCAGGTAAACTTAGAATACTTAGCAAATGTCGTTCACGCTGTTGAGACAACAGAAGGCGATTTTGAAACATATCCGGATACACTTGTTGGAACCGACTCCCATACGACAATGATCAATGGGATTGGTGTCCTTGGATGGGGTGTTGGTGGAATCGAAGCGGAAGCTGGAATGCTTGGTCAGCCATCATACTTCCCAATCCCAGAAGTTATCGGGGTGAAATTGACTGGAGAGCTTCCAAATGGCGCAACTGCGACAGATTTGGCTCTGAAAGTCACACAAGTATTGCGTCAAAAAGGAGTAGTAGGAAAATTCGTCGAGTATTTCGGAACAGGTGTTGCAACACTGCCGCTTGCTGACCGTGCGACGATCGCCAACATGGCTCCTGAATACGGCGCAACTTGCGGATTCTTCCCTGTAGATTCCGAATCACTGGATTATCTTCGTTTAACGGGACGTGATGAAGATCATATCAACATGGTAGAAGAATACCTGAAGAAAAACGAAATGTTCTTCACGCCTGAAAAAGAAGAGCCAACTTACACAGACGTCGTGGAAATCGACCTTTCTGCAGTAGAACCAAACCTTTCCGGACCGAAACGTCCTCAAGATTTGATTCCACTGTCAGATATGAAGGAATCTTTCCTTAACTCCATCACGGCTAAAGAAGGCGTACAAGGATTCGGCCTTGACGCATCTGAAATCAACAAAACAGCCAAGTATACGACTGAAGACGGTACGGATGTAGAAATGCCTACCGGTGCGATCGGTATCGCTGCCATCACGTCTTGTACGAATACATCAAATCCATATGTTATGTTAGGTGCCGGCCTTGTTGCGAAAAAGGCAGTGGAACTTGGCATGAATGTCCCTGATTATGTGAAAACATCACTTGCACCGGGATCTAAAGTTGTTACAGGCTACTTAAGGGATTCAGGATTACTGTCTTACCTTGAGACAATCGGCTTCAACCTTGTTGGGTATGGTTGTACGACTTGTATCGGTAACTCCGGTCCACTTCGTCCGGAAATCGAGAAAGCTGTTTCTGAGGCTGACTTATTATTAACATCAGTCCTTTCAGGTAACCGTAACTTCGAAGGACGTATCCACCCATTGGTGAAAGCAAACTACCTTGCTTCTCCGCCACTGGTTGTAGCATACGCCTTAGCTGGTACAGTAAACATCGACCTTCAAACCGAATCACTAGGAAAAGATAAAGATGGAAATGATGTATTCTTCAAAGACATCTGGCCGACTCAGGATGAAGTGAAGGATGCGGTCAAGTCTACTGTAACACCAGAATTGTTCCGCAGGGAATATGAGCATGTTTTCTCTGAAAACGAACGCTGGAATGAGATCAAAACAAGCAACGAACCACTATACAGCTTTGATGAGAACTCAACTTACATCCAAAACCCTTCATTCTTCACAGGACTTGCAACAACGCCTGAGGACATCAAAGGGTTGAACGGACTTCGCGTTGTCGGTAAGTTCGGGGATTCGGTCACAACTGACCACATTTCACCAGCCGGTGCCATCGGAAAAGATACACCAGCAGGGAAATATCTACGTGCAAACAACGTTGAACCACGTGACTTCAACTCTTACGGTTCCCGTCGAGGTAACCATGAAGTGATGATGCGCGGTACGTTTGCAAACATCCGTATCCGTAACCAAATTGCACCGGGTACTGAAGGTGGATTCACTACCTACTGGCCTGAAAATGAAATCATGCCTATGTATGATGCCTGCATGAAGTATCAGCAGGATGGAACAGGGTTGGTTGTGCTTGCAGGTAAAGATTACGGTATGGGATCTTCCCGTGACTGGGCAGCGAAAGGAACAAACCTTCTTGGCATCAAGACGGTCATTGCTGAAAGTTACGAGCGTATTCACCGTTCAAACCTTGTGATGATGGGTGTGCTGCCTCTTCAATTCAAGAAGGGCGACAGCGCTGAAACACTTGGATTGACTGGTAAAGAAACGATCTCTGTCAATATCACAGACGATGTAAAACCTCGTGACATCCTGACAGTTACTGCAGTCGCTGAAGATGGCACCACAACAGAGTTCGACGTGCTTGCACGTTTCGATTCTGATGTTGAAGTGGACTACTACCGTCACGGTGGAATTCTGCAGATGGTTCTTAGAAACAAATTACAAGCATAATGCACACATGAAGCCCCGGGAGTCTCCCGGGGCTTATTTTAGGTTATGGGATATGTCCATATTACAATGTCTAAAAAGAGACAAGCTTACATAACATGGTAGTACGATCATTTCTATGAGAGGAGCGTACTGCTTTGAAAGCCATATTTGGGGTATTACTTGTCACATTATTGATTTTCAGCTTTTATATTGAGAATTCATCGGATCCTTATTCGTTTTCAGAAGACTCGTTTGATGCGGCTGCTTCATATGATCAATTGATTGATATCGACGAAGGAGAGCTTGCCAAAACGCAGTCGGTCGAAACAGCGGCAGGTCCGAATATCGGGGATAAAGCAATCGACTTTAAGCTTGAGACGCTGAATGGCGAGGCCATGACTTTATCTCAGTTCAAAGGGAAGAAAGTCGTACTGAACTTCTGGGCGACATGGTGTCCGCCTTGTAAAGAAGAGATGCCTATCATCGAATCGTTTTATAAAAAACACGGAGATGACGTTGAAGTCCTTGCCATCAATATCGATCCTCAATATAACGTCAAGGAATACCAAAAATCCATGAAACTCACCTTTCCGATCCTTCTCGACAAAGACGACAAAATAAACAACGCCTACGACATCCTGACCGTACCCACCACCTTCATCATCAACCAACAAGGCATCATCACCAACAAACACATCGGAGCCATCACCACCCTCGACGCCTTTACCGCTTTACTCAAGTGAGGGACGGACCTCCACACCACACATACGTAAATCACTGTTAGCAACCACCAACGGGGGACGGACCTCACACCGTCCGTGTGTCCGGGCAACCCGATAAGCGGCCCACCTGATCCTCTAATTGTGACCTTTGTTTAAAATATCTGACATTTGGATATACTATTTATACAAACCACAATAGAGAGTGAGGGGAAGAACATGCGCAGACCAAGGAAAAAATCATTCGCAGATCTTGTGAAGGAAAACAAAAAACAATTACTCCTCGATCAAGATGCGATGGATGCGATAGAAGAGCGGATTGATGCAAGATTGGAGATAAAGCGTTCCATTGGAAAAGCCGAGTAAGAAATTACGAGGCTTATTTTTTTTGCCTGACATTCATACATGCCAATAATTACGCCCTATCAACCCGGCCAATTTGGAAATCATATTAGTAAGGAGGGGAAGTTTATGAGCAACTCAAAAGGTAGTCCGAATCATTTCGCGCCTAACCATATCGGTACGCAGTCCAGAGCTGCAGGCGGCAATAAAGGGAAACAGATGCAGGATAAATCAGGGAAGCATGCACAGGTCATCCAAACAAAGGGTGAATAAAGTTTACCTGTAGCAGCTACCCGGACGGAAAGGTCCGTCCCCCAAAAATATGATTGATATAGGAGGAATTCAGGATGGCGTGGGAAAAGCAGAATCCGGATGATCGCAGTGATAATGTTGAGAAGCTTCAAGGCATGGTGCAGCATACGATTGAGAATATCGATCGAGCTGAGGAGTCCATGGCTTTAACGGACAGTGAGGAACAGCTGCAATCGATTCAGGCTAAGAATGAACGCCGGAGAGAGAGCCTCCAGGCATTCCGAAGCGAAATTAAAGACGAAGCGAACGCAAGGAAATAAACCCAATCAGTTCATGACCCGGGAAGGACGATCCATCAAATGGCGTCCGGCCTGGGTCATGCTGTTATTTTAGATTGTCCCTTTCACAGCAAGCGGATTTGTATATTGCCTCTGACAACTATGATAAAATGGGAACGATACTCAATAGACGAAGAGGGTGTGAACATGCATATTGCAGAAAAAACAATAGAAGTCCGCTATGCAGAAACAGATCAGATGGGGGTTGTGTACCATGCCAATTACCTGGTCTGGATGGAATTGGGGCGCACACAGCTGATTGAGGACCTGGGGTTCAAATATGCGGATGTTGAGAAAGAGGGCATATTATCTCCTGTCATCGACCTGAATGTCAGCTATAAGTCACCAGTCAGATACGGAGAACAAGCGTTCATCAAAACATGGGTGGAAGCTTATGATGGTCTTCGCATCACCTATGCATATGAAATTTTCAACGGGAAGAATGAGCTTGCCATCACCGGTCAATCAAAGCATGTATGTGTCAAACAGGAAAATTTCCGTCCGGTCTCCATCAGGAAAATGTTCCCTCACTGGCATGAAGCATACGAAAAAGCAATGAAATCTTAATTCATCCATACATAATCCGGGAAATCAGGGAAAAAGGGGGCTTTCCATGGCATTCGGCATTAACAGACAAGAGCTAAAGGATTGGAAACAAGCGGTCATGGGCGGTGACATTGCTTTTTTGACCCATTACTGGCTTGATGATCGGTTTCCTGGTGCCCGGTCCGTCACGAAAGTAGGCTGTTGTGATTTGGATACGTTAGCTCGCTGGGGAGATCAATACAGCTTGAAAAGGGAATGGATTCATCAGCGTGAAGGCGGCTTCCCTCATTTTGATCTTGTAGGGGATACCCAGCTCAAGATTCTTCGGAATGAAGGGCTGCATGATCATATCGATCGCTTCCTGAAGGGGTGAAAATGACCTTCAAACAAGGAAAAAGGCTGGCGTCTGCCAGCCTTAGACCACATTATTTTTTGTACTCATAGGATGGTTCCTGAAGTGTTTCGTCAAACTCGACGTACAAATCATGACCGTCAAAAAACCATAAATCCCTTTCTTCAATAAAAAACGTCCGGTCTTCGACCACAACCTGTTCACCGATGTCGACAGGTTCATCTTTTGTCACACCTAAGGAAAAACTATCATGAAGAGGACTTGAGCCTCCGTAACGTACGTAAAAGCGTACTTGTCCGCCTTCTTCCACCAGCATTTCATCTTTAAACCAAAACAACGCTTTTTCAGAAATATGTATATTCATGGATGAAGCTCCTCTCTGTACTTCATGTCCAACCTGCTTTCTGGACAAAGAAAGTTTCATTACATATTATATACATAGATAAGCTTTAACATCTACCCATACGCATAAAGGAGGAGAATCATGAAGACACAAGCATTGCTGTATTACATAGGCGCCTTTATCTTTGCAGGGTTGAGCATCTTAACTTTCATTCAACTGCATGATCCGGTCTATCAGATGGAAGCGGGTGCATTCATCATCACATCGGCACTCATCTATTACGGAATGATCACCCTTTTCTTTAAAGGAAACAGAAAGACATTCTTAATGATCAACGGTGCCCTGGCGATTTTGGCGCTTGGCGGCATCTTCTTCAATTCATTGATCTTTGGGGGACATTAAAAAAACGAGCTTACCGTATAGTAGGCTCGTTTTTATTATGGCGTTACCCCTTATGAAAGAGATATCACTCCGGCAGTCCATTCACCATGTGAGATACCATTTCTTCTTGAGAATAACGGATTAAACCGTTTTTCTCGGCAAAATCCAGCGGGTAAATCCTGTAATTTTTATAGTGATTTTCAGACACGAATGTTGGCTGAAAATCGATGGAAGGGTATGTGATCTTCGTACCTGCGGGGTTACTCCTTTTATCTACTTGCACTGTCACCATTCCACCAATATCTTTAAAATCGTCTTTTTGTCCTGAAAGGAAATTTCCGAGCGAGTAGATAACGACGGCTTCGCGTCCGTCTTCAGTCTTATAGGTCTGAATCGGCTGCAAAACGTGCGGGTGATGACCGAAAATGATATCAACCCCGTTATTCGTCAGCACTTTTGCGAGTCTTTCCTGTTCCCCGGTCGGAAAGCGCTGATATTCATTACCCCAATGGAGGCTTAATACAACGATATCTGTATCCATCATTCTTGCCTTCCTGACTTCCTTCAGCATCTTCTGCTCATCGATCAAATTGACTAAGTAATCTTTTCCCTGAGGGACCGGGATGCCATTCGTTCCATACGTATATGAAAGGAGGGCAAACTTAATTCCGTTCACGTTGAATGTACGGATGCGATCCTTATCCTCTTTGCTTTTAAAGGCACCAACATAGGGCATCGAAATCTCTTCATAGTAATCGATTGCGCTTTTTAACCCCTTTTCCCCTTGATCTAGTGAGTGGTTATTCGCTGTCGTTACTGCGTCGACGCCTACTTCCTGCAGTGTTTTCACGATTTCTTTAGGGCTGTTGAAAAGCGGATAACTTGAAAGTCCGAGCTCTGCACCGCCAGGGGTCGATTCCTGGTTTGCAATCAAGAAATCGGGCGCGGATAAGATGTCTTTAACAGGTGCGAACATCTGTGAGAATTGATAGCCGGAACCGCTGTTCGCATCGTTATACACCGTATCGTGGAGGAGGATATCTCCGATTGCAGCGATAGAAGCAGTGGTATTGATGGACTTTTCCGAAGCTTCAACTTCCCGTGTGGTGTGCAGCAGCGATGAAAGGGTTTCTTTCTCCCCGGATGCGGCTTTAAATTCTGTCAACTGTCCATATAATAGAAAGCCCATGACAAGAAGCAATGGCAGGGATATGGCCAGTGCAATGATGGAGCGTTTTTTCTTCATATTCATCATCCTTTATCTGTCTCTATCCCTATTTTACATAATTTCCGATGTGTTTTGTGCTAATTGTCAAAAATGGTGTAGAACTTTATCGAAACGCGCATCTACCATCATCTTTCTCATAGGAAGAGAGGTATATACGTCTAGGTGCCAGTAAAAAAGTGACCCATATACCAACCGCCCGCTGGAGGGAGATGGTTGAATGGGTCACCTTTTTAAAGCCACTTGATTTTTGGTTCGGTTTTATCTTTAATGCGCTTAATATTTGCTCTATGTCTGTAAATGACAAAAATGGCGAGTATGCCGACAACGATTATGAGTGGAAGGTCTCCCGTAAAGATCGAATATGTAAAGGCGAGGACCGCTGCAATCATGGATGACAGGGAAACATATTTCGTTGCATATAAGCATATGAAAAAGACACCGAGTAGAATGATAAACAAGATGGGGTTGTATCCCAGGAGGACTCCGGCAGATGTTGCCACAGCTTTCCCTCCCCTGAAGTTTGCGAACAGCGGGTACATGTGTCCAATGACGGCAAATACCCCTGCCAACAGCATATGTACGTCACTTGCGAACAATAGGGGCAGCAAAGTGGCGGCAGTACCTTTCAGGATATCCATGATCGTCACGATCATACCTGCTTTCACACCAAGGGTCCTGAAGGTATTCGTTCCACCGAGATTGCCACTTCCATGTTCACGGATGTCTTTTCCGTAGAATGTCTTTCCGATCAGCAACCCTGATGGGATAGAGCCTAATAAATACGATAATACAAGAATAAGGGCAAAAATCATCATCACTGCTCCTTTTAAAATAACTGGTTCGCTTTTATTTTACCATGTTTTCCTTTTCAAGGGGAGAAAATCCGTGAAAAAATTAGTACCTGTTCCTAAAATCAGCTATCATTCCAATCTTTCATAAAAGGATATCCGATGGTGTGAAGTATGATAAAATGGACACACTTTAAATCGTTGAAATGTAGGTGAGTCGAGATGCAGCTTTTTTTATCAGCTTTGCAGTGGATGGCTTTCATGATCGCAGGATCGATTGCCGCTCCCATTGCCATAGCAGATTTGTTTCAATTATCCCCGGCTGAAACAGCGGGATTTATACAGCGGACCATTTTTGTATTGGGCGTCGCGAGTCTCATTCAGGCATGGGTTGGTCATAGGCTCCCGATAAATGAAGGCCCGGCCGGGTTATGGTGGGGAGTTTTTGCCATCTATGCCGGATTTTCAGGCACTCTTTATGACAGTCACGGAGAAATCATGACCGTTTTACAGGGAGGGATGATTGTCAGTGGTGTGATTTTCTTCATACTGTCAGCCACTGGATTGCTTAAAAAGCTATCCTCATTGTTCACACCGACGATCACGTTCATCTATTTGATGCTTCTGATTCTGCAGCTGAGCGGATCATTTATTAAAGGCATGTTCGGCATACAACACGAGGGTGGATCCTTTCAGCCGATCGTCCTCGCAGGCAGCCTGCTGACAATCCTTGCGGCACTCTACTTTTCCAGTCATAAGCGGAAATGGATTCAGCAATACTCGATCATCCTAGCCATGATAACCGGGTGGCTGATTTTTATCCTGTTAGGTTTGGGTGAAGGGGCTACAGTGTCTGATCAGTGGTTTTCTCTCCCTGAAGTCTTTGTGTTCGGAGCACCTGTCTTTGATACAGGTGTCATCGTCACATCGATTTTCATTACCTTCCTCCTGACCACCAATATGATCGCTTCCATCAGGGTGATGGAAGCGGTGATGAGGGCTAACGGACATCCTGCGCACCACCGCTATACAAAAAGCGGCTTTGCTTCAGGGGTGAATCAGTTACTGGGCGGTGTGTTCTCAGCAATCGGTTCTGTTCCCATCTCAGGTTCGGCAGGATTTGTGGCTGCGACCGGAATGTATTCGGTCATCCCGTTTGTATTAGGGAGCGGCCTCATTATTCTGATCAGTCTTATCCCTAAAATGATGAACCTTTTTGCCAGCCTGCCTGCTCCGGTCGGCTATGCGGTGACAACGGTCATTTTCATTAAAATGGTCGGTCTTGCCCTTGGTGAATACCGGAAAGAAGAAGATCTGGAACGGATTCATTTCGTCGCGGGAATCGCCCTTATTGTCGGGGTCGGGGCAATGTTTGTTCCTTCATCGGCATTCAAGGATATGCCTGTTGTGGTTGCTTCCATTTTAAACAACGGTTTGATCCTTGGTACCATGACCGGGATCGTGGTCGAACAATACATAGAGAAAAAGCATAGTAGAAAAAAGGAAACCAGTGAACATTAGTTTGCTGGTTTTTTTCTATTGAAAAATCCCGCTTTCCATCGGGAGATAGAAATAATATTGAGGAGGTATGTATAAAACCCATTTCTCACACACTAAACCAACAGGGTTTGTTTATGTATTGTACCTAAAGGGTATCACTACTATGTTTAGAATATATGTCAAAGGAAGTTAGGCAGGTGGAGAAATGATTGAATTCAGGAATGTCACAAAAACGTATGAAGATGGAACGGAAGCGATCAAGGGTATTGATTTGACAGTACCCGAAGGAAAGCTCGTCGCGTTGATCGGTCCGAGCGGTTGTGGAAAAACGACGACGATGAAAATGATCAATAAGCTGATTACACCAACGGAAGGCACGATCCTCATCAATGGGGAAGATATCTCACATGCAGATGAAGTAGAGCTTAGGAGAAATATCGGATATGTCATCCAGCGGATCGGTTTGCTGCCCCATATGACCATTGAAGAAAACATCAGCCTTATCCCCCGTCTGAAAGGATGGAAGAAGGAAAAATATGAAGGACGGGTAGATGAACTCCTTAACCTCGTAGGACTCGAGCCGTCGGTGTATAGAAAAAGGTATCCTCTTGAACTGAGCGGAGGCCAACAGCAGCGTGTGGGCGTGATCCGGGCACTTGCAGCCGAGCCACCCATCATATTGATGGATGAACCATTCAGTGCCCTCGATCCAATCAGCCGGGAACAGCTTCAGGACGAACTGAAGAGTATTCAAAACACCATACATAAAACAATCTGTTTTGTCACACATGATATTGACGAAGCGTTGAAGATCGCCGATGAAATCGTGATTATGCGGGATGGGAAGATAGAGCAGGTAGGAACGCCTTCAGAGCTGTTGAATCATCCGGCCAATGATTTTGTCTCCACCTTCATCGGAGAGGACAGAATGAACCGAATGGGAAGAACTGTGAGGCAGGTCATCGACATCATGGATGAAATAAATGATCATGTGATGCTGGATGATGGTGAGGGGCCGCAGATCCCACATGATGCTTCAATCAATGAAGCGGCTGGCCTCCTCCTTTCATCAGGAAAACGATATGTGGTCGTCATGCAAGAAGGCCGTAAAGTGGGGATTGTCACCGCAGAGGGCATTCTTTCAGTCATCGCCTCACAGCAGAATAAGGAGGCGAATGGGTTATGAACACACTCACCATAGGATTCATTCAGACGGTCACAAACAGATCCGATGCGATCATGACCGGACTGCTGGAGCATTTATATTTGTCTTTTGTGTCTATCTTCATAGCGATCGCGATTTCCCTTCCACTGGGTATTTATATTTCCAGAAAGAAAAGGACCGCAGAGTTATATATCGGGGTTACAGCCGTTTTCCAGACGATCCCCAGTCTTGCACTGTTCGGTTTCCTGATTCCTTTGCTTGGTACAGGAAGCATGACGGCCATCATAGCGCTCACTGTATATGCCCTTTTGCCGATTCTGAGAAACACGTATACAGGGATCATCGGTGTCGATGAAGGTGCCATCGAAGCCGGCCGGGGAATGGGGATGACGGATTCACAGCTATTATTTAAGGTGGAGCTCCCCCTTGCCCTGCCAATCATCATGGCTGGGATCCGGACGGCTACTGTGCTGACGGTCGGTGTCGCCACCCTCGCCACCTTTGTCGGCGCAGGCGGACTTGGGGACCTGATTTATCGAGGACTTTCAACTTGGAATAATAGTCTGGTACTCGCAGGGGCAATTCCTGCCGCATTGCTTGCCCTCGGCTTTGATTTCTTCTTGAAGGCACTTGAGAAGCTGACCACTCCAAAAGGATTGAAAACACGAAAATAATCATGAGATAAAGGAGAATCACAATGAAAAGAAAATTACAGACATTTGCTATACTCATCATATTTTCCATCACAGCCGCTGGATGCGGAAACGGCGGCGGGAAAGATACGATCACTGTCTCCGGGAAGAAGTGGACGGAGCAATACATTTTAACCCACATGATGGCAGAACTGCTGAAAGAGAAGACCGAGCTTGATGTGAAAGTGGAAGAAGGCTTGGGCGAAGTGTCGATCCTGACGCCAGCTCTTGAAAAAGGAGACATCGACGTATATGTGGAATATACAGGAACAGGTCTTGAAGCGGTCCTCAAACAACAGGCAGAAGAAGGTGCAACTGCAGATGAAATCCTTTCACAGGTGCGGAAAGGGTATGAAAAGAAATTCGATGTGACGTGGCTGAAGCCGCTTGGATTCGAGAATACGTATACGCTCGCTTACACAGAAGATCAGGATTTCGATGCCAAAACGTTCTCAGATCTCGTCCCGCTTTCGAAAACCCTGAGTTTTGGTGCACCCCATCAATTTTATGAACGAGAAGGCGATGGGTATGATGCCTTTTCTGAAGAGTACGGGTTTGAATTCAAGGATAAGGAAAGCTTTGATCCTAATATTATGTATGAAGCGGTCAAAAATGGAGATGTCGATATCATCCCTGCTTTTACGACCGATGGACGGATCCAGCGTTACAACTTGAAGACAACAGAAGATGATAAAGGATTCTTTCCGCCATATGATGCAGCGCCGATTATCCGCCAGGAAGTGTTGAAAGAACATCCTGAGGTGGAAGAAGTGCTGAATGAACTTGCCGGAAAGATTTCTGAACAAGAGATGAGTGAGCTGAATGCAAAAGTCGATATGGATAAACAGGATCCAAAGGAAGTCGCCCGTGACTTTCTCATTTCAAAGGGGTTGATTAAAAAGTAAACGCCGGTGAACATGGGCAGTCAAGCCCGAGCCCTGCTCCAGTCCTCTGGCTTGACTTTAATTCACAATCGTTTTTTATAAAATTTTGAAAAAATCAAAGGGAATTATGGTATAAAAGGAGAATAGGACATAAGAAGCAGATGTAGAAGAACAGATTCAGTGAAGGAGTTGTGCCCACCTATGGAAAACCCAACACGTGAAGAAATTGGACATATTCTCAAACAGTCTAAGCGCATTGCCGTGATCGGTTTGAGTGATAATCCAGCCAGGACATCATATATGGTTTCAAAAGCCATGCAGGATCAGGGTTATGACATCATCCCGGTTAATCCCACCATTGAGTCAGCCCTTGGGGTGAAAGCAGTAAGCTCACTACAGGACATTGACGGTCCGGTCGATATCGTCAACGTATTCAGGCGGTCGGAATTCCTGCCCGAAATCGCGGAAGAATTTGATCGCTTTAATTCAAACGTCTTCTGGGCTCAGCAAGGGGTGGTCAATGAAGAGGCGTATCGTTTTTTGAAAGAACGGGGGTATACAGTCATCATGGACCGCTGTATTAAGGTTGAACAAGCTTTAACCAAATAATTCTTACTCGGACAAGCGGTTCTTACCGCTTGTTTTTTTACGGAAGGCGCGTACTCATTCGTTGACTTAAACCGGGATGGAAAACAAGGGGGATGGGATCTGTTCACGGAAATATCATTTGCGAAAATGAAATAAAACGCTACAATAAGCAATAGAGTTTACCTTGAAAATGACGAAAACAGGTAAACGAACAAATGTTCTTATGTTATAGTAAGTACATACATAACCGATAATAACATACAAAACCATACCATTATCGGCAGAGAAGTTTTGAAAGGGGAATGTTCGTGGCCAACCAGAATAAGACCATGGATTATAATGATGATGCTATACAAGTATTAGAAGGCTTAGAAGCCGTCCGGAAGAGACCTGGGATGTATATAGGATCTACGGATACAAGAGGTTTGCATCATTTAGTATACGAAATTGTCGATAACTCAGTTGACGAAGCGCTTGCAGGCTTCGGTGATGAGATTATTGTTACGATACATAAGGATAATAGCATTTCAGTCCAGGATAAAGGACGGGGGATGCCGACCGGGATGCATAAACTCGGAAAGCCGACGCCGGAAGTCATCCTGACAGTGCTTCATGCAGGCGGTAAATTCGGTCAAGGCGGTTATAAAACAAGCGGCGGCCTGCACGGTGTGGGTGCATCTGTCGTCAATGCCTTGTCAGAATGGCTCGTCGTGACGATTGAAAGAGACGGAGTGAAATACGAGCAGCGCTTTTCAAAAGGCGGGAAACCGGAAACCACTCTTGAAGTGATCGGCAAGACGAAAAAAACCGGTACTCGTATTCATTTCAAACCAGATCCTGTCATCTTCAGCACAACCACCTATAATTACGAGACGCTTTGTGAGCGGCTGAGAGAGTCTGCTTTCCTTCTAAAAGGATTAAAGATTGAAATCATAGATGAGCGCCATGATCAAAAGGAAGTCTTTCATTTCGAAAGCGGGATACAGGCATTCGTCCAGTACTTAAATGAAGAAAAGGACGCCCTTCACAACGTCGCTTTCTTCGAAGGGGAGAATCACAAGATTGAAGTGGAGTTTGCCTTTCAATTCAACGACGGATTCTCAGAAAACATCCTGTCTTTCGTCAACAACGTCCGTACAAAAGATGGGGGAACACATGAAGCAGGTGCAAAGACTGCTATGACCCGGGTATTCAATGAATACGCCCGCAAAGTGGGTATTCTGAAAGACCGGGACAAAAATCTGGAAGGTACCGATATCCGTGAAGGATTGGCAAGCATTGTCAGCGTCCGCATACCTGAAGAGCTCCTCCAGTTTGAGGGACAGACGAAAGGGAAGCTGGGGACAAGTGAGGCACGTTCAGCGGTCGATGCTGTCGTATCGGAACATCTTCTTTATTTCCTTGAAGAAAATCCAGACACAAGCTCACTGCTCATCAAAAAATCGATCCGAGCGGCGCAGGCTCGTGAAGCTGCACGAAAAGCAAGGGAAGATGCACGGAATGGAAAGAAGCGTAAGCGCTCTGAAACAGTTCTGTCAGGTAAATTGACGCCTGCACAATCGAGAAATCCACAGAGAAATGAATTATATCTTGTGGAGGGAGATTCAGCCGGCGGTTCAGCCAAACAGGGACGGGACCGTAAATTCCAGGCAATCCTGCCGTTACGGGGGAAAGTCATTAACACGGAGAAGGCGAAACTCCAGGATATATTCAAGAATGAAGAAATCAACACGATCATTCATGCCATCGGTGGCGGAGTCGGTCCAGAATTCAACGTCGAAGATATCAATTACGATAAAGTGGTCATCATGACCGATGCCGATACAGATGGAGCCCATATCCAAGTGCTTCTCCTGACGTTTTTCTATCGTTACATGAAACCATTATTGGAAGCAGGAAAAGTATATATCGCCCTTCCCCCCCTTTATAAAGTGAGCAAGGGTTCCGGTAAGAAACAGAAGCTTGAATATGCATGGACCGATGATGAGCTTAAAGGTGCCATCTCAAAAGTCGGAAAAGGCTATATGATCCAGCGCTATAAAGGACTGGGTGAAATGAATGCCGATCAGCTGTGGGAAACAACAATGGACCCTGAAACCCGTGCACTTATTCGCGTGCGCATAGATGATGCGGCCCGTGCAGAACGCCGGGTGACGACGCTGATGGGCGATAAAGTAGAGCCGCGCCGTAAGTGGATTGAAAGCAACGTAGCATTTGGCCTGGAAGAAGACGGAAGCATACTGGAAAACGAAAATATTACGGTCGGAGAGGAGGGGTAAACGATGACAAATGTAGAAAGATATCAAGATTTACCTCTGGAAGAAGTACTTGGCGACCGCTTTGGGCGTTACAGTAAATATATTATTCAAGAACGTGCATTACCGGATGCACGGGACGGATTGAAGCCGGTACAAAGGCGTATCCTTTACGCCATGTACGTAGACGGGAATACGCAGGAGAAGGGTTTCCGGAAATCTGCGAAAACCGTCGGTAACGTAATCGGTAACTATCATCCCCACGGGGATACATCCGTATATGATGCCATGGTGCGGATGAGTCAAACGTGGAAGGTGCGTAAATATTTAGTTGAAATGCACGGAAACAACGGAAGCGTAGACGGGGATCCTCCAGCCGCGATGCGTTATACAGAAGCAAGACTTTCTGCGATCTCGACGGAGCTTCTCCGTGATATTGATAAAAAGACGGTGGACTTTGTTCCAAACTTTGATGATACTTCCAGTGAGCCGACCGTTTTACCGTCCCGTTTCCCGAACCTTCTGGTAAACGGTTCAACAGGGATCTCTGCAGGATATGCAACCGATATCCCTCCCCACCATTTGGGTGAGGTCATCGACGCTGCCATCCTTCGTATGGATCGTCCTCAATGTACCGTCGATGATTTGATGACGGTGATGAAAGGACCTGATTTCCCGACCGGAGGAATCATCCAGGGAATTGAAGGGATCAAGAAGGCTTATGAAACCGGAAAAGGCAAAGTGGTTGTCCGTGGAAAAGCCGAGATTGAAAGCATCCGTGGAAGCAAACAGCAAATTGTCATCACAGAAATCCCATATGAAATCAATAAAGCGAACCTAGTCAAGAAAATGGACGAGTTCCGCCTTGACCGGAAAGTGGAAGGAATCGCGGAAGTGCGGGATGAAACAGACCGTGACGGTATGCGGATTGTCATCGAGTTAAAGAAAGATGCAGACGCAACAGGCGTACTGAACTATCTTTACAAAAACAGTGACCTTCAAATCTCCTATAATTTCAATATGGTTGCCATACATAACCGTCGTCCGACACTCATGGGCCTGCGTCAACTGCTGGATGCCTATATTCAGCATCAAAAAGAGGTCGTGACGAACCGGACGCGCCATGATTTGACGAAAGCAAAGGACCGTCAGCATATCGTCGAAGGTCTGATGAAAGCCCTGTCGATTCTTGATCAGGTGATTGCGGCCATCCGTGCTTCCAAAGATAAGCGGGATGCAAAGGATAATCTGATTCAAAAGTTCGGGTTCACAGAAGACCAGTCAGAAGCGATCGTGAGCTTACAGCTCTACCGTTTGACCAACACTGATATTACAGCCCTTCAGGCAGAAGCGGAGGAACTCGCGAAAACGATTGAGGAACTGACAGCCATCCTTGATAGCGAAAGCAAGCTTGTCAGTGTCATCAAGAAAGAATTGAAGGCTATCAAGAAGAAATTCGCTGATGTAAGACGTACGCGTATTGAAGACGAAATCGAGGAACTCAAGATCAACCTTGAAGTTCTGATCGCAAGTGAAGACGTCATGGTGACCGTCACACGGGACGGCTACATGAAACGGACGAGTCTCCGTTCCTATTCAGCGTCAAACGGACAAGATCTGGCGATGAAAGAGACAGACAGGCTTCTTGGACAGTATGAGATGAATACAACCGATGTCCTGCTTGTTTTCACGAACAAAGGAAATTATATCTATTGCCCCGTTCATGAATTACCTGATATCAGGTGGAAAGATCTTGGCCAGCATGTCGGAAACATCGTCCCGATCGATCGTGACGAACAGGTGCTCAAAGCTATCCCGATTAAAGAGTTCTCAGCGGAACACTATTTGCTGTTTGTAACAAAGAACGGAATGATTAAGAAATCCGAGCTTCCTCAGTACAAGGCACAGAGATACTCACGCCCCCTTGTAGGAATCAATTTAAAGGGTAATGATGAATTGATCGATGTGCATCTGACTGACGGCTCCCACGATGTTTTCCTTGCCACTCATTTGAGCTTTGGATTATGGTTCTCTGAAGAAGATGTCAATATTGTCGGACCCCGTGCAGCCGGGGTGAAAGCGATCAATCTGAAAGACGATGACTTTGTCGTTTCAGGGAAACTGGTAAGAGATCCTGCGAAAGAGTTTATCTTCTTAGCCACCCAGCGCGGCGCAGTGAAAAAGATGAAGTTGGCAGAGTTCGAGAAAACCTCCCGTGCAAAACGCGGGGTCATCATGCTCCGTGAATTGAAGTCGAATCCACACCGTGTCGTGTGCGTTGAAATCGTGAGAGATACGGATAAAGTCGGACTCATCACGAATAAAGGTAAAATGGAAGAAGTACAGGTGAAAGACCTCAGACCAAATGACCGGTACTCGAACGGATCATTTGTCATCGATGAAGGGGACAGCGGCTCTGTTTATGAAACTTGGACAGAATCACTTCTCCCTGATAAAAAAGAATAATGACAGACAAAAAGACCAGGGCCGTTCCTGGTCTTTTTTGAATACAAAACACATGATTTGGAAAATAATGAGGAAGGCACGACTGGTTCTGAATGTCGAATGTATATTCATTCATGATTGTTGTACAATCACAGGGAGAGATTGTACAACAATTCATATTCTTTCAACAATATGAATTTTTAAGTTGAATGGAAATTCTTTTTTTGGTAGATTAAATAAGTGTCTGAATGGGTAAACATACATAGGTTCACACAAAATCATGCATAATACATACAACTAAGGGGGAACAATGATGGATTTATTTTCAAATATCATAGGTACGCTAAATGACTATATGTGGTCGTATATCCTGATCGTCGGATTGATTGGATTGGGACTATATTTCTCACTGCGCACGAAATTTGCTCAATTTCGTTACCTGGGGGAGATGGGGAGACTTCTGACAGATAAGACAACGATCTCGGCAGAAGGAAAACGTGGTATCTCTTCTTTCCAGGCATTCACGATCTCAACTGCATCACGTGTTGGTACAGGTAACCTTGCAGGTGTTGCAACTGCAATCGCAGGCGGTGGCCCAGGTGCCGTCTTCTGGATGTGGATCATTGCACTGCTTGGCGGAGCGACAAGCTTCGTAGAAAGTACACTTGCCCAAATCTACAAGGTGAAAGACGGTAAAGATGGGTACCGTGGGGGCCCGGCTTACTATATGGAAAAAGGTTTGAACGCACGTTGGATGGGAATCCTGTTTGCGATCATCATTACATTCTGTTTCGGACTTGTTTTCAACTCTGTTCAGTCCAACACGATCTCGCTTGCGATGGAAGAGGCTTACGCATTTGACCGTTTGACTGTCGGTATTGTCCTGGCAGTTCTGACGGCCGTCATCATCTTCGGAGGGGTGAAACGGATTGCGAGCGTCACTCAAATCGTCGTTCCAATCATGGCCATCCTTTATCTGATCCTTGCATTCTTTATCTTAATTACGAATATTACAGCACTTCCAAATATGTTTGTCATCATCTTTGAAAATGCATTCGGTATCCGTGAAGTAGCAAGCGGCGGAGTCGGCGCAGCGATCATGATGGGAATCAAGCGGGGATTGTTCTCGAATGAAGCAGGAATGGGTAGTGCTCCGAACGCAGCAGCGTCCGCGGGTGTCACACACCCAGTCAAACAGGGACTTATCCAGACCCTGGGTGTCTTCACTGACACACTTCTGATCTGTACAGCAACTGCGTTCATGATCATTTTGTCTGATCAATATACGACAGGGATCGATGGTATCCAGTTGACGCAGGCAGCCCTAAGTTTCCATGTTGGTGAATGGGCCGATACATTTGTTGCAGTGGCAATCTTCTTATTCGCATTCAGCTCAATCATCGGAAACTATTATTACGGTGAAACGAACATCGAATTCATCAAGTACAGCCCGGTGTCCCTATTCATCTACCGTATGGCGGTCGTTGGCATGGTGATCTTCGGAGCGGTTGTCCAGCTTGATATCGTCTGGAGTCTTGCTGATCTCTTTATGGGTCTGATGGCAATCATCAACCTTATCGCGATCACACTACTCACTAAGATTGCGATTGCGGCATTGAAAGATTACCGTGAGCAAAAGAGACAAGGGAAGGATCCCGTTTTCTACTCTAACTCGATCAAGGGGTTACAGGGCATTGAAAGCTGGGAAGCAAAGCCTGAGTCTGGTAAACAAAAATAATGAACTCGGAAAGACCAACCTGATTGTAATGGGTTGGTCTTTTTTATATTCCGGTACACCGGTATGGTTAAATGAGATTAGTATTACATAGATTTTCCTTCTTTGGTGAAAATAATGGAGAATAACTTTGTATCAAGGAGAGAGGATCATGAGAAAAGAATTACTATTTGCATTCGGGGCTTTCTTTATTCTGTCGCTTCATGCCATTGCAGGTAATATTTCAACTGTTTCAGAGGAAAAACCGTCAGCCAATAAAATTCTCATTCATACGTATGAAAAAGACGTAACCGGAGATGGAAAGAAAGACCGAATTGAACTGAAGGCAATCCCATTTTCTCCTGACGCCCTTTTCCTGAAGCAGATTTGGGCAGACATTGCCACTTCAGCAGGCAGTAAGATGCGGATTGACTATGAAGGCGGATACGAACCTGCCATTCAGTTTGTCGACCTCAATCACGACGGAATAAAGGATATGTTGTATTCATCAGCGACAGGAGGAAGCGGCGGACTGTATGACATGGACCTCCATACTGCTGCAGGCGGTCAGCTGAAGGATATCGGCCTTCCTGAGCCACTGACGATACAGGCGCAATTTGAAGATGATTACAAGGCATCACTGTCATTTGCAGACACAAATCAGGCATATACGGTGAATTTAGCGGACCGTAAAGAAGACTATGAGAAATTAGGCATTTATACGGATGGTGAATTGAATGAACCGATGGAATTGATGGTATTGCCTTATGCCTTTTTCGAGCCTGTCAAGATTTTCGGTAAAAAGGGTAAGGGCCTCAAAGGATATCAGCAAATCAGCGGTGCCTATAAAGCGGACGGGATCGGCACGGTGACCTCGTATTGGTATTATGATCAAGGGAAATGGAACTTGAAGAAAATCAAATGGAAAGAAAGCGGTGGCAGGAACCGTTTATAGGCATTTATCATACTCTGTTGTAAGCCCATTTTGAACAATAGGAGGCTTACACATGAGTGAATTTAAGCCAGAGAACTTGGTAGTGACCCATTTACCTCCAGCATCCAGCTTCTACCCGATTGATAACAGGAAATACACCCTGACACACTCAGACTCCACAGGTGAATTATGTTTAAGCATCGGGTGTCATTTTGACCCCTCACACATCAATCCTGCCATGCGGGACGAAGTAAAAGCAGAGTGGAGAAGGGACCTCGGTCAGTATACACTTGCAGGAACCGTTTATGTGAGCGGGGGAGAATATGATCAGCAGCTTTCAAACGTAAGATACATGATCTTTAAGAAAGAGATCCCGCTTGCTTTATCAGCGATTGTAAACGGGGATGAAGGGTTTTATACGTACTATCCATGGCTGCTCGATGCACCGATCTTCATTTGCTTCGAATCAGTTTTCCCACAGTTTCAACAAACCATATATTTTGGAACGCCGAGGCAATATAGGTTATGAAGTAAGAGCATAAGGAGATTTCTCTTTATGCTTATTTACTTTCTTAAAAAAGTGGGTTTTACTCATTCATAATAGTATTATGTAAACTTTAGGAAGCGTATATGCTTTATTAAAGTCATTGATTTCGCAATTGCATAAACTGATTGGAATTTTAGAGGGTATTGGAGGAACATGTCGAAATCATTTCAAATAGAACCTATTCATGCGTTGGAGGTAGAGAAATGAAAATCACAAGAATGGATCATATCAGTATAAACGTGCATGATCTTTCAAGCGCGAAAGAATTTTTTATTGATTTAGGACTTGAGGTGAAAGCGGAATGGGAGATGGATGGAGAATTGCTGGACAGGATCGTTGGCTTAAAGGAGGTAAAAACGTCATGCGTAGGGATGGGCTTGCCGGACGGTCAGACATGGATCGAACTCGTTAAATATATCACACCCGCTGATGAAGAGGGCATTCAGCACACGCTTCCCAACACGCTCGGTATCCGGCATATCTGCTTCGCAGTAGACGATCTTGACACCATGGTTGCCCATTTGAAAAGAAAGGGGACCGGAATCTTTAGCGAAATCCAGCAATATGAAGACAAATATAAGTTATGCTACGTTCGTGGTCCAGAAGGAATCATGTTAGAACTGGCGGAGGAACTCAGATAATGGATGAGGAATATGCAAAAAACTGATGCAAGCATGTAGAATCTTGTTTACATAATAAAGAGCTAAACGCAGTATAAGAAAAGGGGTTTCATTGTGCCCGTTCCAAGAAGAATTACACCCCTGTGTCCAAAATGCAAGGGATATAACACGTATGACATCATTCCGGAGATTCCGGATCAACCGGAGTTTCAATTACGACCGGATGAGTTCTTACATGATACGTATTCGATTGGCAATGCAAAGTATCATTGTGCAGATTGTGACCATACCTGGAAAAAGTACGAGGGGGAGCAACCTTATAAAAGGATAAAAGTGATCCACTCTTATGTAGGCGGGTTTCCCGGTCCGAACCATCATGTGAGGGTTGATCTTGCAGACAAAAGAGTAGACCATCATACCGAATACCTTTTTTTAGACGGAAAACAAGAGAGTGATTATACATTATTGACTGATGAGGATATAGATTTTTATCCTCATGAACTTTATCGATGTGATTTCGTGAACTGGGCTGAAGAATACGATACCGTTTGTTTAGTAATGGATGGTACTCATTGGCGAGTGCGGATAGAATACGATACGCATTGTGAAATAAAAGTTGGGGACAACCACTTCCCGCCAAAATGGGCAAAGTTCTGTAAAACGTGTTCAGCGATGAGTGGTCATGAGTTTAAATAGGAGGATCATTAAAACTACTGTAGATAAACGCTTGCCGTTGATCTTCTTTTGACTTAGCGGCAGCGTTCCCTTTAAATCACTCGATAGGGACTGCCTGAATGAAAATGAAGGGGGAGGAGGCTTATTTTTCCTTCCCATGAATTAAAGAAGATATTATTTGCACATGTTTGGCTTAGAAAAGTTGTTGATGAGTATGCAGTAGGATATTTATGGAATATTTTATGGCTGTTGAGATACAGCTGATATTCATACAGAGATTAATGAAAATTCATCTAAAAGACCGCCAATTAATGATGATTTGAAGAGATCAACAGATTGTAAACCGATTCAGGGATTTTTGAACAGCACCGAAAATTTATCAGGAAGACTTGGAAGTTATCCGAAATAATTTTTGAGAAGTAACTCATTAAAAACTTCTCAATATCATTTATTATGGAAAGTGTCTCATTTACCAAAATTTTTATTCCGTCTCAATATAAGGCGTATACTAGCCTTATGAGACTCATTCAGTCATTTCGGATTAACTTCCGATAATATATATTATGTAAACTAGAAAAGGAAAACAACGAGAACCCTAAATTCTCTTCCTCCTCCGCTTTTCTTCCTGCATACCTATCTTTTACTAACGTGTATAAACCTTAAACTGTTTTCATTTACACTCCAACCCAATTTATTTTCCTGTATTTTGATCATCCACAATAAAAATTTAATCCGGAATGATCCTTATGAATGTGATTTATTTTTTCTCCCCATATATCTAACGCTCATTTTCTTTTTTGTATCTAATTCACATGCATTCATCTATGTCTCTTATGTTGTTCTATGTAAAGCAAGGCGCAAAGCCCTGCTTTCATCTTTCTTATCGTTTGTCTCTCATTTCATTATCGAATGAATGTGCAATCATCCGGATCTTCTGGTGTCCTCTTCGGATTGGTCCGTGGAGAACAGAATCCTCCGAGCAATTCGAGCTTTACAGGATAGATGCTTTCCACTTCTACACATAATTTTGTCAGCAGTGTGAACTGTTCATTTGTTATGGTGCTGCCCGCTCTGATGAACGTCTCCATTACCTTCACTGACACGTTGGATGGAGTCATCGGTTCAGGTATACAAATGGCCAGTTCCTCGTCGAATGTCACAGGAACCTCAAAGGACAGTACCGGTTCATCTGAACCGTTCTCAATCACTTCGACTTGTACTGTGACTTCAAATCTGATTGTGGCAACACCCGGGTTTCCGTTTGCTAGTGCAATGACTCTACCTGTAGGAATGCCGGTTATACTGGTCCTTAACTCCATAGGTGAAGCACCGGTCAATACTGCTTGTGGAAAGAAAACAGTCTGTTTTTGTGATGCAACAAATACGACCCAATCGTACACTTTGTCGATTGAAATACACTCGGGGCTCAGGTTACCACTGAGCGGTACCAGGCTGATATTTAACAGTAGTGCTTCAAATGGATCCAGTGTGAGGGTGAATCTCGCTTCCTCGTAACCTTGGGTACTGGCAATCAGGACATACGTGCCAGGCGGGAGCCCGACTAAAGTATAACGCCCTAATTCGTCTGTATAGGTGGTTTGAATAGGCAGGTCGGAACCTGGGATCGTGACCGTCAGTTGTACGTTTGCAATTGGCTCTCCTGTGATGCTATTCGTTACGCGTCCATAGACACTGGCAGGGAATCTTGATAATGGCACATTGATGGTCCGAATTTCATCTGCCCTTAAATCGACAGTATTGATTGAAGTACCGTAACCTGGATAGCTGACACGCAGCGTGACTCTTCCAACCGGTATGCCTTGGATTCTGTAATATCCCATGCCGTCTGAAAGTGCACTTCCGACCAATACGCCATCTACGAAGACTTCGGCTAATGCACCTATGATTTTATTACCGGTATCACCATCGGTAATATAGCCCTGGAGTGTTGCAGGATTATTGAGTAACAGAAAATTAACTGTCTCCGTGACGCCTGTTTCAATAACAAGAGCACCTATTCCTGCCTGGTAATTTGGATTGGTAGCCGTGATATCATAGCTGCCGGGAGCAAGACCATAAATGAAATATTCTCCGTTTATATCCGTCGGGATTGTGGCTATGATATTCCCTTCGCCGTCGATCACAGAAATTAACGTGTTCGCTAATGGGAGCCCGCTGCTTGCGCTCCTGACGATGCCCTGCACCCCTCCGCCAGTTGGCGTCAACTGAAAATTCAAGATAATCGTCGTATTGTCCTGGATAACAACTGTATCGTTCTCAGAACTGTACTCCGGCTCCCTTGTCACTAGTACATACACCCTTGAAGAAAGTTCCGTGGTTCTGTAAAATCCGTTTTCATCAGTGACGGTCGTGAAAATGATCGGACCGGTCGGGCCATCTTGCCGTATGACTACCGTAGCACCAGGTACAGGCAATCCGGTGACGGAACTGGTGACAGTCCCTTCGATTACGGCAGTTGATGGCGTCATTGCGAAGCTGACCGTGGCGATTTGCCCTGGAGACAGGAATACGCCTGCTGTCTCAGGGCCGAATCCTGAAGCATTGGCCACGATAGTGTAGTTGCCCGGGGCAAGATCTGTCAGTACATATGCACCTGTGGAGTCGGTCAAAACTGTTTTAATCAGCACTGACGTATCATCGTACAGCTGGATCACGCTATCTGGGATCGGCTCCCCTGTATCGAGGTTGGTGACAAATCCGTTCACACCTGCTGGAACAGGTGAAAGACGCAAAGTAGTTGTGACCGTATCGCCCGGACTGCTGAATATCGATTTGGAATCACTTCCGTAATCGTTTTTAGACCCGGTCACCAGCAATTCACCGCTAGGCAGATTATTGAAGGTGATTTGGCCATTGGCATTGGTTAATCCTACGGCGATCCTGACACCGTCTGTCTGTTCGACGGTGACCGTCGCGCCGGATATTGGCAACAGCGTCGTCGCATCGATCACAGTAGATGTCAAAGTTACCGGGAACGCTACCAATACATTTGTGACATTCGTCGTTTGATTGGAAACAACAACTGCAGCGACCGTGGATGATGCATATCCGGGAGCAGACGCCACCACATAGTACGTTCCGGGCGCAAGGTCAGGTACTGTAAAAGTCCCGTCAGGATTTGCAAGCAGTGAAGTGATAACGGTTTTATTTTCATCCTCGATTATGATTGTTGTATTGTTTTCGGTGATTGGATTCCCGTCTTCATCCACGACCAACCCGGAAATGGTTCCAGGGTTAGGTGTCAAAGCGATGTTTGCCCCTGTCGTGTCCCTTGCTGTAACGATGGCCCCGGTTTGCCCGGTGGCAAATCCGGTTTTCGATGCGGTGACGATTTTCTCACCGATTGGCAAGTCACCAACCAGGTACGTTCCTGAAGAAGTTGTTGTGGTAACGGCGACAATTTCCTGGGTTTGCACATCCCTGATCGTGACGGTCGCACCTGGGATGAAGTCCCCGGTGTCAGCATTTGTCACTAATCCGCTGATACCTCCCCTTTCTGTCACCAAAGTAAGGTTGATGTCAGTCAGCATCTCTCCTGAAGAGACTGTCACACCAGTGAAGGACGGTGCGTATCCGTCAGCAAATACTTCAACTGTATATGAGCCGGAACCTAACCCGGTAATAAAGTACTCACCATTTGCATTGGTAAAGGTCTCAGCGATCAAGTCGCCTGCAGCATCCCTTATTTCAACGATGGCGCTTTGGATAGGTTGATTGTTCGCATCGACAATCCGTCCGGAAACAGATGCTGGTGATGGCTGCATGGTGAGCGTCACTGGTGAGGCTTGATTCGAGACTACCTGAACACCTGTGGTAGCCGTCACATAGTTATTTGCACTTGCTGTGACAGTATAATTCCCCGGTGCGAGGTTATTAAATGAGAATGCGCCGCTGTCGTCTGCTATGACCGATGAAATGAACACACCACTCGCATTGAATAGCCTAACAACCGTCCCTGGAACGATAGGGTTAACGACACCGGTAATGCTGCCCGGATTTTGTTCCAGTTCGATGGCAACCGGGGTCGTTTCGCCACTTAACACAATGGCTCCTATCGTATTGTTCTGATATCCGGATGCGATGGCTGTGACATTATAGCTGTTGGGGGTCAATCCATTAACAGTAAAAACCCCATTGACATCGGTAATGACGGTTGCGACAACAAAGCCCTGCCCGTCCACCACAGTGACTTCGGCCCCTGCGAGGGGAGCTTGTGAATTTATGTCCAGGACTGTACCTTGAATGGAGCCTGGATCAGGCACTAAACCAACATTGACTGTAGCCGTCTGTCCAGCTTCGACCAATGTCGATACAGCGGTTGTTTGGAAATTATCAGCAGAGAAAACAAGTGTGTATTCACCGGGAGCAAGTTGATTACTGGAGAATTGACCGTTCGTGTCAGAAAAAATCGTGGATACGATCGCGCCTGTGGAGTCGAGTATTCGAACTTCTATATTGGCACCCAAAATCGGATCACCTGTTTGGACATTGGTAATCTGACCAATGATTCCGCCTGGATTTGACACCAGGATAAAGTTTGAGGCAGTCGTCTGATTGGAAGAGATTGACGCTCCTATGATCTGTGTCTGGAAATTAGGAGCACTTGCTGTGACCGTGTAGTTTCCAGGTGCAAGTCCTTCTACCACATAGTTACCATTCGAATCTGTCACGGTCGTCAAGATGATGCCCACATTCGTTTGAATGCTGATGGTCGCGCCTGCAATCGGATCGCCTGAATCGTTCGTCACATTTCCTGACAACGTTCCAGGGTCTGGCGCCAACACCACATTGGTCACTGTCGTTTCTCCACTCGTAATGATGGTTCCTACGGTTTCTGTTGTGAAGTTGTCCGCGCTGACTACTACGGTATACGAGCCGGGCGCCAGGTTTGGTACTTCATAATTTCCGTTCTGATCGGTGATATCCGTTGCAATTGGAATATTGTTCTGGACAATCGTAACTAGTGCCCCTTCTATCGGAATCATCGCATTATCAGTCACTGTACCCGTCACAAGCCCTGCAATCGGATCTAGCCCAGCGTCAAGGGTGGTCGTTTGGTTTTGTGTAACAATTGCCCCAAGGACCGTATTGGAATAGCCATTTGCGCTGAAAACTACTGAATAACTGCCCGGAACGAGATTTTCAATCGTATAATTACCCAATGCATCCGTCGTACCAGTCGTGACCACCTGCCCGGATGAATTGATAATCTGTACAACCGCTCCGCTGATGGGCTGACCGCTGACATCGTCTGTCAAATTCCCGCTGATCGTGCCTGGAACGGGCTGCAAAGGAACATCCGACGTTGTCGTTACGCCGCTTGTGACGGAGGCACTGACTGAATTTGTTCCATAATCCGCTGCACTCGCCCGTACGATATACGTCCCTTCGGCCAGGTCCTCGAGTAAATAGTACCCGAGAGCATCCGTTGTCGTGGATTCTACAAATACCCCTTGATTCGTCAATACTTCTACTGTAGCGTTCGGGATCGGGTCTCCGTTCGTTTGGTCAAACACGGTTCCTTCGATGGCGCCCGGGTTAGGAAGTAAATCGAAATCGACCACGGATACGGTATTTGGTTCAGTAATGACCGGCTCTTGTGCTGATTGGAAATTGTTGGCGATCGCTTCTACGATATATGGCCCAGGTGTTACGTTAAGGAAAGAGTAATTTCCTGTTACATTGGTTGTCGTGGTCGCCACTTCTACCCCGAAGTTGTTCAATAATCTGACGGTAGCGTTTACCTGAGGGATCGCACTGCCAGTGACCGTTCCCTGAATGGTACTGGTAGCCGGGGACAGGAAGATATCCTGTGAGACCGATTCTCCGCTTGCTACCGTGACAGGGACTGATGCTTGAGTATAATCAGGTGGATTTGAGGCTACAACTGTATAATTTCCTGGTGCGACATTTACAAATCCATAGAAACCATTAATATCCGATGACGTAGTCGCAACCGTCGTAGCACCTTGCTTTAATTCTACTGTTGCCCCGGCAATAAATTCCCCGTTGGATGAATCGATGATCGTCCCGTTTACGGATGCGTCGTCGAGTACTGTAATCGGAATGGTGGCTGTATTTGATTGAATCGGATCTCCTGATAAATTATCTACACCGTCAGCTGTGACTTGATCGAGGAAAAAGCTCGCTTGTTGATCATCGGTAAAGCTTCCTGTTGCTGTGAACGTCAACGTGGCCGTATCACCCGCTGCCAAGTTACCGACGTCCCATGTAACGGTCTTGGTCGTCCCGTTAAATACTGCGGTACCTTGAGAAATTGTATCAATAGAGTAGGTCACAATGTTATCAAGACCGATCACATCATTTGCCAATATGGCGGTAGCAAGAGCCTTACCTATGTTGGATACGGTGACCGTACCGGTCCAAGTGGCCGTTTCACCGAATTCCACCTGCGTCGGTCCGCTTGTGAGTGTTTTCGCTACACTTAGGCGTGCACGGACATCTGTATCTTCTACAGTAATGGGGTCTGTGAAGGCATCAATAAACTCAAAGCCTTCATTGGTTTGCAGGGAATCTTTGTTATAGTTGTTTGAGTTTGCAGAAGAAAAGTATACCGTGGATATCGTTGATGTTTCATTGATGCCCATCACGTTGAATATCGTATCGGCAGGCAGAAACCAGTCCAAAAAGTAATCCTGATCACCATCAATGGAAGAATCCGCTAATATGACCCTGGCATAGTCGAAATTTGTGATTGGCTGTGAGAAGTTTGGGTTTCCATTAATCCCTTCAGCAGGATCATTCCATGAGTTGAACTCCTTTATGATATTTTCGTAGATATTGACTGATTCATCCAATCCATCAACGTTCAACAGCCAGTCATACGTTCCTGCATCCCCTGTTGTATTGAACAAAACACCCCATGCGAATTGCCTGAAGCCCTGTCCTTGTCTCGGGTCCGCGTTCAAACGGAGCCTGAAGAAGATGTTTTCACCATCATAGGCAATGAATCCGGCCGGGAACGTACTGTTTCCTACGATGTCAATCGGTTGCGGTGATTCATCCCCGAAGTTATCAAACAGCGGGGTCCCGTTTACCAATAAGGGAGTATACTGGGAAGCGCTTGGGAATTGCATTACACATCCCTTCCTTTCTATATGTTTTCATACTCTTAATAGTTTATGTAGAAATTGGAAAACGGACTAGGCCTCAAGAGAGATTAGGTTTGAACCTAATTCTTTCATGAATAGGGGTGGCAATTTTTTTTTTGTGCTTCCCCCAAAAAACATCTCCCGTTTTCTCTGTTTTCCTTTGATTTTCGGTGGTGGTTGGGTAATTTTATCGAATAGAACGTTTGTTCTGTGTTGTTTTTCTATCATAAAATAAGAGAAGATGCAGATTAGTATCCTGCACCTTCCCTTTATTAAATCCGTTCTTCTGTTTGAATGAGATTTTCCCTCAGAAGGAATTTTTGGATCTTACCGCTGGCATTCCGGGGAAGCTCTTCAACAAATACATATTCCCTTGGGCGTTTATAATCTGAAAGCAGGTCTCCGTTCTTTAAGAATGAATCCAGTTCATCCGCTGTCAGGGTCGGAGTCTTCGCCACGACTACTGCAATCACCTGCTCTCCCCACTTTTCATGCGGCTGACCCAAGACGGCTACATCCAAGACCTCTGCATGAGCATGTAGGGCATCCTCAACTTCACGGGGATACACATTCTCTCCGCCTGATATCACCATATCATCCACCCTGTCAGCAATATACAGATATCCGTCTTCATCCAAATACCCAAGATCACTGGAATGGTACCAACCTTTATGCAGTGCCTTTTCCGTTGCGTCCTTCCGGTTGTAATATGCCTGCATCGTACATGAGCCACGGACGATGATTTCACCGACTTCGCCCGGCTGACACACATCATCAGGATTAGACGGGCCGTCCTCTTTCGGTTTTACCACCCTGATTTCATGATTAAACGCAGCCCTTCCTGCCGACCCGGTCTTCGTCAGTTGTTCATCCTCGAGCAGGAAGGTGACAGCCGGTCCCATTTCTGTCTGACCGTAAGCCTGGATGAGGCCGATATTGAGTTTTTCATGGATGGCACGTACTAGGACGGGAGCCATCGGGGCCGCCCCATATAACCCCACCCTCAAGGAGGATATATCATAGTTCTCCACCCCATGCTGCAGCAGCATATTCCACATAGTTGGAGCTGCGAAGAGCGTGGTGACTTTTTCCTGTTGAATGACATCTAGAACTGTTTGGGGATTGAATTGATGGATGATGATGCTCTTGGCTCCCGCTTGCACTCGTGGAAGGAAGCAACAATGAAGTTCTGCGCAATGGAACATCGGTGCTGTAACGAGGCCGATGTCGTTTGGTCTCAGAGCCATGACAGACGTACATATCAAGCTTTGTTCCGCCATATCCCTGTGCCTGTGCAGCACACCTTTAGGCCTTCCTGTGGTTCCGCTCGTATACATGATCGCATAGGGATCTTTTTCATCCACTGTGGTTTCCTGCAGGTCAATTCCGTAATGACCGACTACTTCATGATAGCTTTCTGCATATGACGGGGCCGAATTCCCAACATGCCAAAAGAGTGTATGGGGGAAGTCTTTTCTGATTTTTTCAATTGGTTTCCCGAGCTCCTCTTCAAAAACGACGACCTTTGGTTCTGCATCTTTCAGGATGAACTGAATCTCCTGGGCCTTCAGCCGGAAATTGATCGGGTTGATCACCGCGCCGATTTTTCCGCAGGCGAAATACAGATTTGCAAGTTCAAGCGTATTGTATAAATAGCATGAGACCCTGTCGCCTTTTTTTACACCGGCATCGAGCAATGCATTGGCTGTACGATGGACCTCCTCCTGCCACTCCTTATATGTAAGTCTTTTTCCTGTCCTCTCTTCGACGATCGCCTCCTTATTTTTGAATTTATCCACCGTTTGATCAAAAATGCTTCCTGTCGTTGCGTACATCGTCTTCCTCCTTTATAAATAAGCTTTGCATCCTTCCCCTTTCATTTCGCTGTAAGAGAGTCATTCCCCTTCTTTAAAATCAGATAATTCAGAAATATTTTGATAATAAAGAAAAAAGCAGCCATCATCTGACTGCTCATTGTCTTAACCTATGATCTTATCTGCGAGTTCCCTGAGCAAACGCCGTTTCTCTTCCGTAGAGCAGGAAGAAGAAATAAGCTCTCTCCGCCTCTCTCCGATTTTATTGAGCCTTTCCACAAACGCTTCATCACATTGCTGAGAAAATGTATCGCATAATCTTTTCCCTACAAGCGGGCTTGCACCATTTGTGGATACGGAAATCGTCAGGCTTCCCTGCTGGTGGAATGAGGTCATTTGAAGCGTGCCTTCACTCCCCTGATCAGCAACACAGACCAGTTGATGATGCCCCGCCGTTTCTTTCACCCATTCATTTACCTGTCGCACATCCGTTGCGGCAATCACGATGAATGCATCAAGTAAATCTTCCGTACAAGCCTCCCGTTTGATCCAGGTCACACGACCTTCCCTGTAAAGGTCTTCGATTTCGATTATAGCCCGGGGGCTGACAACTGTTACGCTGGCACCATGTTGTAAGAAAACAGACAGCTTTCTATAGGCCACTCTTCCACCGCCGACGACGGTCACCTTTTTATCAGTAACATCAATCATAAGAGGAAGCATAGCATACTCCTTCCTGATACAGAGTTTCTTGAATTCTGTCGAGGAAAGCTTCTTCTACAAGTGGATCATACCCAAGGTAATCACCGAGCAGGATGTTTGGGTTTTGCGTTGAAGAGATTGCATGTTTGATTTCCCGCATCAAAATCCCTGTAAACAATAGGTAGGGAATGAACACGACAGGAGTGCTTGAGTCCTTCAGATCTTTCAGCGTGTCGGAGAAACTAGGTTCAGATGCTGTAAGAAAGCAGGTTTTAACCTCTTTCAGGTGAGTGGTTTGCTGAACGAGATCTCCTATCGCCCCAAGATCCCTTTTAACATCCGGATCTGAACTTCCCCTGCCGATCAAGACAACTGTAATCGAAGGATCGACTGTGATCGCATCGGCCAATTTCTTTAGGACACTTGCAACCATTTTATTGTGTATACCGATTGGGCGGCCGACGTGCACGTTTATGGAAGGATATCGTTTCATGCATTCTTTGATTTCTTCAGGGATGTCGATTTTGGCGTGTACTGCAGTTAATAACAGGAGCGGAACAACAGAGATATGGGTCGCTCCTTTTTTGACACAGTTTTCAAACCCCTGTGGGATCGAAGGTGACGCAAGCTCGAGAAAGCATATTTCCTGGATGTCTGCATGAACATGTTCCTGGCATCGTTGAATGAATGCGACAGCCTCATCCCTCGCTTCAGGGATGCGGCTGCCGTGGCATACATATAGGACTGCCTTCTTCATTATAAAGCCTCACTTATGGCTGCATTCTTACCTAGCGTTTCTTCAAACCATTGAATCCGTTCACGGTAGCGGACAACTTCTCCGATAATGATCATGCTTGGGTTTTCGATCTTTTCTTTCTCCACGATTTCCACGATGGTATCAAGGGTGCCCGTCACTGTTCTCTGAACGTCTGTTGTTCCCCAATGGACGAGTGCAACCGGTGTATGCCTGCACTTCCCATATTGAGTGAGCTTCTCTTTAATGTAGGGTAAATTGCCGACCCCCATATAGATGGCGAGTGTATCAATTCCTTTAGCTAAGCTTTCCCACTTCTCGTCTTCGAGTTCATGATCCTTTTTATGACCGGTTACAAAGGCGACGCTTGAACTTGCATCCCGGTGGGTGACAGGGATGCCGGCATAAGCTGCAGCAGCGATCCCTGAAGTGATCCCAGGGACGATTTCAAAGGGAATCCCCTTTTTAGAAAGAGCTTCTGCTTCTTCCCCGCCTCTGCCGAATACGAATGGATCGCCTCCCTTTAGTCTCACAACCGTCTTTCCATTGGACGCATAGCGGATCAGGAAGCGATTGATTGTTTCCTGCTTCATCGTATGGTAGTCGGGAAGCTTGCCGCAGTAAATCAAATCAGCTCCTTTTTTCGCGTAGGATAGAAGCTCTTTATTGACTAACCGGTCGTATAATATGACATCCGCTTCCTGTATGGTTTTCAAACCTTTCACGGTAATCAGTTCCGGGTCACCCGGTCCCGCTCCGACTAAGTACACTTTTCCCATTGCTTCAGCTCCTCCTCATGATTTAAGTATCGTTTCTTGCTCATGGAGGACAAATCCTGCGCCGTTTCCGCTGATTCTGCGCTTTTCATAAAGGGAGATATCCACCACTTCCGGCTTTTTCAAAAAATATTTCTCCAGTTCGACTTCTGCCAAATCAAATGCTGCTTCATCTGATTGTGCCGCTACAACGACAACGGTGACAAACTGAGGTGTCGTAACTTCAAAACGATATAGGTTCATGTAATGGCCTCCCTATGCTTCCTGCAGCAGTGTATCCAAGTGTTCCTGGAGAGGGGATGTGCCGACACGGTTGATATAGTCAAAGAACGCTTCCCCCTGATTCTTGGTTTGTTTGAAATGAATGAGAAGCTGCTTGATGACCTCTGTCAGATTGGACGCTTCTACTTTTCCTTTTAACTTTTCATTGAGTTTTCCGCCGTCCTGCAGTGTTCCGCCAACGTAAATTTCGAACGCCTCGATCATTTTCTTATCTTTCGTGCGCATCTTGATCCCTTGAAGGCCGATGTCTGCTATCTGCCGCTGACCGCATGAATTCGGGCAGCCGACCATATGGATTCTGACCGGAACATCAAGCGTGAGATCCTGGTCAAGCTGATTGGCAATCTGCCTCATCCTTTCTTTTGTCTCGACGAGCGCCAGATTGCAATATTCGATCCCTGTGCATGAAACTGAGTAGCCTATAAATGAAAGGGGGCTTGTAGAGATCCTGTCAAAGATGTTTTCTGCAAGCAGCGCTTCCACATGCTCATCCGGGATATTTGGAATGATGAGATTCTGAGAGTTGCAGTTTCTCAGTTCACCGTTTCCATATTTCTTTGATATTCTCGCAAGCTCATATACCTCATCGGAGTTGAGGCGCCCTACAGGGACATTCAGTCCGACATAATTGAGTCCTTGTTGCTTTTGGGGATGGACCCCATAGAAATAACCTGCATTCCATCCGCTAACAGCATCGGTGCCGGCTGAGGGAAGTTCAACATATTCCAACAGCTTTTCTTTGAATTTCTCCGGTCCCCAGTCTGCCATCAAGAATTTCAGGCGGGCCAAGTGCCGCTTGTCACGGTATCCAAAATCCCGGAAAATCGTCGTCACTGCAACCGTCACGTCTTTCACTTGATGGGGAAGGATGAAGACATCCAGCTCCTGTGCAAGAAATGGCCTTGCTGATAATCCGCCACCGATTTTTAAGTGAAATCCGGCTGCTTCTTCACCGTCAATCTCTTTCTTTGCCGGTACAAAAGAAACACAGTTGATTTCTGCATTTGATGCATTATTGACGTTCGCAGAGATCGCCACTTTATATTTTCTCGGCAGGTTTGAGAAATCTTCGTTGTGTTGAAAGAAGTCATATACTTCTTTTACAACGTCCCTTGTGTCTATGATTTCGTCAGGATCGATTCCTGCCAGCGGGTTTCCGACGATGTTTCGGGTGATGTCACCGCATGCGCCGGCAGACGACAGTCCTACCGCATCCAGCCGCTTGAAGATATCGGGAATCTGCTCGATCTTCAGCCAGTGAAACTGAATGGCCTGCCGGGTCGTGATGTCATATACATCCCTGCCATATTCCTTGCAGATGCCAGCGAGTGCCCTTGCCTGCTCATAGGTGAGGATACCGGACGGTACGTTCACTCTCATCATGAAGTATCCTGCTTCCTTCGGCTTTTGCAAGTAGAGGCCGGCCCATTTGAATTTATCCCATTCTTCCTTCGGGATGGAAGAGAACCCGTTTTCAGCATAGGTTGGAATGTCATCAAAGATCGTCAGTCCATCTTTTTCGAGCTTCCATTTTTCTGTTTTATTCAATTTCTCATTTGTTTCCCAGAATTTGCTGTATGCCATGTTTTCCTCTCCTTATATCAGATGTTTTTCTTTTAAAACCTGTAGGATGTGGTCTACACATTGATCGATTGTATTTTTCTCGGTATCAATCACCACTTCAGGATGAGCGGGTTCCTCGTACGGTGCACTGATGCCTGTAAAGTTTGTGATTTCATGTTTTCTTGCTTTTTTATACAAGCCTTTTGGGTCACGTTTTTCACATGCCTCCAAGGAGCATTGAACGTAGACTTCAAGGAATTCACCTTCATCGACCAGATTCCTGACAGTATCCCGGTCTGCCCTGTAAGGGGATATGAAAGCGGTGAGGACGATTTGACCGCTATCAATAAAGAGCTTGGATACTTCCCCGATCCTTCTGATATTTTCTTTCCGGTCCTCTTCCTTAAAGCCCAGGTCAGCATTTAATCCGTGGCGGATATTGTCACCATCAAGTACATACACCTGCTTTTTCTGCTGAAAGAGTGCATGTGACAGTGCATTTGCCACAGTGGATTTTCCTGAAGCAGACAGCCCTGTGAACCACACGATGAAGCTTTGATGCTTATTTTGATTTCGCCTTTGTTCTTTTGACACTGCGGCTTTATGCCATACGATGTTTTCCTGGTTATCACTCACGCAAAATCCTCCTTAAGAGCTTTCTTTTGATTCCTGCTGCAGCCCTTTGATCAATACTTGAATGACTTCCGGCCGGCTGAAGGTCGATGGGGGCACTTCCCCGTTCCGCAGCATCCCTCTCACCTTGGTGCCGGAAAGGATGACGTGATGCTCTTTGTCATGGGGACACGTCTTTGTGGTGGCCATTCCTTCGCATTTCCCGCAATAGAAACTGTGTTCAAAACGTAGCGGGATGATCCCGATTTCATCTTCACTGAACTGATCAAAGATTTTCTGTGCATCGTAGGTTCCGTAATAATCGCCGACCCCTGCATGGTCCCTTCCTACGATGAAATGGGTACAGCCATAGTTTTTTCTGACGAGTGCATGGAAGATGGCTTCCCTCGGTCCTGCATACCTCATCGCCGCGGGAAAGACTCCGAGGAATACCCGCTTCTTGGGATAATAATGCTTCAGCAGGACGTCATAGCTTTCCATTCTGATTTCAGCTGAAATATCATCAGCCTTCGTTTCCCCGACCAACGGATTCAAGAACAGGCCGTCCACGGTTTCCAATGCTGTCTTTTGGATATATTCGTGTGCCCGGTGAACCGGATTACGCGTCTGGAATCCGACGATGGTCTTCCAGCCTTGTTGTGAGAACTTTTCCCTTGTTTCCTTCGGATCGAATGTGTGCGCACTGAATGGTTTCGGAAGTCTCCGGATCAACGTGATCTTACCCCCGACGTATCGGTCACCCCGCTGCATCAGTTTCTTTACACCTGGGTGGGCAATGTCTGTTGTGCCATAAACCAATCGTGCTTCTTTTTGCTTGTCGGGGACATATATATCTTCTATATCGATCAATCCGTATGTGTCTCCCTTATATACGAGACGGCTTTTAACACCGGCCTTTAGGGGAGCTGCCGTTTCTTCATCGATGGGCAGTGTGACCGGTATGCTCCAAACCGTCCCAGCCTTCAATCGAAGATTTTCTACGACACCCTCATAGTCAGGCTCCGTTAGGAATCCTTCAATCGGACTGTATGCGCCGATCCCGATCAATTCGAGATCGCTTAACGCTATTTCGTCCAATGGGATTTCTGGTTCAATGTCTTCATAGGCCTCCTTGGGTGAATAAGCTTCAATTAATTTTCCGCCGTGTGGCTGTAAACTCATTCCATATCCTCCTTTATATATTGTTTTAATCAGAATTAAGATTAAATCCCTCCGCCGTCCTCGTGTAAAGAACGTCTCTCTTCGTTTATAACCCTCATCAGGGAAAGTGCACCGATTGTCGCGATGATGACGCTGACCGGAACGACCATGGAATAAAGATCACGGTCAATGACAAGCTTCACCAATACATATGAAATGCAAAGAGAGATCAGTGGGGACACCACCCATATTTTCACGATTTTCTTCACGATTTTCTTTTGCAGCATGTGCTTTCCGTCTTTTGCCATCCCTAATCCGATGATGGAAGAGGACGTCACCTGGGTAAGGGGAATTGGCAATCCGTACAGGGAACTCACCATGACCAGCAATGCACCGGTAGTTGAGATCAAGATGCCTTCTGCCTTCGAGTACTGTGTGATTTTCTTCCCGTTTGTTTCAACCACTTTCTTACCAAGTAAAATTGCGCCGAGGGAAACAAATAAGCCGCCGATCCATATTCCATTAGAAGCGGATAATAAACCGGATCCTACAAGGGGACCGACTGCATTTGCCACATTGTTCATCCCTGCTGAAAAAGCCTCAAAGAACCCTGCAACAATCAATACATATGCAAGCCAGCCTTTTTCTAACCGGACTCCCCGTTTTCCAAGCTTCACCAGCAAAATTCCACATAACCAGGTCAATCCGAACGCGATGACCGGGACAATCACCCAGAAGCTCATGATGGTGATCAAAGACTTCACGTACAGCACCTGAAAGCTGACTCCTACACCAACCACCGCCCCGACCGTCACTTCACTTGTTGATAAGGGGATCCCGATTAAATTCGCCAGGAACAGCGATATGGTCGCCGAAGATAATATGATGATGACAATCTTGATGGATAAGAGTGATGGCGGGATGATCCCTGAACTGATGGTCTTCACCACTTCACCGCCGCCAAGTACCGCTCCGCTCAGAACACCGATTGCACAAATCAAGAGAGCCGTACGGATATTCTTGATGGCTCCCGCTCCATACGCCACCCCCATCGATGCGGCCGCTCCACTGGCACCAATGTTCATGGCAAAGAACAAGCTGATCGCGATGGCCAGAATTTCAAGCAAAGATTCTCACCCCGCTTAATGAAGTCCGCATTCTGTCTTGCCTTTACCCGTCCATCTCCCAGAGCGGAGATCATTCATATCGATGGCAGGCTTTGTGCAATGGGAGCAGCCTATACTCGGATATCCCTGATCATGGAGGGCGTTATACGTTAGATTCTGTTTATGGGCGTATCGCCAAATGTCTTTCCATGTCCAGTGGATCAATGGACAAATTTTGATGGATTGGAATTTTTCATCCTTGTTGATGAATTCAACATTCCTCCTTGTGGGCGATTGTTCCCTCCTTAAGCCTGAAATCCATGCTTTTCCTTCTGATAGTGACTCTTTTAAAGGATCTAACTTTCGAATTTGACAGCACTGATTTGGATTTCTCTCCCACAGCTTTTCTCCGTGGACCTCAGCCTGCTCTTTTAAGGTTAATTCCGGTTTTTTCATCTGAATATCTATACCTGGATATCTTTTTCTTACTTTTTCGATGACCTCATAAGTTTCTTTAAAATGTACGCCTGTATCCAGAAATACAATCTTTGCGTGAGGTTCTACCTTGCTTATGAGATCGATCAGGACGATGCCTTCGATTCCGAAACTGCAGGCATAGACGACTTCGCCTCCGTACTCTTCATAAGTCCATTTCAGTACATTCAAAGCGCCCTTATAAACAGGGTCTATGTCAAAATCGACAGTGTGCGCTTTCCAGTTTGAGTAGGTTAACATATTGCACCCCTTTCCCTGAGGCTTATCCATACAAAAAGAGGCGATAACAAGATAAAGGGATTCCCCTATCTGTGTTATGCGCCTCTAGTTGTCTAGTCAGCTTATTTAATTCGGACTTTCTCATTTTTCTCTAGTTGAATGACTTTCCCGTCTTGAACGACGATCGTGATGGAACCAAAATTCATCGATTCCAGCATGGATTGAATCTTTTCCATCACGTCGTCCCCGTTTTGTTTATTCGCTTTGGTCACATGATTCCCCCAATTTCTTCTTATCCAGATTCAAAAACAAAAAAACAACCATCCATTTTGGAAAGTTGTTCAGGTAAGAATACCTTATCTTCCAAAATGACTTCCCATTTTGCTGGAATTAGCACCTTACATTTCGTAGGTTGCTGGGCTTCACAGGGCCAGATCCCTCCACCACTCTGGATAAGAGTTATTAATTTTAATATTCTAAATAATATCACATTACACACGGAAGTCAACCCGACTTTTTCTATCGGATTTATGTCTTTTGTCTTATTTTTACTTTCCATATACTTTATATCTATTCAATCAATTGGTGTAATACGACATCATATTTTTTCAATTGCTGGATGGAGCCCTACTGGAAAAGTGAATAGACGATGCTTCCTTCAAGCACTTTTTTGTCATGCTGATTGATTGCGAGTAGGCTGAAGGAGAGACAATTTTCCCTTATATCTGTTAATTCGGCGAGCAGGGTGATGTTGTCTCCAAGGAGGACCATCCCTGTAAAACGGACAGAGTAGTCTTGTATGAAGCCTTCCTCACTATGAGCGCTGAACAGCCTGGAGGCAGTTCCCATCGTCCACATCCCATGGGCGATGATACCGGGGAGCCCGAGATTCAGTGCTACTTCTTCATTCACATGAATGGGATTGTGATCACCTGAAGCCTTGCTGTAAGAAATCAAATCTTCCAGCGAAACCGGTCCCAGTTCAAGCGGGGGAAGTCGGTCTCCTTTTTGATATGTCCGAAGATTTCTCATTGATTCCACCTCTCTTTGACGGCTTCCGTAATGATTACAGTGGAGGTGGAAAAGAAAATGGTCTCTCCCTCCGGTGTTTTCCCGATGTCCTCGATCACAAGGAAGCCAAGCGTCCCCGACGAACCGGCCCGTTCATTATAATTCTTTATCTCAGTCGAGCAGCATATCGTTTCGCCTACATATAACGGCCTCCTGTATTGAAAAGACTGTTCCCCGTGGATCAATCCTTCGTTTGGTAAATGGAAACCTTCAATCATTCCGTAGTCAAACACCCTCGGGAAAGTTGGTGGAGCAATATTTCTACCATAACGGGAACGTTTGCCGTACTCTTCGTCCACATAGATGGGATGAGGGCCGCCGATCGCTTCTGCAAATTGACGTACGGCGTTCTGTTCGACAATGTTGGCAACAGGATCAGAGCGCCTGCCTATATATTTCTGGAACATGTCTACACCTCTATTCTTTTCAAACTCTTACTATTATCTTATCATTCTATCCTGAAAATTATGGAGGTGACTTGAGAATCAGGGCTGTCATGGAGATTTTTTTACAAAAAGAGGGGCAGTCCCATTCTGTCATGAGGCTGCCCCTTGTATCAGATGTCAAGTTGATGAATTGTTTTCTTTCGTGACGTGCAGTAAATGAATCGTATCAGGAGGATTTTTGCAAATCGCTGATATGACAGCGATTCCATCTGCCCCTGCTCTAAGAACCTGTGATGCATTTCCCGCGTGAATGCCACCGATACCCACAAGTGGCAGCTCTATGCCTGCTTTTCTGATTGATCTGATCACTGAGGGACCTTGCACATCCCTGCAATCGGACTTCGTGGACGTATGAAACATAGGGCCTACGCCGATATAGTCGGCTCCCGCATTTTTTGCACGCTTGGCTTCTTCCACATGATGGACGGACACGCCAAGGATCTTCTCGCCGATTTTTTTCCGTACGTCTTCGACTGAATCATCTTCCTGTCCGATATGAACCCCATCCGCATTTAATGCAAGGGCAAGTTCCACATCATCATTCACTATGAAAGGAATCTTGTGCGCGCGGCATACATGTTGCAGGCTCCGGGCGAGGGTGTACCTGGCTTTTCCGTGCAGGCAGTTGAGGCCCTTTTCCCGGAACTGAAACATGGTGATCCCCCCTGCGGCGGCTTCTTTCAACACTGAAATGGGATCCTTTTCACAATTCGTACTGCCCATGATGAAATAAAGCCTTAAATAGTGTTGTATATTCATATTTTCACCCCTGCTTCCTTCATCCCATATAGCGGTGGTAGACTGTCCTGGCCGTATCGGTTTCCTTCGTTCCATGGATGATCGCCCGGCCATCCTTGAAAAGAACGAATCTCAAAGCTCCCTCATTGAAAGAAATCAAATAGGGATTCGCCATCACTTCTTTTCCTTTGGTGCTTAGCATCAAGGCGAATTCCTTAAGATTGATGGACGCAGGTGATGCGGGTCGGATTTGAACAGCCTCCCTCCCGCATAGGACGGCTGTTTTTGTTTGGTTGGCATATTGCAGGTAAGGATATGTCCTTGTGTGACCGCAGGAGGGGCAGTCTTCTTTTTTTAATGAGCCGACAGACAAAGACGAATACTCATTTTTCCATAAATCAAATGAAACGATTCTGTGACTGAGTGAAGAGGCATCTTCTACTAATATTTTCAACGCTTCGGTCGTTTGAAGGGCTGTGACAGAAGAAACGGCAGGACTGATGATTCCCGCCGTATCACACGTCATTCCCCCGGTCGGGACCGAATGGATCAGGCATTGCAGGCAAGGAGTAACACCGGGTACCATGGCAAAGGAGATGCCGTAGCTTCCTGCGCAGGCACCATAGACCCAGGGGATGTCATGGAGATGGGCTGCATCGTTCATCATCATCCTTGTTTCAAAGTTATCGGTGGCGTCAATCATGAGATCGACGCCATTGAGCAGGTCCAACAAATCTTCAGCCAATACATCTCGTACATGAGCAGAAACCTCGACTGTTGAATTGATTTCTTGCAATCTGTTTTTTGCTGCAACCGCTTTTGGCAAAGAATCGATGGCATCCTGTTCTTTGTATAGCTGCTGCCGTTGCAGATTGCTCCACTCCACATAGTCACGGTCAACAATCGTCAGTTTTCCGACGCCGGCACGGACCAGGGCTTCGGCGTTCCCCGTGCCAAGTGCTCCTGCACCGACAATCAGTACGTGTTTATCCTGGATTTTACGCTGACCATCTACACCAATCGGTGAAAAGAGAGTCTGCCGTGAATATCGATTGTGTGTCAAACGCTCAACCCCTCCACCGGACTGCTGGCAGAGGCATAGAGTTTCTTTGGGATTCTCCCTGCTTCATAGCCGAGTCGCCCTGCTTCAATGGCGAGCTTCATGGCCCTGGCCATCTTCACAGGATCCTCCGCCCCGGAAATCGCCGTGTTCAGTAGCACCGCATCCGCTCCCAATTCCATGGCGTGGGCGGCATCAGACGGTGAGCCAATCCCGGCGTCTACGATGACAGGGACGTTTGCCTGCTCAATGATGAATCTCAGATTGACTGGATTCAGGATTCCCTGACCTGATCCGATCGGGGAAGCCCCGGGCATGATTGCATGAGCACCGAGCTCTTCCAGTTTTCTTGCCAATACTACGTCATCCGACGTATACGGAAGGACTGTGAATCCCTCTTTCAGCAGCTCCTCGGTTGCCTTGAGGGTTTCTACTGGATCTGGGAGCAGTGTTTTCTTACAACCGATCACTTCAACCTTGATCATATCGCAAAGGCCTGAAGCCCTGGCTAGTTTTGCATGGCGCACCGCTTCCTCGGCATTTTTGGCACCTGCTGTATTCGGTAACAAAGTAAAATTGCTTGGATCCAGTTCCTCGAGAAGATTCGGCTGGTTTGGATCGAATATGTCCATGCGTCTGACCGTAAAGGTGAGAATTTCCGCACCTGAAACGTCAACCGCTTTTCGTTGCGTATTAAAATCCGGGTATTTCCCGGTACCTAGCAATAATCTGGAATGGAATGAATGTTTTCCGATTGTCAACAATTTAACCGCCTCCTACAAACTGAACAAGTTCTATGTGATCCCCGTTTTGGACCGTGGTTTTTTGATGATTTTCTTTAATCAGGATGTTTCGGTTTTGCTCCACGATGATCATCCTCTGATTAAGTTTAAAATGGTGTATCAGGTCGTCAATCGTTACGATCGTATCAGGTACTGTGACAGGCTGACCGTTTATTCTTAATTCCACTTTCCCCACTCCTTCTGAAGATATTTAATAGAGGATTTTCCCGGCCTTCAATCAAATCAGCCATCAACACGCCTGTGATGGGGGCAAGGAGGATTCCATTCCGGTAATGGCCGGTAGCGGCAAAAAGCCCTTTCCATTCCCTGCTTTTTTCCATTAGGGGAATCCCGAGCTCCGTTTGTGGTCGGATACCCGCCCACGCTCTATCCCAGTGAGCGTATTTCAAGTCTGGAACTAATGCTGTCGCTTTTTCCATCAAATGCAATAAACTGTCTAGCGAAATGTTTTCATCAAATGAATGAGGTTTTTCCGTCGCGCCGATCAACAGTCTGCCGCCAACCTTAGGGACAATATAGCAGCCGTCCGTAAAGAGCGTTGCCCTCACCAAACTCCTTGGAGCAGTGACGGAAAAACATTCTCCCTTTACCGGATATGCCCCGTAGTTCATATCAAGGTGATCAAGCAGTGACCCGCTCCAGGCACCGGCGGCCATGATGGTGTTTTCTGCATATATGAAGCCACGGTTTGTTTCGACGCCAATAATCCTGTCATCTTCCTTCAAAAAAGTAGATACTTCCGTATATTCCAAGATCTTTGCCCCCATTTTGGCAGCTGCCAAGCCGAGCGCGTTCGAAAGTTTCGGAGCAGAGACGTTTCCGTCGTCAGGGATCCATAAACCGCCTGTCAATTGATCAGAAAGGTTCGGTTCCATGGCAGATAACTGACTCCCTGAAAGCCAGGTGATTCCTTCATTCCTGTCAGACTGTGCGTGCATGCCCATGAGTTTGTGAGCCTCTTCTTCGGATCGGGCAAGCTTGAGCATCCCGTTTTGTACTAGTTCAATGTCAATCCCGCAAATTGATGTCAGTTCTTCAGCCAAAGAAGGATAGAGGCTGCGGCTCGCTTTGGCCAATTGATAAAGTGAACTGTTTGAGGATAATTCTGTATGAACACCCAGCATGCCGGCGGCCGCGCTGGACGCTTTGCCCGCGATCCGATCTTTTTCCAGTATCAGAACCTTTTTTCCTCTTTTCGCCAACTGATAGGCGATGGAACAGCCTATCACCCCTCCACCGATAATCAGCACGTCATATTGTTTCCCCAAGTGGGTCCACCTCCCTTTGCAGTGCCTCTTGATACTTCCTGGCTGATTCTTCAGGGTCTTGAGAGAGGAAGATGCCTGATAATACAGCAATCCCGTGTGCGCCAACAGAAACAATTTCCCGCACACGTTCCGTGGTCACGCCTCCTAATGCGATCGTCGGGACAGGAAAGGCGTGTGCCATCTCTTCAAGCTTTGAAATACCTGCCCCGGGTTTTCCGGGTTTTGAAGAGGTGGGATAGATGTTTCCATACAGCAGGTAATCGGCTCCCTGCCGGAAAGCTTCTTCAGCTTCCTGCAGGTTATGAACAGATGCACCGACTTTTAAATGAGGAAATCTATCCTTCACCATCCCAACCGGTACGCTTTGATATCCTAACTGGACCCTTTTCACATCCTTCAAGGCCGCTATATCGACCCGGTGATTGATGCAGATCTTTTCAATTGGTACGCTTGCATCCCTTAACTGATCGATAGCCGTCACCCAATCATGATCTGTCCAGCTTTTTTCCCGGAGATGAATGACATCTGCATAAGGATGGATAACCTTCACAATGTCTATGACCTCTTCCATTGATTGTGTTCCTGATGAGATGGCATGCAAATGACCCTTTGGTTTAAGACCCATGGCGCACATCTCCTATTCCGAAGATTGGCAGATATGTAGATGCATAGTAACTGGTAATGATGAGTAAAATGACGCACCCAATAAAATATCCGTCACGCAGTGAGTAACCCGTCTTATAGTAATATGTCCGGCGTTCGTCACCATGAAATCCTTTCGTTTCCATCGCGACTGCAATTCGGTGGGCTCGGCGAATGCTCTGGGCCAATAATGGAATGGAATACATGTTCAACTTCAGCAGAAAGCTTTTCCATCCTTTCTGATCCCTGACGCCCCTCACTTTCATTGCCTGTCGGATCGTGACATATTCTTCAATCATGATCGGAAGCAGCCTAAGTCCTGCCAGAAAACTATAAGCATACTTCGGTTTCAGGCCCAGTTGCTGCATAAGTGAGTAAATCAGCAACACCGGCCTTGTCGTCAATGCGAAAAGGAGCCCGAGTGTGGCAAAAACAAATGCCCTAAGACCGATATGGATTCCCCGGTAGAAGCTTTCCTCCGTAATATGGATCAGTCCCCATTCAACCCATGTGGTCTCTCCCTTTCCGAATAAAATCATCGAGGAAGCGGTAGAAGCGAATACGAGAAAAAAGGGAAGCGTCAATATGCAGATGATTTTACTTGAATAACCTGAAAACAATACAAGCAGGGCATAAAAGAACAACGTCAAGTAGAATAACCAGTTGAAATAGTGAACAAAAAGCATGAATAGAAATAATCCGATCATGATCATGAGCTTGAAGCTTGGATTGATCTGATGGAACCATGTTTCTTTATAGTCGAATTGAATATTCATAGTGCTTTGCCCCCAATAGAAAGCTTGCAACAGTCGGCCACCAGCTGTCCCTGTTCAACTGTCCAAACCCTTGTAGCGAATTGGGAACGGATCTTGTCGTCATGGGTGACCATCATAATAGTGGTTCCCTCTTGTTGGAATTCCTGGAGCATTTCAAGCAGTGCAAAGGTATTCACGGAATCCTGCCCAAAAGTCGGTTCATCCAATAATAAGATGTCCCTGTTTCCGACGATGGAAGCCGCAACACTCAAACGCCGCTTCTGGCCCATAGATAGATGATAGGGATGGTGATCCTTGAAGTCTTGCAGATTGAATCTTTCCAGTAATGCATTCACCCTTCTTTTCACCACATGGGAAGGAGTATCTCTGAGACGATAACTGTAGGCTGCTTCTTCATAAACAGTCTGGGCAACAAACTGAAACTCAGGATTTTGAAATACAAAGGAGCACCCATCCGGCGGTTTCTTGCTCGAGATCTGTTTGCCATGCAGTTCATACGTCCCTGAAGTCGGGATGAACTGCATAAGGCTGTGAAGCAAGGTGGACTTACCGGCACCGTTCCTGCCAGTGATGACGATCCATTCACCTCGGTGGATGTCTGCTCTCGGAATGTGTATTTTCATTTCCTTCTGGATGTAACCTCTGAAGTTCTCTAACCTCATGATTTTTTCAAGAGATGCGCTCACCGTTTTTGGCGGCGAGGTTGAGAGATATTCCTCCCATGCTTGTGGATACCAGACACCGATGGTTTTCAGGACGTGTTTAAACGTTTTGAATATGGTTTCCTTTCTCCCATCTGCCATGATGTTGCCGTCTCCATCAAATAGAATGAGCCGGTCAATGATCTCCAACACGTGATCAAGCTTATGCTCAATGATGACGAGGGTCCGGTCCCGGGAGTTCTCTTTCACGGTCTCCCACACTTCCTTCGTACTGTCATCATCCAACAGGGCGGTAGGTTCATCGAGAAATAACGTATCGGGACGGAGGGCGAGAGTTGACGCAATCGCTAGCTTTTGTTTCATCCCCCCCGACAGGGTTGAGATTTTCGTATGGGGATCTTGAAGCTCTAATCCCACCATATTTAACATTTCCTGAATTCTCTGAGGCATTTCAACTTTTGGAACCCGGAGATTTTCAAGCACAAAGGCAATTTCCTCATCTACATAAGGCATGCAAAATTGCGCGTCTGGATCTTGAAACACATAACCGCTGCTATCAGCGGTTTTAATGGTCTCGGCTTTCATCGGCACTTCGATAGACTTTGGGATCACCCCGGCCAAGACGTTGAGCAGGGTGGATTTCCCGCACCCGGATGGCCCTAACAACAATACTTTTTCCCCTTTTTCAATAGTCAGGCTGAGATCTTTAAACAGAAGTCGTTCAGATCCGGGAAATTTAAGCCGCAGTTTTTCAATATGCATGAGGCATCACTCCTTTATAAATCGAGTGCATCATACTCCTCCTGATCGACCCGGCGCACCAAACTTGTGACGCCTGTTTTTTCAAGGGCTCTGACGAGGAAATGGGAGCCTATACCTGCTATTAGGATTGCTCCTATGATTCTTGCAGTAATGAATAAGAGTAAATTCCAGAGAACAAGGTCCCCCATATACCCTTTCGCATAATCCATGAAGATCGACCCGATGGCGGAGCTGACCGCGGCGGTGCAGATGACCAGGATGTCATAGCGTTTATATCGTGTGGCAAGGAATACAAGTTCAGCCATCAGCCCTTGTATGATTCCGAACAGCAGGACCTCAAGTCCCCATTCAGAGCCCATCAGGAATTCTCCTGAAGATGCGGCGATTTCCGCCAACAGTGCCACCCCTGGCTTGCGGATAATCAAGAATGCGACCATAGCCGCCATGAACCACATGCCATAAATCAATTGATCCGCGTGTATACCGAAAGGCTTCAGCATGTTATAGAGGGGACCCCATACTTTGTAAATGACCCCAAAAAGAATCGAAATCACAACCGTTACCAATATATCCGTCAATTTCAACTTAGACACGGCCGGCACCTTCCTTCCGGTTGAAAGCAAGGGTATGTTCATACGGCCATCTTTCAAGTGTATAAGCCATTTCCCAGAACTGCAGTTCATAAATACTGCTTAAGATAAAGTTTTCTTTCATTCTATCTTTATCTGAGGCTGACATCGTTTCCGCCAACGTGTCCAGACGCTCGATCTGCTCTTCCACCAGCTCCCGGAACCACTCTCCACCATAGGCGGCAATCCATTCCTGATAAATCGGTTCCTCCGGGGTACACGATTTCAAGTGCTCGCCAACCTCATAATACAGCCAATAGCAGGGAAGTATGGCGGCAAGGATATCTGCAAGCCCGCCGTATTGAGCGGATCGGTACATATGTGACGTATATGCATAAGCAGTCGGGGCAGGCTTGAACTGTTGCTTTTCTTCTTCTGTGATGCCCAACCTTTTCGAGAAATTCGCATGAAGTGAAAGCTCTGCTTCATTTGTCCCGACAGCGTGTGCTGCCATCCTCGATGTCGTATGTAAATCGGTTGCTTTCGATGCGCCTAACGCTTGTACCTTGGAAAAATGGGAAAGATAATAAGCATCCTGGAGCACATAATACTTAAAGTTTTCCAACGGAAGCGTTCCGTCGCCGATCCCTTTTACAAAGGGATGGTTGAAGCTCGCCTCCCAAATGTCAGTGACTGCATTTCTTAATTCAGCTGTAAATGTCATGATTCTCTCCTTTTCCAGACGACCCGAACTAGGCACAAAAAAGCCACTTTCCATGATGCATGCAGCATACAGAAAGTGGCTTGAGATCTCTTTGATCATACATGATGATACGTGACCGTCAAACACCACTTCCCTACGCTGGTCTCAACCAGATCAGGTTCAAAGGGTCTCAAAGTCATACTTTAATCTCAGCCTTCAACAAGGCACCCCTAGTGGATCGTCTTATGAAATTTGTATTCGATGTAATCGTACCATGATTCTATTTCTTGTCAACTAAAAAAAGAATTTCTTTTCGTTCAAGAGGGACGGACCTCTTATTCAAAGGTCCGTCCCTCCAGGCTATTTAAACCATCCTTTTTCTTTTGAGTGGGTGATGGCTTCTATGCGGTTTTTGACTTCCAGTTTGTCAAGGATGGCAGAGATATAGTTACGGACGGTCCCTGTTTTCAGGGAAAGCTCATCGGCGATTTCCCGCGTGTTTTTTCCGTGGGACACGAGTTCAAGAACCTCCTTTTCCCGGTCGGTCAGCGGATTTTCTTCACTGTACACATCATCGATCAATTCAGGTGCATAGATCCGCTTTCCGTCCATGACCAGCCGGATCGAGTCTGCCAACTCTTCGCTCGGGCTGTCCTTCAATAAATATCCTTTGACCCCGCCTTTTAACGCGCGCTGGAAATAACCTGACCGGGCAAATGTCGTGAGGATAATCACTTTGCATTCTTCCCCTTTTAATTCCTCTGCTGCTTCCAGTCCGGTTTTCTTAGGCATCTCGATATCCATAATGCAAATGTCAGGTTTGAGTTCATGGACGAGTGAAACGGCCTCCTCCCCGTTCGCCGCTTTACCGACCACTTCCATATCGTCCTCCAAACTGAGCAATGATCCCAGAGCACCGAGCAGCATTCTCTGATCCTCTGCTATAACGATTCTTATCATGCCATTCCCTCCCTATCTACCTGCTTGATTACTTTAGGCACCTTCATGATCAATGTCGTCCCGTGTTCTGAAAGTATTTCCAAGCTTCCATTCACAAATTCAAGCCTTTCTCTCATCCCGATCAAGCCACTGCCCTTCGATTCTGTATAATCCCCGGAGATCCCCCGTCCGTCATCCTCCACCGTGATGATCATTTCCTTATCAGAATCTTTAATATCAAGACGGCACACAGATGCGCTGCTATGCTTGACCACATTCGTCACGGCTTCCTTTAAGCACATACTCAATATATTTTCCATAAACAAAGAGGTCTGTGGCAAAGCCGCCGGTTCTGCCATTTTGAATTGAATGTCGGCCGCTTTTAATAATTGCTTGATGCGGACGATTTCGTCTTTCAGCCTGACGCCCCTCATCTGGGAAACCATTGTCCTGACTTCGCTCAGGGCTGTCCTTGCCGTCTGCTGGACATCCCTAAGCTCACTTCTTGCCTGTTCAGGATCTTTGTAGACCAGCTTTCTTGCAAGATCACTTTTCAGTCCTATGAGTGACAGCTTTTGACCGAGTGTATCGTGCAGGTCCCTGGCGATTCTATGCCGCTCTTCCTGTTTAACCAGGTCAGAAATCCGTTTATTCGCATCCTCCAGCTGATCCTCAAGCAGCACTTGCTTGTTCCTGTTGTAAATATTGAAAGGCAGGAGGATGACGCTGATCCAAATGATCAGAATGAATGGAAACTGAGATAAAAATAACTCATCCTGCAGCACAAAGTTGTAGTTGATCGAGGCTGTCGTTAGGACGAGGTGGATGATGTACAGTGTCAAGAATGCTACCCGGTTCTTTATATTCCCGTTGTAATAGGCGATATAAAAAGCAAAATAGATGAAATTGAACTGAATCGTCATCGTGATCGATATCGCGATCAAAATCGATGTCCATAAATATACCGGCCAATCCCTCGATATAAAAGCAAACCGTAATGAAATAAAGAAAAGAATCGTTAAGGTGATTCCCACTGCGATTTCAATCGTCGAGGATGATTGAAAGATAAAATAAAATGGCAGGATAGAGATGATACTCCATATGTAAGGAGATATACCTGAGGCCCGCTGAGTGGTGATAAGCTTTCTTGGCAATTGCACGTTAAACCCTCATTTTTTAATCATATTTCATGCTGGTCTCCTGTATGATCCCATTCATGATTGGATGTCCATAAGTGCCCGACTCAGTAAAGAGCGGGTCAGTATTTCCTGGATTTAAGGGATTTTTGTTTCTGCATAACCTCATAGGATTTATGAATGATATCCGTCAGCACGTCACCTTTATACACACGGCCGATTTTTGTATTCTGCTGATAGTATTCGACGATTTCATCCAATTTCTCTGAGGTTTCTTTATCTACCCTTACATTCAACTGCATTCTTCCTTGATCTGACAAGGTTTTTCACCCTCTTTCGTCATTATGATATCAATTGCTAGCACTTTGATATCATAAGTATAACAGATGCTATCAACATGTTACATGGTGATTTTTTATCATATGGGTGTAGGTTTCCTCATAGAGAAAAAAACACCCTCCACCATCCGATGGAAAACGGAGATGAAGGGTGCCTTATTACCTGATGTGTTCCTTGCAGTAAGAGAGAAGAAGATTTTCTTCCTCTTCCTCTAATTCAAAATCAAGGAATTCTTCAGTATTTCGTTCAATGATGGTTGATTGAACAAGTCTTTCTCCGCTTTCGTCACGGACAAAAATAGCCTTTATGTAAATACCCTGTTCTGAATAGAGTTCATCGTCTTCCGGAACTTCGATGTCGAAAATAACTTCATAACGATCCCCGCTCAGGATACCGGTTGGGTCTTTAAGCTCTTCTACTTGATGATGCGTGATATTCATTCATTTAACTTCCTTTCAGTGAAAAACATGATTCTTGCTTCTACCCATTATACACTTATGATCAATCATTTAGAAATAATAGACTTGAATGGGCATCTGCCTTCAATTTCGTTATAATACAACTGAAGCCCGATCAATAAGGAGAGAGTGTATGAATTCAAAAGAAATGCAAGAGAAAATCATCCAAAACTATCAAAAAGACGAACATATGATGATCCTCGTGTTTGCACAATGGTGCGTCAACCATGATCTAGATCCTGAAGCCCTGTATCGTAAAGCTTATCCTGAACAAAGTGACAACCCGGCGCTGCAGCAGGGAATCGACCTGACCGTCCCGAAAGAAGAATCAGAAGATATCCCCGACAGCACCCTCCTCGGCGTTCTATCTTTATTCGGTAATGACGACCTGGCGTTTGTGGTGACTGAAGAAATCAATAAGCGTCCTACAACCCGCTGATGATGATCGGCGATGGTAATTCCGAAGGCGGAAGATGAGCGATTGCTCTTTTTCCGCTGAAGGAGCTTAATGACGCCTGCTTTTTTGCTGAAATTACCGCTTTGCACTTCAATTATCTTCAGAACTGGCTCCATTCCGTTGGGAAATCCCGCCTGAAGTTGATGGCTGATAGCGATATTATCGACTTTGCCCTGTATTTTATCGAGTTTTCAAATATATTTTCGACTTCTGCCCATATATTATCAACTTTCCGATTATTTTATCGACTTCTTTGCTTATATTATCAACTTACATATATTAGGATCCTCCGACCCGCCCTTCTCAAATTCAATAAACGCTTCCCCTCACATAAAATCAAAATAATATCGAATGATGTGGAAGAAAATCGGTGACGTATAGGCGAGGCTGTCCACCCGGTTAAGATAGCTTTCTTTAAGTGAAGTGAATTTTTCTTGATCACCAATCAGCAGGTCCCGCTTCAGCACAGATATCGTCAAGCTTCCGATAAATCCGCTGATGGCAATGATCAATCCGGACAGGATGCCGAATGTCTGATCAAGTGGTGTCAGTACTGGATAAAGGATATAGGATACCACCGTTGTACATATTACCGCAGCGAGAAACCCTTCCCACGTGATGACCGGGTTTGCAGTAGGCACCACCTTGCGCTTTCCTAAATAGATGGAGACCACATACTGAACGATGTCGCTCACTTGGGTCAAGACGACAAGAAAAAGGACAAGATTCCCGCCATAAACAGGGGTTGCGACCTGATAGTAAGCAAGGTGGCTCAATCCGAATACCATCAGCATCAATCCCCATTGAGTCGAACTGACCGAGCGGAGAAACCCAAGGGTCCCTTTCCCCAACAGGCGTGGCAGGGGCAGCAGCAGGAAGACATATACAGGGATGAAAACGATGAACATCCCATACCATCCAATATATATCCACCAAAATTGAATCGGGATGGAAAGGTATGCCCACAGAAAAATCCTCCGGTCCGCCTTCCTTGTTTTCATCATGGAGAAATACTCCTTAAGTGAAAAGAAGCATAGCATCATCAAAGACAGCATGCTGATCACTGGATTAAACAGTGTAGCAAGACAAAAGATCGCAAACATCCCCCACCATGTTTTGAGCCGCAGGGATATCCTCGAGAAATCTTTCTCCCCTTGCTTTTTTTGAATGATCAAAAATAACACATTCACTGCGACCATCAGAATGAAAATGGTCAATAAAGTCCAAATGGCCGTCTCCATTTTCTTCCCCCTTGATTTGTTTGTATTCAGCTGATGGAATTACTGTATAATTAAGCATATGGGAATTTCTACTACTTTTAAAGGGGGAATGAGGGTGGAAGAAAAATATATTTATATTTTATTAACGGATACAGGTACACTCTTCACCAAATCGATCAAAAAATATACAAAAGCCCCTTACAATCATGCTTCGATTTCCTTTGACCCAGACTTGAGTGAACTGTACAGCTTTGGACGGAAGCACCCGGATAACCCGATAAATGGCGGCTTTGTCAAAGAGGATATCTTTCAAGGGACATACAGCAAATACCCCCATACGACATGTGTGATTTACAGATTACATGTAACGGAGCGGGAAATCGCGAAAATGAAAAGAATCTTAAATGTCTTCAAGCGGAGCAGGCATAAATTTCTATACAACCTCCTTGGTGTCTTCGGCGTTTCCCTTAATGAACCAGTGGAATTCAGCAATTCTTATTTTTGTTCGCAATTTGTAGCGGAAGTTCTCCAAAGATCCGGAGTGAGACTGTGGGATAAGCTGCCTGCCCTGGTCACCCCTGAAGATTTCAGATCCCACCCGGACCTTCATCATATATACGAGGGGAAACTATTCGAGTATGGTCCGATTAAGCAGAAGAGAGCAAAATAAAGCCAACCCTAATGTTCTAAAGGATTGGTTTAAGAAGAAAAACCTTACATTATACCCTGATTAGCGTCAGGAATAACAGTGTAGATAACACAATTTTAACAGCAAAAACCCAGATAAGATGGCTCTGGGTTTTTACAATTTCCAACATGGTATTCCCGTAATAGTAGAACAAGAGCTATTCCGAAAGATTTGTCAGTTCAAAGAATTCAGGTTCTGGTTTCATGATTTTCGTTCCTTTTTTTGATTGAAAATAAATTTCTTTATCATTTCCATAATAAACATTTATTTCAATATTCCCGAAATCTATGACACTGGTTTTCTCTCTAGTAGGTACCATCTCATAATCCCTGTCGATTGCCTTATTTATTAGTTGTTTGATGCCCTCGACCTTAGTTCTATCATCTATCACAAAGCAATCTTCCTGATTTAAGCTTTCATGAATACAAATGTTGTTTGGTACCTCTTCAATCCAGGAAGTGGATTGATTAATAGGAGTCCGATCAAATATGACCTCGGTTTTATCATCTAATTGATTATAAGTTGCTGAAATCCATAACTCCCCGTCAAAACCTTCTTTACTCCAATGTGAATCAAATCCAGACGCATCATTTTCTGCATCGATATCATCCAACGCTGACTTGGCACGTTCCATTTTCCAGCCAAGGGATGGAAGTTTACTCATATAAAAGTCGTAAATATCCTCCCAATGATTTCCCTTTATGACATAGTAATGGCCAGCTGGTTTTAAATTCTCAAATAAAGGAATGTCTTTGTGCTGCTCTGGGATGATCGACATGTTCTCATGAGTGTCATCAGTGAGTTTATGAAGAGCAAACCAACTTATTGCAATCAATAATGTGATCCCTACAGACAAAAATAAACTTTTTTTCCTCACATCATCACCCCTTGATCACGCTTCATTAAACTGACCGGAAATGGATTCACCATTATCACTTTTCCTTTCTGGAGCTCATTATGGCAAGAAAAGGGCGCGGATCGACAAGTCATCTAATGTACGAAAACATTATTATCACAACAAATAAAGCAGGTCTAATTCCTCTGCGGAATAGCCTGCTATTGTTCATGTTATTTGTCATTTACGTTGTCAAAACGGGACCTCTAAACTATACTCGCACGGAGTTATTTTTATGCTTCTTCCACTGTCTGAAGAAGCTTGAATAGAAAATCAAAGATCAGTTCATAAACGGCGTGCATGCTCAGTCCTTCATTGAATCCGGGGTGGTCATTCAGTGTGAAATTCAAGTCCCATAAGCCGTCTTCGCCGTTGAATAACAGGTCATACGAACTTTCATCCTGAAGTGTATCCTCGAGGAACAGTTCAATTTCTTTCCGGTGTTTCTTTTGAAGTTTCAACCCGAGCATGGCGTCATACGTGCCGAATACATCGTCCACTTCGATTGACACCGCATCGGCCCCAATCACTGTAAACCAAACCGACTCAAGGAATACGAACTCATTTTTATGCTCATTCAGGTAGGTAACAGGCTGATCAAGGAAACTGGCCGTTTCTGTACGGATCGGTTCTTCTGTTTCTTTATCACAGCGTTCAATGAACGCTTCTTCAAAGCGGGGGCTTTCTGGTGAAAGGACTTCTCCTTCAGATATCAAGCCATTTTCCAAAGCGTACCCACGTTCTGGTTCGAATAAAGTTACTTTGGGCTGCGCCGCTTTTTGTTCTTCGATATATTGTGCGATTCGTTTTTTTAACATTTTCTGACCTCCAATATTTATACCTCTTTTATGTACTCCTTCAATTCCAAGTATACAGGACAGTGATCGCTCCCGAGGATTTGTGAGTGAATCTCTGCTCCATTGATTGAAGGGGATAAGCGTTCTGATACGATGAAATAATCGATTCTCCAGCCAATATTCCGCGCACGTACATTGCTCATGTATGACCACCAGCTGTAAACATCATCTTTTTCTGGATGAACATGGCGGAAGCTGTCGACAAACCCTGACTTCAGCAAAGCTGTCATTTTTCCCCGTTCTTCTTCAGTGAAACCTGAATTCCCCTTGTTTGACTTATCGTTTTTCAAGTCGATTTCTGTATGGGCGACATTTAAATCCCCGCAAAGGACGACCGGTTTGTGAAGATCCAGTCCGAGTAAGTATTCCCTTATCGTATCTTCCCATTCCAGGCGCTCGCCAATTCTGGAAAGATCTCTCTTGGAGTTGGGGACGTATACATTGACTAAGTAAAAGTCGGCGAATTCACAAGTAATGATTCTGCCCTCCGGTTCCCGCTTTCCATCTTCGAAACCGTAAGTCACTTTCAAAGGCTTTTGTTTGGTAAATACAGCTGTACCAGAATAGCCTTTTTTCTCTGCGTAATTCCAGTACTGATGGTATCCGTCCAGATCCAAAGAAATCTGCCCTTCTTGAAGCTTGGTTTCTTGAAGACAAAAAATATCCGCATCCATTTGATGAAAATAATCCAGGAACCCCTTCTTAACGCATGCCCGTATACCATTTACATTCCATGATACTAATTTCATTGTAATCTAAAAAACTCCTTTTCTCTATTCTTCATCTCTTATTATCCTACCATATTTTAAAACAAATCCGTTTATTATACCGGAATAACTTAAGGGAGAAACTGATATTATACCGATATAACAACAGGTTCTTCTGGTTATTTTCACCCGATAATGAGGAGGATTCATCAATGTGGAAGCCGTTTAAATATGAGGATTTCGTTCATGTTCGAATACTCACATATCAGGCAAAAAGAAATCCCCACGCCACCGTATCCAATGAAGGATATCGGACCAACGTGAGGATTTCCGTTTTCATATGTTTATCTTTATTTCGATGGGTGCTTGCCGGTAGAAGGTTTTTTCTCAATTGCTTTTCTTGTTGACCCTTTCACGCCAAGTTTCTTTTCAGCCTTGGGTTTATGGGAATCTGAAGGCTTCTTTCCTTTCGGCGTACCTTTCGGCGTATTTTTTCTGCCTTTTTTCTTAGCCCCCTGGCGCTTGCCGGAACTGTCTTTAAGTGAGATCGTATTCCCGAGATTTTGCTTTTGGAATCTCGCATTCAATACTGTCTCAATCTCATCGAGCGTACTACGTTCCTCGGTGGAATAAAGTGTATAAGCAAGGCCGCTTTCCCCTGCTCTTCCCGTCCTTCCGATCCGGTGAATATAGGTGTCTGCATTGTCAGGCATGTCGTAATTAAATACATGGCTCACCCCTTCGATATCCAATCCCCTCGAAGCGACATCCGTTGCCACCAGCATCGGGATTTCACCTGTTCTGAACTGCTCCATGACGATTTCCCGTTTTTCCTGTGGAAGATCACCATGAAGCTCTGCCACCTTGTATCCTTTGGATGTGAGTACTTGATATAACTTCGTCACCCGTCGCTTCGTTCTGCAGAAGACGATTGACTTTGACGGCTTAAAAGCATCGATCAGTTGGATGAGGGTATCCTGTTTCGCCCGATCCACTGTAAAGATGGCAAATTGGTTAATCGAAGTGGACTTTTCAGCATGAGTCACCTCGATATAGTGAGGGGATTTCATGTATCTGTTCGCTAATTTTTTGATTTCAGAAGGGATTGTGGCTGAAAACAGCATCGTTTGGCGATTTTTAGGTGTTTTTCTTAAAATCTCTTCGACCTTATTGAGAAATCCGATCTGTAATAATTGATCCGCTTCATCAATGACAAGAAAGGAAAGTTGGCTCACATCAAGATTTCCTCTTTTGACATGATCAAGGAGACGGCCGGGCGTTCCGACTACAACATTCACCTGCTTCTCCAGCTCTTTTATTTCTTCTTCATGACTTTTGCCTCCGTAGATGGAAAGGACAGAGAAACCTTTCTGTTTAGTCGTCAGCTTTCTTATTTCACCTGCCACCTGAATCGCCAGTTCCCGTGTTGGCGTGATGATCAGAGTTTGAATGTGTGATGATTTGGTTGGGCCTTGCTCTAATATCGGTAATATATACGCAAGGGTTTTACCGGTTCCGGTCTGTCCCTTTGCCATGACATCTTTTCCCTGAAGGATTTGTGGGATTACCTTTTCTTGTATAGATGTCGGTTTTTTAATTCCGTTGTTCAACAGAGCTTTTTGAAGACGTTGAGATAGATTAAATGAGGAAAACGAGTTCAATGAATATTCCTACTTTCTGATTGCGAGTTAGACTTGTCTACTTATACTGAAGGTTTTCGAAGGAAAAAGCAAGAAAAAAAGGATTCCCGGAAAGGAATCCTTTTGTGTTCTATGATCAGAAAGTTAACGTAACATCCGCATCTTTAGAGAACTCAAGGAACGTAACGGCACCGCCGACTTCGATTCCATCCACGAATGCATCTTTCTCTAAGCCCATGACATCCATTGTCATTTGACAGCCGATGAATGTCACACCCATCTCTTGTGCCATTTCTACCAATTCAGGAATGGCCGGTACATTGGCTTTTGCAAATCCTTCTTGGAAATGTTCTTTTCCTTCAGGCATTGGAAGCTGCTTGTGGCCTTCTTTATGGATCAGGTTCAATCCTTCAAATGTAAAGAAGATGGCTACCTCCTGGTCAGTGGCAGCTGCCGCTGTTGCAATGTTAAATACTTTATATGCGTCGAATAAACCGCCATTACTTGCAATGATCGCTACTTTTTTACTCATGTTTCATTCCTCCGCTTCGTTGTAGTTGGATATTATTCTGTCGGACCTGTCCAGGACATCATCCCGCCGCTCATATTGATGACATCAAAACCTTGACTTTCAAGGAATGAAGCAGCTTGTCCGCTTCTGCCGCCTGAACGGCAAACCATGATATATTCTTTTGATTGATCTAATTCATTTACGCGTGCTTCTACTTGACCAAGGGGGATGTGCTTGGCAGTCGGGATGATCCCGGTTGCCACTTCCTCATCTTCCCGGACATCAATGATGTTTAGAGAATTGTTCTTGTCAGCAAGCAGTTCTTCAACTTGTTGAGCTGTAAGTTGTTTCATGATTCATTCCTCCAATATGGTTTCTTTTGTTGTTTATGGTCTTATGATATACCTATGCGGGTATATTGTCAACCGAAAAAATCTCAATGGCATGTGAAGCATGTGGGGTGATGAAACATAGAAAAAGCATCCTCATCAACGAGAATGCTTTTTAAGATCAGTCGTCACCGTTTAATAAATCACCGAGTCCACCCAATATACTTCCCTCACCGGTTGAACGGCCTCCGCCTTGAGGGGCATTTGCATAGATTCGTTCTGCCAGACGGCTGAATGGCAGTGACTGAATCCAGACCGTGCCTGGTCCCCGGACGGTTGCGAAGAACAAACCTTCTCCACCAAGGAAGGCAGATTTGATTTTTCCGACGTATTCGATGTTATAATCCACTTCCCGGGTCATCGCGACTAAACAGCCCGTGTCTACCCGTAAGACCTCTCCAGGCTGAAGCTCTTTTTTATAAATGGTCCCTCCTGCGTGTAAAAAGGCCAACCCGTCTCCTTCAAGCTTCTGCATGATGAAGCCCTCACCGCCGAAGAATCCTGTCCCCAGTTTTTTCTGAAAGTCGATCCCGACAGAAACCCCTTTGGCTGCACATAGGAAAGCATCTTTCTGACAGATCACTTTACCGCCTAATTCACTTAAATCGACCGGGATGATCTTTCCTGGATAAGGAGCTGCGAACGACACATGCTTCTTCCCCATGCCCTCATTGGTGAAAACGGTCATAAACAGGCTTTCACCGGTTAAGATACGCTTTCCGGCACCTACCAGTTTCCCCAGGAAACCGCCTCCACCGCCACGCTGTGAGCCGTCACCGAAAATCGTTTCCATTTCAATGCCGTCTTCCATCATCATCATCCCGCCGGCTTCTGCAACGGCGCTTTCACCTGGGTCTAATTCTATTTCCACAAACTGCATGTCGTCTCCGTGCAATGTGTATTCAATTTCGTGTGAATTCATCCCATATTCCTCCTCAAAAGACCAAGTCTATGTACCTATTCTTCAAACACAGGGGTTTTCCCTCTTTCTATCTTATATTCACAACCCCTGTATTTCAATAAAAACCCCCGCCAGATCACAGCGGGGGTTCGTCGGTTTTATGGCTTTGGGATATTTTTCCCGTAGAATATTTCGTCCATTTCCATTTTAAGTTTATCTGTAATATCGTCCATTTCTTTTTCACTGAGTTTATCTTTGGTGTAACCGAACAAGTAATTATTCAAATCAAACTCTTTCAGTTTGCATTTAGTGTGGAAAATATTTTGCGGATACACATTCACGTCGATCATATCATATTCATCTTTGATCTCTTCCGGGATATAATTCTGGATCGAGTTGATATCGTGATCGATAAATAATTTCTTTCCATTGATATCACGTGTAAAGCCCCTTACACGGTAGTCCATCGTCATGATATCCGTGTCGAAGGAATGAATCAGGTAATTCAATGCTTTAAGGGGTGAAATTTCCCCACAGGTGGATACATCAATATCAGCCCTGAATGTCGAAATCCCTTCATGGGGATGATATTCGGGGTACGTATGGACCGTGATATGACTTTTATCAAGGTGCATGGTTACCGTAGAGGGAAGCGGTCCCGGAGACTCGTCGAAATGTTCGGTCGGCACTTCTACAATCGGTCCTTCCGAGACGAGGATGGTCACGCTTGCCCCTTGAGGTACGTAATCCTGCTTGGAAATGTTCAGGACGTGGGCCCCGATGATATCCGATACGTGTGTAAGGATTTTCGTCAACCGCTCCGCATTGTATTGCTCATCGATATATTCTATATATGCCTCCCTCTCTTCACGTGTCTTCGTATAACATATATCATACATATTAAAACTCAATGATTTTGTTAAGTTATTGAATTCATGCAGTTGAATTCTTTCTTCATGAGATAATTTCATTGTGCAATTCCCCTTATATGTAAATTTTGTTGTCTACCTTATTTATTTATCTTACCCATACCTCCTGATACTAAAACAGGTTCTTTTGGTTGAAAAACCTATAGAATGGGTACAGGACTGTATATGAAATCAGTCTGATCACATGCTGAAATCTCCCGTCCTTTCAGCTGATACATATGCATGAGATGAGAGTTGAGAGATCCCTTCCCATTTACAACTCAATCATTTTGGATACAATGAAAGATAGAATGGAGTGTTAGCAATTGAAACGTTTATTTCTTCTTATCATGCTTGCTGCCGTCGCCTTTATTTCAAAACCCGCCTGGGAAGAAAAAGTAAATGCTGCGGGCTTCGATTCAGTCCTTGATAAAATGGAAGAACTGAAGAACAGCCCTGAAGTGAAGGAAACCTTTGATCAACTTTACGACAAGGTCAGCATGCTATTAATGAACCTGGATGAATCATTCAGGGATCTTGAAAGCCGATCCCAAACCAAGGAAGAACATCATGTAGAAAAACCGGCATTACAGGTCCCGGACGAGCAGACATTTTCTATTTATAATATTGAAATAGGCGATGCAAAAGATAAAGTAGAAAACGAACTTGGCCAAGCAAAAAGGCGCTCAGTTAATGAATATGGGGTGTCCTGGTATGCTTATCATGATCAATACCGGAATTTTTTAATGATATCCTATGATGCTGATCAACAGGTCACTGGCCTTTATACGAATCATGATTTGGTTTCATCACAAACCGGGATCGAGTTGGGATCCTCCAAAAATATCGTGCATGATGCGCTCGGTAAGCCATTAAAGACGATCCGCAAAGGTCTTACCCTCTATCAGTTACAGGAGACAGGCGAGCACGAAACCTATCAGTTGGATAAGAGCTACGTGACGATTTTTTATGACAAGCATGAAAATGATACGGTGACCGCCATTCAAATGATTGACGAGAAGCTTGAAAGCGCCAAGAGAGCCTATTATGCCGACCCCAGCCCGGAAATGAAAGAGGGCTTCGAGTTCCAACTCTTTGATTTAACGAATGCTGCCCGTGTAGAGAAAGGATTACCTGTACTGTCCTGGAGTGAAAAAGTAAGAGACACTGCAAGGAAGCATAGTCTCGACATGGCGGAACAAGACTATTTCAGCCACACGAATTTAACGGGTCAGTCCCCATTTGACCGAATGGAAGAAGATCAGGTCGCTTTCCGCACAGCAGGTGAAAACCTCGCGTACGGACAGGTGAGTTCAATCTATGCACATGAAGGATTGATGAACTCTGAAGGACACAGGGAAAACATCCTCCAGCCCCATTACGAGCAGTTGGGCATCGGCGTGGCATTCAATGAAAAATCCCAGCCATACTATACAGAAAACTTCTTCAGTCATTAAAAAAAGCAAGTGTGAGAACCTCTCCACTTGCTTTTTTATTATGGTGTCACCCCTTTACGTTGGGTGTGTCACATCCATCTTCATCACAAGTCTTTCCGTCAGTTCCCAGCGGTTGGAGTACAGAAGAGGAATTCTCTTCTTCCCACACTTTTTTTATTGAATTTAAGAAAACATCGCTCGGTTGGGCACCGGAAACGGCATATTTGCGATTGATGACGAAGAAGGGTACACCCTGAACACCAATCTGTCTTGCTTCCTCTTCATCTTTCCTGACTTCTTCTGAAAATTCTTCACTTTCCAGGAGCAACGCCGCTTCCCTTGCATCCAATCCTGCCTGGGCTGCAAGTTCTGAGAGCGTTTTCCGGTCACCGATATGCTGTGACAGCGTGAAATGGGCATGAAGCAGGATTTCCGTCAATTCCGCTTCTTTTCCTTTTGTACCGGCATATTTCGTGAGACGGTGGGCATCAAACGTGTTGGTTGGAACATTTGAATCAAAACGGAAATCCAATCCGGCAGCTGCAGCTTGTCCGGCAACCCCTTCCGCCATGGTCTTTGCCTGTTGTAAAGACGTGCCGTATTTTTTTGACAAAATCTCATAGATATTTTCATTTGTATCAACTGGCGCATTGGGATCTAGTTCAAAGCTTTTATAAGAAATCTCCACTTGGTCCCTGTGGGCAAATTGATTGAGTGCTTCCTCAAGACGACGCTTGCCGATATAACAAAATGGACATACATAATCTGACCATATTTCAATTTTCATCTCTTTCGCACCTTCCTTCTTTTACCTCTCGTATCGTAACATAGATGGCCTGCATTTTCGTTTAATGTGCTCATGATTCAGGATCGTGGGGGCTGTCTCCTTCTTCTCCGTTTCACTCTTGCACTATGACACCGGTCACAGATCGGAAAGCCGAATTGTGGTGGAAGCTTCTTCCCGCATTGCCTGCACGATTGTGAAATGCTTGATACCTCTGTATGGAGACTTTCATGCACACCATCGGCAATCTCACTCCTCACCCGCTCCCAATAGTAGGCTTCCGTCTGTCTGCCAAGTCTGTAGAGAAAGAGAAGATGCAGCCCGACGGCTTTATAAGATACCTCTTTTTGTTCAAGGTTGTTGGTCTTGATCATTGGCTCTGGCAGGTCTTCACCGTCTACAATTGCGTACATGCAATCAAGCCACTGTTCGGTCAATTCCGCTTCTTTCTTTGAAAACGGAAGATGCAAAAATCCATACAGATCATTTAATGAGAGTTTTGCCTCAATATCTGTATCGCGGATCAGTTCATATAATTCCCGTTCTTCCAGAAGGTTGGATTTTTCAGTACCGTCAGGACTGTTGAACTTATCCCAAAAGTGGAAGAACGTGTCCAGGTCATGATGATAACGCTGAAACCGTTCGAAAACCCCGGAAGTAGGTGCAATGGCGAACGTTTCAAGGGACTCGTCCTTCTGTTCAAGCAAACGGCTCATCACCTTTATATCTTTGGAAAAGGCAACCCTTCCTTCATTGTATAAACCTTTTCTCCCGGCTCTTCCGGCAATCTGTTTGACCTCCTGAGAAGTCAGTCTTCTCCTTCTCGTACCGTCAAATTTATCTGTTTCCAAGAAAACAATTCTCCTGATCGGTAGATTCAGCCCCATCCCGATTGCATCAGTTGATACGATGACGTCTGTTTTGCCATCAATGAATTGCTTCATTTGTCTCTTGCGGGTTTCAGGCGGCATGCTTCCATAAATCATGCTTACCTTGTGTCCATTATTCTGCAGTCTCGAAGCGGTATCGAGCACTTTCCTCCGGGAAAAGCAAACGACGGCGTCTCCTTTCTTCGCATGTCGAAGCTGGAATTCCTGCGATTCAACCTGCAGAGGTACATCCCTTTTATAATCATGGATTTCGATTTCCCCGTCTCCGATCAAGCCTAATAGGAGTTCCCGTACGTTTTCACTTCCTATGATATGAACTTCCTTTGCATTCGCTTTGGAAATGGCCCTGTACCATGAGAAACCACGGTCTTGATCGGCAAGCATCTGCGCTTCATCAATCACGATTACGTCATATCGGTCTTTTTCACGGAACATTTCAACCGTTGATGATACATGGTGTGCATGGGGCATTTCTTTCTCTTCTTCCCCGGTTTTCAAATTACACGGAACGCCGTCTGCATTTAATGTATCGAATACTTCAAGGGCAAGAAGGCGCAGAGGTGCCAGATACATACCGCTCTGAGCCTGTTTCATGCGGGAAATGGCTTGATGTGTCTTCCCGGTATTTGTTTCTCCGATGTGAAGGATATATGTGATATCGTCACGGAATGAAGGACTGTATTCACGCCCGAAAATATCGTCTAACATCCTTTTTTCCTCTTCTTCCCTGCGCTTTAACTCGGCAATAGCGTGCGCCTTCCTTTTTTCCTGCTGCACGAGATCTTGCTCATATATGGAGAGATGCGTGTCTATGTCAAATGGCACATCAGTAAGCTTGTCTAAATCGGCGGTATATTCCTCTTCTATCTTTTTAAAGAAAGAGGATTTTAATCCGAGGAGGAAATGGTGACTCAATCGGCTCAGTCTTTCTTCTGAAAGCTCCTGACCGTAAGCTTCTGTGTAATCAGTCAGCAGTTCCCCAGGCATATGCGCGATGAGGTCACGATAGACGATCTGTTCAGCGTGATAAGAGACGAACCGCTCATAAGGGTACAAATAGGTTTCATACTCCCAGCCGTGACCGTCCCAATATTCATTCTTTTTATGGATAGATCCTGTAAACTCCTGCAGAAAGTCGGCTACGGTGTTGAATGAGTCAATGCTGAAACTTCCCTCTTCCTCTAACTTTTCTTCCAATAAATATGGTTCAATTGGGCGGTAGCGGGTTTTTACCTTGATATCAGAAATGAGTTTTTTGGCCAACAGATATCGTAATTCCACATACCAGTGGCGTTCCCGTGTTTCCATCTGGTGCTGGATATAGGAAAGAAGGTTCTTTTGAATGTCTTTTTGCAGTCCAGCCTGCCGCTTTTCTTTGATGTTGCTGAAATACTTTGTCCGTTCATGTTCATAACGTTTCTTCCACTCTTCTTCCCCCGGGGGATGCTCCATAAGCCATTGATGGATATTGAATGGAAGATGATCACGTATTTCATTTCTGAACAGTTTGTTGATCAGCTTCTTATCCAACCCTTCAATATCGTATCCCCTTGCTCTTAAAAAGGCTTTCTTATGGCTTCTCAGTACATCATTCGTTACTTTATTGAGCCAGCAGTTCAGCCAGATCCCTTGAAACAATCCCTTTCGTTCCGATAAGTAATCATCAAAGGTTGGACAGCTTTCATGCTTCACCAGGAAGCTGTTGATATCTTCATTCATCTTATGTTTTGTTTCTTCTATGGCTTCTTCCCGAAGCTGTTGAAGGTTTTGCATGTTAAGACCCCTTTTATTTCTAAACAAATCAGCTTTGTTGGTATTTTTTATTGTATGTAGTCCTTCTTCAAACAACTCATTGTACCATACGGGATGTTGAATCGGAGGATCAGGCTTTTCCCTTCTCGATTGCTTTTCCTACGGCTGCAGTCAAATCTCTTGTCAAATCATGTACCATTGTATCAAAGCTTGCTTGAAGAAGCTTTCCGACAGGACTCATCGCTTCTATTTCTAGGTAACCTGTCATTGAAGTGATGCGATTGTTTTTTTCTACTGCCCTGAAACTTCCTTTGCCTGTCAATTTATGATTGATTCCTGTAATGACGAATGTAACCTGAGACGGCTCTTTCCACTCAGTAATCAAAACCTTTACTGAGAGCTTCTTTTTCACAACACCGTATTGAACAGTAAACGTCCAGGAGGAAAGGTTTTCTGAATGAATATGATGACTTTTATACCCTGGGACGAGGGGAGCCCATTGATTCATGTCCCGAATGAATTCCCATACCTCTGACCGAGTTGCCCGAACTTCAACCTGGTGCATTCCTTTAGACATCTTCATCCCCCCATTATCGTTATGTCAGTGAATACTATGTCGATTTGACATTAAATATGAAGAGAAAATAAAGGAGCTCCGGATGGAAGCCCCTTTCATTCATGCATTGATCTGTTTGATGATATCGATGATGTCATGCAGGTTTTTCACTTCATGATCAGGTTTGACATCTTGGGGGCGCTGTTGCCTGCGGTTGATCCATATGGTTCTGATGCCCATCCTGGATGCGCCAAGAATATCGGTGAGCAGATTATCCCCCACCATGATCACTTCATCGCTTGTAAGCTGGAGTCTTTCCAGTGCATGCTCAAACATGGCGGTATCAGGTTTCCCTTTGCCGATGTCCCCTGAAATGATGATTTCTTTAAAATAAGGTGTGAGCTCTGGCGTCTTTGAAAGTTTTGTATGCTGTAAATGAGGGGATCCATTCGTCAATAACAATAATTCATAATCCCCTTTTACCTCATCGAGCACATGGAATGTATCTTCATATACGTAAGGGCGCTGTTTCCTTTCTGTGCGAAACACTTCAGAAAGTTCAACAGCAAGATCTTCATCGGATATCCCTTGCGCTATTAAGCCTCTGGTCCACGCATCCTTCCTGTATGAAGGCACGATGTCTTTCATTTGATGAAACCGTTCATCATGCTCATCCAGGAATTCACCCCATAGTCCTTCAAAGGGATTGATCCCGATATTTTGTGTGAATTCATATGTATCATACGTTGCGTAGAGCTCCCTGGCAGCATCACGCACACTCTTCTCCAATTCAAGTGGATCGACTCCCACTTTAGATTGGGCGTATTGGCAGGTCGCTTGAAATGCTTCTTCAATACTTCTTGAATCCCATAACAACGTATCATCCAAATCGAACAGTATCGCTTTTATCATGACTATCCCTCCAGTGCCATTCATACATGACCTTTCATTTAGCTTACAGGGAATGCTTCTATTAGTAAACGGGAAATGATGAATAAAATTTACGTTATATTTAAGAAATTTAGGGAATATAAGAATAGACAATATTGAATGAGGTGAAATAAAGATGTGGATCGTGTACGTGAGTATTGCAGTCTTTGTGACTGCCCTGGTGATGCTTGGCATCTCTTTAGTAAAAACGATGAAGGAAACAAAGCCTGTCATCAATGAAATGAATCATACCGTCGCAAGCATCCAGTCCAGGATGGACAAACTTTCAATGGAAGCGAATCTGCTCCAGGAAACACAGGGAGAAATTCAGGATGATATCGAGTTCAAGAAAACGGCAATCAATGAAACCGTGAATGAAGTGAAAAAAACGCCAAAGGTTATGATGGGGTTCTTGAGGAGTATGAAAAAATAGTGAAAAGGGGTTGGGACAAAAGGGTGCTCGCCAGTAGAAATCCGAACGAATGATTTTTGGACATCTTCGTTCGGATTTTTTGTGGCATCCCTTCAATATATTTTTAGCAGCTTCCAGCTGTTGATTGGGATGCAAGGCGAAGATTCCTTCGGTAAAAGCGGGGTTGGTGTGACTCCGTTGCAGATAGCGACGAACACGCACCACCTACCGGGGAAAGAGAAGCCTTGCACGGAAATCAACAGCGATTTACCAAAATGAATCATTTAATAAATTTCGTGTTTTAAGTAGGAGGGCATCTTTTTGTGCCGAACCCCATTCTCAAATATAAGTTTACATAACAAAATTATTGTAACCACACTTCCCTCCCCCGTTTTGTCATATAAAAATGGTTTTAAAGAAGCAAGGAGTGTTGAAAATGAAAAAATGGGCATTTGTTTCGGATTTTGATGGTACGATCTCCAAAAAGGATTTCTATCAGCTCGTATTGGATAAATATTTTCAAGAAGGTAAGAAGTTGTATCAACAATGGAAAGCCGGCAGTTTGAAGGACATTGATTTCCTTACCAGGGTGTTCTCCTCCATCGACCAGAATGAAGAACAGATCATTCAAGACATCCGGTCGATTGAGATTGATGAGCATGTTCCGGCATTCATCCGCAAAGTACAGGAAAATGGTGCAGATTTCTATATCCTCAGTGCCGGGACCACGTACTACATTCATCACCTTCTGGCCCATCACGGGATACACGATGTCAAAGTTTTTTCCAATGAAGGTTACTATAAAGATCAAAATGTATATATGAACATTGATCCCCGGCATCCCCACTTTTCAGAGAGGTATGGGATTGATAAATCTAAGGTGCTGAGGGAATTACAGGAAGAATATGAAATGATCTTTTTCGCCGGAGACAGTGAGCCGGACAGTCACCCGGCAAAAGTAGCCGACATCACCTTCGCCATGAAGTCACTGCCTTCCATCCTTCGTGAAAGTCAGACGCCCTTTATCAAGGTGGATGATTTTCATGATATCGACCGGTATTTAACCGAGAAAGGATTTTTGAACTGACCGGCTTTGCATCATGCACCCATTCGTGGTAAAGTAAATATGCCCCTCCCGAACATTCGCTTGTTGCGGGACACTTAACCATGTACGGACGGGAGGGGCCTCGATACATAAGCGTAAGGCTGGATGACAATATTCATCGAGCCTTTTTTGTATGCGTCTGATTTTCCTCACATCCCCAAAATGAAAAAGCCAGCCCCCGATTGGGAACTGACTTGAGATACTCATTATAAGGAGCCACATTTGCCGTAATTTTGGTATAAGAAAGTTTTAAACCACCACTCCTCAAAGTGGGTGTTTGCAGAAGGTTTCCTGTCGTCCTCAAATCGTGGAGGCTTGACATTCCGACTTCGATGTAAAACTCCCTGTTACAGTTTAAAGGTTAAAACTTTGTTATGATTACGTACAACGCAGCCTGTATGAGTATCATACACCATCACTGAAATGATTTCAACCATTGTTTATCAGGAAATCATTCAGCAGGAAAATGTGAACGGAGCAAGGTCCGTCCCTCCATTCATTATGCGTCGAATACAACCATCTTTTCCATAACGTCGCCGTTTTTCATTGATTTGGCAATGTCGATGCCTGATGTCACTTTACCGAAAACAGTGTGTACACCGTTTAAGTGTGGCTGTGGCTCGTGGACGATGAAGAACTGACTTCCGCCTGTATCTTTTCCTGCATGTGCCATTGATAGGGAACCTTCTTCATGCTTATGAGGGTTTCCTTCTGTTTCACATTTGATTGTGTAACCAGGACCTCCCATTCCATTTCCGTTAGGGCATCCGCCTTGGCTCACGAAACCAGGGATGACTCGGTGGAAGCTTAAACCATCGTAAAATCCTTCGTTTGCCAGTTTTTCAAAGTTTGCTACTGTTCCAGGTGCTTCGTTTGGAAATAAATCAAATTCGATTTTTTCACCTGTTTGAAATTGTATGTATCCTTTTTTTGCCATTTAAAACAGCTCCTTTTCATTATAGGTCAATCAATATAATATCACTGAACAATGGGCATGTCACTTTAAAGGTCATATTTATCCATCGCTTCTTTCAATATAGGTTGTCATGAATTGTCCGATTGCCCAATAAACTGATAGTAGAAGTCAAGAATCATAATAGGGAGTGAATTGGATGATTGAAAATCTGTTGAACGGGATTTCCATCGACCCTCAAGTCACCGTGCTTGTTCCGATATTGTGGGTATTGGGGTATGCATTCAAACGCACGCCTCATGTGCCTGACTGGCTCATCATCTGGGTACTGCTGGGTGTTTCAGTTGTTGTCAGCGGCTGGACATTAGGGTTTGATTTAAACGGGATTTCCAATGGCTTTATTGCTACAGGAATAGCGATCACGACCCATCAGTCAGTCAAACAGACTTTCTTCAATAGAGTCAGTGACCGGAATAAACGGGATAGGAAGATTTAGAGGAAGGTGTGATTCAAATCTAAGGCATTGTTTCGTGAACATTGTGGCTTAAGAACATTTTAATTAAGCGAGATGCGGTTGATTTCCGCTACAGATGCTCGCTTTCCGCGGGGCTGTTGGTGAGCCTCCTCGGCTGCGCCTGCGGGGTCTCACCCACTGGCTTTGCATAAATTCCAAAAAAAGTAATTCTCTGTTTCTATACTCTGTAGTTCATTATTCTTTTGGTACGTTGATAGATAGACAAACACAAAAAAAGCTCCTATTGTAGATATGTTGAGCGTTTGTTCCCAAAACAAACTATCTACAAAGGAGCACCAAATTAACCTCATTATGATAACTCAAAATCAGTCATTAGTCAATGTTTATCGTTATTACCTACCGAGGGTTTGGCTTGTCCACTTTTAAATTACAATAATAAAAAGCTTTCGATTGAACAGTTAGTCAAAATTTTTGTTACGGCTCAATTGGATAAATGGGGATCGTATCCTGAATTTGACACCCAAATGCAAGCGAACCAGGACTTTATGAATGACATTGGAATCGAGAGTATAAGTAGTTCTCAACTAAGTAGAAGGATAAACGAATTAGATACCACTATTCTACAAACTCTTTTTTCAAAGTTCTCAATAACCTAAAGCCCTATATGCACTCATTTTCAGGCCTTCCGAATATCGGAAAACTTCATATTGTTGATGCGACCCATATTAAGCTACCGCCTGTATTGTCTGAATGGGCCTATGTCACCAAAGGGTGGAACGTTGTCAAAATGCACACCCGTTTGGTGGTGGCCTCACCGGATGTATATTATCCCGATAAAATTGTCCCTTCAAACGGGAAAGCTTCAGATCATGAAGGGGGAGAATTCTTAATCGAATCAAGCGATGCCACCTATGTGATGGATCGTGGATACATGGATAAAATCAGGATGAATCAATGGATCAAAAACAACATTAAATTCGTGATTCGATTAAAGAATGATATCCGCATACAAGTCGAGGAAGAGCGTGAAATCCCTGAAGGGGAGTCGGGATCAAATCTTAAGAGATGCCAAAGTAATATTAGGTGTAGAAAAGAAAATGGAGCCGGTACGATTAGTGGAATATCAGGATGAGAATGGAAAGTTGTATAAAGTAGCTACGACAAGATGGGACTTAACGCCAAGTGAAATCGCAGACATCTATAAAAACCGTTGGATCATTGAAATATTTTTTAAGTGGATCAAACAATCTCTTCGATTTGTGAATGTTTGGAGTACCAAACCGAAAGGCATATGGAACCAAATGTTTATCGCAATGATTACCTATATTCTTACTTTGATGGTGAAGTTGAAGACGAAATCTCAAAAAAGTATGTTGTCTATTCTTAGACATATTCAGATTTACCTCCATCGGACATGGGGGGACTTACAAGCTGCCTTGGACTACACTCCAAAAAGGACTTCGAGAGGCAGGCAGAAGATCCCCGACAAACCTCCAAAAGAAGTAGATTTCGGATCCGTCGCTCTCATCGTCAAACAAAGAAAGAAACAGGTTAAAAGGATGATAAAATAATATTACAAAAAAATGGGAACAAACAATAATCTTTTATAGAGTTTCTCTTTTTTGTTCCCACAGGTAAATCCAACTGTAATATTTTTACTTAAATTGAAATTGATTTACACTTATGCAAAGCCAGTGGGTCTCACCTTTCCAGCGTTTCCCGAAGGAGTCGAGCATCTTCCGCTCCAATCAACTGGCAAAGATAGATTTTAAAAATCACTGAACTACCTACCATTTCTTTTTTTTTGAGAAGCAGTGACCAATGGAATATCAGGACCTTTTCGAATTGCAGAAGATAGTCACACCTCAGGCATCTCACTTATTCAGCTTTTCCCGTCGGAGTATTCGACCTGATTCCTGTTACGAGCCGGCATGTGCTCAACCTGTCAATAACAAAAAAATCCGAACCCATACGATTTTCGTAAAGAATTTCGTATGATTGTTCGGATTTTTTATGTTTCTAACGCCCGGTCCCTGGGTTTTCAACCTATTTTTCCAGGGCTACAATAAACTCTCTCATGTAATCAGGCAGATCAGGCGGCCGTCTGCTGGAAACGATATGTCCATCGGTTACGACAGGCTCATTTACCCACGTTGCACCGGCATTTTCCATATCATCCTTGATCCCGGGTGTACTTGTAACGGTCACGCCCTGGAGGATTTTGGCGGATATTAATACCCATCCTGCATGGCAAATCTGGCCGATCGGTTTCTTCTCCTTGTCCATCTGCTGAACCATGGAAATGACTTCTTCATATCGGCGAAGTTTATCAGGTGACCACCCTCCAGGTACGAGGATGGCATCGTATTCATCCGGGTTGATATCGCCGAAGGCAAACTCAGATTGAATAGGGACGCCATATTTTCCGATGTATTGCTGATTTGCTTCTTCCCCTACAATATGTACTGTAGCCCCTTCTTCCCTCAAGCGCAGCACTGGATACCACAGCTCAAGGTCTTCGAAATCGGCGCTTACTAATTGAATGACTTTCTTTCCTGCTAATTTCAATGTTCCTACCTCCAATCGTATTCTCCCATCCATTGTCCAAGTTATCATGGAATATTGCAAATGATAACCTAATGATAGGGACTGTATTTTTTTATCGCCTTGATGATCGATTTTGTCTGGAAATATGATACTAAGAATGCGACTGCGGTCATGATCGTACCATACGTATATATGACTCTGGATAATCGTTTAAATGAGTTTTTTCTCAACCCGCTCACCTGTCTTTCACATATTTTAGTCTGCATCTTATTATTTCCAGTTTTATCAAGAGTATGTTCATTCACGAAAATTCACTGAATCGAGCTCAACAATCAAGCGATCCGTCCAATAATTGAATCAACGCTTGCGTTCCCTTGTCTTCTTGACCTTTAGAAGCCAATTCCTCATAAAGTGAAAGGGCGAGTTCCAGGCCCGGTGTCCTGATTTCCATGTCTCTTGCTGAATCAAGGGCGATTTTCAGGTCCTTGATGAAGTGCTTTATAAAAAAACCAGGGGCAAAATCCCCTTCAATCATCCTTGGAACGAGGTTGCTCAGTGACCAGCTCCCTGCTGCACCAGATGTGATGCTTTTCAGTACCTGACGGGGATCAAGGCCTGACTTTCTTGCATACAGAAGTGCTTCACTGATCCCCATCATATTTGATGCAATCGTGATCTGATTACACATCTTTGTATGCTGTCCTGCACCCGCTTTTCCTTGATACACCACATTAGTGCCCAAGAGTTGCAATAAAGGTTCTGCGTATGTAAAGCTGCTTTCTTTTCCCCCTGCCATGATGGATAATCTGGCTTCCTTAGCGCCAATATCTCCCCCAGAAACCGGGGCATCTAACACTGATATTCCTTTCTCGCTCCCTGCCTGGGCAAGTTTCTCTGCGAGTGCAGGTGAAGAAGTGGTCATATCGATGGCCAGGGCGCCTTGTTTCATATGTTGCAGGATACCTTCACTTCCGAGGTAAAGTTTCTCAACGTCTGAAGGATAACCGACCATCGTGATGACGACGTCTGAAGCTTGAGCTAATTCCTTCGGTGTTTCGGCCCATTTCGCGCCGTTTTCGATCAGCGGCGTGGCCTTCTCTTTCGTCCGGTTGTATACAAGAAGTGAGTATCCCGCTTTCTGGATATGAGCAGCCATGCTTTGGCCCATGACACCTGTTCCGATAAATCCGATGATGCTTTCTTTAGATAATACTTTCACACAATTCATCCTTTCAACATTAGACTGTGTATTCATTTTCCACCAGAATGTTGCGGTTGTCCACTTTATCACAAGTGTAAACTGAGCCAATGTTTATTTTTATGTGCAGGGGGAAAAGGATGAACATATTAAATCACGATACTATTGAATGGAGGAAAAGGATATGAAAATGAATAAATCATTACTTGTCGGCGCGACTGTGACAGCAGGGTCTTTAGGTTGGATACTCTCTTCCAAGGAGAAGCGCAATCAGCTTCACAATATGAAAGAAGGCTTGATCACAAAAATCAAAAAAAGGACAAAACAAGATCTTCCTGTTGAAAAAGCAGGCAATCCTGATCCGAAAAATATAGAAGATAATTCGATGGTAAGTGAAGGTGCCATGACATCAGTTCAATATTACAATGAACAAAAGCAGGATTAAGTGATGTGAAGAAATAACCATTAATAAAAGAAAATCCGACGGTTTCGAAGCCCTTTTTCCGGCACGAAGCTGTCGGTTTTTTTATGTTTCCATTACTTAAAAGAAAGAAAATATACGGTCACAAATATTAAAATGATGATTGCGACGCCTGCCATCACTTTGATGAATGCATCTGATGAGGTGAATGTCTGCGTATTGATGTGCTTCCTCGTACGGTAATAATTGACGGTCGCCCCTCCAATGATCAGGAGGCCGATGATAATTGACACAGCGCTGATGATGATGGCGATGCGGTCTTGCAGAGGGCTTCCCTGCAGGGAATTATAATGAAGGCTCGTAGTAAGAAACCCGATCCCAATCATGGCAATCGCTGTCCTGATCCATGCCAGGAAGGTTCGTTCATTTGCCAGATGCTGTTGTATATACTTAGACTCTGGTGTTTCTTCCATGAAATATCACGTCCTCTCAATCCATAAAACGATCCCGAAAAGGCATTCGGGATCGTTTTGTCTTTCTATCAGAAAACGACAGGATTAACGTACGGCACAGCGATTCGGACCTGTCTCCATCTCGCGTTTTTCATCGTCATCCGGTTTCATTTTACCCATATTGGTTTCCCGGATCTTTTCATAGCTATTCGGCTGAGGAGGGAGATTTTCAGTGACAGTCTTTCTGAACTCTTTCTCATCCTCGATATTCAACCCATGATTTTCTTTATAAAGAGCATTCAATGATTGTGACACCGAACCGTCTTCATTCATTTCATCAATCGTCATGAAGTGTGCCGGCAGGACAATCAGGTCATTTTCAAGATTTTTGTAACGTGAATATAGCGTTTGTCTTAAATCGCCGACCCAATCTTCGGCCTTACCTGCTAAATCCGGTCTTCCGATGGAATCAATAAACAGGATATCGCCTGTTAACAGGTAATGCTCATTTACAATAAATGATGTGCTTCCGATTGTATGACCGGGTGAATAGACCGCTTCGATCTTCGAGTCGCCCACTTCTACCACGGTATTGTCTTCAAGTGCAGTAAAATCGAATTGAACCTCTTCCGCATCTTTCGGCGGTAAATAATAAGGTGCCTGATATTCCTCGCTTAATTGGCGGCCGCCAGAAATATGATCGGCATGCAGATGGGTATCAAGAACTGCTTTGACTTTCAGACCTTTCTCCTGGATAAAGGTTTTATAAGGTTCCAATAAACGGGCTGCATCGATGAATGCCACTTCTCCATCCGACACAATTGCATAGGATAGGCATCCCTTGCCGATCCGTACAAATTGGTATACTTCTCCATGTGGAATGTCCCCGATTTTAATGGGTTCGAGATGCTCACTCCAGGCTTGCATTCCGCCTTCCACTGAGTAAATGTTGTCCATCCCTGCTTCAATCAGCATGTTTGCAGTCTTCGTTGAAGAATTTCCCTTGGCACATATGACATAAATCGGTTCACCTTGCGGGAGGGTGTTTTTAACCGATTCAAGATTTTCTTTCAGCTCGTTAAAAGGTTTGTTGATGATGGTAACGTTGTTTCCTTCCACCTTCCAATCATCAAAAGCATCTTTTGGACGGACGTCGAGAATGAACATTTTATCCCCGTTAATGATTTTTTTAGTGAGCTCGCTTGCTGATAATTGTTTGATTGTCATCGTCATAATCATAACTCCTCCCTCAAAATTATTTTTCCTCAATAGTCATACATTATCCTTTAAATGATTCTTTAAACCTGTATGGGTATATAAAATTTCGTCAGTCTATTCCATTTTCCCTTCCCATACAGACATTCCACCTTGCATATTGGTGACTGAAAACCCTTGATAATCAAGAAACTTGACTGCCTGGCTGCTTCTGCCGCCAGATTGACAGACTACGATATAATCTGTTCTTTTGTTCAATTCATTCATTCGGAATTCAAGTAATCCAAGTGGAATGTTTACACTTCCCGGGATTTTTCCGGTTTTCACTTCTGCCACTTCACGGACATCGATGATATTCAGCGTTTCCCCTGATTCCAGTCGCTTTTTCACTTCACTTGCCAATATGGTCTTCATTTGTTTCTCCCCTTTTTCATGCGGATTGGTTTATATTAAATTCCAGGCGTTCATCCCGCCGCGTACATTCGTGACCGAGGTGAACCCTTTTTGTTTTAAGATTTTACATGCATTTGCGCTTCTCATCCCGCTCTGACAAATGACCACCACTTCTTTTTCTTTCGATAGTTGGTCCGTTTGCTTGTGGAGGGATTGTAACGGCATATTTTTAAATGTTTTGATATGCTTGTTTTTATATTCCCCTGGTGTTCTCACGTCGATAAATTGCTTGCTCCGATCGTTGAGCATCCCTTTTAGTTCACCCGTGGATATTTGATTGATGCCTTTCCCGTTTTTTTTCACCATCATATAAAGCATAATAAGTACGGCAAGAATGATTAATCCTAAGAATTCCATGTGTTGCACCTCTTCTTCTTTATTTTGGGCTATGCGCCTCATGTCTATATGTATTATATACCCCATTGGGTATAATGTCAAACAGCACTTTTAGGTGATTGTATGCTTTCGTTTGCTCTGCTGGGGTTCGTTGCATCACCATCAAATTGAAGGTCGTCGGTTCCATGCCGCAGGAACAGAAATATACATAAATTGTTGATAAAATCTCACAAAAAGTTCACGGTTATTCACTATAATAATACTTGATGCAATTTCTTATTTTTGAGTTTGGAGTGGTTTGAATGAAACAATGGAATATACTGATCGTTGACGATGAACCGGAAATGAGACAGCTGATCAAACTGTATTTAAACAGGCAGCACTATTTTTGTGTTGAAGCTGAGAATGGACTCGCCGCCCTAGATCAGTTGAATAAAACCCACATTGATTTAATGATTGTGGATATCATGATGCCATTTATGGATGGCTTTCAGCTGTTGGAAGAAGTGAGGGAAAGAAGTGAGGTCCCCTTTATCTTCCTATCGGCAAAAGGTGATGACCTGGATAAAGTGAAAGGGCTCAAACTCGGGAGTGACGACTATATGGTAAAGCCTTTCAATGCAGAAGAATTGGTTGCAAGGATTGAAACCATCCTCCGCAGGTCGTACGGCGTGCAGATGAGTCAGCGTTCAATGGTGGAACGTTTTGGTCCTGTATCATTCAATCTGGCTTCGAGAACGGTGACTGTTGGTGACCATTCTCCCAGATTGACACTGAAGGAATATGAATTGTTCCTTTTCCTGGCAAGACACCAAGGGAGGGTTTATAAGAGGGATCAGCTCCTTGATCACATCTGGGGAAATGATTATGAAGGAAGCGACCGGACGGTGGATACCCACATCAAAACACTGCGCCTGAAGTTAAAAGGATACGGGCATTTGATAGAGACAGTCTGGGGGCTGGGGTATAAATTTGAGGTCTCACTGTGAAGAGAGGATCCCTTTCCCTAAATAAAAAAGTGTCCCTGCTGTTATTGAGCAGTTTATTTTTAACGATTGTCTTCTCGTTTCTGTTTATCCACTTTCTTTATAAGGATCTTTACATCGGGACTGTCAAAGAGTCCCTCCTCTATCAGGGACAGCGGACGGCAGACCACTATCATTACGGTGATGTCAGCGGGAATGTCAAAGATAAAATCCTGTGGTATAACGTGATTTCTCCGTATGAAGTGACTGTAGTGGAAAACCTTGATGATTTACAAATCAGTTTTCCATATCAGATTGAAGAAAAGCCTCTCATTAATGAAAGCGATCTTCATGTACTCAAACAAGGTGCACATATTATGAAGGAAGGGTATGTGAAAGAGTTCCACCGGAATGTAATCGGGGCTGTGTTCCCCTTGATGAATGAAGAGAGATTAATGGGTTATCTGTTCATTTACATCCCCCTTGCCGAAATGACGGAAGTATTCAGTAAAGGCATTCCGATTTTACTGTTGGCCGGGGTCCTGTTTTATTTCGTCCTTTTTATCATTATTCAATCAACGCTTTCCTCCCTGTTCAAACCAGTAAGGGAAATGCAGAACTTCTCCAATAAGGTGGCAAAGGGAGATTTCTCTGAACGGGTCACCGTTACATCTCATGATGAAATGGCTGAGCTTGCCCATACATTCAACAGTATGGTGGATTCCCTTCAGCACCAGGAAGAACGGAAGAGGCAATTTCTTTCAAATGTTGCCCACGAATTGCGTACCCCCCTTACCTATATCGGCGGCTATGCAAAAGCATTGACAGATAAGGTGCAGATGAACCCGGAGGAAATCGAAAACAGCCTCCAGCTCATCCAAAAGGAATCCGTACGCATGCAGAAGCTGATTACCGAACTGTTAGAACTGAACAAGTTGGAAGATGCATCATTTTCATTGGACGTTGAACCAATTGTCCTGTCACAATTCATCATGGATTCACTCAGTATGATCCGCCCGTTTGCAGAATCAAAGCAAATTGACTTTCAACATGAGCTGGACGAAGACTTAATCATATCCGGGGACCCGGACCGGGTGATGCAAGTGCTTTATAATGTCCTTGACAATGCTTTCAAATACTCACAGAGAAACAGCTCAATCGTCGTATGGTCCTATGAAGAAGAAGGCATGGCGGTCGTCAAGATAAAAGATGAGGGAATCGGCATTCCACAAGCATCTCTTTCACAAATCGGTGAACGTTTCTTCCGTTCAGATCTCTCAAGAACCCGTGATACAGGCGGATACGGACTTGGCTTGTCTATCGCCAAAGAAATCATGCGCAAACATGAAGGGACATTGTTCATCGAAAGTGAGGAAAATAAAGGCACCACTGTGTATTTGAAGTTCCCTCTTCTGGAGGTTTAGTTCACTTGCAGTCTTTCAGGAAATAAAATAAAGCGAAAGACAAAGTCATTTCCGACTCGGTCTTTCGCTTTTATCGCTTAACCAAATAAATTTTTAATGGAAGCAAAGAAATCTTTGATCGCTTCGATGAGAGCTGTAAAGAAATCAGACACCTTTTGGCCGAATCCTTTATCATTCACGATGTCTTTGATTGTGCTTTGAATATCTTTCGTCAAGTCATCAAGCTGCTGCTGAACATTATCAAAGTTGATGTCAAGGGATCGCATCTTATCAAATAGATCAATCAGCAATTGACGATCTTCAGGACTTAAATCAATATTCAACGTTTTTAACTTCTCTTCAACGATTTTCTCGATTTCTTCTTTTGTGGCAGGATTCTGATCGGCAATTTCTTTTTTGATCTCTGTCAACAGTTTGCTGACTTCTTCTTTGTCGATCCCTGCTTCTTTTGCCAGTTCAGTTGCGACATTCAGTTCTTCATTTGCCACTTCCATCCGAACCGTATCCAGCTTCTCCCCGCTGACATCATAGGCTTTGTAGATCCCGACCAACGCGGAATGTCCACTCACCTTCACAGGGGATGCAACATCAACGACTGCATTTTCCACCCCTGCCGTCAACAGGGCATTGGAATACATGGAATTGGTCACTTCAGTGATATTTTCAGGCGTGACGATATTCACTGTAAGCCCTTCACCCTTTTCCTTCCGGGTGATCATGGCAGATGAAAACATGCGGGCGTTGCGGTTTTCACCCTCTATATATTTTACAAGGTCTTCACCAGTGGCGGTGAATTCTTCAACCTCAGTGCCTTCATCCACACCCAGTTGGGCTTGGACTTCTTTTTTCTGCTGAGAGGTCAGCGTTTCCCCATACACGACGATAGGCAGTCCGAATTTTTCATTAATGCTTGCTTTATCATGATCTGCTGCTGACGCTGATTGAATCCCGCTAACCAGTAGTGTACATAGTAAGGCGATTCCCATCATCTTTTTCATGTTCATTCTCCCTTTTCTAATCATTGTGATCGATCAGCCGGGACAACCCGGCCATTTCCCCATTGTAAGCTATTCTTAGACGGCTTTCATCCATCCAGGGTCTGATTTACTTCTTAGACGAAACATGTATATGAAACGTTACACACTTTTAGAATGGACGGTATCACGGTCAATCCTTAGCATACACAGGAAGGGGAAAAGCCACCTTGACACATGTCCCTCCTGACCCGCTCGTGATATTCACATCCCCCAGGTGATTTTCGACGATTTGCTTACTGACCATGATGCCGAGTCCCGTTCCATTCTCTTTTGTAGTAAAGAATGGTTCTCCGATTCTGTTCAACACTTCCTTCGGTATCCCCTCCCCTTCATCGATGAAGCAGACGCAGGCCATTTGTTCGATTTCCTCTACATGAATCGATACCCTGCCACCCATACTCATGGATTCAATGGCATTTTTAATGAAATTAATGAATACCTGTTTAATCTGATTGGCATCCCCAATGACGATGCACGAATCTTCTTTATATGTAGTCTGTATCTCAATGTTTTTCATGATGGCATCTGTATTAATCAGTGTGATGACCTGTTTCAATAACACAATCAGGTCTACTTCCTGCATATCCGAAACCTTGGGTTTTGCCAGGGACAGCAGTTCATTCAAAATCAATTCAATCCTGCTCATTTCACTCATGATCACGTCGAAATAGTACTGCTTATATGTATGATCCCTCTCCATCAGCTGGAGGAAACCTTTGATGGATGTGATCGGATTGCGGATTTCGTGTGCGATGCCTGCTGCCAGCTGACCGGCCACTGATAATTTTTCAGACCTGATCATGAGCTCTTCGGTCAGTTTCCTCTGTGAGAGATCCCGGATCATGACGTGAGACACTAGCTCATGATGGATATAGGTTGGGATTGCCTTCACTTCTACCTCCACAACAGAACCGTCCAGACAAATAAGCTTTTCGATTTCAGGGAGAACCGCTTCCCCTTTATTAAGACGTTCAATTCTTCTTAACACTTGTTCTTTGTAGTCTGGGTGAATGAAATCAAGGATGTTCCGATTCACGATGTCGTCTTTCGATTTCGCTTTCAGGAAATTGATGCCGGTTTCGTTGATATACTGACAAATGCCATTTTGACTGATCATTACTGTATCAGGAGAGAATTCAACCATCTTACTATACAGTTCTTCCCGTCTCTTCAGTTCTTCTTCATTTCTTTTGAGAGAGGTGATGTTCTTGGCAATTCCATATACGCCGATGATTTCATTGGATGTTTCCACTGGGAACATGGTGATATTGACTTCCACCAATGTGCCTTGTGCATGCATCACTGTGAAATCGAAGTTTTGTATACTTCCATTTTTAACCGAGGGGAAATGGATGAAAGAAGAACCTTTTTCGGTCGGGGGGATGATTTCAATGAAGTTTTTTTCAGTCAATTGATTCGGGGAATATCCTGTTATCAGTTCGCACGGCTTATTTGCATAAATGAATCGACCTTCCAGATCTAAAACGAATAAACCATCTGCATTACTTGTAAATGAGATTTGATCGGATTCAAGCTTATGTTCGATATGTTGTTTAAGTAATGTTCTTTTTCTCGATGCTTCTTCTCCAGACATGGCTCTCTCTCCTTTTTTAACGGTATATGGAAATGGATGTCCATATACCTCATTGTACATAAGAATAGTAGAATTGTATAAGCCTTTCTGGAAAAGTCATGAAATTCCTTCACAGAAGAAAAGCCTGGAACCTTTATGCCATCTATTTAAAGAATAGATGGTACGAAGGCTCCAGGCTCTCATTCATTATAGTATATCCACCCAAATTTTGATGGCAGTCCCCAAGATGAGAATTGCAAGGATCATTTGAAGGATCTTTGTGTTCATTTTCTTGCCGGCCATTGCACCTAGTGGTGAAGCGATTAGACTGGCTACTACCATGATCATGGCAGGCAGATAATCGACTTGACCTGTCGTGATTTTACCAACCGTCGATCCGATGGATGAAATCAGCGTGATGGCCAATGAAGAAGCGATGGTCATACGGGTTGGGATTTTTAGGACAACGAGCATGATTGGTACAAGCAGGAATGCTCCCGCAGCGCCGACGATACCAGCGCCGACCCCTACGATCAGGGCAAGCGTTGCTGCCAGCCATTTGTTGAAGGAAACATCTTCAAGTTTCACGTCATCAATGCCCTTTTTAGGGATGAACATCATGACAGCGGCGATCAATGCAAGAATACCGTAGACAATATTGATTCCTGCTTCACTCATGAATTTTGAACCGTATCCTCCGACAAAGCTACCAATCAAAATGCTGACACCCATATAGGTGATAAGCGTTTTGTTTAAAAAGCCTCCCTTTCGGTAAGCCCAAACGCCGCCAAGAGTGGCAAAGAACACCTGTACGGCACTGATTCCGGATACTTCGTGTGCAGAAAATGTTGCAACACCGAGTAAAGGCGGGATATAAAGGAGCATCGGGTATTTAATGATACTCCCCCCGATTCCCACCATCCCGGAAATATATGATCCGATAAAACCGATCAGAAAGATTGTAATAATAAATGCTAAATCCATAGAAAGTCCCTCCCTTATTAGTGAAACGGGAACCGCACCAGGCGAGTTCCCGTAGGATCAAACGTATGCGAGCGGGTCCTTAGCGGACGGCACAACGATTCGGTCCGATCTCCATTTCACGTTGTTTCTCTTCATCAGGGGTGATTTTCCCCATATTTGTTTCACGGATCTCCTGGTAGGCATTTGGTTGTGGAGGAAGATTCTCAGAAACCAATTTACGGAATTCTTCTTCACTCTCAATGTTCAAACCATGATTTTTGGCAAATAATGTGCCAAGCTTCTCGCCTACAGAACCGTTGTCATTTAATTCATCGATGATCATGAAGTGTGCAGGAAGGACAGTCAATTCCATTGAAAGACCTTTATAACGAGAATACAGGCTTTCTCTAAGATCGGCTACCCAATCTTCAGCTTTCCCGGCCAAGTCAGGACGGCCGATGCTGTCAACGAACAGGATGTCACCGGATAGTAGATATTTTTCATCAATGACAAATGAAGTGGATCCGATTGTGTGACCTGGTGAATAGAGTGCGTTGATGTCAATCGTAGTTTCTCCGATCACCACATGATTCCCGTCCTCAAGTGCTGCGTATTTGAATGTTACTTCTTCTGCATCTTTCGGAGGCAGCCAGTAAGTGGCATTCGTTTTCTCAGCAATTTGTCTACCACCGGAAATATGGTCAGCGTGCAAGTGAGTGTCGAACACGTGTGTGATGACAGCTCCTTTTTCTTCTGCAAAATCAGTGAAGATATCGGTCATACGGGTAGCATCCACGATTGCAGCTTCTCCCTTGGAAATGACCATGTAAGAAAGACAGCCTTTTCCTAAGCGTACAAATTGATACAGTTCCCCGCCGTCAGAAAGATCGCCGACCTTAACTGGTTCCAAGTGCTCACTCCAAGCTTTCATACCTCCCTCAAGATAAGAAACATCTCTACCTTCTTCTGAAAGCATGTCAGCCACCATGATGGAAGATCCTTCTTTCGCACAGACAACAAGGATGTCTTGATCTTCTGGAAGTTGATCCATGATTTCTTCTACACCGTCTAGTAAGTCGAAGTATGGAATATTTAAATATTCGAATTGTTCACCTTCAATTTTCCAATCTTCAAAAGCATCTACATTTCGAACATCCAGGATGAATAATTTCTCCCGATTCATTACTTTTTGTGCAACTTCTTTTGTGTTCATTGCTTTAACCGCCATTGCATTCCCCTCCAGTTTCTCTCTCTTTATTGGTTATATCGGAGGACGCCCTCATTTCTGAAAAAGCTAGGATGAAAGCTGTCCCCGGATTTTACATTGCTTATGATAAATGTTTGTCACGGACTATTCGATGTCCGATTCCACATCTCCGTTCCACTCGCTCATGCCTGGCACAACATTGACCACATTGGTGAATCCTTTTTGTGATAATTGCTGCGCTGCCATGTCACTTCTGTTACCCGTACGGCACACAACATAAATCGTTTTATCTTTATTCAGTTCTTCCGCACGCTCGTCTAATTCACCAAGTGGGATGGAAACCGCTCCAGGGATGTGCTTGAAAGCATACTCAGCTTTTTCACGAACATCTACTACGACTGTATCTTCATCGCTTAGTTTGCTTGCAAGTGTTCCGTTATCTGTCACTGCTTCATGTTTGCGTTCCAATGCATCCTCACCGCTTGATTTGCGTACGAAGTGCTTCAGGACGTCGCCTTCTTCAATCGTACCAAGGTAGTCATGGCCAGTGCTTTTCGCCCATGCCTGCAGATCTGCTTTAGAACCTTTATCTGTAGCCTGGATCTCGATTACTTGACCAGCTTCAAGATCTTTCATGGCTTTCTTTGTTTTTACGATCGGCATCGGACACGCCAATCCTTTCGCATCTAATACAAAGTTTGATTCAATCGTCTTCATCATGTGTAACCTCCAATTACCTGTTAGGGTATATTTCGTTGCAAAAAAAATTAGATGAACAAGTTAACATTTCCATTTTCAGCATCGGCTAGATATGCAGCAACTCCTGCATACTCAATCTCCTCGAGCAACTCATCCTTGTGCAGGCCGAGTAAGTCCATCGTCATCGTACATGCGACCAATTTAATGTCTTGTTCCTTTGCCATATCGATTAAGTCCGGTAAAGGCATCGCATTATGCTTCTTCATGACACCCTTGATCATCTTTGGTCCCATACCCATGAAGTTCATGTTGGATAATCCAAGTTTGTCAGCGCCTTTAGGCATCATTTTACCGAACATCTTTTCCATGAATCCTTTTTTCACAGGAACCATTTCTTCTTTTCTTAATGCATTCAATCCCCAAAACGTATGGAAGATCGTTACTTCGTGATCATACGCTGCAGCTCCGTTTGCGATGATGTATGCTGCCATTGCTTTATCATAATCTCCACTAAAGAGAATAATATTCGTTGTTTTTGTCTCTGACATGTTATCTCCTCCTAATTACTGTCCGGGGTATGTTTCCCGGCAAAAAAAATCAGCCTTTTTTAATCCAGAATGTGAATACATCTGCTTCTTCTGTTGATTGTACCAATTCATGACCAGTTGACTTCGCCCATGCTGTCAAGTCACTTTTTGCACCTTTATCCGTTGTTTGCACTTCCAGGATTTGACCTGATTCAATTTCTTTGATTGCCTTTCTTGTTTTCACGATCGGCATAGGACATGCTAAACCTTTTGCGTCTAATACTTTATCTGCGTTCATTCATAATTCCTCCTAAATAAAATGTATAATACCTATAAGGGTATATTAGATGATATAAAAAAAGATGTCAACCTTTTTCTTATCGGCTCTTCACTAATAAATTGACTGCTTCTTTCACTAGTTCTTCTGTACTTTCCCCGGTTTCTTGTGAATCTCTTACACATGCCACCAGATTCATGCTGACAATCAAGCCTACGGAACGATCCAGTGCGGTTTTGGCTGCTGAAAGCTGCGTGATGACATCTTTGCAATCTTCCCCCTGCTCCATCATCCGGACAATTCCACGGAGCTGCCCTTCAACCCGCTTAATCCGATTTTTGATTTGTGAATTGTATTCCATAAAGACACCTCCAATTAGCTTGTTGTTTTCTTGCTACATGTATAATAATATACCCTATAAGGTATATAGTCAAGGGGGTATTTAAATTTTTTTCAATTTGTATCTTCTTCTTTTTCAAAGAGCGTTCTCCGGGCTGAACGGGCTCCCAGTGCATAAAAAGAACTGATCAGCTCAACACATGATCAGTTCTTTCTTATATAAGGTAAAATTCCGTTTGTCTTTTCGCCATATAATGAAGGCGATCCTGTATAAAGGCGACGGGCTCTTCGAGGAAAATAGGTACAACCTGGTCCCATTCGGGCACATATTGTCTTATATTGAATTCCATCGCGTAGCATGTATCTGCGGTAAGCGACAAATCTCCTTTAATGGGCACATCTCCCTGTTGGTCGTATAATCCGATCAGTGCCCCTGCTTCATGACAATGATACCCGAGGGGGTGGGAATATAGCATTGCTTTGATTTCTTCCTGAGCGGCCGTTTTCATTACTTCATCAAAAATTTCATTCCCTGTCCTTCCCACCTTCATTTCTCCTGCGACAATGTCTTCAAATCTCACTGCAGTTTCAAGGGCTGATTGCAGACCTCTCGGCGCATCTTCCTCACCCGGGTGAAGCACATAAGCAAGCTGCTGGGTGTCTGTTGCAAGACCAAGATATCTGATACCGAAATCCAAATGAATGATATCCCCCCATCGAATGATCTCCCCTTCCAAACGATCCATTGCAGCACCTCTTCTCTGGATATCCACTGTCGGATAAAAAGAGGTTTCCAATCCTTTATCGAGTACCCTCTGCCGTATCCACTCGACGACATCCTCTGTCGTAGTAATACCCGGGTGAATCACTTCACTTGATAAAGCCTCCCCTGCTATTTTCCTTGCGAGTTCAGCAATGGCCGGGTAAGCCGTCAACTCCTTGGAGGATCTGACAGACAGCCAATCAACAATGAGCGACTGAGCTGAAACGAATGTGTGAGCGTAATCAGAAAGCAGGACATCCAATTGCTGATAATTGGAATGGCTCAGACCGTCACATACAGCAAATGTTGAAGAATAATTCAATCCGATGGTATCGGGATTCATTTCTTTTACCAATCTCCTTAAACATTCCCATTGATCACATTCTGACGGCACCCAGATCCGTTCATAAAAAGGTTCGAAATTCGGATTTTGGTGAATGACCGATCTGTTCAGTTCTCCATCATGCATATGAAAAACAAGGATGGTGAGCCTTCCTGATCCATCAATCCCTGAAGGATAGAGGGTTTTTAAAATGGGATCTTCATTATATTCCCTGCCGATGATGATCCACATATCAAGATTGTGCTTTTTCATCATGGATGGCAAAAGGGTGTTGAGCCGGTGAAACAACCATCGATTTTGGGTTTCTTCCCTTTTCTTTATTGAAAGAACGCCCGACATTCCTGACTGTTGGTGAAGCATTCTATCATCTCCCATTGATCACTGTTCAATGATTACTTCGACAAAAGCAGGCATCATCCCTTTTGAATAAACCAATAAAGATGCACATCGATGAAGTTAGATCATGACTTCTTTTTGAAGATAACCGGCGAATCTCTCGAGATGCTGTATGGAATAGATATCCTCTTCCATCAGTGGAATCCGGTACAATTGCTGAGAAGTGAATGTATTCTCCATTAATTCCAGGTACACTTCTTCCTGTGCTTTCCGTTTTTTCAAAAAGCCCCCGTCAGCATCCTCTGGCAGGATTTTATTGATGACCAATCCACCGATATGCAATGAATGGCGTGACATCATGTCGATCGCTTTTTGGGTTTCAAGAATTGGAAGCCTTTCAGGGATGAGCACAAAAATGAATCCTGTCTTTTTATGATCCAGTAAGATGGATCGAACTCTCGAGAACTTTTCCCGCCGTTGCTGTAATACGTCGAATATCGGATCTTCCACCGGTTCGCCGTCATTGAGGAGCTGAGAATAGTTTTTATTGGTTTTCCTCCTTCTTTCAATCATCCCGTCCATCCATACCCCCATCAGTTCGGGAAGTGTCAATAAACGGATAGTATGTCCGGTTGGAGCAGTGTCAAAAATGATTTTATCAAACTCCGAACTTTCCTCAAGAATGATGGAGACGATGCGATCGAAAAGGGCGGCTTCCTCGGCACCCGGTGCAGAAGCAGCCATATCGATCTGACGATGCACTTCATCTATCATCGTGGCTTTGACCATCCCCTTCAGGTTACCTTTCACCCCTTCGATATAAAGCCGTGTTTCTGTTTCGGGATTGATTTCAACCCCCCACAAATGATCCCTTAATGATGTCTTATCCCCCTGGATGTCCTGGTGGAAAATATCTCCCAGATTATGGGCAGGGTCAGTGGAAACGATTAGCGTCTTTTTCCCCGCTTTCGCAAACATCACGGCTAAAGCCGATGCAGTCGTCGATTTCCCGACGCCGCCTTTTCCACCTACAAAGATAATAGACTGTTGATTGAGATCATGCATCAAGCTCTCTCCTTTCTCTTCCTGTCAGCAGCATCTGATTCCGTCCAATGGAGAATGCTCCATCCCCATCCGGATATGCCAGTCGTGAAATTTTTCAATCATATAAGGGTAGAGTTCGAGTGTATAGTAGTACACAGGATTGGGGATCCCGATCATATCGGAATAAAGCAAAAGTAGAAAAAGATCATCTTCATCCCTCAGTTCCCGGGCTATTTCCGTTTTGTGGGGAAGTCGGATGATTTCATCATAAAGCTCGATCACCTGCTTGAATCTTTCCTTCAAAGATGTTTCCATCTCATTTCCTCCTTAACATGCAGTATATAAAGAAGGGACCCAATTTGAGTCCCCCTTGATTACGCTGAGAATTGGGAAGGGTCATCACCCTTTTTAGACAAGGACGAGGCTGCAGTGATTAAGATCCACAGAGTGAATATCAAAATAATGCTTCCAAAGATGAATAGCAGCATATTCCCTTCTGACTCTCCTGTGCCGGACCATTCAAACACGACTTGATGAATCATGGCCCATAGTGTCATGAACATAAGGAAAAGCATTGGGATTAATGTAACAAAGTAATTTCGTCCTTGCCGTTTCAGCCAGATGGTGATCAAAAGCAGACTGATCCCGGCAAGTAACTGGTTGGATGTGCCAAACAGCGGCCATAGGAGGTATCCCCCTGAACCGAAACCTTTCGGACCTTGTGGTAAGAGGGTAAGTGCCGCACTGGATACGACAGCCACCGATGTCGCAACATGAGCTTTGGTTAACGGTCGAACCTTATATTCTTCACCCAGCTCTGAAATGATATAACGCATCAAACGGACAGATGAGTCTAATGTAGTCGCTGCAAAGCTTACAATGATGACAGAAACGATCGTCGCAGCAATATCGGCAGGAATGCCAACCCCTGTCGCAAGTTGGCCGGCACCTTTGATGAATACCCCCAGGCCTGCCCCGCTTGCTGCTGCAAATCCGCTGTATGTTGCTTTGAATTCAGCCACATTAGGGAAAAACGTGATACAGGCAATGATGGCGATCAATGCAAGTGCACCCTCTCCCACTGCACCGAGATAGCCGACAAAGCGGGCATCTGTTTCATTATCGAGCTGTTTGGATGATGTGCCTGAAGAAACGAGGCCGTGGAAGCCGGAAATGGCACCGCATGCGATTGTAATAAATAATAACGGGAACCATGAGACATCTGCGGATGAATTTGTCATTGGCGCAGTGATTTCAGGATTTGTAAATAATAGCCCCAGATAGAGCAGGCCCAGACCAACGATCAATTGATGTGAATTGATATAGTCACGCGGCTGCAATAACTTCCAAACCGGAAGGATCGAAGCGATGTACACATAGATCATTAATATGACAATCCAAACCATGAATGCCATACTGGTCGAACTTAATCCGAAAAGGGATGATGCTTCCTGTCCCCCGAAATACCGGACTAAATCGATCTGGAGAAATTCTACCCTGCTTGCGATGACTGCAGAGGCATACATGACGGCAAGGGCGATGACTGAAGGTAACAACATACTGCCATTTCGCTTATACACCGAATAGCCGATCCAGACTGCAAGTGGTATCTGGATGAATACAGATAGGACGCTGGCCGGAAATGTAATGAACAGGTTCGCAATGACCCATGCAAATACGGCATTGACCATTAAGACCAGAATGAGAATTATGAATAAGAACAACACCTTGGCTCTTTTTCCGATCAGTTTATTGGCTAATGATCCTACAGATTGTCCTTTATTTCGAACCGACAGGACAAGGGTTCCGAAATCATGCACCCCTGCTGCAAACACAGTACCAAGGATGACCCACAGGAATGCCGGTAGCCATCCCCAATAGACAGCGATTGCCGGACCGACGATCGGTGCAGCCCCTGCCACGGAGGTGAAATGATGCCCCCAGAGGACAAATTTATTTGTCGGGACAAAATCCACCCCGTCTTTGTATTGATGAGCAGGCGTCACATAATTTGGATCCAGTCTGTACACTCTTTCTGCAATCAGCTTGGAGTAGTACTTATACCCCAAAATAAATACGATGCCCCCCATTACCGCAAGCCATATTCCACTCAAAAAAAATCCCTCCCGTTAAAATGATATAAGCGCTTCAAATATAGTCTGAATTTTTAGAATGTACACGCTTACTACATTTTACAATGGGATATTATGGATTACAATATGCATTTTACATGAATGAACAATAAAAAAAGTACGGATTCACTCAGAACCCGCACTTTTCATTACCTTACATGGATGCTGTCTTCATCTGTCGGATCGACTGCCTGTGGAATATCGACCCTCGTCCTCAGGATGGTTTGATCGGTATCAGTCGTTTTAGGATGATCCATCTTGGTTGGAAATTCGAAATTGAACCTCTTTTCCTCACCTGAAAGGATGGTACCGATATGATCAATGGAGATGGTGTCCAACTCTTTTTCGTGATAAGAAAAGTCACTGTCTTTCTTGTCCTCTTCATATTTATGAAGAAGCAGTAATTCTATCTCGTTGATGGGCTGATCTGCCATCCCGCCCTTTAAAACGACTTCCCCGATAATCCGGTCACCTGAAGAAATTTCCGGTGTATGCACAATGGTATCTACTTTTACATGGCCGATCCCGATGCTGGATAAAAATTTATTGATCATCATAAAGCCCCCTTATGTACTGTGTCTTCTTATCGTATCAATTTCCCCTCTTCATCGTCTACTCCCACATATTTTGCCAGTATCATGCAAATAATATGTTGGAAATGATGATAAGGAGGAATGAACTTGAAGAAAATAATTTATTCAATCATGGCGGTGTGTGTGCTCAGCCTCGGTGTATGTGGCAGCGTTGAAGCAGTAGGACAGAACACAGAGCAAAAGGTGAATTTAACGGCCGAACAAAAAGCCGAGCTTGGCAAATTACATGACCAGATGTTCGCCACAAAGAAAGAACTCGTGAAAAAATATGTCGAGTACGGTGTGTTTTCAAAAGAGCAGGGAGATAAAGTGCTTGCGATGATGGAAGAGAAACACAAAAAGTTAAAAGAAAACGGCTATATGATGAGATGGCATCCCCATCATGGCAAAAAACTTGATATGAAAGAATGAAATAGAAGAGGTTGGGACATAACGATGCTCTCATTCTCAAAACCCGAACTGTAAAAAATGCTATTCTTTTGATATGCCGCTGTTGATTTCCGTGCAAGGCTTCGCTTTCCTCGGGCGGCGGTGAGCCTCCTCGTCGCTATTCGCTCCTGCGGGGTCTCACCTACCCCGCTTTTCCCTTAGGAGTCTCCGCCTTGCACTCCAATCAACAGCTGGAACCTGCTAAATACATATAAGAAGTGATAGCTAAAAAAATCCGAACGGAGTAGATTTACGATAAATCACTCGTTCGGATTTTCTGTTTACGAGCACCGTTTTATCCCAACCCCTATTTAAATTCCCTTTGAAGAATATTGACCACTGTATCGATGTCATCCTTTGTCACATCGTAGTGGGTCGTAAAGCGGACAAGGGTCGGGCCGAATGTGACTGTAAGGATGCCTTTCTCTTTCAGGTGCTCTACAAACTGTTCTGCGGATCGTCCCGTTCCAGATATATCAGCTACGACAATATTCGTATCCACTGAATTGATCACTTGAATTCCGGTGCACGCCATCAGTCCCTGCTTTAATACGGCTGCCTTTTCATGGTCTTCTCCCAATCTATCTCTCATGGAGGTGAGTGCAACCAATGCAGGGGCAGCAATCATACCGACCTGTCTCAATCCTCCGCCCAATCTCTTTCTCCACTTCCTCGCACGGGAAATAAACGCTTGATCACCTGCAATGATCGACCCCACCGGCGCGCCTAATCCTTTAGATAAACAGATCTGCACGGTATCACAATGCTGCGTGAAATCCACTACGTCCCTCCCGCTTGCCGTCACGGCATTGAAAAGCCTTGCACCATCAACGTGAACAGGAATGCCATATTGTTTAGCAACTGTATGGATCGCTTGCATGTTCTCAGGTGATACGATGGCCCCTCCTGCCCGGTTATGGGTATTTTCTATACAAATCAACCCTGTTTCCGGAAAGTGCTGATCCTCAGGGCGAATGGCTGCTTTGATATCACTGGGATCCATTTCGCCATTCTCACCCCTGATGGTCCTCGTCTGGACCCCTGCAAGTGCCGCAACCGCCCCAGATTCATAATAGAAAATATGTGAGTTTTCTTCTAAAATGATTTCGTTGCCGGGTCTCGTATGAGTGAGTACGGCAATCTGGTTCCCCTGCGTTCCGCTCGTGACGAATAACGCTTCCTCTTTGCCTAGAATCCGGGCTGCTTCTCTCTCAAGCTTCAGGACGGTTGGATCTTCACCGTATACGTCATCACCGACTTCTGCCTCATAAGCGGCCCTTCTCATGTCTTCCGTTGGTTTGGTCAAAGTATCACTTCTTAAATCTATCACGTTGCATTCTCCCCCTATTGCTGACTGATGGAACCATTATAACAAAGCTGAGGGTCATGCTGGTAAAAAGCAGGCGCCATGTTCCAAATGACCTATATAAAATTATAATTATAGGAATATTCAAAACATTTCGAGGGAGGATGTGATACTATTTTAGTAAACTCGTCCCTGTGACAGAGTCTATCGCCCCGTAAGAGGAGAAGTGTCCAATGACGATCGGTTCAAAAATCCGTTTCCACAGATTAAAAAGAAAATTAACCCAGGAAGAGCTATGTAAAGGCATCATGTCTATTTCCTATCTATCCAAACTTGAGAACAATCAGGTCACACCTTCGCCGGACATCATCGAATCATTGTGCGAGCGCCTAGGCGTGAGTAATCTTTCGGATAATCCCAACCGCTTGAATAAGCTTCTCGAAACATGGAATCATGAACTTCTATGGAATCATGGTAATCCTGAAGGCTCTACGTTCCAGCACATTCAACGTGAGCTGGAACAAACGGATGACCTTGTTCCCCACTTATTTTACCGCATTCTTTGTTTCCGCCTGCACTTATTGAAGCATGATCTGCCAAAAGCCCACCAGCAGATGAATGATTCACTCATCCATTATAAAGAGCTGACGGATACATTAAAGTTCTATTTTCACAAATATCGAGGCAATTATTATTACCTGCTGAAAGACTATGAGCAAGCACAGGCGGAACTGAAGGAAGCTGAGACCTATTACGTGCTTGGAAATGTGGTGAATGAAGAAGAACGGGCAGATTTATATTACTTGTCAAGCCTCGTTCTAAGCCGCTTGAATCAATACAGGCTCGCCATTTTTTATGGAGAAAAGTCCCTCTCCATCTTTCAGGGCGTTTACTTTCAGAAGCGGTGTGCCGAAGTTCACTTACTGCTGGGCATCTGCTACCGGAGAATAAGATACGCAGAGCAGGCCATGAAGCATTATGAATGGGCAAAGTTCATTGCCCGTTCGATCGGATATAACGGGCTGCTCGCCAAAGTCGAGCAAAACCTTGGGTATCTAAAATCATTCATGAACAAGAGCGAAGAAGCGATCGGACATTACTTGAAGAGTATCGAGCTAAAAGAAAGCGACTTAGAAGGGAAGTTATTCTCCATTCTATCCCTCGTGAAGGAATACTATAAATTGAACCAGTATCAGCATGTGTGTCACTGGCTGCCAAAAGGATTATCACTCTGTTCAGAGGATACATATCCTGATAAATTCTATCAGCTATCATATTATCAGTTTGCGATGAATGATTTCCCAAACGGTTTTGAGTTGTTCATGAAAGAATATTGTCTTCCCTTCTTCAAAAGGAACGGCTCCCTTCTATTATATGCTGAATACGCGAAATACCTTGGCCAATATTATCAGATGGTCAGAAAATATAAACCTGCAGCCTTTTATCTCAACGAAGCGAATGAGATTTATGAAGAGATGCTGATCATTTAAGGAGGTGAAAACAATGAAGAGCGTAAAGAAATTATTCATCGTCATGAGTCTTACTGCTGTGGCATTTGCCGGGGTGGTTGTCATCCATTCCAATGAGGAGGAATTCCCGCCTTTCTCAAGTAAATTGTAGAAGAAAAGGAACTGGCCAGTGTGTGGACCAGTTCTTTTTTTGTCGATTTGAAGGAACGGGTAATAATATTGAACTTTATCAATGAAATTTTCTGAATAAAGAGATATAGTTAGATATGAATACATATTAAGGGGGATTTTGAATGAATCAAGCATTTGAGAAGAATTTAGAGAGATATGCTGATTTGATTGTACAAGTGGGGTTAAACCTGCAGAAAGATCAGGAGCTGTTAATTTCAGCCCCGGTCACATCCTACGAGTTTGTACGTCTCATCACCAATAAAGCGTATGAAGCCGGTGCAAAGTACGTGCTGACCGACTTCCATGATGAAGAGCTGAAGAAAATCCGCCTGGAGAAGTCTTCCGAGGAAGGATTGAAAGCTTTCCCTGAATGGAAGGCAAAAGGCTACATCGAAATGGCAGAAAACAATGTTGCCCTGTTAAACCTTGCTGCTCCGAACCCTTCCCTTCTTCGGGATACCGACCCTGCCAGGGCCGCAATACTCAATAAAACATCTGCATCTGCCATGAAAGATTTTTCTGCTTATATCGGAGGAGGCAAGATCAGCTGGTTGATCGCAGCGATCCCTACCGTGGAATGGGCACAGACGATTTTTCCGGAATTGGATGACCAGGAAGCTGTCGAGAAACTATGGGAGAACATCTTCTACACGACCCGGACAGATCAAGAGAATCCTGTTGAATTATGGACAGCCCATATCGACCACCTGAACAAAAATGCAGCCCGTTTGAATAACGGAGAATATAAGAAGCTTCATTATAAAGGTCCGGGCACAGACCTGACGATTGAATTCCGTCCAGAGACAAAATGGATCAGTGCCCAGTTCACAAATGATAAAGGCACGCCATTTGTCCCGAATCTTCCAACCGAGGAAGTGTTTACGATCCCTGATAAATACGGTGTGAACGGTGTTGTATCAAGTACTAAACCTTTGAATTACAGCGGAACGCTCATTAAGAACTTCTCCCTTACCTTCAAGGAAGGAAAAGTGGTAGATTTCACAGCAGAGGAAGGGTATGAAACGTTAAAGAACCTGCTTGAGACAGACGAAGGTGCATCGTATCTTGGTGAGGTGGCATTAGTGCCACATGACTCCCCAATTTCAAACACCAACATCATTTTCAACAATACGCTATTTGATGAAAATGCGTCTTGTCATATCGCATTGGGCAGAGCCCTGACTGTATGTGTCGAGGGCGGAAAAGAAATGACTTCAGATCAATTGAAGGAAGTCGGCTTTAATGAAAGCATGGTCCATGTCGATTTCATGATCGGATCTGATCAGTTGGATATTGATGGAGAGAAAGCAGACGGCAGTATTGAACCGATCTTCAAATCCGGTGATTGGGTTTAAGATAAGGATCACATAGGAAGACTAAAGAAGAAGGCTTGAATATGCATTTAAGCCTTTTTCTTATGGGAAAATTCAGCTCATAATATGAATTGGTAAAAATTACACGAAATATGACAAATAAATTTCGTTTTTAACATATTCAATACTTCACGAATATTTTACAATGGTAATATACTTATTTAAGGAGCGATGATCCTTGTCTTTCATCACAAAACGAACTTTTTTCTGGAGCGGCCTTTTTCTCATCGGCTTCTTCACTTTATATACAATATTCCGGACGTCCCATGTTGAATCGAGTGAAAAACCCCTCTCGGCTGTTGAAAAATATCCGACGGTGTTCGTTCACGGTTACAAAGGCACCTACAATTCCTTCAGGACGATGCTTGACCGGTTTGAAAATCAGCACGGCTGGGGCCAAAAAACATTGGTGATCACCGTTTCGGAAAAAGGGAGTGTCTCGTACAGGGGAACCCTTCCGAGAAACCCTGTCTCCCCTCCCCTTGTCCAAGTCATATTTGAAGATAATCGAGCTTCTTTAGATAAACAGGCCCTCTGGCTTGAAAATGCGATGAAGCTCCTGCATCACCGCTTTGATGTGGAATCTGTCAATATTGTGGCTCATTCCATGGGAGGGCTTGCATCGACAAAATATCTTGAAGATACGGGTCATGCAAACTTCGTCCCTCAAACCCATAAATTCATTACCATCGCTACCCCATTTCTTGGCGTGACGAAGGAATCCTACGGGCAAATCAATACAGGCGAAGCGGTGATTGACTTAAAACCTCAATCTCATGCATTGAAAGAGATGTATCTCAACCGAAACCTCATCCCCGGGGACATCCAGGTTTTGTCCATCGCTGGATCTGGTGATGATGTAGTAAATGTACCGAGCGCACTTGGAAGTTCTTCATTCTTTGAAGGTCAGTCCTATGAAACGAAAATTGTGTATGACCCCTCCATTTCTCACAGCGGCCTCCATGAAACGATCAAGGTCGACCGTCTTGTCGGAGATTTTCTCTGGGGTAAATAAAAGGCTTTCCTGTTCACATCGACAGTCGATCAGAGCAGGGAAGCTTTTTTGTGCAGTTGCGTAAAAGTCTTTAACGTTCTATACTACACAAGACTATACCTATGAGTTAGGATGAGAAGATTGACGAAAGAAAGAATGATGAAAGCAAACCCGACATACATACAACAATTCCAGAAGGGCTTCCCCCTCTTAAATAAAGAGAATGTGATGGGTTCGTCCGACCACATACAGGAAGGAGAAATCCTGTCCCTCGTTGACGAACGAAATCGCTTTATAGCGAAAGGATATGCCGGTAAACAGAACAAGGGAATCGGCTGGCTCCTAAGCTGGAAAGAACAAGAACTCATTGATCAAGCGTTCATTCAAAAAAAACTTCAGGCTGCCATTAATCAGCGCCTCCATTTCTTTTACAGTGAAGATACGACTGCATTCAGGGTTTTCAACGGTGAAGGTGACGGATTTGGCGGCATCACGATCGATTACTTTGATGGCTATTATCTGGTCCAATGGTATTCCAAAGGGGCTTACTCCTTTAAAGAAGATGTCATTCAGGCCATTAAAAATTTGACCGATTATAAAGGCATCTATCAGAAAAAGAGATTTGCCGAAGAAGGTAAATACGTGGAGGAAGATGATTTCGTTGAAGGAATCCGCCCATCCTTCCCCCTTCTTGTGAAAGAAAACGGCGTACAATTTGCCATTTATTTAAACGATGGCGCCATGGTCGGTGTATTCCTCGATCAACGGGAAGTCCGTAAAAGAATCCGTGATTCGTATTCTGAAGGAAAAAGGGTATTGAATACCTTCTCGTATACAGGAGCCTTTTCAGTATATGCAGCCCTGGGCGGTGCTGTGGAAACGACAAGCGTTGACCTTGCCAACCGCAGTTTAAGTAAGACGATCGAACAATTCAGCATTAATGGAATCGATTATGAAGCGCAGAATATCATCGTCGAGGATGTATTTAAATACTTTAAATACGCCGTTAAGAAAGAGCTTTCCTTTGATTTGGTCGTCCTTGATCCCCCAAGTTTCGCCCGTTCGAAGAAACATACCTTCAGCGCTGCAAGGGATTATAAGGATTTACTCAAAGAAGCAATCGCGATTACCGAGAAAAACGGTGTGATCGTCGCGTCGACAAATTGCAGTACATTCAATATGAAGAAATTTAAAGGATTCATTGAAACTGCCTTCAAAGAGTCTGACGAGAAATATACCATTCTGGAAGAATACACGCTTCCCGAGGACTTCAGAACAATCAGTCAATACAGGCAGGGCGACTATCTAAAAGTAGTATTCATTAAAAAGATGTAGACGGGCTTTCGAGGTCCGTCCCTCTTCCTTCTTAAATGACAGATTATTCTGTCATTATTTCCTCGGAAACCGCAGAAAACGACAGTGCAAGTGAGAGTATTGGAGAATTTTATCGAATTTGGAGGTTTGATGATGAAAAAAGCAATTTTTCTTGACCGTGACGGGGTCATCAATGAGGTAAAATCCGAAAGAGTGAAGTTTGTAAATAAGCCAAGTCAATTTTATTTCCTGGAAGGTGTGACGGAAGCGGTCAAGAAGTTATCTCAATCAGGGTTCCTTCTATACGTTGTCACGAATCAAGGCGGCGTCGGCCTTGGCTATCTGACGAAAGGAGAGCTCGACAGAATCCATGATCATATGGTGGCTGAAATTGAGAAAGCAGGCGGCAGAATAGAAGAAGTGTCATGCTGTATTCATAAACCGAAGGAAGGCTGTTCCTGCAGAAAACCGGAAGCCGGGATGATTGTGGCTCTTGCAGAAAAACATGGCTTGGATCTCAACCAGTCCTACATGATCGGGGACCGTGATGTCGACATCGAAGCCGGACGGAAAGCAGGATGCAAGACGATCCTTTTAGCACATCACTCATCTCCCCAATACGGCGCTAATCATATTTTCCCTTCACTGAAAGAGGCTTCTGAGTATATTCTTTCCTCTCAATAAACTGATGGAAGGATTAATTGCATGAGCAACGATGGATTTGGTGCATGGGCTCTCCCCATCCCCCATACCTGCCTTCTTCCCTACTAAGTCAGTGATTCGGTTGGATTTATGGAACACCAAGGTCACCATGAGTCACGTCGCACTCATGGTGACCTTTTCCGTTGTGGGGCCTGGTTTATCGTTTCAAAATGGGGAATTCTATGTTAAAGTACTATGGAACTAGCGTGAACGGGAGGGATTGGATGAACCAGCAGGAGTTATTACAAATCATACAGGGGCACTACCCATTTGACGTTTTGTCCTCAGAACAGTTGGATTACATCATTTCAGGTTCGAGATACACTACTTTTAAAAAAGGCGAGTTTTTGTTTCATGAAGATGAAACGGTTGAAGACCTTGATATTTACTTCCTTGTATCAGGTCTTGCCAAAAACGTCCTTCATCGTTCAAACGGCAAACAGTACTCCCTGAGATTTTATTACCCCGGTGACCTGATCGGGATCATGATTATGCTGACGAGCGGCCAGATGACATTTTCCGTGCAAGCGATCGAGGATTGCACGGTGTTCAGAATCCAGAAAGACCGGATCCTTGAGGTGATGACGAAGAACAATGATTTCTCCAAAATCATCTTTGAAAGCATCGGCAATCGCATGAAAACACTGTATGACGAAATCAAGGCAAAATCGGCAACTGAAACAGACGATGAAAATATCAACCTTTTCAGGACGAAAGTACATACCTTGATGGACAGCCCTACGTTCATCAGAGAAAACGATTCGATTGTGGAAGCGGCCAAGAAGATGAAAGAGCACGATACGTACGGCCTGGTGGTGGTCGACGGGGATAAAAAAATGCAAGGGATTCTGACCCAGCGGGAAATTCTTTCTTACATCACCTCCCCCTCTTCATCCGAGACCGTGGCCGATTGGATGAAAAAGAAACCGTTTTGGATCAGGGATGAATCGTTCGCTTATGAAGCACTCTCCTACTTCAAGCATGAGGAAGTGGATTTCGTTCCAATTATACGGAATGATGTGGTAGTCGGCATCCTAACAAGCACATCATTCCTCAATATTCAGGATTCGAATTATCTTGATCTCTCTTATAAGATCCAGAAGGCGCTGACCCATGATGAACTGGTGAAGCTTGCCACTGTCAAAAGTGAAACTTTTCAACAATTCATACAGGATCTGCTTTTGCAGGACAGCTTCGGCTACGATATATGCGAAGTGATCACCAATTATAATGACCGGCTTCACCGGAAAATCATTCAACTGAGTGAAAGGGAAATGCGTCAGGAAGGTTACGGTTCGGCACCAATCAATTACTGCTTCATTGTCATGGGGAGTCAAGGCCGGAGTGAACAGGGTTTCCATACTGATCAGGATAATGGGATCATCCTTGATGACTATGATCATCTTTCCGACCTGAAAAAGGTGGATCATTACTTCCAGGCGTTCACAGAGAAGCTGAATCTGAAGCTTGCAGCGTGCGGTTTCCCTGAATGCACCGGAGGCATCATGGCCAAGGAACAAAAGTGGAAAAGATCTTATACCGACTGGAAAAGGGCGATTGATGACTGGCTGCATGAAATCGATGCCCAGGAAGTACAAAATATCACGATGTTCTATGACTTCCGGCCGATTTACGGGGACTACTCGATAGCAGAAGAAATTCGGACTTATCTCGCCGAAAAGTCAAAAAGGTCATTGAATATGCAGCAGCTCTTACGAAAAGACGCCCTCCGCTTCAAGCTACCCGTCGGACCATTGGGAAGGGTGAATCTGAAACCCCGGAATCACCTTTTCAATTTGAAGAAGTCAGGGTTATTGCAAATCGTCAATATGATCCGGATTCATTCGGTCAAATATGGAATCAAAGAAGTGAATACGATCAAGCGGGTTCAGGCGTTGAAGAAGATTCAGGCCTTTCACCCAAGGGATGCTGAAAATGTCAAGACGGCGATGCATATCCTCTTGACGCTAAGAACAAAGCAGAATCTTCTTGAGCTAAGTGAAGGAAAGCCATTAAGCAATGACATCGATGTGAGGACCCTTTCTAAAGAGGACCGGCAGAAATTAAAAGAGTCCATACAAATCGCCAACCGACTCCAACAAGTGATGGAAATCAGCTTCAACAGGAATCGGGTGGTTTAATGGAACAAGTAGGGATTAATGTAGGCTTTCGTATTCTGAAGTATTATTTATGGCATCAATTCTTTTTCAGACATCAGGTGAAGAAAGAAAAAGAGAAGCTTTCTTACCATAAATTATCCCGTACTTTAAAAGAGTTTGAAGATGAAAAGCCAACTCTTCAGAAAAAGCATCTGTTTGATTGCACGTTCACCATCTTCGACTTGGAAACGACAGGGTTTTTCCCCGAGATTGGGGATGAGATCATTTCCATCGGGGCTGTTAAGGTGCATGAAGGGAAAGTTCAGCGGGATGAGACGTTTTATCAAGTCATCAACCCCCTTCAGACGGTGTCAAGGGAGACGAAGCGGTTCACGGGGCTGCGGAGGAAAGATTTCATTAACGGTGTGACACTGCCGATCGGACTTGAAAGATTCATCGAATTCAGCAAAGGAACGATACTGGTTGCCCACCCGGCCAGCTTTGATATCAATTTCCTGCAAAAAAGGATCAGCCGCTGGGAATTACCTTCTTTTGAACCGGAATATGTTGATTCTTTTTCACTTGCTAATGGTTTGCTTGCCAGGGATGACTGTTATCTCGATTCCCTTGTGAAAAAGTTCAACATCGACAGCAGGGCACGTCATCATGCATTGAACGATGCCATCATGACGGCCGAGATCTTTGAAAGGCTGTTGATGATATGCTACGAACAAGAAGTCCATACCATACGCGGCATGCATGAATTCATTCTTCACGAATCGGGATGAAAAAAAAGCTTGAGGAATCTCTCCTCAAGCTTTTTTCTATAGATTATCGGATTTGACCTGTTCCGTGCATCATATACTTCACAGTCGTGAGTGCCGGTAATCCCATTGGCCCTCTTGCATGAAGCTTCTGTGTTGAGATGCCGATTTCTGCACCGAATCCGAGTGCCCCGCCATCTGTAAAGCGTGTCGACGCATTGTGATACAGTGCTGCAGCATCAACAAGCATCATGAACTTCTTGGCGGTTTCACTGTTTTCAGTTACAATCGCTTCGGAATGCTTTGTTCCGTATTGTTCGATATGATCCACTGCACCATCAAGATCTGACACGATTTTGACCGCGATATCCAGGCTTAAATATTCATTGGCCCAGTCTTCTTCGCCTGCAAGCTTCGCATCATCGATGGCAGCCACTACTTTTTCGTCACCGTGAATAGAAACGCCGTGTTTTTTGAGCTTTTCCACAAAGGCATCTTTGTTCGCTTCAAACCATTCTTCGTGAAGAATGACCGTTTCTGCCGCATTACATACCGCTGGACGGTCTGTCTTGGCATTGATCATGATATTCAAAGCTTTTTCTACATCCGCTTCTTTATCAATGTAGATATGGCAATTTCCTACCCCGGTTTCAAGCACTGGAACTGTAGCATTATTAACAACCGCATTGATCAATGCACCGCCGCCGCGGGGAATTAAGACATCGATATATTCTTTCATCGTGAACAATTCACTGGTTGCCTCTCGGTCAGTGGTGTTGATGAATTGAACCGCTTCTTTCGGGATATCTGTCTTTTCTAATGCATCATGCATCACATCAACAATCGCTTTATTAGATGTGATGGCATTGGAACCGCCTTTCAGAATGATCGCATTACCAGATTTAAGTGCCAATCCAGTCGCATCTACTGTTACATTTGGCCGGGCTTCATAAATCATGCCGATGACACCTAGTGGGACGGTAACCTTTTGGACTTGCAGTTGATTTTCCAATGTCCAATCAGACACGATTTTTCCAGTTGGATCTTCAAGATCCGCTACCTGGCGAAGACCGTTCGCAAAGTCTTCTACGCGTTCTTTGGATAGTGACAAACGATCCATGAATGCTGCTTCAAAGCCTTTCTCTCTGCCTCTTTCTAGATCCTTTTCATTTTGCTTCAAGATGGATTCATAGTTTGTCTCCAAATGGTCTGCAAGCGTGTGAAGCGCTTTGTTTTTCTGATCAGTTGTTAAAAGGCTGAGTGTTTTTGCCGCTTTTTTAGCCATCATCGCTTGTTTTTTTACATCGGTTTTTTCTACTGTTAAAGTCATCAAATACCTCCTGGTTTTTTGGGTGAAGCTTGATTGAACTTATTTTGGATTTGTTGAGTTATTTATGGAAATGGACGGGAGGAAAGCCCTCCCTTAGACGCCCATTGGAATCGGTACTTCTACGTGGCAAACGAGCTGGTCGATTTCCACTGCAATTTCATCCGATTTGATGTCTGCAGGGTTTTTCAGTTGACCTGATCGATAGTTGACCATTCCAAGCCCGACTTCTTCGTTGCGGTTATCGAGGATGCGCACGACCGCGCCTTTGTTGAAACGCCCTTTTACTGAGTAAATATCATCGATTGTCAAGCTTTTCTTTTCATCGAGAATACGGTCTTTCGCATCTGCATCGATGGTGATTTCTCCTTCAGGACCTGAGTTGAATGCGATCCATTGCTTCTTGGAATCAAGATTCACCGAATCTTCCGTCGATTCAAAATAGGTTCCTTTTGCTGTATGCTGTACAGCATCATATATGATATTGGCGTGACCTGATTTACCAAGGAATGCCGGGATGCCGGATGCCATGGTGATCTTGAAAGCATCAATCTTCGAACGCATACCGCCTGTTCCGACTGAGCTTCCAGGCTCTCCTGCCATGTCTTCGATCTCTTCGGTGATTTCAGTAACCGTTTCAAGAAGCTCGGCATCTGGGTTTTTACGTGGATCCGCATCATATAATCCGTCAATATCAGACAGGATGATGAGTTGATCTGCATCGACCAGTGCTGCCACTTTAGCTGAAAGTGTATCATTGTCGCCGAATTTCAAGCGGTCGATCGTGACGGTGTCATTTTCATTTACGATTGGGATGATCCCTCTTTCAAGAAGTACATTAATCGTATTTCTTGCATTGTTGTATCTACCTTCATCTGAAAAATCACTGCGAGTGATTAAGATTTGCGAAGCCACATATCCATTGGAAATGAGCAGATCGGAATATGCTTCAATCAATAGACCTTGACCAATCGCTGCAGCCGCCTGCTTCTCCGGCAGAGAACTTGGGCGCGTCAAGCAGCCTAATTTACGATAACCTGCTGCGACTGCTCCTGATGAAACAAGCAGAACTTCATGGCCGTCGTCTTTCAAACGAACAACTTCATCTACAAGACGCTCGAGCTTCCTGCGGCTCATTTCTCCGTGTAAACTTGTCAAAGAACTACTTCCAATCTTAATGACGATACGTTTCTTCTTATTATCTTGGGACATTTAATCACTCCTGGTAAGGTCCGTCCCTCGCCCCTCTTGCTGATTGCAGGGACGGACATGTATTTCTTTTCTGATATATGGGTAAATGGGTGAATATTCGTGTTTAGCTCATGACTAATTCTTTTGTTTGTAAGGAAGAGCTGATTTCTTTGGAGCGTCTTTCTGCTCCTTTGACAGCTTCTGAGATTGCCTTCCCTCCACCGAACTCTGCAAGTGCATCAAGTCCTGCGGCGGTTGTGCCATTTGGGGATGTTACGTTTTCTCTGAGTTGTGCTGGTGATTCTTCCCGCTCTAACATCATCTTGGCTGCACCAAAGATGGTCTGTGCACCGATTTTACGTGCAAGTGCCGGTTCTAATCCTGCCTCTGCACCTGTTTTTTCGATATGTTCCATTAAATAGTAGAAATATGCTGGACCACTCCCGGCGATTCCGGTGAATATGTCCATTTGGTCTTCATCAATGATGAACACTTCTCCAATGCTTGATAATAATTCTTCTGCATTGTCCATGTCTTCTTTAGAAGTGAATCTTCCTGCGGAAATCGCAGTGGCAGATTCCTTCAACATACTGGATGTGTTCGGCATTACGCGAATCACCGATTGACCGGCTGGCAGTTGTTCTTCCATATGGGAAGTGGTAATGCCCGCCAATACGGACAGGATCACTGTATCCTTTCGAACCAGTTGATTGATGGACGCCAATGCTTTATCAATGTCCTTTGGCTTCATTGCCAGTATAAGGATGTCAATTTCCTCAAAAGGTAAATGATCCTTTTTAAGAGCCGTTATACCATATTTTTCTTTCATTTCATCTAATTTATCTTGATTGCTCCGATTTGAAACAATGATTTGTTCTGTTGGAAGCTTTCCGCTTTGTACAGTACCTGAGATCATGGCTTCAGCCATATTTCCTGCACCAAGAAAAGCAATCGTTTTATTTTTCAACAAACATATCAGCTCCAGTTCATAGTGTACGTTCTTTTTAATTTTCATTTAGTCATTTTAATAGTAAATAGTAATTGCACCCCGCCAAAAGCCTTGAGTGGCGTGTGCTTTGTTCACAACGTTTATTATCGTAACATGCTGATAAATGATATCAAGGGCAATAAAGGAAGTAGTTAGGAATTTGCCGTATAAGCTAGTGGAAGCGCTATCATCCCCTTTTATGTTATTCAGATTCCTTCTAAAGGCCGTATATTGGACGAGAGAGCCTATAATCAGAATTTTTACTTTTGGAAATTGGCTGGATTGGAGGGGTGGATCGTGCCTGGGAGCAGTGAAGACAGTATAATGTGGGGGTTGAAAGAGGTTATATTTTCATGGCCAATGATATTAAGTGTTTGGAAAATAAAAAACATCCCGTTCAGCAGCAATGTACTGAACGGGATGTTGGTTGATTATTCTGTAGTAGCTTCATCAGATGTCCCGTTAAGGAAGTCTTTCAAAGCCTGTTTATTTTCTTCAAAGTCGATTTCAAGGACTGACCCGACTCCGCTGTAGCTTGCATTATCGAAAGAACCATTGACCGGTAGCGTCAGCTTGTCCATATCACTTTTATTGCTTAAAAGGATATCTTTCGCAATGGAGATCTGATCCAGTTTATTCATATTCGTTTGAAGATAGGGTTGAATTGATCCTGCCATCTTAGGAAGCTTTGTTACGCCTCCTATCGATAATACTTCTTCTTTTAGGGCTGAAATAACCTTCTGCTGCCGTTCCACCCTGCCGAAATCACCCTGTGCATCATGACGGAATCTGGCATAGCCCAATAATTCTTTCCCATTGAGCTTTTGGACACCTGGTTCCAGGGAAACGCCGATATTTGCCGACATTGCCTTTTCAACGTCCATCTCGATTCCATCCGGGGCAAGGATATCGACTGATTGCTCAAACCCTTTGAAGTCCACAATCATGTAATACTGGATATCGAGGTCAAAGTTTTGCTTGATTGTTTTTCGCAGCAATTCAGGACCGCCTAAATAGAATGCAGTATTTAATTTATAATTCCTGTAACCGGGAATCTCCGCGTATATATCCCGCATAAAAGAAACGAGTTTGGTTTCATTTGTTTTAGGGTCGACTTGAGCAAGCATCATCGTGTCGGTCCTCGATTTCTCCTCGCCCCTGCTGTCGACACCCAACAGTAGGATGTTCACCTTGCCGTTTGCATCTTTTACACCATTGAACTTATAGTCTTCCTGCATCGGATCTTCACCGGCCATTTTATATCCGCTGTAAAATTGAAAAGCGGCATAGCCGAGTAAACTTAAAATGAGAAGCAATAATACCAGAACTACTTTTCTTCCACGTTTCTTCTTTCTGGTCTTGCGATTTATTCGTGAATCCATTTCTTCACCTACTTATAAGACATTCATGAATTACCGATGATAGTATGAAATAGTACGTGATTCGCGGATATTTGACAATCGTAGAATGTTGGATAACTGTACATATTTCTCCAATCAGTTGGTTGAGAATATATTTTATCACAAATACCTTTAAATGTACTTAATTATTATCACTATTAAGTTGCAGGAAATGGAAATATGGCCGGGTGATTTCCGTGATTTCCTCTAAGTCCTCTTGATTGTAGGAAATGATGAATGATGTCGAGGGACCGCTGGACTTTTCCATATCAAGCACTGACTGAATGTCATGTTTTTCGACGGATCTCCCTATTAGTATGGAGAGTTCAGCACGTATCCCTTTTGAACCGACCGGAAGTATGTGTTGAATGGACGGATGATTCATGCAGATGTGGAACAATGACAGAGGTGCGACAAATTCTTCATTTTCCAAAACTTCCTGGCCAACCAGCGGTTTACCGATCACCCCATAGGAAAGCGAGTCGGGATCAATTCTGTCAGGTCGCGTTTCTTTCATGCCGATGCATGTTACGGCGATTGCCGATTGAAGAAGATGGATGTTGGATTCGGAGCTCCCGGTTACCGGAATCCCATGCAGCCCCAATTCGGCCAATCCTTTATTGATTCCATTGTTATAAGCGTCCCATACAGAATCAGATGTGAAATTCATCAGCTGAACAGCAAGCAGGTCGGCCCCTGCTGACAGGCACTCCATCGCCGCAACCCTGAAGCAGTAGTACCCGACTGTTTCAGGATCAGCCTGCACTGGGTCATCCGGCTTCAACCCAATACCGCCGCTGCATTCAGATGCGAAAATCAGTTGCTTATCGCCGGTATGAACCGATAATACGTCTCTTCCCTTCATCATGCGAAGTCCCCCTTCTTCAAACTGCGCACCAATGGTGGATACAGGAAATGCGCAAGGGTCAAATTCATCAAGCTACCCGTCAACAAGGAAGGCAGCATCGCAAAATAGAAGGACAGACTCAATAGAAAGATAAATGGAATCCCTGCTATCAAACCATTGCCGATAAAAAAGAGGATCGCAGCGATGACCGGCTTCCCCTTTGAAAAAATATAGCCGAATAACCATACAAAAAGCGCCATCTCAGCAGCAATGATCAGATGGAAAGGTCCGAGGGGAAATCCTGCGTAAAGGGCTGACAGAAGATGCCCTCCCCCTGCTACTACTGCCCCTTTTCTTCCATTATATAATGATGCTGCCAATAGGGCAGGCATGCTGTCGAATGCAACGGTCCCGATGACAGCCGGTATTTTCACCAGCCCACCGATCGCTGATAAAGCAATAAAGAGGGATAGGATGATGAAAGATTTCAGGTTATTTCTCATTTGGTGCAGTTCCTGAGGAGAAGACATTTGCACTCCGGATATATTCGATATCTTTCACGTTGGCTCGATGGTTAATGACCCGTGCCAGGGCAAAAAAGTAGTCGGATAAGCGATTGACGTACTGAAGCGTGACGTATGGGAAATGCTCATCAGTCTTTGATAAAGAAACGATAGATCTCTCGGCCCTTCTCGCCACGGTTCTTGCGATATGAATACTTGCTGCTGCCTTGACGCCCCCAGGCAGGATGAACTTTTCCAGTGGAGGCGCTTCCTCTGTTAAGCGGTCAATGTGTTCTTCCAGTCTTTGAACCGACTCTGGCTTGAGCTTGATCTGCCTTCTTCTGGATACATTTGATAGATCACCTCCACAATCGAACAATTCATGCTGGATCGTCTCCAGCGACTGAATAAGGTCTTCGTATCGCTCAGCATGGAGTTCCGTGATCGCCTGACCTACGAAAGAATTCACTTCATCCAATGTTCCATATGCATCGACGCGGATGTCATCTTTATCTACCCTGCCGCCAATCAAACTTGTTTGTCCTTTGTCCCCGGTCTTTGTGTATAATTGCAATTTTCCCCTCTCCTTTACCTCTTTATTGGTGTCCCGATTCCGTACCATACTACCCATACTTCCTGTGCCATATCAGCAAGGTCTTGATAGATCCAGCCTGTCACATCCCGCCATTTTCTGTCTGCAGCATCAACCGGTACAATCCCTTTGCCAATTTCTGAACCGATCCAGATCACTTTCCTTCCCTGTACATCCTGTTCCCATTGGAGCAGAGACGACATCCGGTGTTTGAATTTTTCCCGTATATCTTCTGCCGGTAGGTGCAGAGAAGAACGGATGGCATATTCGAGCCCTTCCAATACGACGGTTGCAGCTGTGGTCTCAATTGTTTCTACATCTCCATCGAAAAATGAAAACCAAGTATACTCCGGATTATTATGAAGAAAAGAATCATTCACCCATTTTCTTTTTCCATTAAAGGAACCGCCCGTAACGAAGTACATGATTGTTTCCTCCAATCCTCTTCTGTTTTCCATCTTAACTCGTAACCTGAAGCATGAGGCACATCCCACTCCCAAAATGTCCGCTTTTCATTCATTGGCGAAAGGACTGTCAAAAGATGACGCATGACCCCGCCATGGCTGATGATGGCATATTCGTGTCTGCCATCACACCGTATTTCGTTCATGATATGGGACCAGGCGATGTTAATGCGCTTCTTGAACTGACCGATGCCTTCTCCATTTGGAGGGGATTGGTTCGGATCGGAAAGCCACATTTGATAGGCCGCATCATCCTTTAACTTGGCGTGGGTCAATCCTTCCCATTCACCGAAGTGGATTTCCCTTAACAAAGGTGTAGAAATGATGCTTGCATCTTGAAACAATATAGCCGCGGTTTCCATCGTCCTGTTCAAATCACTTGCGTACACTGTTTTAAAAGGACGGAATGAATGCTTGTAGAGATGAAGATAATCGATTCCTGTCGGTGATAAACTTGAATTCGTCCAGCCGATGTATTGTCCTAGTTCATTCTCAGCCGTTACAGCATGCCTGATGAGCATAATAACCATATAGTCATCCATAAAATCCACTCCACCCCCTCGACACTTGCTCCGGTGGTATCGCCCGTCATCCCGCCGAACCATTTAATGGTCTTGCTATATATGAAGAGAAAGAAAACTCCGGTCACGAATGCGAATACCCAGAACAGGTAAAGGGAACCCCATATCCACATGACGATTCCCACCGCCAAGCCGAATGAACCTATCCAAACGATGTCCAGGGTTGAAAGGTTCTTGCTGAATTCATAGCCCATTCCTGACTTCTGTGCAGGAGGGATGAAAATGGTACCCGCCCCCATCACCACTCTTGAGAAAAAGGGAATCAATATGAGTGTGGCCATAAGGATGTTGGGTGGAGCAGTGAGAACCGATTCATAAATAAATAGAAACCGGGATGAAAGTAAGATCAAGATCGACATGACTCCGAATGCGCCAACCCGTGGGTCTTTCATGATCGTTAACCGCTTTTCCTTTTCTCTGTAAGAAAAATATCCGTCGCATGCATCCATAAAGCCGTCGAGATGAATGGCGCCTGTCAGGATGATGGGCACGACCCAGACGAAAAAAGCCGTTGCCAATGTGCTCAGCCCCGTATAGGTATCAAGGACCGCATAACCACCTGCAAGGAGTAGACCTAGAAACACACCTAATAGAGGGAAGATCCTGACCATCCATACCAATTCCCTTTTCCCGACGGTGAGTCTACTGTGAATCGGGATGATCGTGAAAAACTGAAGGTTCAACAGGAAAGCTTTGAGAATACTCATAGTGAGAGAACTCCCTTCTTCACATCGGGGATCCCTGCCGACATGTCAATAGAAATGGTAGAGAGTCCTACAATGCTTCTATGTATGGATCCGAGTATCTTAAGGAACGATAGAACATCCTTGTGTTCCGGCGGGAAGTCGGAGAACAATTCATTGCTCACCACAACCAATATCCTTACTTTATGCATGAGCATTTTAATAGATTGGCAGATGTCAACGTATGCTTCCTCCCCGTTTTTTCCGTCTGGGGCGAACATGATATTGGTCAACAAAGTGGTGACACAATCCAGCAGCACGATGGAGTCGGGCGGGATGGAGTCAACGACCTCATGAAGTGAGCCACTGCATTCAATCGTCTGCCAGGATTCATCTGAGAGCTGACGATCGTGTTGATGTTTCTGTATCCTTCTCCTCATTTCAGGATCGGTATCGATGCCGCAGGCAAGATAGATAAGAGGTTGTCCGGGTTGTCTTTTTGACGCTGCAATCTTTTCAGCGAGTGAACTTTTGCCGCTCCTCACTCCTCCGGATATGAAGATGATATGTCCCATATACGCATCCTCCCTTCCTTGATCACCTAATCAGGGGGTCATTTATTCTCTCCGTAGCGTTGAATGGCTTTTTTCGTCACTTCATACACACCGCGGCCAATCAGTTTACCAAACGGTGTGATCGGTCCTGCGAAAGGCTCGATCTCGCCTTTCTGATTGGAAGCAATCAGGATGCTGTCTGTCGGTGTCCCGGTGGCAAGTGTTCCTGTCCGTTTGTCCCTTACATCCATATCCTGAAGGGCCCTGACTTTCGCCTCGGTTGCTGTGACCAATGCTTCGATGTATGCTTCATCTGATAAATGACCATTGATGAACACCCACGTGTTGATCGTTCCAGGCTTATAATCAATGTCATATTGATAACTCGTTGACACATCCATGGCATTTCCGACCCCTGCTGTCACGACGATAAAGACAGATCGCCCGTCGTGTTCAAATCTGTCTGAAATCATATTCGTCAAAGGCAGCGCCGTCATCATCCCGACGGATAAAGACGGATCTAATTGCTTTTCGATGAGGTATTCTTTCATATCGTGCTGGTAATCTGAACAATTATAATCAACCGGAACGCTCCGGTTGATAAAATCCGTATACCACCCGATCCCGGACCCGATAATACCTGATGACATGCATTTCAGCGGGGAAGGAGCAGAGAAATGGATACAATCCTCTTTCAGTGTGAGGAAACGGCCGTCCAGTAACATGTCTTCCCGTTCCTCCCCTTCTGGTACAAGAACCATTTGGGGCTTTGCAACAATGGGATGGGCCTGTTTTTGCACTTTTGTCTGGTACACCTCTTCAATATGCTCTTCCTTCAGTACTTCTTCGGGATGGTGAAGCATACGGGTTTCACCGTTATTCAACAGAAGTAACCTGTCACAGTAGAGACTCGCTAAATTCAAATCGTGGAAGATGGATACGACCGTAAGATTTTCCTGTATCGTCTGGCTTTTGATCAAATCGAGAAGTGATTTTTGGAAAGTGAGATCAAGGTGATTCGTCGGTTCATCCAAGAGGAGAATCTTTGGCTCCTGGGCAAGTGCCTGAGCCAGGAATACCCGCTGTCGCTCCCCACCGGACAATTCATGGAGATAACGGGATTGAAACTTGCTGATGCCAGTCTGTTCCATCACTTTGTCCACAATCTCTCCATCCCGGATAGACGCCCCTTTGAATAACCCCTTCTGATGGGCATATCTGCCGAGCATCACCGTCTCCCGAACTTGATAAGAAAATGTTTCTGCCGACAGCTGCGGCAGGACAGCGATATTCTTTGCCAATTCTTTTGAGGAATACTGCCCCAACGGCTTCCCCTTCAGTTGGATGGTCCCCTCCATTAATGGAAGGAGGCCGGTGATTGCTTTCATCAAGGTTGTTTTCCCGCTCCCATTGGGGCCGAGGATTCCGAAGAATTCCCCTTGATGGATATGGAAGTTCATGTTCCGGATCATTTTCCGCCCGTTGTAGCCGGCTGAAACATGTTGAACATCGATCATGAAGACAACCCTCTTTTCTTAAGAAGTATATAGGCAAACATAGGTGCCCCGATCAACGCGGTGATCACTCCGATCGGAAGTTCTGTCGGAGAAATGATCGTTCTTGAAATGAGGTCGGCAAGTACGAGGAATCCCCCGCCTGTTATGATCGACAATGGAAGGAGATGCTTATGGTCATGTCCGATGATTCTTCTTAGAAAATGAGGAATCACAAGGCCGACAAAGCCGATCGTACCAGAGACAGCGACAGCTGAACCGGTGAGGATACTCCCTGCGATCAGGATCATCATTTTTCTTCTATGTACAGATATGCCGATATGACGGGCCTGTTCTTCCCCGAAACTCATTCCGTTCAGTTCTTTGCTGTTAAAGAATAATATCGTAATGCCGATGATGAAAAACGGCAGGATGATTGTAATATAGTCCCATCCCCTCATAGAAACGCTTCCGAGGAGCCAGCCGATGATCTGTCGCAACTCCTCCCCTGTCAAGGCGATCATCAGTGAGATCAGCGATCCTAAAAAGGAACTGAATATGATACCTGTGAGGATGATTGTTTCTACTTTCATCGCCTTTTCCACTTTTTGAGCAAACCATAATACGAGGAATACGGTGATCACAGAACAAAGGATACTGAAAAAGGGAAGCGTAAACGCCCCTATGACAGGAATGCTTAAATTGAAAAATAATGTAACGACTGCCCCTACTGAAGCACCTGATGAGACCCCAAGTGTATACGGGTCAGCAAGTGGATTACGGAGCAGCCCTTGAAAAGAAGCCCCGGCAATCGCCAGGGAGCTTCCGACTAACAGGGCTAGTAATACGCGCGGTAAACGAATGGTAAAAACGATGTTCTTGGTCATCGGGTCGATGGATTGGGGCAGATGAACCCCAATGATCTCAGACCCTATGATGGAAATAATATCTCCCGGTGGTATATGGATTGTCCCGATCGATATGCCTGCAAGCAGGGATAAAATAAGAAATATCCCTGCGCACATATATGTGAGCCATATTTTATTCTGCAAATATCTCCGGATAGATTGACTTGGCAATTTCCTCTACTCCTTCTACCAATCTTGGACCGGTACGGGTAACAAGATCTGAGTGGACATCATGAACGTTCCCTTCCTTGACAGCTTTTACATCTTTCCAGCCATCTCTTGACAGGACTTGTTCCTTGGGATCCTCACTGTAGTAGCCATATGTTGTGATGATGACATCAGGATTGGATGAAATGACAGCTTCCTGGTTCACCTGCACCCAGCCTTCTTCGCCACCCATCACATTTTCTGCCCCTAACATGGTCAGCATTTGATCAATGAAGGTATGTTTACCTGTTGAATAAATATCAGGAGATGGAGATACTTCCACATACACCTGTTTTTTCTCTTTGACATCCTGCACTTTTTCTTCAATGGATTGAAGGTCGGCTTTCATGCCAGAGATGACGTTTTCTGCCTCTTCATTCTTTCCTACAAGCATGCCGATATTCTCGATCGTACTGTATACTTCATCAAAGCTTTTCGCATCTTGAACGATGAAGACATTGATTCCTGCATCTTTCAGCTGTGTCAATCCAGCCTCTGCCGATGTTGCCGTGCTTTCATGTGCAAGGACGAGGTCTGGCTTCAGGGAGACAATTTTCTCTACGTTGAACTCCATTCCTCCGATTTTTTCTTTTTCCGCTGCTTCTTCCGGATAATTGTCAAAATCGGATACGCCGACAACCTCATCATTCAGTCCCAATTCAAATAAGATTTCTGTATTACTCGGAATTAAAGAAACGATATGTTTAGGTTGTTCTTCCAAAGTCACTTTATGCTCCAGTGCATCATTTACAGACAGTGGATATGCTGCACCATTTTCCTCGGTGACAGCTTCCTGCTTTCCTTGCTTACTTTCCTGATCCCCGGTTCCGCATGCAGACAGGACCCCGATGGATAATAATAATGCCAGTGTGATTTTCCAAAAGTGTGTCATGTTCTTTCCCCCTGTGGTTGTGTGTAGTCAGACAAAAAAACACCTCTGGATGAGAGGTGTTGTGTAAAATGCATGAATGGTTACATAAATAACCGGCACATTACACCTTTCTATCCGCGTAGAATCTGGTGCGAAAGACATCAGGCAGGTCTCCTGGCTCATGGTCATTGTTCGCTGCGCCTTCCCATACAGATTTGTACAGTGGCCATCATTGTGCAGCTTACTACCATTTACAGTGGCGGGACCGCGTTGGAATTTCACCAACTTCCCTATTAAGAAGCTAAAAAGTAAGTGTACTTTCGCTTCACCTAATCTCATATCGTATACAATTGTTCCGTTCATCAGAATTATACACAAATTCCCGGGGTTAGTGAATCCTATTTTCAAAATTTGTTGAAAGTTGTAGCAGCGCTTACATTTTTTGTCGTCCTAAATGCACGATCCTGTGTGAAGAACTGCCATCGGGTCATCCATCTGACCGTCGGAGTGAAAAATGTTGTCGCCACATTTTATTCGTGATAAAATCTGTTTCAAGCTTACACTTTAATGCTTTAAAGAAGCATATTTGATATTGGAGGATTCAGCATGAACGTAAAGAAGGAATTGGCTACCTTTGCCGGTGGCTGTTTTTGGTGCATGGTCAAACCATTTGATGAATTACCGGGCATCATCGACGTTGTTTCCGGGTATACCGGCGGGCATCTCGAGAACCCGACCTATAAAGAGATTAAACAAGGGGATACCGGCCATTACGAAGCCGTCCAAATCACATTTGACCCGTCCCTTTTCCCTTATGAGAGGCTGTTAGAGCTGTACTGGCCGCAGATTGACCCAACCGATCCAGATGGTCAGTTCCATGATCGGGGAGATCAGTACCGGACAGCGGTCTTTTATCATAATGAGGAACAGAAACAATTGGCTGAAAAAACGAAAAATGAGCTTGCAGAAAGCGGAAAATTCAAGAAACCGATCGTAACAGGTATCCTTCCCGCCTCTCAATTTTATCCGGCGGAAGAGTATCATCAAAAATTTTATAAAAAAAATCCTGATGAATATAAAGAAGACCGTGCCAAATCCGGGCGTGATGAATTCATTCAGAACCACTGGTAAAACAGCATTGAATGAAACACCCTCTTTCCCTCCAAACTAATGGAAAGGAAAGGGGGTTTTTTTATGAAGAAAAGAAACAGGAAAGATGCTGATACCGAACAAGTCATAGGGTTTGATGGTCCGGGCAGGGTCGTGAATTTCTTTGATCCGTACCCGGAGGAAGATGATGCCGAGGCGAATAACTCGGATATGGTTGACCTTCCTGCAGAAAAAGAGAGGTGAAGGAGCGCATGGCTTCTTCACCTCTTTTTTATCCTATATAGCGGTTCAGCTTGAGCTGTTCCTCGAGGATCAGTTCTGCCGTCAGTTGACCGGAAAGGGAAACCATCGGTACACCCCCGCCTGGGTGGGTTGACCCTCCGACGAAATACATATTAGAGAGAACTCTGCTTTTGTTTGGTATTTTGAAGCCCCCGTTTAGCTTACGGTCCGTTACCGTACCATAAATCGACCCGCCGTTTGATCCATATAAGTTTTGGATGTCGTTTGGCGTGAAGGTCATTTCGTATTCTATGTGATTTCGTAAATTCGTCACGCCCATGCGTTCAAGCTTTTCCAGAATGGTATGACGGTATTCTTCCTGATAGACCGTCCAGTCTTCCCCGTCCTTCAATGGCGGGACATGGGTCAGCACGAACAGGTTCTCTTTCCCTTCCGGTGCCTGTGTTGGGTCGGACTTGGATGAAATACCGATATAGACTGTCGGATCATCGGCTAACACCTGCTCGTCAAACATTTGCCTGAATTCTTTCTTCGAATCATTGCTGAAGAAGAAATTATGGTGTGCAAGATGATCATATTTCCGGTCTACACCGAGCAAAAGGACGAGACCGGATACAGTCGGAGCGTATTTGTTCAGGTCCTGTACTTCCTTCTCTGACTCATGATAATCTGCAAGCAGGGATTTATAGCAAGGGATCGCTTCCAGATTCGACACGACGATATCGGCCTTCAGTTCTTCCCCAATCTTGGTTTTGATGCCGGTTGCCCTGGAACCTGATGTAAGGATATCTTCTACTTCGCACTGCAGCCTGACCTCGACACCTAGTTCCTCAAGCACTTTAGCCATCGCTTCTGCAATCTTGTACATCCCTCCTTTGACATAATGAACACCGAGTCCCAATTGAACGTGAGCAAGCTGGGACATGACTGCTGGTGCGTGATAGGGTGAGGATCCGACATACATGATCAGGAAATTGAAAAGCTGCCTGACGTGCTTATCTTTAAAAAACTTGCGGTTTGCAGCATCGAGAGATTTCATCGGATCCATCTGAAGCAACTCTTTCACAGGATGCATGGCACGGAGATCTTGTAAGCCGTTGAGGCTCTTTTTATAAAAACTTTTCATTGTCAATTCATACATTTTCGAACAATAGCTTAAATAGTTGAAGAAATGGTCTGCATCTTCGCCTGATGTTTTCTTTAATTCCTCCAGCATGGTGGGTAAATCACTTGATACATCCATCCTCTTTCCATCTTCAAAGAACGTCCTCCAGCCCGGTTCCACCCTGATGATATCCAGGTAGTCATACAGATCCCTATTTGCATGGGCAAATACCTTTTCAAGTACCCAAGGCATGGTGAGGATCGAAGGACCTGTATCAAAGGAGAATCCTTTTCCTTCCCGCTTATTGAGCTTTCCGCCAAGTCTTTCGCCTTTTTCCACAATGGTCACATCATAGCCTTCAGAAGCGAGGCGAATGGCTGTAGACATCCCGCCTAAACCGCCTCCAACGATGATACACTTCTTTTTCATGATCAATTCCTCCTTGGGAGCAAGATTCCCCAGTACTTTTCAGCTCTCCAGTGTGCCCAACTTTGTCTTTTTCATACGTATGTTTGCACAGATGTATGCAGAGCGTGCAGGATGGATACAATGGCGATAAAAAAACAGAAGGTGACAAGTATGTATATCGGATTTGCCGTTATCGCTCTTACGTGGCTTCTCTTTAGCAGAATTCCACTTGTAAAAAGATCCATCCATGTCAGGAATGGTTATCTTGTCAAAAAATGCTCCATCATCATTCCTGCCAGAAATGAAGAAAACACCATCGGCCGTTTGCTCTCAAGTATTCAATCCCAATTTATACAACCGAGTGAAGTGATCGTCGTCAATGACGGTTCAAGTGATCGAACAAAACAAATCGCCGAAACATACGGCGTGACCGTATTGGATAATCCCCCGCTCCCCCACGGCTGGAACGGGAAATCGTGGGCTTGCTGGAATGGAGCCAGGCAAGCCAATGGTGAATGGCTGATGTTTGTCGACAGTGACACGTGGTTTGAGCGAGCAGGGCTTCTCCGAATCGCCGAAACGTATAAAAGAAATCAATGTCAAGGCGTCTTAAGCATTCATCCCTATCATAAAATGCAAACCGGGTCTGAAAGTCTTTCCATGATCTTTCACCTCGTTGTATTTGCATCTACGAATATCACCCACCTCTTCGGACGATGGATGAAGCCTTCAGGCGGTTTCGGGCAGTGTTTCCTTTGTTCCCGAGCAGTGTACGAGAAGATTGGTGGACACGAAGCCGTTAAAGGAGAAATGGTCGAGCATTTCTCATTGAGTCAGCATGCGAAAACACTTGGTGAAATGACTGATGCAGTCAGCGGAAAAGATGCCATTTCCATGAGAATGTATTCACATGGTTTAGGGGAGCTTTTTCGGGGCTGGTCAAAAAGTTTCGCATCCGGTGCGAAATCGACGAATATATTTCTCTTATTCGTCGTGTCTATATGGATCTCATTCCTCACATCCTTTCTTTTTCAATCTATTGGAATGATCTCCACAAATCCGTCCCTGTATATGATGCAATACGCTCTGATTGTCCTTACTCTTTATTTCCAGTTGAGGAAGATAGGTGATTTCACGATTTTTGATTCACTCATATTCCCTGTTCACCTTCTGTTTTTTATTGTCACCTTTTCCTATTCATTTCTGAATACCTTCATATTGAAATCGACCCAGTGGAAGGATCGGTATGTGTTCCTCGACCGGGGAAAGGATGAAAGAATGAAATGAACCTTACCTTCAATATCGTGGCATGGATCACGATTCATCTTGGTGTATCTTATCTGACTTCAAGAATCCATCGACAACATCTCGCATCACTCACTTCCATCTTTCTTCACGGGAGGTGGGAAGTTGAAGAAGGATTTTACCGGTTTGTTCACATAAAGAAGTGGAAAGCATATATACCCGATGCAGGTGGATTGTTTCAGTCTGTCGGCAGGAAGGATGAGATTTGTCTTTTTTCACACCGTGGCAGGAACGAGTTCCTCTGTGAAATCAACCGGGCGGAATTATCCCACTGGCTCCAAATGCTGCCTGCCCCGTTGTTCTTTATATTCAATACCGGAACACTGTCCTGGTGCATGCTGCTTTATGGCATCCTATTCAATCTTCCCATCATTTTCATTCAGCGTTTTAACCGACTAAGGATTTTGAAATTGATGGATACGCATGAGTCCGCGGAAGCCACTATTCATTCAGAAAGCCACCATGTTTCTAAATGAAAGATTTTTGTATATTTTTGATCATTTAGAACATTTTAAGAAGAAGAACCGAGGAAGTCCTCCACAATATATGCCGTTAATCCCTTGATTTGCTCGGTTCGCTTCTTCCTGTTGTTGGAATTTGTCGAAGAAATCCAGCGTGTACACCTCACCCCTTATGCTACACTTAATGAATCAAACCATAGGAGGAAAAATCATGCTAAAAATATATTTACATATGCTTTATTCAACCAAGAAGGAGTGACCATTGACCATTAAATAAAGGACGCTCCTTCTTCCGTATCGGATTTCATGAAGGAAGCAGGAGAATATATTGAAGACTCAAACACTCGCATCCCATAATATCAGGATGCTATTTTGGATTTCTTTTTTTGGTTCAATCAGTTTTCTACAACCGGTGTTGACTTTGTTTTACTTTGAGAGAGGGTTGACATCCTCAGATATTTTAATCGTGCTCATGTTTTGGAGCGGTGCTGTGTTACTTGGGGAACTCCCGACAGGTATCATAGCTGACAGGTTCGGGGCGAGACATTCTTTCTTTCTCGGTTCATGCTTGAAATTCATCAGCATCTCCCTTTTATTATTCGCGTATGAACCATGGATGTTTTTCCTGTACAGCTTTATCAACGGATTTAGTGTAACCTTCTTTTCAGGGGCTGATGAGGCATTAATCTATGATTCTCTTAAAGAATCAAATGAAGAGAATACAATGGATCACGCCATGGGAAGAATTCAGTCTGCATCATTTGTCTCCATGCTGATCGCGGTTCTATTCGGATCTTACTTGGCAAAGGACTTGGCAGACAGTCAATTTAACTTTCTTATCATGCTCGGGCTTGGCTTTCATGTGATAGAGCTCATCCTGATCTTAAAGATCCGGCAGCCCGCTCGTGACTCGTACACGAAGGAAAACCCATTTTCCCAGTTGAAGAGCGGAATCTCGGTGATCCGGAAAGCACCGCAGCTGCTGATCATGTTTTTGAACGTCACGCTGGTTTTCATCCCTGCCGGGGCGGTGTATCAGTACTTCGATCAACCGTTGATGAAGGATGCAGGTGTACCGGTATATTTGATCGGAGCATTTTACGCTGTATCTGCTGTCTTCGGTTATATAGCTTCGAATTCTATCTCACTGCTGACGTCCCGTTTCGGGCGGGTGGCGTTGATGAATGTATCGGGTTTGCTGACGGTGCTGGGGCTTCTGTTATCGGCACTTTTCGGCTCATCGCTTTGGATCGTTCTCGGCTCATTTTTCCTTATTCGTCTTGTTAAAGCGATTCGATATCCCATCTATTCACAATTAAGCAATGATCTGATTCCATCAGGCATCAGGGCGACTACCATTTCACTTCTATCCATTGTGGACTCGGTCCTCGACCTGATCGTCTTCGGCCTTTTAACCATTGTGGCATGGAAGGGGTATTCTACCATCCTCATCGGGTGCGCGATCATCGCACTGATCGGCACTTCTTTACCAATCAGGCCTTATAAGCGGTATGAAATGTTTGGAGAACCCAGTGAGGGACGTACGGTGGAAAAAGGATAAATAAAAAAGAGTGCCGACTTCTTGTCCGGCACTCTTTTACTCATTATTTCTTTATATACGTCCAGCCTTCTTCCTGATAAACCTGACCTTCTTTCATCAGTTTACCAAGTGCCCGCTTGAACGATGCTTTACTCATATTGAAGCGGTCTTTGATTTCCTCCGGCTGGCTCTTATCCCAGAAAGGAATCGCCCCGTTCCGCTGTGCAAGATACTCGAGGATCACCTCTGCATCATCCTGCATTTTTTCTTGTTTTAACGGAAGGAATGATACGTTCAGGTTCCCGTCATCTTTCACATCGATGACTCTTCCCTCTACAAGTTCCCCAAGTCTCGGTTCTGCTCTACGTTCGTTCATATGAACGAAGCAGCGATACCCCTGCTCGGATAAGAAGAACGTTCCGACTCTTAATAGACGGTACACTCTCCCCTGCACCTTCCCGTTCATCATGTCAGTGGAAGCGCGTCTGGCAACCTGTTCAATGATATTCTCTGTAGCAAGCTTCCCGTACAGACGATCCTGCTTGTCCCGGTTCAATGTCAAGAACAGCTGATCGCCGGGATTCGGCCACAGCTCGGTGAATTTCGGCAGATCGTCAGCTGAAACGAGTATATCTTTTGGCAGTCCGATGTTGACGAATACACCGAGATCCTCTCGCTTATCCACCACTTCTGCCCAACCGTATGCCCCTACCTGAATCTTAGGGATCCGCATAGTCGAAGTCAGACGGACTTCCTTATCGTGATAAAGGAATACCTTTACAGTATCTCCTTCCTGGATTTCTTCTGTTATTTCAGAATGGTGCAATAGTACACGATCAACATCATTCGTAAGAAAGAAGCCGTAGGGCATTTCTTGATCGACGAATAAATCCACTACTGTACCTGGCTTTAATGAAGACATGATTCAATTTCCTCCTATATCAATCAACGTAATAGATGAAGTTTCTCTATTCAAGTGTATTCACTTAATATAGCTTTTTTCTTTGCCTATGTATAGTGTGTTTCGGGATATTGATAATAAATCACCAATTTAGAAAATAAAGAATTCATGGACTTTTTTTCGTGCCATTGACCACTTGTCGGCGACTTGATATGATGCTTCTAATTCAATTATAGCAAAAAACAGATACCTTGTATAAGTTCAGGAATATGGCCTGGACGTTTCTACCAGCTACCCTAAATGGCTTGTCTACAAGATGAAATGGGAGACTATTTTATTTTGTGTATATGACTCTGGTGTGATTCTGCACCAGAGTCTTTTTTTATTTTCTTCCTGGAGGGATATGCATGAAAACATTTTTTCAATTTGCTGAAAGAGGAACAAATTATAGAAAAGAGACATTGGCCGGGATCACGACGTTCCTGTCGATGGCTTATATTCTCGTCGTGAATCCAATCATCCTCAGTCAGGCTGGTATGGATAAAGGTGCGCTGTTCACCGCGACCGCCCTGTCTGCGATTGTTGGATCACTGTTGATTGGGATCCTCGCCAATTTCCCGATCGGCATTGCGCCGAGCATGGGTCTGAACTCTTTCTTCACTTTCTCGGTATGCATCGGGATGGGGGTTGAATGGGAAGTCGCTTTGACCGGTGTTTTCGTCGCAGGTGTTATCTTTATGATCCTGAGTGTAATGAAGATCCGTGAGAAGATCATCAATGTCATCCCCCAGGATCTGAAATATGCCATTGCCGGCGGGATCGGTTTTTTCGTAGCCTTTATCGGCTTCAAAAATGCAGGACTTGTCGTGAGCAATCCAGAGACATTCGTCTCGATCGGACATCTCTCTTCGCCTTCTACACTCCTTGCTGTTTTCGGATTCATCATCACCTTGATGATGCTCGTTAAAGGCATAAAAGGCGGAATTTTCTATGGGATGGTCGTCACCACAGTGATCGGGATGACTGTAGGAGAAATCTCTGTTCCTGAAACCATTATTGGCAAGGTTCCAAGTCTAGATCCCACTTTTGGAGTCGTATTCGCTCATCTGGGGGACATTTTTTCGATGGACATTCTCGCCGTCATCTTTACGTTTCTATTCGTCGCCTTCTTTGATACTGCAGGGGCATTGATTGCAGTGGCAAGTCAGGCAGGGATTTTGAAGGATAATCAAATACCAAATGCAGGGAGAGCGCTGCTTGCAGACTCTGCTTCAGGTGTTGCCGGAGCCATATTCGGTACTTCTACAACAGCTTCCTTTGTAGAATCGTCGGCAGGCGTTGCCGTAGGCGGGAGAACCGGGTTCACGTCTGTCATCATCGCCCTGTGCTTCTCGATTGCCCTGTTCTTTTCACCTATTTTGTCTGTCATCACGCCTGAGGTGACGGCCCCTGCCCTCATCATTGTCGGGGCATTGATGGCCAGTGAAGTGAGACATATTAATTGGAATGCGCTCGAAATTGTCATACCGTCCTTTGTCACGATCATCATGATGCCGTTGACTTTCAGTGTCGCGACGGGAATAGCTTTTGGGTTTATCTTGTATCCATTTGCAATGATTTCACTGAAAAAGTGGAAAGACGTTCATCCGATTATGTATGTTCTGAGTGTGTTGTTTATCATATACTTGGCGTTTACGTGAAGGCTTAAGTGAATGATAATTGGATGACCTGTGAAAGAATATAATGTTCAGCTTTTGAGGTGGTCTTAAAGACATTCATATCGCCTACCAAACCGTCAGCAAAAAGTAAAAAGGGTTCGGGACATATCTATGTCCTCTTACTCAAAGCACGAATTTCTATAAAATTCAATTCATTATGATCAACCGCTGTTGATTTCCGTGCAAGGCTTCGCTTTCCTCGGGCGGCGGTGAGCCTCCTCGTCGCTGACGCTCCTGCGGGTTCTCACCTACCCCGCTTTTCCCGAAGGAGTCTTCGCCTTGCACTCCAATCAACAGCTGGACCCTGCTAAATATATGTATATATGTATGAGGGATATAACAAAAGATCCGAACGAAGTAGATTTTTGACAAATCATTCGTTCGGATTTTTTATTGGTAGGCAATCTTTTGTTCCAGTCTCTTTTTTGTCTGGTAAATTAAATTGATACCGGTTTAACGATCTTCAATTAAAGCCAATAATCTAATCCGTCAAAGTTATCCCCATAATATGGTCGGTATAAATGGCGAAACTTTCACTTTCCATTTGAATATCAGGATTAGAAAATGGAATTATCTTAACATTGTTCAACACAATCATAGCGTGCAAGTTGGCAACTCTTCCTTCTTGCATCAACTTGAAGGTAGTATCCTCAGACTTTAGAATCGCTTTGTCTAATAAAGGAATATTATTGATATCAGGTTCCTCTGTGTTTATTCTCTCAGCGATTATAAAGGAGTTTGGTGTGGCGATTTTAATTTATCTTTTATTGTTATTTTCTTTTTGTAACTCATCTAATACCGCCTGTATTACTACAATGTCCAATTTCTTCATATCGTGAAGTTCGGGATTTAGCTCGTGTCCAGAAAGTTCGTGCAATAATATCCCCTCCAATTAATTTAGCAATCATAAAATTACTAAAATTTGTATAATGAATGTGTGATTTCCTATTCGATTAACCTGCTCTTTAATAGAACATAAGTTTCTTTGTCTATCCTTATTTCTCCCCAAGTTAGGTTGCCTATCTAACGGTTTGTCATTTGTTTTGACAGACGAAACGGCGAAGCACTTGCATACATCCTTTTCTACGTCACTCTTTATGAAACCCCCGCACAGCATCATCTGTCGGCAGGAAGAATGTCAACATACCGAAAAGTGGTAGGAAGCTGCAAAGAACCATGACAAAACGGATCGTATACACGTCTGCCAATCCCCCGAAGATGACCGCACCGACTGCCCCCATTCCGAAAGCGAGTCCGACTGTGAGTCCGGATACCATTCCGATTTTTTTCGGTAAAAGCTCTTGTGCATATACGACAATTACACTGAAGCTTGATGATAATATGAGTCCGATGGTGAAAATCACCGGATAGACAAGAGGTAAAGATAAATACGGTAAAGCGAGGGTGAACGGTGCCGCTCCGAGCATGGAGAAGAAAATAATATTTCTTTTCCCAAACCGGTCTGCCAACGGACCTCCAAGGAAAGTGCCGAGTACCCCGGCAAACATGAACGTGAATATGTACGGCTGTGCTTGTTTAATGGACAGTCCGTAATCATCGATTAAATAAAACTGGTAGTAATTCGATAAACCGGCCCCGTACCAGCTTCTTGCAAATACAAGGAATACAACGAAAACCATTGCCCATTTGATTTTTGGATTTATAGGCGTTTTTTCTCCTTTAGACCTAGTGGGTAAGGTCTCTCTTGATTGGATCCGTTCAGCATACCATCGGGAAACGCTGAATAACACTATGATGCCGATAACCGCCAGAATCGAGAACCATAGTGCACCCTTTTGGCCATACGGGACAAAGACAAAGGCGGTAATCAACGGCGCAAGTGATTGACCGGTGTTGCCGCCCACCTGGTAAATCGATTGAGCCAGTCCCCGTCTTCTCCCTGCTGCCATATAAGCAACCCTTGATCCCTCAGGGTGAAAGATCGCTGACCCAAAGCCGATCAATAAAACGGAAAGAATGATCCAGATAAAATGCCCTGACAAGGCAAATCCGATCAGTCCGGCAAGGCTCGAAGCCATCCCGAGCGGAAGCAAAAATGGCCTTGAACGGATATCTGCATAAAACCCGAATACCGGCTGCAGCAAGGAAGACGTCATGTTGAGGGCAAATGCGATCCAGCCGATTTGGGTATAACTCAACTGAAGCGACTCTTCGATGATCGGAAACATGGCGGGTACAACGGCCTGCAAGGTGTCATTGATGAAATGCCCTGAACTGATTGCGATTAGAATCCCATAAATCGTGGGATTTGCGGATGGTTTCAATGAAGCTTGTGGCATGTGCGTCACTTCTTTCAATATGTAGTGAATAAATAATAGCCTTCTGGGCTGCATGGGTAAAGCTTCCTCTTGAGGGTCTGTTAAAATATGAATTTATAAACTCTACCAATTATTTCAAAATAAGCAGAAGAATACAAGTTTCTTTTGAAAGAATGCGGCCGGTTTGCCATATGGCAAACCGGCCGTTTCACGAAATATGGACGCTTGCCTATCCTATCAATTAGCAGGCTTTTGTGCGAACCCGGGTTGAAGTTTCACTCCATTTCCTCCCGGATAAAAAGGTTTGCTGATACTCCTTCAAGAAACGGTGTCTCTTTGCCTACACTGTATAGTTGGAGTTCATGCATGGCTCTCGTGCAGGCGGTATAGAATAACCTTTGCAGACTATGATCTTTATAAATGTCCATCGATGCATTGTAAATGATCACCGCATCGAATTCGATTCCTTTGGCCAGGTAGGCGGGAATGACGACCGCTCCCTGTTCATACTGGAGAGCCCCTCTTTCTATCAGCTTCAGGTGAGGAATCTCTCCCAAGGCTGCAAATGCTTCCTCACTTTCAGCGGCAGATTTACAGAGTATGGCAATCGAGTGATACTGTTCTTTCTTCCACTCTTCCACTTTTCGGACAATGTGCCGGTGCAATTCTTCTTTTGATGAAGCAGAAGTCAATACAGGCTTTTTGCCCTGCCGTTCAAATGGGATGATCTGTTCACCGTCCGGCACAAGTTCCCGGGTGAAGTCGATGATCGGCCTCGTCGAACGGTAGCTCTGGTCGAGTTTTACAGCGATCGTTTCATCCGCTCCATATAAGGTGCTCAATGTATTGAAATCTACATGGTGCTGGGCATGGGCGAATATCGCCTGATTGAAGTCACCAAGAACCGTCAGTTTTGCAGCAGGAAACAGTCTTTTGATAAATTCAAATTGGAACGAAGAATAATCCTGGGCTTCATCAATCAGTACATGCTTGATGTAGGTGTTCGACTGGAAACCCAATAACAACTCTTTTAATAATAAGTAGGGTGTTGCATCTTCATAGAGAAGTTTCCCTTCCTCCAGGGATCCCAACGTCAAATGACAGATAGCGGTCCAGTTCTTCGGGATGTTCAATTTCTCTGTTGATACACTTGTATCCTTGTAAAGCTGTTGATAGATCTTCTTCACATCGACGAATGAATAACCGTTGACCCACTTACGGATCCGCTTGAATCGTTTCCGGACGACACATCGGGATAACGTGTCAAACTCATCTGCATAATCAAAGGATGGGTCCTTCTTTGCCAGATGCTTCTCTGCTTTATGATAGTCCTCTTTGCTCAGCAGTTCGATTTCTTCTTCAACCCAGGCCTTCCCCCGTTCCTCTTTCTCGGTGATATCAAGTTTGGATTGAATCCACTCCTTCAATTTCTCGAGCCTGTTGTGTAAACGGAGGTGCTGATCTTCTCCATAAAACCTTTCCCTGATCTGTTCCCCTGTTACAATAGGAATCCCCTTGAACTTGATACCTTTAAAAATCATCCCTTCTGTCTCCAGCGATTTCCTGTAGCGGTAAATCATCTGAAAGAAATCAATTGATGCTTTGAATGTAATGCTTGCTTTCCGGGCGTCATAAAATGGTTGTTCGGAGGAAGTCAATACATACTCCAATTGTTCGTACGGCCCTTCTATTTCGAATTCCCCGCTCAGCCGATGATCTAAATATTCCTGGAAAGTGACCTGTTCCATGTTCTCTTCACCCAGTTCAGGGAGAACATTCGAAACATAATGATTGAACATCGCGTTCGGAGAGAAAAGGATAACCTGATCCGGTTTCAGATAACCGCGGTATTTGTACAATAAATAAGCAATCCGCTGCATCGCAGCAGATGTTTTTCCGCTTCCTGCAGCTCCTTGGACGATCAGAAGCTTTCCATTGTCATGCCTGATGATCTGATTTTGTTTTTGCTGAATGGTGGCAACAATACTTCTCATGTAGGTGTCGGTCCTCTTGCCGAGTGCTTTCTGCAGGATTTCATCCCCAATCGTCAAGCTCGTATCAAACATGGATTGAAGGTGTCCGTCCTCGATGAGGTACTGCCATTTCTTTTCTAAAAGCCCCTTGATGACGCCTCCAGGTGTATGATATTCAGCGGGTCCGGGGGGATAATCATAATAAACGCCGG